>NZ_CALART010000092.1 GCF_937888285.1 uncultured Aquimonas sp.
ACGCGCGCCACCGTGGCGTGTCGCACGTGGCCGTGAAGAAGGCCATCGACACCGGACGGATCACCGCACTGCCGGACGGCACGATTGATCCGGATGCGGCGGACGCGCAGTGGGCACAAAACACATTGCAGCCACGCCGGGCCGCTGTGTCGGAAAAGGTCAGTCCGCCGAAGGCGCGGCCCACAACCGGGGACGTACCGCCGCAACGCGATGCGCCCGAACCCGGCGCACCGCCGCTGTCAGCGGGTGGCACGTCGCTGTTGCAAGCACGCACGGTCAACGAAGTGCTCAAGGCCCAGCTCAACAAGGTGGAGCTGGCGCACCGCAAGAAGGAACTGGTGGATCGGGCGCAGGCCGTGGCCCACGTTTTCAAGCAGGCGCGCATCGAGCGCGATGCGTGGCTCAACTGGCCCGCACGCATCTCCGGGCAGATGGCCTCCGCGCTCGGCGTCGATGCGCACCAGATGCACGTCGCGCTGGAAGCTGCCGTGCGCGAGCATCTGATCGAACTGGGCGAACTGCGCCCGCGTGTGGATTGATGATGGACGATTACGAAGGTGTGCAGGAGATCGAGCGCGCGTGGCGTGATGGCCTGACGCCCGATCCGCTACTGACGGTTTCGGAATGGTCGGATCGGCACCGGATGCTGTCCAGCAAGGCGTCCGCCGAACCGGGCCGCTGGCGCACCGCTCGCACGCCGTATCTGAAGGCCATCATGGATTGCCTGTCACCTACCTCGCCGGTCGAGCGTGTGGTGTTCATGAAGGCGGCGCAGCTCGGCGCGACCGAGATGGGCAGCAACTGGATCGGCTACGTCATCCACCACGCGCCGGGGCCGATGATGGCCGTCTGGCCAACGGTGGAGATGGCCAAGCGCAATTCCAAGCAGCGCATCGATCCGCTGATTGAGGAGTCGGCGGCGCTGGCGGAACTGATCGCTCCGGCGCGCTCGCGGGATTCGGGCAACACGATTCTGGCGAAGGAGTTTCGCGGTGGCGTGCTGGTGATGACGGGCGCGAACAGTGCCGTCGGTCTGCGCTCGATGCCGGTGCGCTATCTGTTCCTCGACGAGGTGGACGGTTATCCGCTGGACGTCGAGGGCGAAGGCGATGCGATCTCGCTGGCCGAAGCGCGCACGCGCACCTTCGCGCGCAGGAAGATTTTCATCGTGTCGACGCCGACGATCTCGGGCGCGTCGGCCATCGAGCGCGAGTACGAGGCCAGCGACCAACGTCGCTACTTCGTGCCGTGCCCGCACTGCTCGCACCGGCAGTGGCTGCGCTTCGAGCAGCTGCGCTGGGACAAGGGTTCGCCGGAAACGGCGGCCTACGTCTGCGAGTCCTGCGACACCGCGATTGCCGAGCACCACAAGACGTGGATGCTGGAGCACGGCGAGTGGCGGGCGATGGCCCAGGATGGCGGTGTCAAGACGGCAGGCTTTCACCTGTCGTCGCTGTACAGCCCGGTGGGCTGGCGCGCGTGGCGCGACATCGCGGCCGCGTGGGAAGCGGCGGTCAACAAGGAATCGGGGTCGGCAGCCGCGATCAAGACCTTCAAGAACACCGAGCTGGGCGAGACCTGGGTCGAGGAAGGCGAAGCGCCCGACTGGCAACGGCTGGTCGAGCGCCGCGAGGACTATCGCATCGGCAGCGTGCCGCTGGGCGGTCTGCTGCTGGTGGGCGCAGCTGACGTGCAGAAGGATCGCATCGAAGCCTCGGTCTGGGCGTTCGGGCGTGGCAAGGAATCGTGGCTCATCGAGCACCGCGTGCTGATGGGTGACACCGCCCGCGACACGGTGTGGAAAGCTCTGGCCGCGATGTTGGCTGAACAGTGGACACACGCTTGCGGAGCGCAGATGCCGCTGGCCCGCTTCGCGCTCGACACCGGCTTTGCCACGCAGGAAGCCTACGCCTTCGTGCGTGCTTGCCACGACCCGCGCGTGATGGCGGTCAAGGGTGTGGCGCGCGGCGCGGCGCTGATCGGCACACCGACCGCCATCGATGTCTCGCAGGGCGGCAAGAAGCTGCGCCGGGGCATCAAGGTGTACTCGGTGGCGGGCGGCATCGCCAAGCTGGAGTTCTACAACAACCTGCGCAAGAGCGCCGATGTCAGCGAGGACGGACTGACCCCGGTGTTTCCTGCTGGGTTCGTCCACCTGCCCAAGATCGACGCCGAGTTCGTCCAGCAACTCTGCGCCGAGCAGTTGATCACCCGCCGCGACCGCAACGGCTTCCCCGTGCGCGAGTGGCAGAAGATGCGCGAGCGCAATGAGGCGCTGGACTGCTACGTCTACGCCCGCGCCGCCGCGTCCAGCGCGGGGCTGGATCGCTTCGAGGAACGCCACTGGCGCGAACTGGAGCGACAGATCGGGGTAGCACCCCCACCGGATGAGCCACCGCCCATCCACGACATCGAATTGAACGAGGCCACCCCCAGCGGTGGCCTCGCTGTTTCTGGCAACCGCAACACCGGCAGGCGCGTCATCAAGAGCCGCTGGCTGACGAGATGAGGACACCGTGACCTACACCAACGCACAACTCAAAACGCTCAGGAAGGCCTTGGCCACCGGCGAACGCCGCGTGAGCTTCGGCGACAAGACGGTCGAGTACCGCAGCATCGAAGAACTGCAGGCCGCCATCCGCACTGTCGAGGCCGAAATCGCGCGCAGCACCGGTGTGCCTGCGAAGCGCCAGATCCGCGTCACGACGGCGAAGGGGTTCTGATGGCTTGGTACTCCAAAATTCGCAGTCTGTTCGGCCAGCCACCCGTCCACGAAGCCGCAGGCCGTGGCCGCCGCGCGCTGGCGTGGATGCCCGGCAACCCCGGCGCGGTGGCGGCGATGCTGGCCACCAGCACCGAACTGCGCATCAAGAGCCGCGACCTCGTGCGCCGCAATGCGTGGGCGCAGGCAGGCATCGAAGCCTTCGTCGCCAACGCGGTCGGCACGGGCATCAAGCCGCAGAGCCTGTCTCAGGATGAGCGCTTCAAGACCGCCGTGCAGGCGCTGTGGCGCGATTGGGTCGAGGAAGCCGACGCGGCAGGCCAGACCGATTTCTACGGCCTGCAGGCGCTGGCCTGCCGGGCGATGCTCGAAGGCGGCGAGTGCCTGATCCGGCTGCGGCCACGTCGCCCGGAGGATGGCCTCTCGGTGCCCTTGCAGTTGCAACTGCTGGAGCCGGAGCACCTGCCGATCTCGCTCAACACCGATCTCCCGTCCGGCAACACGGTGCGCTCGGGCATCGAGTTCGACGCGATGGGGCGGCGCGTGGCCTACCACCTGTACCGCTCGCATCCCGAGGATGGCGGTCTGGCCCCGATGTCCGGCCACGGCGGCATGGACACGGTGCGCATCCCCGCCGCCGAAATCATCCACCTCTACCGCGTGCTGCGCCCGGGCCAGATCAGGGGCGAGCCGTGGTTGTCGCGGGCGCTGGTCAAGCTCAACGAACTGGATCAGTACGACGACGCCGAGCTGGTGCGCAAGAAAACCGCCGCGATGTTCGCGGGTTTCGTGACCCGTCAGAACCCCGAGGACAACCTGATGGGCGAAGGCGCGGCGGACGCCGACGGCATCTCGCTCGCCGGACTGGAGCCGGGCACGCTGCAGATTCTCGAACCCGGCGAGGACATCAAGTTCTCCGACCCCGCCGACGTGGGCGGTTCGTACTCCGAGTTCCTGCGCACGCAGTTCCGCGCCGTCGCCGCCGCCATCGGCATCACCTACGAGCAGTTGACCGGCGATCTGACTGGCGTGAACTACTCGTCCATCCGCGCCGGGATGCTGGAGTTCCGCCGCCGCTGCGAGATGGTGCAGCACGGCGTGCTGGTGCATCAGCTGTGCCGTCCGGTGTGGGCAGCGTGGATGAAGCAGGCCGTGCTGGCCGGGGCGCTGGACGCGCCGGGCTTCGCGCGTGGCGGGCCTGCGCGCCGTCGCCAGTACCAGCAGGCGAAGTGGGTGCCGCAGGGCTGGCAGTGGGTCGATCCGGAGAAGGAATTCAAGGCGATGTTGCTGGCGATCCGTGCGGGCCTGATGTCGCGCTCGGAAGCCATCTCGGCAAACGGCTACGACGCCGAGGACATCGACCGCGAGATCGCCGCCGACAACCAGCGCGCCGACGATCTCGGGCTGATCTTCGACTCCGACGCCCGCTACACGACGCGGGACGGCTCCATCGCCAAATCCAGCCGCGACGCGCTCGCGCCCGATGACACCGGCGTCGGCGCGCCGGGCTGACCGCCTGATTTTTTCCGAGGGAATCCCATGACCGTTCTGCCACATCTGGCGGCGCGCCTCTTTGGCGTGCCGCTGGCGATCCATCGCCCGAAACTCGACATCATCCTCTCCGTGCTCGGCGCGCGCGTCGGTATCACCGACATGGCCGCGCCTGCGGACTACGCGCCGCCTGTGCGCCAGCCGACGCCCGCGACCAGCAAGGTCGCCGTCATCCCGATCCACGGCACGCTGGTACGCCGCACCTCCGGCCTCGAAGCCGCATCGGGCCTTGCCAGCTACACCGACATCGCGGCGCAGATCGACGCGGCTCTGGCCAGCCCCGATGTCGCCGCCATCCTGCTCGACGTCGACTCTCCCGGTGGCGAGTCGGGCGGCGTGTTCGATCTGGCCGACCGCATCCGTGCGGCGGCGCAGGTCAAGCCCGTATGGGCGGTGGCCAACGACATCGCGTTCTCGGCGGCCTACGCGCTGGCGTCCGCCGCCAGCCGCGTGTTCGTCGCACGCACCGGCGGCGTCGGCTCGATTGGCGTCATCGCCATGCACGTCGACCAGTCGGTGAAGGACGCGAAGGACGGCCTTCATTACACCGCCGTGTTTGCGGGCGAACGCAAGAACGACCTCAACCCGCACGAGCCGATTTCTGACGTAGCGCACGCCGTCCTCAAGGCCGAGGTGGATCGCATCTACGGCCTGTTCGTCGAGACAGTCGCGCGCCATCGCGGCCTCGATGCCGACGCCGTGCGTGCCACCGAAGCGGGCTTGTTCTTCGGCGAATCCGCCATAGCTGCGGGTCTGGCCGATGCCGTCGGCAGCTTCGACGAGGCGCTGGCGCAACTGCTCGCATCCCTTTCCCCCAACCCGACTCCGGTGGCCCTGGCCACGCGGGCGGGCTTTTCCTGTAACCACCCCAAGGAGTCATTGATGAATGATCGAACCGACACCGCTGCTCTTGATCGGCCTCTTGTTGATCCTGCTGGCAGTTCTGCTCAACCGCCCGCCGCCGCCACGCTGAGCGCCGCCGATGCCATCGAGATCGCGCAGACCTGCACGCTCGCCGGTCGCGCCGACCTGATCGCGGGCTTCCTCGAAACCAACACCGCGCCCGCCACGGTGCGCAGCCGACTGCTCGCGGCGCAGGCCGAGGCCAGTCCGGAGATCTCCAGCCGCATCGCGCCCGACGCCGCGCGCCCTCCGGCCAGCAATCCACTGATCGATGCGGCCAAACAACTTGCGGCGCAGTCCGCCAAGAAGGAGATCTGACATGCCCACCCTCGTCGAACCGCTGAATCTGGGCGATCTGCTCAAGTACGAAGCGCCCAACCTGTACTCGCGCGACCGCATCACCGTCGCCTCCGGCCAGAACCTGCCACTGGGTACGGTGCTGGGCCTGGTCACCGCCAGCGGCAAATACAAGCAGATCGACCCGTCCGCAGAGGACGGCACGCAGGTCGCCGCCGCCGTGCTGCTGCAAGCCTGCGACGCGACGCTCGCCGACCGCGATGACGGCCTCGTCGTCGCGCGCCACTCCATCGTCGCCGACCACGCGCTCGCGTGGCCCGACGCCATCACCAACGCCGAAAAACTCGCCGCCGTCGCGCAACTGAAGGCGCTGGGCGTGCTCGTCCGTCAAGGAGCCTGACCATGAACAACCCCTTCAGCAATCCCGCGTTCTCGATGACGGCGCTGACCGCCGCCATCAACATCCTGCCCAACCGCTACGGGCGTCTGGAAGAGTTGAACCTGATGCCCGCCAAGCCGGTGCGCCAGCGCCAGATCGTCGTCGAGGAAATGAACGGCGTGCTCAACCTGTTGCCCACGCTGCCGCCGGGCTCGCCCGGCACGGTGGGCAAGCGCGGCAAGCGCAACCTGCGCTCCTTCGTCGTGCCGCACATCCCGCACGACGACGTGGTGCTGCCGGAAGAAGTGCAAGGCATCCGTGCCTTCGGCTCGGAAACCGAAACCGAGACGGTCGCGGGCGTCATCGCACGCCATCTGGAGACGATGCGCAACAAGCACGCCATCACGCTGGAACACCTGCGCATGGGCGCGCTCAAGGGCGTGATCCTCGACGCCGACGGCTCGGAACTGGTCGATCTGTTCGACGCCTTCGAGATCACGCCGCAGTCGGTGTCCTTCGAGCTGGGCACGGCGGGTACCAACGTCAAGGCCAAGTGCGGCACGGTGCTCTCCACCATCGAGGACAACCTCAAGGGCGAGTTCATGAACGGCGTCCACTGCCTGTGCTCGCCGGAGTTCTTCGCCGCGCTCACCGGCCACGCGAAGGTCGAGAAGGCGTTCGAGAACTGGCAGAACGGCGCGATCCTCATCAACGACATCCGGCGCGGCTTCACCTACGGCGGCATCACCTTCGAGGAGTACCGGGGTCAGGCCACCGATGCGAATGGCACCGTGCGCCGCTTCATCGCCGCAGGCGAGGCCCATGCCTTCCCGCTGGGCACCATCGACACCTTCGGCACCTACTTCGCTCCGGCGGACTTCAACGAGACCGTCAACACGGTGGGCCAGCCGCTCTACGCCAAGCAGGAGCCGCGCAAGTTCGACCGGGGCACCGATCTGCACACGCAGTCCAACCCGCTGCCGATGTGCCACCGCCCCGGCGTGCTGGTAAAGCTGACGGTGTCGTGATGGGCCTCGTCGAACAGGTCTACAGCGCCGCCGCGAACGCGGGCCTGACGGTGCGCTGCCGGTGGTTTCCTGCCGGTAGCGGGTCTGCCCAGACCCGGCAGGTCGGGTTTTCCGCGCCGGACGACACCGCACTCGACGGCCTGACCCTGAACACCGACTACGCGATCACCTATCCGGCGTCGGTGTTCGTTGGGCTGGCCGTGCGCGATGCGGTGGAAGTCGATGGCGTGGCCTATCAGGTGCGGGATGTCCGGGCGCTGGCCGACGGCACCGAGATGCGCGCCAAGCTCACGAGGCTTTGACCGATGGCCGCCAACTCGATCCGCGAACAGATTCTGCTCGCGGTGCTCGATGCTGTCCGCACGTCGGTGGAAACGCTCGGGGCCACGCTGCACCGTTCGCCCACGGTGGCCATCAGCCGGGAGCAATGCCCGGCGCTGGTGGTGTTCCCCGAGTCCGAATCCATCACCGAACGCGCCAACGACCGCGTCACGCGCGTGCTGACCGTTCGCATCGTCGCGCTCGCCCGCGCCGTACCGCCCGCCATTCCCGAAACCGAAGCCGACCGGCTGCTCACCGCAGCCCACGCCGCGCTGCTGGCCGACCGGAATCTGGACGGTCTGGCGCTGGGCATCCGCGAGCAGGAATGCGAGTGGGACATCGAGGACGCCGACGCAGTGGCCGCTGCCATTCCCGCGCGCTACGCGATCACCTACCGGACGCTCGACACCGATCTTTCAACCAAGGGATGACACCCATGACTTCCATCGTTCTGACCCAAGCGCACACCCACGCGGGCAAGCCCCACAAGGCAGGCGACCGGCTCGACGTGGATGGCAGCAGCGCCGACTGGCTCATTGCCAATGGCATTGCCCGCCGCGACCGTCAGCCCAACCCTGCGCCGCAGCCGGAAGGCGACGGCACGCCCATCGAACCCAAACCCATCACCACCCACCGCAAGGAGTCCAAATCATGAGCACCTACGCCAGTTTTCAGGGGCGCGTTTTCCTCGGCAAGCGCGACATCGACGGTCTGCCCACCGAAGTGCGCTCGCCCGGCAACGTCGCGGAGTTGAAGCTCTCGCTCAAGACCGACGTGCTGGAGCACTACGAAAGCCAGACCGGCCAGCGTTCGCTGGATCACCGGATGGTCAAGCAGAAATCGGCCACGGTGAATCTCACCATCGAGGAGTTCACCAAGGAAAACCTCGCCCTGGCGCTGTACGGCAACCACGTCACCGGCAGCACCGGCACGGTCACGGCGGAACCCATCGGTGGCGCGACGCCGGTCGTGGGCGACCGCTACTTCCTCGCCCACCCCAAGGTGTCGGCGCTGGTGGTGACCGATTCGGCAGGCACGCCCGCCACGCTGACCGCAGGCACGCACTACACGGCAGACACCGACTTCGGTGCCCTCCAGTTTCTGGATACCACCGGCTTCACCGCACCGTTCCGTGCGGCCTACAGCTACGGCGTCGCCACCGAGATCGGCATCTTCACGCAGTCGGTGCCGGAGCGGTATCTGCGTCTGGAAGGCATCAACACCGCGCAGGGCAACGCCAAGGTGCTGGTCGAGCTGTACCGCGTGGCCTTCGATCCCTTGAAGGAAATCTCCTTCATCTCGGACGAGTACAACAAGTTCGAGCTGGAAGGCTCGCTGCTGGCCGACACCACCAAACCCTATGACGCGGTGCTCGGCCAGTTCGGCCGCATCGTGCAACTGTGATGGAGGCGAGCATGAGCGATCTGGACAAGCTCGTTCCGCAGGCCTTCGAGATCACGCTGGCTGGGGAATCCGTCAGCGTGAAGCCGCTGAAGGTCGGGCAGATGCCTGCCTTCCTGCGCGCCATCACGCCGGTGATGCAGCAGATCGGTGGCGATGGCATCGATTGGCTGGCGCTGTTCGGCGAGCGAGGCGACGACCTGCTGACGGCGGTGGCCATCGCCGTCGGCAAGCCGCGTGCGTGGGTCGATGACCTGGCCGCCGACGAGGCGATTCTGCTGGTGGCGAAGGTGATCGAGGTGAACGCGGATTTTTTTACCCGGACGGTGATGCCGCGCCTGAACGTGGAGATGGGCGGCCTGTTCGCGCAGGCGAGCACGGCGGTGACGGTGGCAACTGGTTCGACACCGTCCAGCACCTGATCGCCCACGGCCACCGGCTGCCGGACATCCTCGACTACACCCTGGCGCAGGTGCGCGGCTTTGCCGCCGCCACCGTGCGCGAGGACGCCGCCCGCGACGCGCGGCTGCTGTCGCTGATCGCCATCGGCGCTCGCGGCGACGCCCGCCACCTCGACCAGACCCTCGACAGGCTCACCGATCAGGCAACCCGCCATGCGCATCTCCGTTCGCATCGATAGCAAGGCCGCGCAGGCGCAGTTGCGCCGCTGGGGCGGCGAGTTCCGCGACAAGGTCAAGAAGGCGGTCGCACGCGGCATTGCCAGCGAGGCCGCCGAGCTGAAGCAGGACGTGCGCAGCCACGTCGCGGGTCAGATGACGGTGGTCAAGAAATCCTTCGTCAAGGGCTTCACCGCCAAGGTGCTCGACAAGGACAAGAACCGGCTGCCCGCGCTCTACGTCGGCTCGCGCATCCCGTGGTCGGGCATCCACGAGCGTGGCGGCGTGATCGGCGGCCGGATGCTGATCCCGCTGCACGGGCGCGTGGGCCGCAAGCGCTTCAAGGCGCAGATCGCCGAGCTGATGCGCGGCGGCAATGCCTACTTCATCAAGAACGCCAAGGGGAACATCGTGCTGATGGCCGAGAACATCAAGGAA
>NZ_CALART010000093.1 GCF_937888285.1 uncultured Aquimonas sp.
CAAGACCACTGGATCCCCGCCTGCGCGGGGATGACGAATGCCGGTGTCTTCGGAAACCGCTGGCCCGCGCCACGGAGCTGAGAGGGTGGCGGCGTGCAGCCGCACGCAGTGTCGCGCCTGCGGTTGCGCCTGCCTCGGCATCGCGCGCTTCCGCTGTTGCCGTCGCCCCCGCGCAGGCGGGGGCCCAGGAGATGCTCGAGGCAGTCGCTGGAGCACTGGATCCCCGCTTTCGCGGGGATGACGAATACCAGCGTCCTCGGGAGTCGCTGGCCCGCGCCACGGGGCTGAGCGGGTTCCAGCGCGCCGACGTGCGCGCTGTCGCGCCTGCGGTCGGACGCGCGCTGGCGGCGCGTGCTCACGCTTCGCGCTCGCGCATGCGCTGGCTCCAGCGCTGCAGCGGTGGGCCCAGGCGCGTCTGCAGGCGCGGGATTCGGGCCAGGGCTTCGTGCAGGGTGTCGGCGTCTTCGCTGCGCCAGGCGCGCAGCAGCAGACCCAAGCCCACGAACAGCGCGGCGTACAGCACGCCGGCGGCGAAGCGCAGCCAGGGGTCGGCGGTGTGCAGGGCGATCGCGACCGCCGGCAGCGCGGCCAGCACGCCGGCCAGGGCCAGCCGCGACAGCTCGCGCCAGGGCAGGCGCAGGCCAAGCGCGATGCGCGTGCCCAGCACCAGCACGGCCATCAGCAGCAGGCGCGAGGCGGCGTGCGCGGCCAGTGCGCCCATCAGCCCGTAGATGGGAATCCACCACAGGGCCAGGCCGAGCGTGAGCAGGATCGAGCTGCTGGCGATCAGGGCGCGCAGGCGCTGGTGGTCGGTGGTCGACAGCAGGGCACCGAAGGCGCCCTCGCTCAAGGTGAGGCCGCCGATCACCACCATCCAGCGGAACACCTCGGCGACCGGGGCATAGGCGCTGCCGTAGAGCAGCTGCACGGCGAGGTCCGCGGCGAGTGCGGCGCTGCCCGCGAGCAGCAGACCGAAGAACAGGAAGATGCGCACCGCATTGCCGAGCACGCGGCCCACCTGCTCAAGCCCGTGCGCGCCGTAGGCGTGGGCCATCATCGGCATCAGCACGCTGGACAGGCCGGACGAGAGCAGGTCGACGCCGCCGCGGGTCAGCGCAGCGGCGATGGCGAAATAGCCGACCGCCGCGGAACCGGTGAACAGGTTGAGCAGGTAGGTTTCGACCGACTTGTTGCCGAGCGCAGCGGCGATCACCAGGGCGATGGTCCAGTACAGATGCGGGCGCAGGCGCGCCAGCAGCTCGGGCTGCGGGGCGTGGTGCATGCCGCGCACCTCGGCCCGGCGCGCGCCGATCACGCCCAGCACGCCGAAGGCCAGGCTGGTGGCGGTGAACACCAGCAGATAGGCCAGCAGCGAGGCGCCGCGCCAGAACAGCAGGGCCACCGCCAGCGCATTCAGCAGGCCGAGCGCCACGGTGATGCCGGCTTCCAGATCAAAGCGGCCATGCCCCTTGGCCATCGAGATGTAGAAGATGAAGATCGACTTGCCGCTCATGCTGATGAGCGCCAGCGCGGTGAACAGCAGCAGCTGCTCCTGCTGCCAGCCGCTGCGCTCGACGAAAGGCAGGGTCGCGGCATAGCCAAGCGCGACCGCGCCCAGGCACAGCAACTGGCGCCGCCACAGCCAGCCCTGCACGCGCATCGCGCCTTCGCGATCGGCGCGGCCCAGCGATTCCGAAACGAAGCGGATGCCGGTGGTGGTGAGGCCGTTGTTGGCGATGATGCCGAGCATGCCGGACAGCCAAACCAGGTATGCGTAGTGACCGAAGCTCGCGGGGCCGAGGTCGCGCGCGATCAGGGCGCTGACCACGAGGCCCAGCGCGTACACGGCATAGGTCGAGCCGGTCATCATCAGCGCCCCGCGCAGGGCGGCGACGCGGCCGAAGGCGCCGCTCATGCCTGCAGCCTCGCGCACGTCTGCGCCGCCGCGGGCACGCGCGCGCTGTGGAACAATCGCCGCCCGCAGGCGATCGGCCTGCGCCGGCCTGCGAGTGTCTGCGAATGCGCTGCAATGCGTCTGTGGCTCCGCGTCTGCTGCATGTGGTCGATGGGCTCGATACGGGTGGCTTGGAGCGCTTCGTCTGCGACCTGGCGCTGAGCCAGCACGCGGCCGGGCAGTCGGTGGCGGTGTTCAGCCTGAACCGCACGGACGGCTTTCGCGCCGAACTGCAAGCCGGCGGCGTCGAGGTGATCCAGGGCGACAAGCGCGGTGGCTTCGACCGCGCGCTGATCCTGCGGCTGCGCGCGCTGGTGCGCGAGCGCGGCATCGAGCTCGTTCATACGCACAACTTCGTGCCCAACTACTACGCCGCGCTGGCCGTGCTCGGCCTGCGCTGCGCGCTGCTCAACACCTGCCACAACATGGGCACGCGGCTGCGCGAGCGTCGTCTGCGCTGGCTGTTCCGGCTGAGCCTGCTGCGCACCGCACGCATCGCCACCGTGGGTGAAGCAGCGCGCGCGCATCTGGTCGGCGCCGGCCTGCTGCCGGCGGCGCGCACCGTGGCGCTGGACAACGGCATTCCGGTGCAGCGCTTCGCCCGCGGTGAGCGCGCCCGCGCAGCGGCGCGTGAGGTGTTGGGCCTGCCGCTGGATGCGCCGATGCTGGGCTGCGTCGGTCGGCTTGTTGCGCTGAAGAACCATGCGCTTCTGATCGACGTGCTGCCGGATCTTCGCGCGCGCTTCGCCGGTCTGCAGCTGGTGCTGATCGGCGACGGCCCGCTGCGGGCGGAGCTTGAAGAGCAGGTGCGGACGCTGGGTGTTGGCGACTGCGTGAATTTCGCCGGTGACCGCAGCGATGTCGCCCAGCTGCTGTGTGGCTTCGATGTATTCGTGCAGCCCTCGCGCACGGAAGGCCTGTCGATCGCCCTGCTGGAAGCGAGCGCCGCCGGCTGCGCGATCGTCGCCAGCCGCGTGGGTGGCAACCCGGAGATCGTCGCCGAGAGCGAGCGCGGGCGACTGTTCGAGAGCGAGGATGCCGCGGGCCTGCAGGCGGTGCTGGCCGAGCTGCTGTCGGATGCGGCGCAGCGCCGTCGCCTGGGCGATGCCGCGCGCGCCTGGGCCGAGCGCGAAGTCGGCATCGAGCGCGCTCGCGAGCGCTATGCCGCGCTGTATGCGCAGGCGCTTGAAGGCTGAGGGTTGGCGGGAGGTGTGGAGGCGGATGCGCTGACGCGCAGCCGCGGAGTACTTCACTGGGTGCCCGCCCTCGCGGGCACGACGGGCTGAGGGCGCTTCAGGTGCCCGCGACTGCGCAGGCTTTCTTGGAGACGCCTGAGTCGATCCATTTGCGCTCTCTGTAGGAGCCTGCTTGCAGGCGACCGCAGCCTGCGCCCTGCACCCACCCTGCGGGTCGCCAGCAAGCTCGCTCCTACAGACAGCCGGGAGTCGGGAGTCGGGAGTCGGGATTCGTTGGGCGTGCTGCGACGGCTGCGAGACGCTGACGCCGCTCTTTGTAGGAGCCTGCTTGCAGGCGACCGCAGCCTGCGCCCTGCACACACCCTGCGGGTCGCGAGCAAGCTCGCTCCTACATAGAGCCGGGAGTTGGGAGTCGGGATTCGGGATTCGTTGGGCATCGGCGAGCGCGACGCCCCCGCTTGTCGCCCCCGCGCAGGCGGGGGCCCAGGGTGCTGGCCTCGGTGTTGCCTTGTCTTCAAGGCGGCTCACGGTTGTAGCCCAAGGTCGCGACGCAAGGCTTCGCGCAGGGATTCGGAGGTGCTGAAGCCGAGAGCAGGCAGCGCGCTGCGGTAGTCGAAGGCGGTGAACGCGGAGCGCACCTGGAACGGCGTGGGGAAGCTCGCCAGCGGGCCGCGGTGCAGACGGCCCAGGCGCTGAAGCAAACCGCCGAGGCGCGACATCAGAGCCGGACGGATGGGCAGCAGGCGCGGCGCGCGTTTGGCTTCGCGCAGCAGCGCGACGAACTCGCGGCCGCTCAGCATCGGCGCATCCAGCAGGTTGAAGCACTCGCCCTCGAAGCGCGCCGCGCGCTCGATGAAGGCCAGCGCCTGGGCGGCGTGGCGCAGATGGATCATCGGCAGCGGCAAGTCCAGACCGGGCGCCAGCCAGAGGCCGCCCGGCAGCGGCAGCGCAAGTCGACCGGGCAGGCCCAGCGCATCGGGCCCGACCAGGATGCCCGGGCGCGCGATGCAGAGGCTCAGCTGATCGCGGCGCGCGTGATGGAAGACCAGCGCCTCCTGCGCGCACTTGAGATGGGTGTAGGCGTCGCGCTTCCACGGTTCGGGCTCGATTGGCGTGGCTTCATCGACCACGCTGCCGGGCGCGCACTGCGCGGTGGCGTAGACGGCCAGTGAGCTCACGTGCAGCAGGCGCGGCGGCGCGCTGCAGGCGGCGAGCGCATCGAGCACGCAGGTCGTCGAGCCGAGCGTGGCGCGGGCCATGTCTTCGGGGCGGCCGCGCTTGGCGGCGGCCAGCAGGAAGACGGTGGGCGCACCGTCGAACCGCGCGCGCAGGGCTTCGGCATCGTCGAGCGCGTAGCGCTCGATTGCATAGCGCGCGGGGTCGATGCCATCAAGCATCGCGATCAGCGGCGCGGCATCGCTGCTCGGGCGCAGCTGCAGGCGCAGCGGAGCGGCGTCATCGCGCTGAGTCTCCAGCAGGGCGCGCGCCAGATGGCGACCCAGCAGGCCGGAGGCGCCGAGGATCAGGCTGCCGCGCGCGGGTGATGCTGCGACCTCGAGGCTCATGCCGCGCCTCCGTCGTGCGCCGCCCAGGGCATGGGCTCAGGCGCGTCGAAGCGGCTTTCGATCTCGACCACGGCCGGGCCGTCAAGCGCGTTGGAAATCGCCAGCGCGACTTCGGTGATGTGCAGGCAGAAGTGCGCCGACAGCCGCGGTGCGCCGCCCTCGCGGATCGCCCGCGCCAGATCGACCGGACCGAGGCAGAAGTCGACCTTGCGACGACCCTTCGAGGCCGCGATGGCGGCCGCGTCGCCCAGCAGCTTCAGGCGCTGCGCGAAGGGTGCTTCACGCGAGCGGCCCAGCAGTTCGATGCGACCACGCCGACGCACGGGCGAGGTCGGCTTCCAGCAGTCCTCGACCCACAGCGCGCCCTCTTCGCCCGTGATCAGCAGGCGGTGGTCGTGCGGGGCGACGATGCTGCAGGTCAGGCGCGAGACGGCGCCGCCCTCGTGTTCAAGCGCTGCGACCGAGAAGTCCGCGGCCTGGCGCGCCAGCGGTACGTCCATGTTCTTTTCTTGAACGAGTCGCGAAGCGAACGCGGTGACGCGCCTGACCGGGCCAAGCATGGCCACCAGCCAGGTCAGCGCATAGCCGGCGTGCTCCAGGGTGTTGCCGACTTCGAGCTCGTCGACATGCGGCCAGGGCGCGCCGCTGGCGCCGATCCAGCGTCGATAGGCCATGCGGTGCAGCAGGCCGTCGTCCATCTCGGCATAGGCGAGATAGGGCCGACCGATGCGGCCGTCGCGCAGGGCTTTCCACAGCGTCTGCGCGGGCCGGCCGAGCAGGCGGCTGGGCGCACCCGAGAGCAGCAGGCCGCGCGCTTCGGCCAGCGCCACCAGCGCGCGCGCGTCGTCCACGCGCATCGCCAGCGGCTTCTCGGAATAGACGTGCTTGCCGGCCTCAAGACAGGCGCGGCTGACGGCGTAGTGCGCGTGCGGGTTGGTCAGGTTGAGAACGAGCTCGACGCCCGGGTCGGCCAGCAGGCTGGCCAGATCAGGAAAGACCTCGACGCCGTGCCGACGGGTGAACGCAAAGCTGCGTCCGGGGTCGCAGTCGAACACGCCGCGGAGATGCAGCTGCGCGTGTTTGCGCAGGGTTTCGAGGTAGAGATCGGCGACGAAGCCGCAGCCGATGATCGCGATGCCGACCGCCGCCTGCGTGCTCATCGGGGCTTCCAGATGTCCTGTGCCGGCCGGCGCAGGATGTCGATGAAGCCGCGCACCACGCAGAGCTGCATCTGCACGAAGCCGCTGACCAGGCCGGCCAGCGGCAGGCGCTTCAGCGCGGGCACGGCGGGTGTGAGCAGGCCCAGCGCCCAGGCGCCGAGATGCGGCAGCAGCAGCAGGGCCCAGACGTCGCTGTAGCGCGCCAGCATCAGGTGCGAGACCAGGGCGAGCGCGAGCAGCAGCGGCCCGGCGAGACGCAGCAGCTTGTGCCCGACGAAGCGCAGGAACAGCGGATTGGCGACCGGGTTCAGCAGCCGCGGCTCGAGCGCCAGCAGCTGGAAGTTGCCGGCCAGCGTGCGCACCTTGCGCCGACTTTCCTGCTCAAGCTCGGCGCTGGGCCGGTCCCAGGCGATGGCGCCGGCCTCGAACAGCACGCGCTCGCCGGCCATCGCGCGGCGCATCGGAATCAGCACGTCGTCGAGGAGGGTCTGCGGCGGGATCGGCGTGTAGTCGGCGCGGCGCATGACGTAGAGCGCGCCGCTGACGCCGATTACGGAACCGGTGGCCGACTCCAGGCCGCGCACGCGCTTCTCGTAGCGCCAGTAGGCATCGACCGTGTGGCCAAAGCCCTGGGTGCCTTCAGCCTCGAAGGCAAGCTCGCCGCCGACCACACCGACGCCGGGCTGCAGCAGGCGCGCGACCAGCAGACGCGCAGCGCTGGGCTCGATGCGCTGGCGCACATCGCAGAACAGCAGGGCTTCACCCTCGGCCGCGGCCACGGCGTCGTTGAGGCAGGCGGCCTTGCCGCGGCGCTGGGCGAAAGCCAGCACGCGAAGGCGCGGGTCCTCGATCGCGCGCGCGGCGGCTTCAGTGCCGTCGCTGCTGCCGTCGCAGGCCAGCACCACCTGCAGGCGGTCGGCGGGATAGTCCAGGCTGAGAACATTGCGCAGCTTGCGCGCGATCGCGGCCTCTTCGTTGTGGGCGATCAGGATCACGCTGAGCCGCGGCCACTGGCGCGGCTCGGGTGCGGGTGAGGCAGGCTCGGCGCCGCGGGCGCGCAGCCACAGCAGCAGCGGATAGCCGAGCCAGGTCAGCGCGACCAGGCCGGCGCTCGCGAACAGCAGCGCTTTCCAGAGCATCAGGCGGTCTCTTCGACGCGGCGCGGCGCGTAGGCCGGGCGCGCGATGCGGTAGTCGCGGTACTGGCCGGGGTTGCCGGCCTCACCGGCCTCGGCCGCCTTGACGATGTTGTACATCTCGCGCGCCGAGACGTAGTGCAGCTGCCAGCGCTCGCCGTCGTTGTACTCGCGCTCCAGGTGGGCGAAGGCCTCGCGCATCGGCGCGCCGAGCAGGGTGTCGAGATCGCATTCCTGGGTGCCGTGGGTGTGGATCTTGACGAAGATCCATTCCGGCCGGCCTTCGACGTGGACGCCGGTGCGCACCCAGTGGTCGATGCGCGCGGGCTCGGGCGGGCTGACCGCGCGGATGTCCGAGTTCTCGATGCGCGGCAAGAGGCCGAACTTGCGGCGCCGGAAGTTCAGGCCCAGCACGCCCTGGATCAGCATCAGGTCGCCCCAGGGCTTGCCGCCGACGCGCACGCGCTGGCCGCGGTCGTGTGACTTCGGCTGCTGCGGGTCGTCCTTGGCGTAGTAGATGCGGTTGATGGTGCTGGGCTGGGTCGGATCAGGCGCCGAGGGAAAGGTGAAGTCGGCGTAGCAGCCCTCTTCGCGCAGGATGATCAGCTCGTTGTTGATGCCGCAGCCGCGGCCCTCGGGGTGGCTGTTGTCCAGCGCCCAGTTGCCGTGGATGAAGGCCCACTGCGGCTGGCCGGTCGATGGATCGACCGGCAGCGCGTCGTGGCGCTCGACCAGCTGGCGGGTGAAGCGGCGCAGGGTCTCGCGCAGGTTGGCCTCGGTGTCGTTGTCGTGGTGCAGGTGCACCTCGATCTCGCCCAGCCCGAGGCGACACATCTCGACCAGGGCGTCGAGATGTTCGGGGCGGTATTCCTCTTCCGGGTAGAAGAAGGTGTGCACCGGCGGGCGGCCATCGGCGTCACGATGGCCCTCGCAGACCTTGGGGTAGTCGCGGCGCCAGCGCGCCACCCGCGCGCATTCGCTGGCGTAGTCGGCGCGGCCCCACTTCGGCTCGTAGTGGTCGACGAAGCAGAACATCAGGTGGCGGGTCGCGCCCTTCGGCGCAGGCGCGCGCCAGTCCTGCCGCAGCCAGGCGCTGAGCCAGCCCAGCACGTGCTTGCGATGGGCGAGGTAGAGCACCGCGCCGAAGCCGGCAAAGCCGGTCAGCAGCAGCAGGGCGAACAGCAGGGTGAGGCTCATGGGGTCCTCGCTGCGGCAGTGGCCGCGGGCGCTGGGAGTGGGGAGGTGTCGTTCATCCGGTGAAGCGTTCCAGCACGATGAAAGCGTAGACGGCGACGATGCTGCCGAAGGCGGCGACGCCGCTCATCAGCTGCCAGCGTGGCGCCGGCCAGTAGTGGGCTTGCATCCCGGCCGTTGCCGCCTGGCGCGCCGCCCAGGCCGCCGCGATGCACAGGCCGAGCAGCAGATACAGCAGGGGCTGATAGGTGCGCGACAGGAACCAGGCGCAGGCCAGGAAGCCCAGCAGGGCCACGCGCAGGGCTTCGGCCATGCGCGCCTGCGCCGAGCCGGGCTCCGCCAGCTGGGTGACCTGCGACAGCTCGCGCCAGGCCAGCACCAGCAGGGCCACCCAGGGCAGCAGCCCGAACAGGCCCAGCTCGGCGAAGCAGAGCACAAAGCTGTTGTGCGCGGTCAGCGGATGGTGGTCGGTGAAGGCCCCATAGCCGACGCCGAACATCGGGTTCTCGCGGAACATCTGCAGGCCGTCGTACCAGGCGTCGATGCGCTGGCCGGCCGACTGCTCCTGGGTCGAGAACTCGCGCCCCCCGGCGAGACCCAGGCCCATGGCGGCGACCAGTCCCACCGTGCCGAGGATTGCGGTGCGCACATTGCCCAGCCAGCGGCGCAGGCCGAGCAGCACCAGCACGGCGACGCCGAGCACCGCGCCGCGCGAGTGGGTGAGGTAGATCGAGTACAGCATCAGCGCCATCGGCAGGCCGACGATCACGGCATTGCGGATCAGCCGGCGCGGCCGCCAGGCGAGTGCGAGCAGGGGCAGGCACATCACCAGGGCCTGGCTGAAGTCGTTGGGGTCGTTGAGGATGCCGAGCCCGCGCACGCGCCACAGGTTCTGGCCGCTGTCGTCCTCGGCCGGCACGCCGGTGTAGCCCGCCGCCAGCAGGTCGGCCTCGCTCCCGGTGCCCTGGCGAAGCACGAAGTCCTCGGCGCGGTAGCCGGTCTCGAAGGCGTTCACGGTGAACGCTGCCAGCACCAGCATGCACAGGGTCACGGTGGCGAGGGTCCACTGCAGGCGACGCAGGCTGGTGAGGTTCATCGCCGCCAGCAGCAGCAGGAGGACCGAGGCGCTGAAGTCGGAGATCGCCTCGACGGCACCCCCGGCCCAGCCATTGGCGATGCGCGACAGCGCGATCGCGACGATGAAGGCCAGCAGCAGGCCGGCGTGCACCGGCCGTAGGGCGATGCGACGCTGCATCAGGGTCGAGAACACCGCCGCCGCGAAGGCCAGCAGCCACAGCACCAGCATCGGCCGCGCTTCCGCCAGGCCCGGCGCGAACAGCTCGACCGGGCGCAGGAAGGTGAAGGCCACATAGAGCAGGAACAGGGCGAAGGCCATGGGCGGCGGGTCCGACCCTCAGCCGCGACGCGGGGCGAAGGCCGACGCGGCGACCACAGCGGGCGCGCGCGGCCCGGGGCTGGATGCAAGCCGCGGTCGAGTCAGCATCACGTTTCAAACCCCTGTTCTGTGCTTTGCATCGCATTTTCTTTGCAATAGACTGCGATGGCAATCACGATTATCGACGAATCCAAGCCCGATGACCACGAACCCCGTCGCCTCGCCCGCGGCCGTCCAGCGCGTGCTCTACCACCACCGCACCCAGGGCAAGGCCGTGGAGGGCGTGCATATCCGCGGCATCACCGACGCCCTGCGCGCCGAGGGGATCGCCGTGGACATCATCAGCCTGCCCGGCGCCGACCCCTATTCCAGCCCCAAGGCGATGTCGCCGACCCAGCAGGCGCGCAGCTACATGCGCTGGGTGGCCAAGCTGCCGGAGCCGCTGTTCGAGCTGGCCGAGCTCGGCTACAACGCGGTCGCCGGCTGGCGCCTGCTGGCCTATCTGCGGCGCCAGCGCGATGTCGGCCTGATCTACGAGCGCTATTCGCTGTTCATGTGCATCACCGTGCTGATCGCGCGGCTGAAGCGGATCCCGCTGATTCTGGAGGTCAACGATTCGGCGACGGTGCATCGGGTGCGGCCGCTCTTCTTCCAGCGCCTGGCGATGTGGATCGAGCGCTGGGTATTCCGGCGCGCCGACGGCCTGGTCTTCGTGTCCTCGATCTTCCGCGACCGCGCGCGCGCGGCCCACGGCGAGATCGCGCCGGCGATCGTCACTCCGAATGCCGCCAACATCGACAAGTTCAGCTTCACCCAGGCCCAGCGCGACGAAACCCGGCAGCGCTATGGCCTGGAGGGCAGCGTGGTCTGCGGCTATCTCGGCGCCTTCGTGCCCTGGCATGCGATCGACGCCTTCGTGCACCGCATCGCCGACCACCTGGCCGGCGATGCGCAGCTCAAGCTGCTGCTGGTCGGCGACGGCGCGACCTTTCCGGCGCTGAAGGCATTTGTGGAGCAGCGCGGCCTGTCGGATCGGGTGATCCTGACCGGACGCGTGCCGCACGACGCGGTGCCCGGCCTGCTGGCAGCGATGGACATGGCCATCCTGCCCAGCGCCGGCGACTACACCTCGCCGGTGAAGCTGTTCGAGTTCATGGCCTGCGCGATCGCGCCGATCGCGCCGGACTTCGAGCCGATCAAGGAAGTGCTGGTCGAGGACCACACCGGCTGGATGTTCAAGGCCGGCGATCTCGATGCGGCGGTGCAGGCGGTGCTGGAACGCAGCCGCGATCGCGAGGGCCTGCAGCGGGTCGGCCAGGCCGCGCGCGCCTATGTCGCGGCTGAGCGGCAGTGGCGGCACAACATTCTGCAGCTGCTGGAGTTCCGTGGGGCGCTGCTGGCCGGGGAGCAGGCGGCGGCGAGCGCTTGAGCGGTTCGCAGGTCTGACGGGGCGGGCGTTGGCGCGCGACGGGCAGATTCGGTCGGGCGGGGGGCGGGGCGTCGCAGGTTCCGGGGATTCCGCAAGAGTCCTGGTGCGCCACAGGCGCACCCTACTCAAGATGTTTCCGCATCTCGCGAGGGCGTGGTGCGCCACAGGCGCACCCTACTTCACAACATTTGTCGCGGCAGTGGAGCTGCGCTCGCGACGGGACGTTCATTGGCCGCCGCACGACGCGGGACACCCGCGTAGGGTGCGCGTGTCGCGCACCATCGCTCGCCCGTCGGTGCGCCTGCGGCGCACCGACGCCCGCGCATGACCCCCGATCAGCGCGCGGCCGTGGCCAACAGCTCTCGACATACGCCCAACGTATCCATCGCCACATCGTCCCAGCTGCGCCTCAGGCGCGCTGCCATGCCTGCGTGGTCCCAGTCGCGGCCAAGCGCGTCGCGCAGCGCCGCTTCCAGCGCCGCAGCGTTGCGCGGCGGCACCAGCAGGCCGCTGTCGGCATCGACGATCTCGCCGGTGCCGCCGACCGTGGTCGCCACCACCGGACGACCGCAGGCGATCGCCTCGACCACCACGTTGGGATAGCCCTCCGACCAGCTCGGCAGGGTCAGCAGGTCGCAGGCGCCGATCCAGCGCGCCACGCCCTCGGGCTCGAAGGCGCCGGGCAGGTGCACGGCCTTGCGCAGCCCTCGGGCCTCGATCAGGGCGTCAAGCTCGGCGCGCATCACTCCATCGCCGACCAGCACGAGCTGCCGGCGCGGGTCTTCTCGATGCAGGGCTTCGAAGGCGGCGAACAGCTCGCGCATGCCCTTGGCCTCGACGAAGCGGCCGACGTAGAGAATCAGCTTCGCCTGTGGTTCGAGCCCGAGTTCGGCCCGCAGCGCGGCCTGCGCGCGCGGATGGAAGACGCCGGTATCGAAGCCGTTGATCACCGCGCGCGTGCGCTGCGGGTCGGCGCCGTAGTCGGCAATGGCGGTTTCGCGCATGGCGCGGCTGACGGTGAGCAGGCGGTCGCAGCCGCGCACCACGCGGCGGGTCAGCCAGCGGTTCAGGCCGGAGCGCACGTGGATGTCCGAGCCGCGCGCGCCGAGCACGCAGGGCAGGCCGAGCGCACGCGCCGCCGCCAGCGCGCCGGCGCCTTCCGGATACAGCCAGTAGCCAAGCACGAGGTCGGCATCGAAACGCTGGATGCGTGGCTTGAGCGCGCGCCCGCAGACCCAGCCGTTGCTCAGGCGCGAGAGGCCCGGCAGCGCCGGATAGGTCAGGGCTTCGAGATCGATGCCAGGCAGGCGGTAGTCGCTGCCGACCACGCCTTCCAGAAAGCTGCGCGGCTTCAGGCCCGGCAGGCGCGGGTAGTCGGCCTGGGCGAAGAACACCCGGACTTCGGCCAGCTTGGACAGCGCGCGCGCGGTTTCGTGGATGTAGCGACCGCGGGTGGGATCGTGGGGAACCGGCAGGATCGGCGTGACCAGGGCGATGCGGGGCATGGGCGCTCGGCGTCGAAACGGACAGGGCCCGGCGTTGGCCGGGCCCTGCATGTTAAACCGTGAACGGGTTCGCGGTTTATGGGTCGAGAGCGGCTGCCTCAGAGGCCTTCAAAGCCGTGGCCGAAGATCCGCCCGGTCTGTGCGGCGTTCTGCGCCTGCCAGCGACCGAGCAGATCGACGAAGGCCTCGGCGACCTGGGTGCTAGCGGGCTGGCCGGAATGGCTGGCGGTATTGACGCCGTGGCAGCCGTCGCAGGCGCGCACTTCGCCCGGCTGCACGGTGAGCCAATAGCGCTCACGCACCACTGGTTGGCCATTGGGTGCGGTGGTCTGCCAGACCAGGGCGCGGCCGGCAGGGACGAAGGCGGCCACCGAGCCATCGGCGGCGATCCGCACGCTGCCGCCAGGCGCGCCCGGCGCCGGCGGGTTCTGCGCCAGCGCCTCGGCCTCGTGCATGGGCACCGCCAGCACCCGGCGCCCGGGACGCGGGCTGCTGCTGCCCAGGGTCAGGCCGCGGATCTGGTCGGCCTGCAGGAACTGCATGTGGCTGATCGTGTAGACGGTGCCGCTGGCGTTCGGCGGGTTCTGGTGGGTGCTGCCGTCGACGCGGAGATTGAAGGGCTGCTGGCGATCCGCGCGATCGCGGGTGGTGACATCGCGCATCACCACCACGCCGAGATTGCGCTCGCGAAGGAAGTCGCGGAAGGCCTGCAGGTCGACGCCCGCCTGGGCGATGGCGGTCTGCTCGGGGGCTTCCAGGGTCTCGGTCGTCAGCGGTGGCGCGGGGCGCGCCCGCACTTCGACCGCGCCCAGCTCCCACATCGGGCCTTCATAGGTGACCCGCACATCCGGATCCCAGTATTCGACGCGGCGGACGATGCCGGTGCTGCCCAGCAGGGGCGTGGCCGCGGCCGCGAGGCTGCCGTTGCTGGCCACGCTCAGCCGGGTCAGGCGGTACTTGTGGCTGGGGTTGGGGTTGGCCCGCGTGCCGAGCTCGCGGGCCAGCCCGGTGGTGGCCGTGTGCGAGGCGATCACGCTGCCGTCCGACAGCGGCAGCGGATTGCGGTAGTGGCCGCTGTGGTTGGCCGTGCTGACCGTGCCGCCGGTGTCGGGATGGGTCACTGACTGCAGCTGGATCTGGTCGGGGTTGGCGCCCATCGCGCCGTTGAAGCGGAGGATCTGGCCACCGCTCAGGGTGCCGAACTCGGGGGCATTCAGCGCATAGAAGCGCCCCGGCTGGGTCGGGTCTTCGGCCAGGTGCAGCAGGTTCAGCAGGCGATAGCTGTTGCCGCCCGAAGGGATGAAGTCGCGCAGGTTGGCGTCATTGGTGAAGCTGCGCTGGAAGTAGCTGTGCAGCTCGTGGCGGCCGACATGGTTCAGGGTCAGCGCAGCGGTGCCGTCCTGGTTCACCTGCCAGGGAAAGAAGTGGTTGAAGCGCAGGCCCTCGACCTGCGAGCCGGACACGGCGATGCGCGGCTCCGGGAAGTGCTCGGTACGCTCGGTGGTGCGCACCGAACCCACGGCCTCCGAGCTGTAGTTGAAGGCGCCGTAGGGGTTGGAGCTGCCTTCGTTCTGCTGGTCACGCTGCAGATGGTCCCAGCGCGAGAACACCACGCGGCCGGAAGAGTCGACCAGCGGATCGAAGGAGCCCGAGGGCGAGTGCTCCAGCATCTTCAGCTCGCCGCTGGGGCTGAGCTTCCACAGCCCGCTGACAGTCGGGGTGGACTCGTATTCGTCGAGCTGCGGGTACAGATGACGCTCGCCGCTGCGCGGACGGTCCGAGGCGAAAATGATCGCGCCGTCCGAGCCATAGGTCGGCTGGATGTTGTTGAAGTTCTGCGGCTGCTCGGCAACCCGGGTGATGACAGCCGTCTGGCCCTGACCGAGGCCGGTGACCTCGTAGAGCTGCCAGTAGAAGTTGTCGGCGGCGTACTGTTGAGCGGGCGCGCCGACCACCATGCTGAAGACCGCCTTGGTGCCCGACCAGTGCACGGCCGGATCGCGCACGGCGATCGAGTTCGCGCCCTGGAAGCTCGCCGCGGTGCCGAAGCCGGCCTCGCGGGTCAGGTTGCGCAGGCTGCCGTCGGGGTAGCGGATGTACAGATCACCGCCGCGCCCGGTCAGGGCGATGCTGGCGCGGTGGTTGCCGAATACCGAGCCGATCGCCGCGAAGTCGGCCGAGATCGGCATCTGGGTGACGAACAGGATCGGATGCGGCGTGGTCTGCGGGCTGGTCTGGGCGCGCACCGGTGACGGCGCGGCCAGGGCCGAGGCCAGGACGAGGGCGATGCTGCTGAAAAAGGCGGGGAGACGGGTCATGGGCTTGGCACCATTGTTTACAGGGCCAGACTACGGACCCGCCCGACGCCCTTTCGCGGGGCAGTTGGCACAATCGCGAAACAATTCGGTGATGCATTGCGCAGCTTGAAAAATCCGTTTTGCGACGCTTAGTTGCGATCACATGCTGAGTGAGAACTGGAACACGTGGGGCGCGGTCGGCGCGGCCGTTCGCCGAGCCTCGGCGAATCTGGCCCGAGGGTCCGCCAAACCACGGGCTGGCATCGGATCATTTTTGTGGACTGGCGCACATTTTCGTCGCCCGACTGGTATCTTTGCGCCCCTTCGGAGCCCTGCTCCCGGAGCCCTCCATGGTCCGTCCGATCCCACCATCCGCAGGCGCGAATGCCGCGCCGATCCAGAACTCCGGCTCGCTGGTCGCCGCTGCCGGCGCATGCGCCCGCGTGAAAAGGCCCGCGGCATGAGCGCGATCGCGTTCGCGCCCGTCCGGATCCACGGCCTCGACACCTGGCTGGCCGGGCTGCACGCCGCGGCCACGCCGGGCAAGCCCACCGTGCTGGTGGTGCCGCCCTTTCCCCACGAGTGGCAGCGCGGCTACCGGCTGTTCGCCTTGCTGTCGCAGGCACTGGCCGGGCACGGCATCGGCAGCCTGCGCTTCGATGCCAGCGGCTGCGGCGACTCCTGCGGCGACGATGAAGCCTTCAGCCTGGACCAGCTGCAGGCGGATCTGCAGCTGGCCCTGGACTGGCTGCGCGCCTTGGGCGCCGGCCCAATCGTGTTGCTGGGCGTGCGCGCGGGCGCGCTGGCCGCTTCTGCGGTCGCGCAGCGGCAGGGCATGGACTGGATCGGTTGGCAGCCGGTCGCCGTAGGCAGCGACTACCTCGCAGCGCTTGAAGCGCGCGAGGCCCGCGAGCTGCGCAACCGCAGGCGCTTTGGCGCCCGACTGCCGCTTGGCGAGGTCGATCCGCACTGCCTGCTCGGGCATCGTCTGCATCCGGGCCTGCGCGGGCAGCTGCGCTCGGCGCGGGTGGGCCAGCCCGCGCGCTTCAGCGTGGACGCCGAGCTGCCCGCCGCACTCGCCTCGTGGGTTGAGGAGATCGACCTGGCGACGCCGTTTCCACTGCCGCAGGTGCGTGCGCTGGCGGCCGAGCTGGCGCCGCGCCTGGAGGCCCGCGCATGAGCGAGTCGCTGCTTGAGCTGGGTGCGGGTCGCTTCGGCGTACTGCAGGCGCCAGCGTCCCCCGGCGCCGTCGTCTTCGTGCTGCTGAACGCCGGCGCCGTGCACCGTCAGGGCCCCTTCCGGCTCTACGTGCAGCTGGCGCGCCGGCTGGCGGCGAGCGGGTTCGCCAGCTTCCGCTTCGATCAACCCGGCATTGGCGATGCCGTGCTGGCGGGCGAGCAGCCGCAGCTGGACGGTCTGGCCGCTGTGCTGGACCGGCTGGCGGCGCGCACCGGCTGCCGGCGCTTCGTGGTGGGCGGCATCTGCAGCGCCGCGGATGCGGCCTGGCAGCTCGCCCTGCAGGACACCCGGGTGTGCGGGCTGCTGCTGCTGGATGCGGTCGCCTATGCGCCGGGCTGGTATCGGCTCGGCCGCTGGCTGCGGCGACGCTCGCCCTCGGCCATGCTGAGCGCGCTGCTTCGCCGCCTGCGGCCGCAGCGCCATGCCTTGGCGGGCGCGCCCGCGGCCGTCGAGGCGGACTATCGGAACTGGCCGAAGCCGGAGGAAGCGGGGCCGCAGCTGGCCGGGTTCTGCGCGCGCGGGGTCGAAACGCTTGCCCTGTACACCGGCGGCATTGCGCACTACTTCCTGCATCGACGACAGTTCGCGGCCACTTTCGGACCGGCCGCGCAGGATCGCCATGTGCGCTTCGACTACTGGCCCGAAGTCGATCACCTGTTCTATCGGCCGGCGGATCGCGAGCGCCTGATCGAACACATCTGCGGCTGGGCGCGCGAGCGCTTCGCCGGCGACGCGAACGGCCCCCAGCAAGGATCCCCATGAGTCACAGCCCCATCCTGGTCACCGGCGGCGCCGGCTACGTCGGCAGCCATGTGGTGCTGCAGCTGGTCGAGGCCGGCGAGCAGGTCGTCGTGCTCGACAACCTCAGCACCGGCTTCCGCGAGGCGGTGCTCGGCGCGGAGCTCATCGTCGGCGAGGTCGGCGACCGCGACGCAGTCGAGGCGCTGCTGCGCGCGCGCGGCATCCGCACGGTGCTGCACTTCGCCGCACGCACAATCGTGCCCGAATCGGTCGCCGACCCGCTGCGCTACTACGGCAACAACACCTGCGCCACGCGCAATCTGCTGGACGCCTGTGCACGTTCAGGCGTGGAGCATTTCGTGTTCTCGTCGACTGCGGCGGTCTATGGCATCCCGGCCAGCGGCCGCGCCCGCGAGGATGCACCCACCGCGCCGATCAATCCCTACGGCACCAGCAAGCTGATGAGCGAGTGGATGCTGCGCGACCTGTCGGCGGCGAGCGCGCTGCGGCATGTGGCCCTGCGCTACTTCAACGTCGCCGGCTGCGATCCGCAGGGCAGGATCGGCCAGTCGACCGAGCGTGCCACCCTGCTGGTCAAGGTGGCGGCCGAAGCCGCGGTCGGCGCGCGTCCGGCGGTGCAGGTGTTCGGCACCGACTATCCGACGATCGACGGCACCGGCGTGCGCGACTACATCCACGTGGTCGACCTCGCCGCGGCGCATCTGGCCGCCCTGCGCTACCTGCGCGAAGGCGGCGCCTCGGTGACCTTGAATGCGGGCTACGGCCACGGCTACAGCGTGCGCGAGGTGCTGGCGTCGATGTCGCGTGCGGCCGGGACGGCCGTGCCGCAGGTCGATCAGCCGCGTCGTGCAGGGGACCCGCCGGAGCTGGTGGCGGACTGCGCGCGGATCGGCGAGGTGCTGGGCTGGCGGCCAGCGCTGGATGACCTGGATGCGATCTGTGCCAGCGCCCTGGCCTGGGAGCGGCGACTGCATGCCCGGCGCGGATGAGGCCTCGGCGGCCTGGCCACTGGCCCTGTTCGTCGGGCTCAGCCTGCTTGGCCTGATCGGCCTGCTGCTGCCGCTGCCCGAGAGCAGCGCTGGTGTGCGGCTGGCGCTGAACCTCGCCCACCTGCCGCTGTTCGCGCTGTGGAGCGGCCTGCTGCTGCGCCTGCATCTGCAGCTGCGCGGCCCTGACCGGGCGCTGGCGGTGTGCACCGCGATCGCCCTGCTGGTGGCGGTAGGCAGCGAGGCCGCGCAGGCGCTGCAGCCGAGTCGCGAGGTCGATCTGCGCGATGTGTTCAGCAATCTGGCCGGCGTCGGGCTGGGTCTGGCAATCGTGCGATGGCGCTGGCGCGCGCGGTTCGCGGCGGGCTGAACTGGGCTCAGAATGGCGGGCCTTGGAGGCATTTCTCATTGACCGGGCGCATGCGCCCGCAGCGGAGCTGATCCCATGTGTGGAATCGTTGGTGCCGTGGCCGAGCGCGATATCGGTGCGATCCTGATCGCCGGCCTGCATGCGCTGGAATACCGCGGCTATGACTCGGCCGGCTTGGCCGTGCTCGAACAGGGCCAGCTGCAGCGTCGTCGCGCCAAGGGCAAGGTGCGTGATCTCGAACAGCTGCTGGCCGAACAGCCGGTGGCGGCGAGGATCGGCATTGCCCACACCCGCTGGGCCACCCACGGCGTGCCCAGCACCCACAACGCGCACCCGCATGTGTCGGCGGATCGCGTCTCGGTGGTGCATAACGGCATCATCGAGAACCACGCCGAACTGCGCGCCGAGCTGCAGGCGGCCGGCTATGTGTTCACCTCGGAAACCGACACCGAGGTCATCGCTCATCTGGTCGAATCACTGCTGAAGCAGGGCCAGGACCTGCGCGCCGCCGTCGTCACGGCGACCCAGCGCCTGCATGGCGCCTATGCGATCGCGGTGCTGTCCAGCGACGAGCCGGGGCGCCTGATCGGTGCACGCCGCGGCAGTCCGCTGGTGGTCGGCATCGGCATCGGCGAGCACTTCCTGGGCTCGGACGTGCAGGCCCTGCTGCGGGTCACCAACCGCTTCGTCTACCTGCAGGAAGGCGACATCGTCGAGATCCGCCGCGACGGCTATGCGGTGTTCGACGCCAGCGGCATCGCGGTCGAACGCGAGGAGCGGGTGACGGATCTGTCGGCCGATGCGGTCGAGCGCGGCGAGTACCGCCACTACATGCTGAAGGAGATCCACGAGCAGCCGGAAGCGGTGGCGCGCACGCTCGAAGGCAGGATCAGCGGCGAGCGCATCCTGCCGAACGTGTTCGGCGTCGATGCAGAGCCGCTGCTGGCCAAGGTGAAGCAGCTGCACATCGTCGCCTGCGGCACCAGCTACCACGCCGGCATGGTCGCCAAGTACTGGATCGAAGCGCTGGCCGGCCTGCCCTGCTCGGTCGAGGTCGCGAGCGAGTACCGCTATCGCACCACCGTCGTGCCCGAAGGCACGCTGTTCGTCGCCATCTCGCAGTCGGGCGAAACCGCCGATACCCTGGCGGCGCTGCGCTCGGGACGCGAGACCTCACGCTACCTGGGCGCGCTTGCCGTCTGCAACATGCCGGAGTCCTCGCTGGTACGCGAGTCCGATCTGGTGCTGATGACCCGTGCCGGCCCCGAGATCGGCGTTGCTTCGACCAAGGCTTTCACCACCCAGCTGGCCGCGCTCGCCCTGCTGACCCTGGAGCTGGGTCGCCTGAACGGCATGGCCGAGCAGAAGTACGCGCGGTTGGTGAACCAGCTGGCCTCGCTGCCGCGTCTGGTCGCCGAAGCGCTCAAGCTGGAGCCGCAGGTGCACGCGCTGGCCGAGCGTTTCGTCGACAAGCAGCACGCGCTGTTCCTCGGTCGCGGTGCCAGCTATCCGATCGCCATCGAGGGTGCGCTGAAGCTGAAGGAGATTTCCTACATCCACGCCGAGGCCTATCCGGCCGGCGAGCTGAAGCACGGCCCGCTGGCCCTGGTCGACGAGCACATGCCGGTGATTGCGGTGGCGCCGAACAACCAGCTGCTGGAAAAGCTCAAGTCCAATCTTGAGGAGGTTCGCGCACGCGGCGGCGAGCTGTTCGTCATCGCCGACAACGAGGTCGAGGTGCCCTTGGCGCCCGAGCGCGGTGCGGTGCTGAAGCTGGAGTCCGGCGGCAACCTGATCGGACCGGCGGTGTTCAACATCCCGCTGCAGCTGCTGGCCTACCACGTCGCCGTGCTCAAGGGCACCGATGTCGACCAGCCGCGCAACCTCGCAAAGTCGGTCACGGTGGAATGAGCCGCATGTCTACGGTGCTCAGCGTCAACCTCAACAAGATCGCGGTGCTGCGCAATTCGCGCGGCGGCAGCGAGCCCTCGATGCTGCGCGCCGCGCAGACCGTGGTGGATGCGGGCGGGCTGGGCATCACCCTGCACCCGCGCCCGGATTGCCGCCACGTGAGGCCGCAGGACGTGCTCGACATCGCCGCTTGGCGGCCGGAGGGCGTGGAGCTGAACCTCGAAGGCAATCCCTTCGCTGGCGCGCGTCCGGGCTACCCCGGCTTCATCGAACTGGTCGAGGCCGCGCGCCCGCAGCAGGTGACTCTGGTACCCGACGATGACGGCCAGATCACCTCGGACCACGGGTTCGACCTGGTGCGCGATGCGCCGGTGCTGGCGCCGATCGTCGCCCGGCTGCACGCGCTCGGCGCCCGCGTCAGCGCCTTTGTCGATCCGGGCAGCGCCGGTGCTGCTGCTGGTGCGGCGATCGGCCTGGATCGCATCGAGGTCTACACCGGCCCCTATGCCCAAGCCTTTGCAGCGAGCAGCGCGGATACCGCCCTCGACGACTGCGCGCTGACGGCGTCGGATGCGCAGACGGCCGGGCTGGGCGTCAATGCCGGACACGACCTGAGCCAGGCCAATCTGGGCCTGTTCGTTTCACGCGTGCCGGGTGTGGCCGAAGTGTCGATCGGACACGCACTGATCGGCGAAGCCCTGTACGCGGGGCTGGACGCCACGGTGCGAGCCTATCTGCGGATCTTGGCGGAAGCTTCTTTCCGCTGAGTGCCTCCGGCGATCCTGCACGGTTACGGGTGCAGCGCCTGCGGGTCAGCGGGCGCTGCACACCGGCGTTTCCGGGTTCAGTGCGTCTGCAGCTCGAACCGCTCCAGTCCGTGACCGCGTGCCAGCGCCAGCACCTCGGTCATCCGCGCGTAGGCGGCTTCTGGTGCCACGTCGATCTGCAGCACGGGCGGCTGCTCGCGCAGGGCCTCCATCTGCAGGATGCGATCCAGGGCTGCGAGGCTCATGGGACTGCCGTCCAGCTGCAGACTGCCGGCGGCGTCGATGCGCAGCGCCAGCTGGGACAGTTCGAGGTCTGGCTTCGGGGGCGTACCGGCGAGCGGCAGCTCGATCTGTCGCACCACCACCGGCGCTGCCACCAGGAAGATGATGAGCAGAACCAGCATCACGTCCACCAGCGGGGTGATGTTGATCTCGGCGTTGTCCGAGCGTGCAGAAGCATCCGCATTCATGAAGGCCATGGTTGCTCTCCCACCTGGGCCATCCCTTGCCTGCTGGCCGGCCTCCGAGGCCGATGACGGCACACGCCGCTGGTTCGAGACTGCGCCGGAACTCAGCGCGTCTGCAAGCGCACCGGGCGCTTATGAACAGATCGGCGCGCTGCGCTTGAGCGCTTTCTGCACCCATCACCGCTGGTGTTCGTGCTGCGCGCATGGGTGGGGCTGAACTGGAGCGCATGGCCCGCGGCTTGGCGCCCGCGGGTTCTGGCAAAGACGGCTTGCGCCGGATGCGGCAGTAACGTGGCGACCTGACGCTTGGACACTCCGCCGCCGGAAAGCACAAGGCCGCCCGAGGGCGGCCTTGCAGGTTCAGCGGGGCCCCAAGGACGCTTACAGCGTCTCGACGAAGCCGATCTTCTTCATGTCCGCGTTTTTGGCCGTGGACAGGACTTCGGTCAGCACGTGGTATTGCACTTCCTGGTTGGCTTCGATCTCAAGCAGGGGCTGCGGATCACGGCTGGCTTCCACGCGCAGCGAGGGCAGCAGGGCGGCCTTCGGCATGGGCGAGTTGTCCCAGAACAGGCCACCGTCAGCATCGATGCGCAGGCGAATCGGCATCGGCGGATCGACGATTTCCTCGGGCTGCTTGTTGCTCTGCTGCGGCAGATCGATCTCGATCTCACGCGTCAGCATCGGCGCCGTCACCAGGAAGATGATCAGCAGCACCAGCATCACGTCGACCAGCGGCGTGACGTTGATGTCCGCCATCGCACCGCCGCCACCGCCAGTTGTAAATGCCATGGTGGATTCCTCTTAGCGTTCCGGGGTGATGACGAAGCCGACCTTGGCCATGCCGACGTCCTTGGCGATCTTGACGACGTCCGAGACCACGCGGTAGCGGGTGGTCCGGTCGGCGCGGATCTCCACGCGCGGCTGCGGCTTCTTCTGCGCTTCGACGGCCAGCTGCGATTCCAGCAGGCTGCGCTGGATCGGCTGGTCGTTCCAGTACATCTCGCCGTTGTCCTTGATCGCGATGGTGATGGGCTGGCCCGGGACCAGCGCGGCCTCGGGCACTTCCAGCCTGTTCTCCGGCAGCTTCACCTGGATCTTGTGGGACATCAGGGGCGCCGTGATCATGAAGATGATCAGCAGCACCAACATCACGTCGACCAGCGGCGTGACGTTGATTTCCGCCATCGGCCCGCCCTGCTGCTCGTTACCGCTGCTGAAGGCCATTGCTCAAAACTCCCGGTTCAACCGACGGCTCAACGCTTGGACGAACCTTCGCCGACGCGCGAGCCGGTGGCGAAGAAGTCGTGCAGGTCATGGGCGAAGGCGTCGAACGCCGCGTTGGTGGTGCGGTTCGCACGGTTGAAGAAGTTGTAGGCCATCACCGCCGGAATCGCGACGACCAGACCCAGCGCGGTCTTCAGCAGCGCCTCACCGACGGGACCTGCAACGGCGTCCAGCGATGCGGAGCCGGAGGCACCGATCTTGATCAGGGCCTTGTAGATACCCCAGGTGGTACCGAGCAGGCCGATGAAGGGCGCGGCCGAGCCGGTGGTGGCAAGGATGGTCATGCCGTTCTCGAGCTTCGAGCTCTCGCGTGTGACGGCCTGGCGCAGGGCGCGGTCGATGAACTCGGAGCGCGACAGCGTCTCGGCAAGGCGCGAACCCTCGTTCTTCTGGTGATGGGCAGCGGCGACCGCGCAGTCCAGGGCGATCTTGGAGAACGGCTCGTTGGCCGGCTGCTCTTCCATGAAGCGGATGGCCTCCTGGGCGTTGCTGGTTTCCCAGAACGTACGGATGACGTGGTTGGCACGCGCCTTGATGACCTGGTTCTGGATGGTCTTGACGACCGTGTAGTACCAGCAGGCGATCGACATCAGCACCAGGGTGACGACCACGACCCAGGTGACGGCAAACTCGCCAGGGTTGGCCACCATGTTGTTCAGCAGGCTGGAGATACCCATCTCCTTCAGCGCTGCTGCATTCGTATCCGCGACGACGCCACCGATGACCTGATCCATCGGCGCCGGCGTGGCAGCCTGGGTAGCAGCTGCGGCTGCCGGCGTGTTAGAGGCTTCTTGGAGCATTTCCTTACCCTTTTGCTAGTGAGGCGTCAGTCGTTGAGGGAGAACTTGATCGGGACGATGACCCAGCTCTGCACCGGGACACCTTCCTTCATACCTGGGTTGAATACCCACTCACGTACCGCTTGGATGGCGGCCTGATCCAGCAGACGCGAGCGGCTGGACTTTTCCACTTCCACCTGGACAGGGCGGCCATCCGTACCCACCAGGACGCGGAGCAGCACTTCACCCTCTTCGCGACGGCGCATGGCCTGCGGCGGATAGCGCGGCGGACGCATGCGGCGGTAGGAGCTGTCTTCCGTCGCACCGTAGCTCGGTGCAGGAGCGGCAGGTGCGGGCGGAGCCGGGGGCGGCGCCGGGATCGACATCGGGGTCGCTTCTTCCAGAATCACCGGCGGCGGTGCTTCAGGCGGCGGCGGTGTCGGTCGCGGCCTCTCGATGATCTTCGGCGGCGGGCGCTTGGGCGGTTCCGGCGGCGGCGGCGGCGGCGGCGGCGGCGGCGGCGGCGGCTCGATGAAGGTGACTTCAACGATCTCCGGAGCCTCTTCCTCCATCTGCGGAGGCGCCACGGGCACCAGCATCAGCACCAGCGCCGCGGCGTGCACACCCACGGCGGCCGCGAGGCCGGTGATGCGGAGCCAGCTGAGCTTGCGGCCCTCGGTTTCCAGGTTTTCTTGCTTGTCTGTCATGCGCAGTGTCGTGGTCGGAGGTCAATCCATCCGCGCTGCCAATCTGCCTGCCTAGACAAGCTGAACGACACGGGAACGGCATAGCTTATACCAACAGATCGGCCGTGCCTAAGGCCGATCAGGTGAACGAATTTCAACGATTGACTTGGCGCAGGTAGGCTTCGGCCATCGCCTTGGTTTCCGGATGCTTGGCAGCCTCGCGGTAGGCGGCGATGGCGGCGGGCTGGTTGTTCAGCCCGAACTCGGCGGCACCCAGGATCACATAGGCATCGCCCGGTCGGCGGACACCCTTGCTGATGGCGCGGTTCGCTGCCGCCTTGGTCTCGGGCCAGCGCTCGAGCTCGGCCAGCGCGCGGGCGTGGTTCAGCGCCATCTCGCCGTCGGTGGCAAACTCGTCGGCCTTGCCGAAAGCGTCGGCGGCCTGGGCGATGTTTTCCGAGAAGTAGTAAGCCTCGCCAAGCCCTCGATAGACTTCGAGCGACGGCTGCACCTTGCCTTCGCTGACGGCACGCGAGATCAGCTCGGCGGCCTTGAGGTCCTGCTCGGCGTAGCGATACATCTTGGACAGTTCGACGTAATCACGTTCTTCGACCAGCACACCGCTGCTGATGCCGGCCTCCATGGTTTCGATGGCCTTGTCCACCTGCTCCGCATTGACGTAGATGGCCGACAGGTTGCGGATCAATCCCACATTGCGGGGGTCGCGCTCCAGCAGCCCGGCCGCAATCTCCGCAGCTTCAGAGACACGGCCCAGCTCGAACAGGCTGCCCATCAGCATCTGTGAAACCGCTGATTCCGGCGTCTCCTGCAGAGACAGGGCCTTGCGCAGGTCGGCGACAGCGTCCTCGTACCGCTCCAGGCGGTAGTACGCATTGCCGCGCAGCGCGTAAACCTTGGCGTCTTCCGACCTGGTTTCATCCAGCCAACGGGTGAAGGTTGCGGCAGCGTCCGCGTACAGCTCTTCCTGGAACTGCAGCTGGCCGATGTTCTGCATCACCTGGTAGTACTGGTTGTTCTTGTAGCCGCCCGCCTCAAGTGCTGCCTGGAAATACGTGATGGCGGCGGGGTAGTTGTCGCGGTCGAGCTCGATCTGCGCAAGGATCTGGTTGACCAGCGAGATCTCGTAGATACCGGCGCCGGCATTGCCAAGCAGAGCCTTCGCCGCTTCTTCGGTCTCGGCGTCCTTGCCCTCCTCCTGCGAAAGATCGAACACGCGCTTCATTTGACGCTGGGTGCGCTGCGCCGGCTTCAGCGTGGGCTCGGTGCGGGTGGCGTTGGGATACAGGATTTCTTCCGCGGCCTGCTGTCCGCGACGCTGCGCGTCGGCGGTGGCCATGAGCCCGAACCCGAGGGCGAGTACGAGGCTGGTCTTCGCAAAGAAGAGGGTGGTGCGCATCGGTGGATTCCTGGGGAAGGTCGGCGGCTGGCATTGCCGCAGTCGGCCTGCAAGCCTAACCGCAGACTCCGCGGTGACTCAAGGAGCGCTGCCGCAGTTGCGCCTTGTGAAATCAAGGGCCTTGTTAAACGTTTCCACCATGCGAATACGCACGGAACAATTCTTGGGCTTTGCAGCGTAGCCGTTGCCTGAGGTCAGGTGGTGGCAAAGTGCGCGCGGGAGAATGCGACCCGCTCTGCGGGATCCGTGCTCAAGCCACCGTGGTCGCGCAGGGCTTCGATCATGCGCAGGCGATGCAGCAGCCCATTGCCATTGGCGATCTGGATGGCCAGGCCGGGGCGCGCATTGAGCTCCAGGATCATCGGTCCCTTGTTCTTGTCGAGAACGAAATCGACGCCGATGTAGCCAAGCTGGGAAAGCTCATAGCAGCGCGAAGACATCTCCAGCAGCTCCGCCCAGCGCGGGATCTCGAGTCCGACGATGCTGTGCTCGGTGTCGGGATGCTCCTTGACCGGCTCGGTGCCCCAGACACCCCTGCGGGTCAGCCCCGTGGGGATGTCGATGCCGACGCCGATGGCGCCCTGGTGCAGATTGGCCTTGCCATCGGACAGCCGTGTAGGCAGGCGGATCATTGCCATCACCGGGTAGCCGAGGAACACGATGATGCGGACGTCGGGCACACCCTTGTAGCTGACCTGGTCGAAGATCGGGTCGAACTGCACGCAGTACTCGACCAGCAGGTGGTCGGGATGCCCTCCGAGCGAGAACAGTCCTGACAGACCATTGGACAGGTGGTGTTCGAATTCCTCCCTGTTCATGAGCTGACCATTGGAACGGCGGTACTTGTCACCGCGGCGTCCGCTGATCACCAGGATGCCATCGCCACCCGAACCGTGGGCGGGCTTCACCACGAACTGCTCGCGGTGTTCGATCTTCTTGTGCAGCTCGTGGATCTCGTGCTCCTCGCGGACAACCGCGTAAAGCTCGGGAACCGGCAGGCCGGCCTCGATGGCGAGCTGCTTGGTGATGAGCTTGTCGTCCACCCGCGGATAGAAGCGCCGCTTGTTGTAGGCGAGGATGAATTCGGCGTTGCGCTGGCCGAGGCCCATCAGGCCGATGCTGCGCAGGCGACGTGCGACCGAGAACAGGTTGAGCATGGCTCAGGCCTTGCCCGCGTCGGCGCTGGCAGCCTTTTCCTTCGCCTCCAGCTCGCGGGCGAGCGCACGGAAGCGGAACAACTCACTCAGGCGATAGCCCGAGTAGCGCCCCAGCACCAGGGTCAGCGCCAGCAGGATCAGCAGGGCTTCCGGGAACACGAAGATGAAATGCTCCAGGGGCTCCCAGCTCATCGCCAGGTAAGCTAGGCAGGCCACGACGAGCGAGCCGATGCCCTCCTTGAGGGCATAGCCCGGGCCCCGCTCCTCCCAGGCGACCGACATGCGCTCGATGGTCATGGCCATGATGACCATCGGGAACAGGGCGACCGACAGGCCCACCTCGATGCCGAGGCGATTGGCGAGGATCGAGACCGCTGCCATCAACAGCACGACCAAGATCAGCACCGAAGTCAGTCGGGGCACCAGCAGCAGCCGCAGGCGCTCCATGTAGAAACGCACCAGGAGTCCGGCGCCCACCACCACCACGAACAGGGTGACGCCCGCCAGCAGCTGGGTTTCGCGGAAGGCGATCGCGATCAGTACCGGCATGAAGGTGCCGAAGGTCTTGATGCCGATGATGTTGCGCAGCAGAAGCATCAGGAAGGCGCCGATCGGCACCATCAGCAGCACTTTGTAAACCGACTGGGTCTGCAGCGGCAGGCTGAGCAGCGAGTAGTTCACCAGATCGGCGTTCTGGACTTCCAGCCGGCGTTCCGCGATGGCGATCGCGTCGGCGAGGTTGCGGCTGACCGAGAAGGTCAGCTCGGGGCGCCCGGCGTCCTCGATCTGCAGCAGCGGTGACCTCGAACCGGTCCACAGGAACAAGTTGTCGGGCCAGCCGTCGACCGCGGTTTCCAGGTCGATCGTGGTCCAGGCCTTGCCGTCATGGACCTGCAGCCAGGGCCTGATCTGCGCATTGCCCTGGCTCTCGCCCAGCATCAGGCCGCGCACGATGCGCGCGGGGATCTGCCGCATGGCCAGCAGCTGGGTGATGTACTCGGCGCGCGCGTCGGCGTCGGCCAGACCCTCGACCAGCAGGGCAACCTCTTCGCTGGGCGCGGCCACGTTCATCTGCCGGACCAGCTCCTTGGCATAGGTCGGCACGTTCGACGAGCCCAGGCGCACGTTGTCCAGCAGGGTCTGGGCCGCGGTCGCAAAGGGTTCTTCCAGGGTCGGTGGTGCGGCCAGGCGCGGCGCGGCCTCGACGGCGTCCGCCTGCTTGCTGCGGACGACCGTGGCCCGGTAGTACAGCGCTTGGCGGCCGGCGGCGCGCCGGATCGACCACTGCACTTCGCGCCCTTCCCTGCGCGGCTCCTCGAGCTTGGAGTAGTTGCGGGCGACGTATCGCTCGTCGAGGATCGTGAAGCCCGGCGTGTTCGATGGCAGCTGCAGCACCACCGTGTTGGCCGGCTTGCGCGGCTGGTACTGGATGCGGGCTTGGACCGTCCAGACCTCGACCTCGGCGGCCGGCTGCAGCGGGAAGTCGAGGAACTTCCATTTGTAGTAGATCGCGCCGCCGCCGATCAGGCACAGAGCCAGGGCCAGCAGGTACAGGTGGGCTTTCTTCATGGGTTGGGCGCGCTTGCGGGAGGCGGTGCGGCCACGATGGCCGCGTTCAGCGGCAGTATAGCCAGCCAGCGGGCGGCATCACGGTGCGATCGGTGGCGGCGCGCAGTGCGCGCCGCCCCGGTTCCGGTTCAGATGTCGAGATTGGCGACTTTGAGCGCGTTGTCTTCGATGAAGTCGCGGCGGGGCTCGACCACATCGCCCATCAGGGTGGCGAAGATCTGGTCCGCGGCGACAGCGTCCTCGATTCGGACGCGCAGCAGGCGACGCGTTTCGGGGTTGACCGTGGTCTCCCACAGCTGGTCCGGGTTCATTTCGCCCAAACCCTTGAAGCGCTGGATGGTGCGACCGCGCTTGGCTTCCTCGAACAGCCAGGCGTGCACGTCGGCAAAGCGGGCGACCGGCTGGCTGCGGCTGCCGCGACTGATGCGGGCGCCGTCCTGCAGCAGGTCATGCATCTCGCGTGCGGCGTCCACCACCGGCTTCAGTTCGCCGGACTCGAACATCGGCACCGGCCAGAGCTGCTCCAACGAGAGGCCATGGTGCTGGCGCTGGACGCGGAGCGCAGCGGCCTGTTCACCCTCGGCCGCGACCCACTGCAGGCGGTAGCGGGGCTTGCCGAGGCCCGTACGCGCCAGCTTTTGGTGCGCCGCAGCAATCCAGGCTTCCGCACGCGCCGGGTCTGCGGCCAGCTGCGATGTCAGCGGCGGCAACTCCAGCAGGGCTTCGAGAATGGCTGCATCGTGCCGGTGGCTCAGACGACGGATCGCATCCTGGGCGTGCCCGAACAGGGTCAGCAGATGCTCCAGCGCCGCGGCACTGATCGGCGGCTGGTCGACGCCACAGACCAGCTCGGCGCCTTCGACGGCATGGCTGATCAGGTAGGCGTTCAGGGCGATGTCGTCCTTCAGGTAGAGCTCCTGCTTGCCCTGCTTGAGCTTGTACAGCGGCGGCAGGCCGATATAGATGTGTCCGCGCTCGATCAGCTCGGGCATCTGCCGGTAGAAGAAAGTCAGCAGCAGGGTTCGGATGTGCGAGCCGTCAACGTCGGCGTCGGTCATGATGATGATGCGGTGGTAGCGCAGCTTGTCGGGGTTGAATTCCTCCCGGCCAATGCCGCAGCCCAGCGCAGTGATCAGGGTGCCGACCTCGGCCGAGCCGAGCATCTTGTCGAAGCGCGCTTTCTCGACGTTCAGGATCTTGCCGCGCAGCGGCAGGATGGCCTGGGTGCGACGGTTGCGACCCTGCTTGGCCGAGCCGCCGGCCGAGTCGCCCTCGACGAGGAACAGCTCAGAGAGGGCAGGATCCTTCTCCTGGCAGTCGGCCAGCTTGCCTGGCAAGCCGGCGATGTCGAGCGCACCCTTGCGGCGGGTGAGATCACGGGCCTTGCGCGCGGCTTCACGGGCGCGGGCGGCGTCCACCACCTTGGCGGCGATCGCGCGTGCGTCCTGCGGATGCTCCTGCAGGAACTCCTCGAAGCGCTTGGAGACCACGCTCTCGACCGCGGTCTTGACCTCGGAGGACACCAGCTTTTCCTTGGTTTGCGAGGAAAAGCTCGGGTCGGGCACCTTGACCGAAAGCACCGCGACCATGCCTTCGCGCATGTCGTCACCGCTCATGCCGACCTTGGCCTGCTTCAACAGGCCCGACTGCTCGATGTAGGCGCCGAGGGTGCGGGTCAGGGCCGCGCGGAACCCGGCCAGATGGGTACCGCCGTCTTTCTGCGGGATGTTGTTGGTGAAGCAGAACATCGTTTCCTGGTAGGCATCGGTCCACTGGACCGCCACCTCGACGACGATGCCGTTCTCCTCACCGGACAGCGGAATGACCGCCGGATGCAGCGGAGTCTTCAGCTGGGCCAGATGCTCGACAAAGCTGAGGATGCCGCCTTCGTAGCGGAACTGGTCACGCTTGTCGCTGCGCTCATCCGTGAGGTCGATGCGCACGCCGGAGTTCAGGAAGGACAGCTCGCGCAGGCGCTTGGCCAGGATGTCGTAGTGGAACTCGACGTCGGAGAAGATCTCCTTGCTGGGCATGAAGCGGACTTCGGTGCCGCGACGGGTCGACGGCGCCACCTGCTTCAAGGGGTACAGGGGCTCGCCCAGCCGATACTCCTGCAGATGCTCGAAGCCGTCGCGCCAGATGCGCAGGCTCAGGTGCTCGGACAGCGCGTTGACCACCGAAACGCCGACACCGTGCAGGCCGCCCGAGACCTTGTAGCTGTTGTCGTCGAACTTACCGCCCGCGTGCAGCACGGTCATGATGACTTCGGCGGCCGAACGCTGCTCTTCGTGGTGGATGTCGACCGGAATGCCGCGCCCGTTGTCCTGGACGCTGACGCTTCCATCCGCGTGGATGATGACGGTGACTGTGTCGCAGTGCCCTGCCAGGGCCTCGTCGATGGAGTTGTCCACCACCTCGAAAACCATGTGGTGCAGCCCCGTGCCGTCATGCACGTCGCCGATGTACATGCCGGGACGCTTGCGCACGGCCTCCAGGCCACGCAGTACGGTGATTCGACTGGAATCGTAGTCGTTCGGAGTCTGGTCGCTCATGGAATCCCTGCTTGGCGGGGCGCGAGCCGCTCTCCAACGGTGTCGGAGCGGCCTGCGCAGGGCGCGAATTATAGCAGGGGGGTGATCTTGCCCTGTTCCACGTGGAACAGGGCGTCACGAGGGTCATCTGCCCAACCGGGGCGCTCCACCCCGGTCACGATCGCCTGGACCCCGCGCTCACGCAAGTACGCCAGGACGGCCCCGGCGCGAAGGGCATCCAACTCGCTGCAGAGATCGTCCAGCAGCAGCAGCGGGTAGCTGCCATGCATCTCGCCATACAGATCGCTCAAGCCGATGAGCAGCGAGAGAGCGAGGATCTTTGATTGCCCACGCGACAGGAACTCGCGGGCGTCCACGCCCTGGATCCGCAAACTGACGTCGGCGCGGTGTGGGCCGACGCTGGTGAAGCCCTGCGTCATGTCCCGCTCGCGCGCCGCATGGAGAGCCTCCACCAGCGTGGCGTGCGCCCTGCCCCAGCCACGTCGATACTCCAGGGTGACGCCCCCAACCTCCTCAGACAGCCACGAGAGCACTTGCGCCGAGCGTCCGAGCCAACGTTCGGCAAGCCGAGATCGCGCGCGGTCCAGGCGCTCGCCAGCGGTACCCAACAAGGCGTCGAACGCATCCAGCTGTTGCAGGTCGCGTATGCGCAGGGCCTCGTTGCGCTGCCTCAGGATGCGCTGCCACTCCGACCACAGCGCCGATGGCATGCGTTCCACGTGGAACACGCCCCAATCCATCAAGCGACGCCGCCGCTCCGAAGGCCCGGACACGATCAGGTGTGAACCGGGCTCGAAACACAGTGTGGGCGCGCGCGCTGCAATCTCCGCTGCACGCACCTCGCGAGCGCCTTCGACCCGGTACTCCCATCCACCGCGACGCTGACGCGCGCTCCCGAGCCGCAACGGCACCCCGCTACGGTCAACCCATTCCGTGGCGATATGGCCCTCATCGCAACCGTGCCGAAGCACCGAATCGAACTGCGCGGCGCGAAAAGATCGCGCATGCCCGAGCGCGAACAGCCCCTCCAGCACCGTGGTCTTGCCGGACCCATTGCTGCCCACCAGCCAGCTGATACCGGTTGCTGGAAAAAAATCAGCCTCGGCGAGCACTCGAAGCCCGCCAAGGCTGACGTGACGCAGCAACATCGCGATCCCTTACAGGCGCATCGGCATCACCACGTGGCGGTTGCGCCCGTGGCTGGGCTCGCGAACGAGGGCGCTGGACCCGGAATCACGGAACAGCAGCAAAGCGTCGTCCTCGGTCAGCGCGCCCAAGGCTTCCAACAGATAACTAGCGTTGAATCCGATCGACAGGCCACTGATGGACGTGTCCGCCTCCACCTCTTCCACCGCTTCTTCCTGTTCGGGGTTGTGTGCCGACACGCGAACGACCTGGGGATCGACCTCAATCCGCACACCGCGATACTTCTCGTTGGACAGGATCACCGCACGCTGCAGCGCTGCGCGCAGGCTGTCGCGATTGACCTTCACTTCCTTGTCGGCACCGAGCGGTATGACCGCCTCATAATCCGGAAAGCGGCCGTCGATCAGCTTCGAGCTGAACGACACGTCGTCTCGGCGCACGCGTAAATGGGCTCGACCGACCTCCAGTTCGATCTCCCGGTCGCTGTTCTCCAGCAGGCGCATCAGCTCCAGCACACCTTTGCGCGGCACGATCATCTGCCGACGCACCTGCGGACCGGCCACCAGGTCCGTCTCGCTCAATGCCAACCGGTGGCCGTCCGTGGCGACGCAGCGCAACTGCGTGCCCTCGGCGTCCAGCAGCAGCCCGTTCAGATAAAACCGCACGTCCTGCTGCGCCATCGCGAACGCGGTGGCATCAAAGGTCTTCTTGAGCGCGCCTTCGCTCACCCGCAAGCGCTCGACGACCTCGGCTTCGTCCGTCGAGGGGTACTCATCCGCGCTCAGCCCGGCCAGCGTGTACCGGCTGCGTCCCGCGCTCACATTGATGCGATCGCCGCTTGAGCCCACGTTGACCATCACGCCGTCAGGCAGCGCTCGAACGATCTCGAAGAACTTGCGGGCCGGAATCGTCGTGGCACCCGGTTCGCCGTCGCTGCAGGCCACACGCGCAACCAGCTCGACTTCAAGATCAGTTGCCGTCAATGACAGCGTGCCCTGCTCCAGGGACACCAACAGGTTCGACAGCACCGGCATGGTTTGCCGTTTCTCGACCACGCTGACCACCTGCTGGAGAGGCTTCAGCAACACTTCGCGCGTCAGACTGAACCGCATACATCAACCCTCATGTTCTTAAAGCTTTTAAGAGACTGTTGGTGATGATGGTCTACCCCGAAACCCGGGATAAGCCACGCAAGCCCATGACAGTCAACGGTTTTTCCTGGTCTGAAGGTCTGTGGGTGAGTCCCGGCCCGGCTGTGGAACGGCTGTGGATAAAAATGCCGCCCGCAAACTGTCCCAACCCCATACCCCGCTTATCCACAGCTTACCAACTTGCCATGCCGCTACAGACGGGCCTCATTCGGTCAGCCGCCGCACCAGCTTGTCCCAGTCCTCACGAGCCTTCGGATCGTCGCCCACCAGACCACGCACCACCTTGCAGGCATGCATCACGGTCGTGTGGTCGCGGCCGCCGAAGGCATCCCCGATCTCCGGCAGGCTGTGCTCCGTCAGCTCCTTGGCCAGCGCCATGGCCATCTGACGCGGCCGGGCCAGCGAGCGCGTGCGGCGCTTGGAGAGCAGGTCGGACACCCGCAGCTGGTAATAGTCGGCCACCATCTTCTGGATGTTGCTGAGCGAGATCACCGCCTGCTGCGCTCGCAGCAGGTCGCGCAGCGCCTCGTGGGCGAACTCTTCGGTGATGGGTCGGCCCATGAAGTTCGCGCGTGCCGCCAGCGTGTTCAGGGCACCTTCGAGGTCGCGTACGTTGGAACGCATGCGTCGGGCGATCAGGAAAGCCACGTTCTCGGGCAGCGGCACGCCCTTCTGCGCCGCCTTGGCCAACAGGATCGCCGAGCGTGTCTCGAAGTCCGGTGGCTCGATCGCCACCGACAATCCCCAGCCCAGGCGCGACTTCAGCCGTGGCTCGAGATTGTCGACCTCCTTGGGGTAGCGATCGCAGGTAAGGATGATCTGCTGCTTGAGCTCGAACAGGGCATTGAAGGTGTGGAAGAACTCCTCCTGCGTGCGGTCCTTGCCGGCGAAGAACTGGATGTCGTCGATCAGCAGCGCGTGCACCGAATGGAACTGCCGCTTGAACTGCTCCATGGCCTTGTCCGCCAGCGCCCGCATCATCGCCGCGAAGAACTGCTCCGACCGCAGGTAGAGCACGCGCATGCCCGGGTTGCGCGCGAGCATGTAGTTGCCGGCCGCATGCATCAGATGGGTCTTGCCAAGACCGGTACCGCCGTACAGCAGCAGCGGGTTGTAGGCCTTGCCGGGCTCGTTCGCGACCTGCATGGCGGCGGCGCGACCAAGCTGGTTCGAGCTGCCTTCGATGAAGGTGTCGAAGGTGTAGCTGGAGTCGAGATTGCTGGCGATGGGCTTCACCTGCCCGCCACCGCTCGTGGCCCGCATCGACGGCCCGGTCGCCGCAGCACTGCTCTGTCGCGCCTCGGCCGCCACATCGCGACTGCGCGGGGTGCCGAGCTCCAGGCTGACGTCGAGCGAGGCGAGCTCTGAGTAGTGCCGCAACAGCTCGATGATGCGCGGCAGATACGCGTCGCGCACCGTTTCGACCACGAAGGCATTGGGTGCGAACAGGCGCACGCCACCCTCATGGGCTTCAGCGTGCAGGGGTTTGATCCAAGTGTAGAAACTCTCGGCCGGGAGCTCGGCTTCGAGGCGTTCAAGACAGCGCAACCAGGGCGACATGCAGCTTCCCGAGTGGAGCCGACCGGCTGCGCCACGCCGCGTCAGGCGCCGCGCGATCCAGTCAGGCAGGGGATGAGTGGGAGCTCGGCGCCCCGGAGCGGAAACCCGTGGGAGATCAGGGCAGACACGTGCCGCGACGCGATCCCGGGCCGCGGACGGCAGGACCGGGCCGGGGCGGAGCGGCATGCGCGCTGTGATTCCTCGACAGGCACCCAACCCCGGGTGACCGGGCGGCCTGCCAGTCTACGCCGCACCGCAGACAGTGCCAACCGCAGCGGGCTTGACAGCCAGGAAGCTGAGCCCGTATCCTCCGCGGTCTTTCTGCCCAGACATCAAGGCCGCTGTCATGAAGCGCACCTTCCAGCCCAGCAACCTCAAGCGCGCCCGCACCCACGGTTTCCGTGCCCGTATGGCGACCGCCGACGGCCGCAAGATCCTGTCGGCCCGCCGCGCCAAGGGTCGCAAGCGCCTCTGCCCGTAAGCGCAGTCGCGACCGCCGCCGGCGACCCTGACGCCGCGGCGTACATCGATTCCGCTACCCGGCGGTGGTCGGTTTCTGCAGGCCTGGCTCACGCCGGGCCTGTTGCATTTCCGGGCGAGGCGTGGCCATGACCCTGATTCCACCTCCCGCGCCCTGCCGGCTCAGGCCATCGGCGCGCATGCGCCTGCCGCGCGACTTCAGCCGCTGTCTCGATTCGGGTCAGCGCATGGGTGGCGCGTTCTACCGCTGCACCGTCCTGCTTGACCCGGCAGCGGACTCCGCGAGGCTCGGCTTTGCCATCTCGCGCAAGGTCGACAAACGCGCGGTGGTGCGCAACCGTCTGAAGCGGATCGCACGCGAATGCTTCCGCCATCTTCGTGCACGTCTGCCGGCGGGCGACTACGTGCTGATGGGCAAGCGCGAAGCTGCCGCTGCCCGACCCGATCAGCTGCGGCGTGACCTGGAGCGTCTGCTCGCCCGCGCGGCTGCGTTGAAGGCCCCAGTCGCGCACGTCACAATGGCGGCTGTCTCCGCGCCCGGTGCCGACACGCCCGATGCTCCGGCCAGCGCCGAATCCCCTCCCCTGACGACTGCCGGGCCCGACTCCCGCCACGGCAACGACCGAGTGTCCGAATGAACCAAGCGCGCACCTTCCTGTTGATTGCCTGGCTGATGGTCGGCTACCTGGCTTGGGACACCTGGCAACAGGACTACAGCCGTCCGCGCGCCGAGCCGGCGCCGCAGGCGGAGCTGTCGACACCGCCGTCGACCGGCGACCTGCCCGAGTTCCAACCCGAGCGCAGCAGCACCAGTCCGAGCGGCAGCGCGCCCACGCCGGCCGTTGCCTCCAGCGGCCGCCGCCTGGGCGTGCGCACCGATGTACTCGACCTGCAGATCGACACCCAGGGCGGCAGCGTCGTCCAGGCCGACCTGCTTGCTTACGCACAGGAGCCCAAGCCGGGCTCGCCGCCGGTGCGCCTGATGAGCACCCAGGGCCAGCGCTATTTCATTGGCCAGTCCGGCTATGTGGGCAATCGCGCTGAACTGCCGAACCACCTCAGTGCCTTCACCGCCGAAGGCGACAGCTTCGAGCTTGGCAGCCAGGACCGCCTTGAAGTGCCGCTGCGCTGGACCTCGGCCGATGGCCTCAGCCTCGTGCGCACCTTCGTGTTCGAGCGCGGCAGCTATGTGGTCACGGTCAGCGATCGCTTCGAGAACCAGACCGGCCAGCCGGTCGAGCTGAGCGCCTACCGCCAGCTGGTGCGCGTGACCCCGCCGGCACTGCCGGGTTCGAGTTTCACCAACCCCGCGGCCTACAGCTTTGTCGGCGCGGCCTGGTACAGCCCGCAGAGCAAGTTCGAGAAGCGCGCGTTCGGCGATTTCAGCGATGGCCCGACCGAAGCCAAGGCCAGTACCGGTTGGATCGCAATGCTGGAGCACTACTTCTTCGCCGCCTGGATTCCCGAAGCGGATGAAGCGCAGACCTTCAGCACAGCCACCGAGGATGGCGGCCGCCATCGCATCCGTACCCTGGGCCCGGCCTTCGATGTTGCGCCCGGTGCTCAGGTCGAAAGCAGCGCGCGCTTCTATGCCGGCCCGAAGCTGCAGGACCAGCTGGAAGGCATTGCTCCGGGCCTCAAGCTGACCATGGACTACGGCATCTTCACGATGCTCGCCCAGCCCATGGCCTGGCTGCTTGGTGTCCTCCACGACATCACCGGCAACTGGGGCTGGGCCATCGTCCTGCTGGTGGTCATCCTGAAGCTCGCCCTGTTCAAGCTGTCGGAAGCGCAATACAAGAGCTTCGCCAAGATGCGCGCCGTGCAGCCGCGCATCGAAGCCCTCAAGGAGCGCTATGGCGAGGACCGCCAGAAATTCCAGACGGCGATGATGGAGCTGTACAAGAAAGAGAAGATCAATCCGATGGGCGGCTGCCTGCCCATCCTGATCCAGATCCCGATCTTCATCTCGCTGTACTGGGTGCTCATCGAAGCGGTCGAGCTGCGCCATGCGCCGTGGATCCTGTGGATCAACAACCTCACCGCGCCCGACCCCTACTTCATCCTGCCGGTGCTGAACCTGCTGACCATGTGGGCCACGCAGAAGCTGTCGCCGACTCCGGGCATGGACCCGATGCAGAAGCGCATCATGCAGATCATGCCGATCGCCTTCGGCGTGATGTTCGCCTTCTTCCCGGCGGGCCTGGTGCTGTACTGGACCACCAACGGTGCGCTGGGCCTGCTGCAGCAGTGGATCATCCTGCGTCGCCACGGCGGTACGACCGCGCCGAAGGCCGCCTGAGCCCGCGGACCCGCAGTCGGAACTCGCGATTGAAGCAGCGGCCGCGGCGCGAAAGCACGCGGCCGCTGCCGTATCCGGAGGGAGGAACCGGGCCATGCCGAATGCTACTGAAGAGCCCTCCAACGCCGTCACCCGCGGCGGATCCTTGAGCGGGCACACCGACACCATCGTCGCCATCGCCACCGCTGCGGGCCCGGCAGGCGTCGGCGTGGTGCGGCTCTCCGGGCCGCAGTCGATCGCCATCGCGCGACGCCTGAGCGGCATCGAACCCAAGCCGCGCCACGCCCACTACGTGCGTTTCAGCGATGTGGCAGACGAGGTGATCGACGACGGCCTGCTGATCGCCTTCATCGCGCCCGCGTCCTACACCGGCGAGGACGTGGTCGAGCTGCAGGCCCACGGCAGCCCCGCCCTGCTGCGCCTGCTGGTGGCGCGCTGCGTGGAGCTCGGCGCACGTCAGGCCCGGCCCGGCGAGTTCACCGAGCGCGCCTTCCTGAACGAACGCCTCGACCTGACCCAGGCCGAGGCAGTCGCCGATCTCATCCACGCCACATCCGAAGCCGCTGCCCGCGCCGCGCGGCGCGCGCTCGACGGCGAGTTCAGCCGCCGCGTCGACACTCTCACCGAGGCCCTGATCGCCTTGCGAATCTACGTCGAGGCCGCGATCGACTTCCCCGAGGAAGAGATCGACTTCCTCGCCGGGCCCGAACTCAAAGCGCGCCTGCGGCAGGTGCGTGAACTGATGCAGGCGCTGTTGCGCGAGGCCCGCCGCGGCCAGCGTCTGCGCGACGGCCTGCACGTGGTCATCGCCGGGCCACCGAACGCTGGCAAGAGCTCCCTGTTGAATGCGCTGTCGGGCAGCGACCGCGCCATCGTCACCGATATCGCCGGCACCACCCGCGACCTGCTGCGTGAGGCGGTGCTGATCGACGGTATCGAACTCACCCTGGTCGACACCGCCGGCCTGCGGGAGGGCGCCGATGTCGTCGAAGCCGAAGGCATGCGCCGTGCGCGCGCAGAATTCACCCGCGCCGATCTCGCCCTAGCCGTCGTCGAATGCGGTTCCGAGTGCGAACAGATCCCCGGCCTGCGCGGCGAGCTCTCCACCTTGCCGCGCGTGTTCTGGCTGCACAACAAGTGCGAGCTGGCCGGAGAGCCCGCGCGCTACGAGGCGCAGCACGACGGCGAGCACTTCTGGCTGTCGGCGCGCGAAGGCCTGGGTCTCGACGCGCTGCGCGAGGCCCTCAAGCAGGCGGCGGGCCTGGGCGACGCCGCGGAAGGCGCCATCAGCGCTCGCGCCCGCCATGTCGGGGCCCTGCAGCGCGCCGGCACCCAGCTCGAAAGCGCCGCCGATCGCCTCGCCGAAGGCAGCGGCGAACTCGCCGCCGAAGACCTGCGCGCCGCGCAGGAGTCCCTGGCTGAGATCACAGGACGCCTCAGCGCCGACGATCTGCTCGGCCGCATCTTCGGCAGCTTCTGCATCGGAAAGTGATCTGGGGTCCGCTGGCGTCCGTGGAGGTCCTCAGACGACCGGGGCACGCAGCAAAATCATAGCGTTACGATCCCTGCTCATCTTTCGAGTCCTAGGACATCGGATTAAATTGGGCCCACCAGCGGGCCCACAGAATCGGTGAGGCCCATCTCCAACACCTCTGGTGGGCCCAGCACACATGAAACAACGCACCGATCTGTACTTCCGCAAGGCGGCGGCTCGCCCCGAGCGCTATGAACTCTCCGACCGCGACGGCCTCGTCATGGAAGTGCACCCGTCGGGCCGAAAGACCTGGCGCTATCGCTATCGACTGAACGGCAAGCGCGAGAAGGTAACCCTCGGCCCCTACCCGACGATCTCGCTGGAGGATGCCCGGGATCTACGTCGTCAGGCGGAGAGGATGGTGGTCGCCGGGAATAGTCCGGCGAAACAGAAGAAGGCACAGCTGCAAGGGGAAGCGAGCGACGCGGAGAAGTTGGATACAGTCGAGAAGCTCGCCATGCATTGGATCGAGTCGGATCTGAAGACCAACAACTCGAAGCCGAGACAGGACATCACCTACGTCGAGCGCGACATCGTGCCCGTGATCGGCAAGAGAGCGCCGCAAACGATCACAACGAAGGACGTGTGGATGTGCGTCGAACCGGTTCGGCTGCGTGGCCACGGCCAAGCTGCGCGACGCGTACTCAGCGTGCTCAAGCGGATCTTCGCGCACGGCATACAGGCGGGCGTTCTCCAGAACAATCCTGCGGCTGTAATGCGCCCCGTCAAGGTCGCGCCAACCAGCTCTCGTGCGAGGAAGCTGTCGGAGCTGGAGATCCGACAGCTTGACCATGCCATTGAATCGTCGCGCCTCGCCACACCGATGCGCATCGCGATCCGGCTGCTGCTGCTTGTGCCCTCGCGCAAGGGAGAACTGGTTCGCGCGCGTTGGGACGAGATCGACTTCGACCTCGGCACCTGGACCATTCCCGAGGCCAACGCAAAGATGAAGAAGGCGCTGGTTCAGAAACTCCCGCACCAGGCCCTGAAGCTGCTGAGGGACCTGCAGGTGATGGCAAGCGGATCCGACTGGGTGCTCCCGTCGCCGAAGGGTCGGGGAAGGAAGCCGCTGTCGACTACCGCCCTCAATGCGGCCCTTCGCACCGTCGAAGGCTTGCCCGGCGGCATGGTGCTGCACGACCTTCGCCGCACCGTGCGCACCGGGCTCCGCGAGCTTGGGGTGGCGGACGCCGACGCTGAGCTCTGCTTGAACCACCGCAAGACTGGCGTGGCGGGCATCTATGACAAGGCAGAGCGTCTGGAAGCGCGTTACGAAGCGCTCTGCAAGTGGGCCGACTCCGTCGACCGGGCCCTGGGTCGCACGAACGTCACGCCGATTCGCTCTCCTGGGCGAAAGTCGTCGGCCGCGTAATGTTGTCTACGACAGAAGCAGGGGAGAGGCCTGAGCGTCTCGACATCGGCGCGTCCGAGGTAGCGCCGGGTCCGAATGCAAAGCGGCACCATGAGGCGGTTGAGACCTGCAGCCTCCTGGCCGCGAACTACTGCTCGTCATGACGGCCGCATCCTTGATCATCGCAATTGCGCTGGCGAAGCTCCTGCTCGGCATCCTTGTGGCAAGGCAGGGCAACGCAACTGGTACATCGCCATCGTCAAGAGCGGACACTGACGACGAGGAGGGCCTTACGCACCTTCTTCGAGGCCAGCAGTTCGACGACCTTCCCACCGGCAACTTGCCTTCGGAGGACTACTCGACAGCAGCAGGGTCACGGCAAGCTTTCGGGGACTTCCGCGACCTCGACGACTAATGCCATGACTAGGCGTCGAGCGATGCGAAGCTCAGGTGCTACGCTGCGCTGAACACGAAGACTGGCCGATCCTTCTCCAGGCCCTCCAGCTTCACTGCTCCCTTGCGCGCTATCCACGGATAGCGAGCTTCAATCTGTCGGCGCTGCGATGACCAGCGCTCTTCCGCAGCCGTGTGATGCCGATGCAGCGATCTCGAAAAAAGGTCGATAGTTGCGAAACCGGCGATCTGACGCCTCGACACTGCGTCCATGTACGCGGCCCGTACTGCCGCGAGGGCGGCGAGCGCTCCCAACATCCAGAACACGCGGGGTAGCTTCGCGAGGTCGTCGGGTGCCGTCAGCATTCGATCCAGGTCCTCGAACAGAGATCGCTGTCGGGGCGAGAGAGGTGCTCGGATCTTCTGTGCAACGCGCTCCGCTCTCTCCGTAGATGCAGCGACAAGTTCTTCCAGCGCACGCTCCGCACGCGACGTGGCTCGGATGCACAGCACAATCTCGTGCAATCTTTCGACGTGCTCGGCCGTCACCTGCCAGTCTCCGTACGCATGCAATGCCACCGGACACGTTGCCGGTACGACCACCGTGGATCGAAGTGATGCCCCCTCTCGTTGGATCATCCAGAATCCTTGCATCCAGCCTGACTCACCAATCAGCCCCCATCTTCCGATGATGCCTGGGCAGCTAAATTGAACAAGAAAGGTTCACTCTCCTCGGACGCCACCGTGATCTCGAAGTCACTCATTTGTCGCATCGCCGATGTACTACGCTCCTTCCTGCGCGCCCTTCGCGTAAACAAGCCAAACCTCCTACCGGTCATGCCGTGGTACGGCGTTCTGCCGAGACAGGCAAAGCGATTGCCAGCGCGCATCCCCACCAAGCGCCAACATCGCTCGAATGACTGACACCGTCGCGATTGCGTAGCAGCAGGGTCCTGCCGCCGATTGTTCTATCGTTTCCACCGGGGAGCCGAGGAGACGGCAGCCGAAGAGCGCTGTTCTGAAATGGATGGATGGGCGGATGCATCGTAAGTGGCCGAGCGAGGCCTTAGACGCGCAGCTCTCTCCGTTCGACCAGCTTCGCAGGGAGCCCTAGTGGGAGCAAGATGATGGCGGCGCAAGCAACGTTGGTCGAAGCCCAGGCACAGCTGGACGCCTTCACGCATTGGCTCGGTGCCGAGCGCTTGGAGGCGGCACAGGCTCCCCTGCGCGGTGCAGATCTCGGTCCCTTGAGGTACACACGCCAACTGCAGAGGCAGTGGGTGACGCGCGACGTGCTGAAGTATCTAGAGGCCCGTACTCGCGGCGCCGTGAACGAAGCACTGGTGTTGCAGCACCTCATGCCGCTGTGTCGGCTGGCATCAGCTGTGTTGCGGTTCGAGCGCGTTGGTGCGACGCCTGTACCGGGCCGTTATCGCGATCTCCTACTTGGAGAGGCCTGCGCTGACTATGCCCATGAACTGCTTACGGCTGCCCACCATGACTGGTGCGGCTATCAGGTGCGGTGGCTTCAGGAGGGGGTCCCCGGCGGTGAGTTCGCGCTGCGCGTGGCAGGCGACCCGGACGAGGTCTTTGTTGAATGCAAGCGATTGGCGGCTGATCTGGTCGAGGTGCTCAAGACAGATGAGGTCGTGGCCCTCGCTGAGACCTTGGAACGAGAGCTGCAAGCGCGAGGCTGGTGCGGTACTGTGCGGCTGGATCTGGGACCGCGTCATCTCGGTCGGCCGTCGCTGATCGCTGCAGTCGAGCACCTTGCTACTACCTTCAAGGCCGAGCGTGGTGAAGCTCAGTCTGGCGACATCACCGCGCACTTCGACCTGCGGCCTGTCGAGACCGTGCTTCCCTACCAAGAGCTCCTGGCGCTCGCCGCTTCGCGTGATCCTGTCCATCGGGTTATTACGGGGCGGCGACAAGGCGCGCAGGTAGCACGGCCCCGGGTTTTTGAGTTCTCGGGCCCGAAGCGAGATGGCGCATGGTTTGCGCGCAAGATCGAGTCTGTCGTCATCGAAGAAGCGGCTGATCGGCAGTTGTCTTCAATGGCTCCTGGGGTGGTTTGCCTGGAGCTGCCGATGTTTCGGGACGTCGATCCCGTCGAGACCCTGGAGATCGTCTCGCCCGTGATCGACATGCTTTTCGCACGCGAACATGTCATCGGCTTCTTCGGTGTGCTCGACCTGACCACCACCATGCACGGCGATTTCGCACGTGCGAATGCACCTGGTCGTGTGATCTGGAACGAGGGCTCTCGGTTCCAAGCGGCTCAAGCGCGATGGCGACAACTCATGGACGCGCAGGGTTGAGGCGCGTCCAATTCCTGACGTTGATACGGAATGGAGAACTCGATGCCTTGGGAGCTGACGATAGATGGGGATCTCGCCGCGTTGCGCTGGGTCGCTCGCGGCACCAGCGAAGTCAGTCCGCGAGTGGTGGAAGTCGAGACCCTCCACCGATTGGAGTGGGATGGCCTTGATAAACTCGGCCCGGAGCTTCACGACGAGGTCGTGGCTGTCGCGCTGCAGCACCTTTCTGCTCTCGACGGCGTCGCGTCAGTGCTGCTATGCCGACATTCGCAGTTCCACCTGATCGACGTTGCCTTCAGGCGCCCGGATGGTGGTCGAATCGTCTTCTGCTCAGTGCAGGATGCTCTCGCGATCAGCGTCTCCGTTGACGCGGAGTTGACCGTGACGGGCGCTGATGGCCAAACCAAACGAGCGACAACCCACGATCCGATCCACAGGCTCATTGCGCTGGCGGAAATCGACGAGACCGTTGCGAAGGTCCTGCGTTTGTCGAGAAGTGACCTGCAGGATTGGCCTGCACTCTATCGACTCTACGAGGTGCTGCTGGCCGCGGAGGGCGGACCAGCCAAGCTAGCATCTTTGGGCGGGGTGACTCGCCAGCAGCTGCAGAGTTTCGCCGCCACTGCGAACTCACCGGCGCTGACCGGAGATGCATCCCGTCATGGAGTACAGAGTGGCTCGCCACCTTCAAGGGCTATCTCCATGCCAGAGGCCGTGCAGTTGCTCAGGCACCTCTGCCGTTCCTGGCTGCTTTCGCGGGTCTCGCCTTGATGCCGGCGCGCTAGTTGCTGTTACACGCAACCAATGCGCGCGTGGCGTTCTGACAATCGTGCTCGGTAGCAGCCCCATCACGGTGCCGCGGGAATCCAATCATGCAGGCCGCCTCCCTGCGGGCCGCCCTGACCGCCCTGACCGCCCGGGCCAGAGGGTGTGGAAGCGGTCCTGAAGACGAGCTCCTCTGCCAGATGGAGTGCCCGCACCGACTCATCGCGGAGATGCACCCAACGCCTCCACTGGCTCCGGAGGTGCTTGGCACGCTCCTCGGTACTCCTCACGAGCTCCAGTTCGAAAGGAAGTGCTCGTGCGAGCAGCAGCCGGAGATCGGCGTTCCCATCGGCGGACAGGCGAAGGTACTTATACGCCGGCCTGTGCGTCACGCGGTTCCGGTGGACCTCCTGCCAGGAAAGCTCGAGACCACCACCCCGCACCCGAGTGAACAAGTTGAGTGGAGCATAGATCTTCTTCGCCCGCCTTCCGACCACGGTGCGCGCATCGATCTCGAACTGTGCTTGCATGCGCAAGGTCTCTCTCGTCGCGCGGAACGCAGCCACCAGTTCCGAAGCTTGGCCTTGCAGCGCGCCCATTGCGCTCTCTGCCGCATCCAGCGCCGTGTAGGCGTGGCGCTGCATCTCCCCGCTCCAGCTACCGAGCAACTCCAAATCCGAGATCATCTCCGCCTCCTTCCATGATGGGGTGTCTGTCGCCTCTGCCGGTACGTCTAACTGTCGGGAGTTGGCTCGGCGATCCAGTAAGGACGCAGGCCGGGCGACAGCCACACGGTAACGTCGGCTCGGCCTCACTGATCAGCGAATTGGGCCCACTTGTGAGCACCATTCGGCCAAGAGCACCGGACTCAGATTGGTCGAGATTCGAGATGGCCGGTGGATCGCGAAGTTCGCTCGTCCGCTCAGTTACTTGATGCATGAGAGTGCCAAGCGCGCCGCAGCCAATGGTCGAGATTCGAGCCACTGAGCTCCCTGCGCTCGCAAGCCGAGCTCAATCTCGACCATCGGAACGAGCCAACAGCCTGCGGCCCCTGATCTGCCTTGCTTTGGGGGTCCTGAGAATCTCGACCATCGGCTCGGCTGGGCCGATTCCTGCACCGTGGAGGCCGTGAACCACGGCCCGCCAGCTGCAGACTGGCTGACCCGCGCGGGCCGTCGGGTATCCTTCGGGGCATTGCGCGCACTCTGACCGGCATCCGCGTCGTCGGCCGACGCTGCGCGCTCACCATGGAGAGAGCGCATGCCCCGCACCAAAGGCGCGGCCACCAAGAAGGGTGGCAAGTCGAAATCTGCTGTCGCGCCGAGCGTCGAGCTGACGCGTGAGCTGTTCCAGGCCGCCGTCGCGCTGCGCCGGACAATCGAGCCGGCCGACTACAAGCGCTACGTGCTGCCGATCATCTTCCTGCGCTTCCTGTCGCTGCGGTACGAGCATCGGCGGGCGGAGCTGGCGAAGATGATTGGTGAACCGGAGAGCCCGATCTACGGCGACGCCGCGGCGTTGAATGACCCCGACGAGTACCGGGCCAAGAACGTCTTCGTGGTGCCTGAGGAGGCGCGCTGGAGCCGCATCGTCGACATGGCGCGGCAGGATGACATCAAGCTGCGCCTCGACAACGTGCTCGAAGCGGTCGAAAACGCCTACCCGGAGAAGTTGCGTGGCCTGCTGCCGCGCATCTACGCCAACTCCAACATGGATGCCGAGGACCTGCGCGGGCTGATCGCGCTGTTCTCCAAGGACGTGTTCGAGAAGGACCACGGCGGGGAGGACCTGCTCGGCCGCATCTACGAGTACTTCATCGGCGAGTTCGCCAGCAGCGAGGGCAAGCGCGGCGGCGAGTACTTCACCCCGGCATCGATCGTGCGCACCCTGGTCGCGATGCTCGAACCGGTTGAGGGCAAGGTCTTCGACCCTTGCTGCGGTTCCGGCGGCATGTTCGTGCAGTCCGACGCCTTCACCAAGCACAGCCACCGGCTGTCGTTCCACGGCCAGGAGAGCAAGGAGTTCACGCTGCGCCTGTGCCGGATGAACCTGTTCATCCACGGCCTCGACGGCAACATCAAGCTGGGCAGCTCCTACAGCAACGACCAGCACGAGAGTCTGCGTGCCGACTACATCCTCGCCAACCCGCCGTTCAACGATGGCGCCAAGGGAGCCGACGGCTGGGGCGCGCGCCTGATCGCCGCCAACGATCCGCGCCTCTCACCGTTCGGCGAGCCTTTGGTGCTCAGCCCGCGCAATGCCAACACCATGTGGATGCTCCACTTCTTGCACCACTTGGCTCCGGGCGGCACGGCGGGATTCGTCATGGCCTCCGGCGAGCTCTCGAACGCGGAGGGTGCTCGACTAGCTTTACGCACGGCGTTGGTGGACAACAACGTGGTGGATTGCATCGTGCAGCTATCTGGTCAGCTATTCGCCAACACCCCGATCCCATGCGCTCTGTGGTTCCTATCAAAAAATCGGTCTGGAGAATTTGGCTGTCGTGATCGACGGGGTGAAGTGCTGTTCATCGACGGCCGAAAGCTCGGAAGTCTTATTCCCGGGTCGCGCAAACAGAAGCAGCTGTCGGATGAGGAGATCGAGCGAATTGCGTCCGTATACCGTCAGTTCAAGCGGCATGGCGTTCCTGAAGAGGAGAGAGGGTTCTCTCGGGTTACCTCTTTCGAAGAGATTCGCGCGAACCGATACGCACTAACTTCAGCTCGATATGTTGGCTCCGCTGAGGATGTGGAGGGTGAAGAGGAATGTCTTGCCACCCAGTTCCCTTGGACCCGCTCATCCCGGATTTGTGTAAGTCCG
>NZ_CALART010000094.1 GCF_937888285.1 uncultured Aquimonas sp.
CTGTCACTTCACGGACGGTGCCGCAAGTGTAGCCAATTATGTAGACACCCTCTGAGATCAGCGTGGCATTGCCATCCTGGATCGAGAGGTCCAAGCCCAGTTTGGCCACACTAATCGCTCGTTGTAGCTGCGCGAGGATGTTGGGAAGTCGGGCGTCATCGCGGTCCGAGAGCCTCGCCTCGAGCTTGGCCTGCGCCTCGCGGCAGTCCGTGAGGTGCTGCTGCACATGGGCGCTGAAATCGAGCAGCAGAGGCCCGTCCCAGTGCCTGAAGTTTCGACCCGATACGCCGCCACCGCCCCAGCCTGAAGCCACGAGCCATTCGTCGATCAAGTCGGCAAGCTCCCTCGTCAGCGCTGTAGCTGGCCGGAGGGAGGCCGTCGAGGTCGCGTGCATCGGGTGCGCCAGCCAGCCCAACTGGAAGTGGCGAAGCTCGGGGTGCACGCCGCGGGTACCCAGCCACTGGCACAGCATGTGCCGGTGGACATTCCTGCAGCTTTGCCAAACATCGGGAAGCTGCTTCAAGAGGTTGGACACCTCCAGGCTGTGCCAACCGCCATCGTCAGCGGGGGCATCAAAGAGCGGTCTTTCCCCCGCCAGAACCTCCAGCGCGCCCCGCGTGAAGCGACGGAGATCAGGCGAGGACGCGATCCGCTGAAGCTCTCGAACGTAGCTTTCGAGAGCTCCTTGGAAGCGCCAACCTGTGCTGGCGATTCGGGTGTGATGAGCGGGGTCGGACTGCTTGTCCGAGAGCACGACCAGCGCATGACTCGGCGCGAATTGCGACAGTCTCAGTTTTGCCAGGGCGGCGACCGGCCGATGACCCGTCGCCAGCATCAAATGCATCGCAAGGGCGTCCCGACGCGCCCTCATTTGAGTGACGAATGTGCGCGTGCCTGGCCGGCCACGGCCACGATCTCCCTTCGCACCAACCAGCCTCCAAGCGCACTCCAAAGGGCGCCCCGTAGGACGCACACGGGAGCCCGCGAAAAGATCCTGAGCCAGCCCCCTCCAGCGTAGGCCGGGCCGCGCACCAGTCACGCTCTCGGTGTGGAGACACAGCCGCTCCGCAAAGCTGCGTACATCGAACGCCATGTAGTAGGTGGGAGCATGGCCCACGCCGAACGAGTCGCCCAGCGCGATCTGCGCAACATCCGTCCCTTGGTCGCTGGCGATATGCGCCGCGAGCCGCCGCCTCCATGTTGCAGCGGTGACGTTTGGAGGGTTGCCGACTTTGCTGAATGCCGCACTGACTGGCCGAGGCTGGTCTTGTGTTTGAAGCCAACCCTCTGGACGCGGTCCGTTGTTGCGATCCGTGTGCGCTTGCCTCGATCGCTGCCATCGCAGGCCGACCCCGATCTCCAAGACAGCGCGGCTCAACGGAAAGGCAACGAAGCCACATGCCGTCTGCCAGCGCGAGTCACCAGCTTTCGGCTCGAAAGCCTCTGGCGGTCGCAGGTCTGGCCGGATCAAGGCCCGCAGGCGAGCATCGATGCGTGGCGTCGCACCCCCACCCAGGTGAGCACGTGCCCAGATCAGGCTGCGCGCCTCGGCATCCGACAACCCCGCTTCAATGGCGAGCAGTACCAGCAGATGGAACTCGACGAGCTCCGCGTCACCAGCGGCCAACGCGTGCCTCGCAGCCTCCACAAGCCTTCGCCATTCCCCCTGCACGAGGTGGGCGGGGCAGATATTGTCCGTAGGCCGCAGTAGAGAGGAACTGCTGCGCCGGTACAGTTCCCTACCCCACGCTGCTAGCTGGAGCTCAGTCTGCTTGTCAGGCGAGTGCAGGTAGACCTCGGCATCCACCTCGAAGATGGCCCGATCCTCTGATTCGTCCTCGTCCTCCTCCGGTGCCAGATGCAGCAGACCCTCAGACAGCACGCGAGCCTCTTCCGCGTCCTCGTCATCCCCTTCCTCTGCGGTGTCGTCCCCAGCAGCGAGGATGAGTTCGCATTTCCTGCCGAGCGCCTCCACCCAGAGATCATCAAAACTCTTGACCCCCACCATGCGTGGATGCGCGTTTGCGTCAGCGCCTGCATTCTCGACCGCTGCGAGTCGAAATCGCATGCGAACGATCAGTTCTTCAAGCCCGGCACAGTCGCCGATGGCCGCGGCAAGCGGACCACGGTCGGACGCGCGGAAGGAGCCACGCAGGTTGCTCGCAAGCCGGGCGATGTGCTCCGCCATATCGCCGCGCAGGATGAGCTCAAGAAGCAGCCACAAGAGCGTCTGCACCCCCCTGGATCGCCGCCCGGGGCCGCTGGCCGCGCCGATCAGGGTTTCCGCAAGCTTGTAGCGGTCAAATGTGTGCTCGAGCGTGAGTTTGTCCCCGGAGGAGTTTTGTCTAACGAGTGCTGCGAGATGCTCAGCCCTGTATCGACTGACGGCGGTGAAACAGTGTGCGTCGGCAGGAGGATGGGCGAGGATGGTTCGGAGGGCAGCAGCGAGATTCGGCGTCCAGGAGAGGCTCGGCACCAGCAAGCCGGCCAGCTTTCGTGGCAGCCGCACCTCGTACTGGCTGCGGCGCCCGCGGTCTGCAGGATCAGCTTTGGCAGTCATGCTGCAGTCTCCGCGTGCAACGAACGTCTCCACCGCGTGACCGCTCGCCAGCCCCTCACCCCTCGTTCGTCAGCGCTGCCGTCTGTGAACCGGCGGGGGGATTTCGAAGGCCGCAGAATTCTCGAACGCCGCTCTGCCATACCCTGCGAGAGATCACGCTCCAACGGTTGTGGAGCCTTCGCCTGTTCTGCACCTCTACGTGAACGGGAGGGCGCAACAAGGTTGCCGCCGGTTGGTCGTGTCTTCGAAGAGCCCAGCAGCACGACAAGGCCGCACGGGGGGCGGTCTCAAGAATCAAGCGCAACACGTTTAGCGAACTTGTCTTGCCACCCAGTTCCCTTGGACCCGCTCATCCCGGATTTGTGTAAGTCCG
>NZ_CALART010000095.1 GCF_937888285.1 uncultured Aquimonas sp.
CACAGCGCTCGGGCGTTCGACGGCGCGCGCGGCATGCCGCGCAAACGCGCCGTCTCACCCCACCAGCCCTTCGGACTTGATGCGGCGGATTTCGTCGCGGAGCTTGCCGGCTTCCTCGAACTCCAGGTCCTTGGCGTGCTTGTACATCTGCGCTTCGAGCTTCTTCAGCACGACGCCGATCTGCTCAGGGTTCATCTGCCGGTAGTCATCGCGCGGTTCGGCGACGCGGCGCTCGCTGGCGGTGGTGCGCCCGCGACCCTTCTTGGCCTCCGCCGGCTCGCTGCGCGCGCCTTCCATGACGTCGTTGATGCGCGAGACGATGGTCTTGGGCGTGATGCCGTGCTCGGCGTTGTAGGCGATCTGCTTGTCGCGGCGGCGCGCGGTCTCGCCCATCGCGGTTTCCATCGAGCCGGTGATGCGGTCGGCGTAGAGGATGGCCTTGCCGCGCACATTGCGGGCGGCGCGGCCGATCGTCTGGATCAGCGAAGGCGCCGAGCGCAGATAGCCCTCCTTGTCGGCGTCGAGGATGGCGACCAGCGAGACTTCCGGCATGTCCAGGCCCTCGCGCAGCAGGTTGATGCCGACCAGCACGTCGAACACGCCGAGGCGCAGGTCGCGGATGATCTCCATGCGCTCGACGGTGTCGACGTCGGCGTGCAGGTAGCGCACCTTGCAGCCGTGCTCGCCGAGGTACTCCGTGAGGTTCTCGGCCATGCGTTTGGTGAGCGTGGTGACCAGCACACGATCGCCCCAGCCGACCCGCTCGTGGATCTCCGACAGCAGGTCGTCGACCTGGGTGCGCACCGGCCGCACTTCCACCTCGGGATCCACCAGGCCGGTCGGCCGCACCACCAGCTCGACGATGTTGCCGTGCGACTTCTCCAGCTCGTACTTGGCCGGCGTCGCCGAGACGAAGATGCTGCGTGGCGCGCGGCGCTCCCATTCCTCGAACTTCAGCGGGCGGTTGTCGAGCGCGCTGGGCAGGCGGAAGCCGTACTCCACCAGGGTTTCCTTGCGCGCGCGATCGCCCTTGTACATGCCGCCAATCTGCGGAACGGTGACATGCGATTCGTCGACCACCAGCAGCGCATCGGGCGGCAGGTAGTCGAACAGGCAGGGCGGCGCCTCGCCGGGCATGCGCCCAGTCAGGTGGCGCGAGTAGTTCTCGATGCCCTGGCAGAAGCCAATCTCGCCCATCATTTCCAGATCGAAGGTGGTGCGCTGCTGCAGGCGCTGGGCCTCCAGCAGCTTGTTGTTGGCGTAGAACCACTCCAGCCGCTCGGCCAGTTCGACCTTGATCGCCTCCATCGCCTCCAGCACGGTGCGGCGGGTGGTGACGTAGTGGGTCTTGGGGTAGATCGTGTAGCGCGGCACCCGCCGCTGCACTTCGCCCGTCAAGGGATCGAACAGCGAGATTTGCTCGATCTCGCCGTCGAACAGCTCGATGCGCACGGCCTCGCTGTCGCTTTCGGCCGGATGCACGTCGATGACCTCGCCGCGCACGCGGTAGGTGCCGCGGCGCAGGTCGAACTCGTTGCGGGTGTACTGCAGCTCGGTCAGGCGGCGGATCAGCTCGCGCTGGTCGATGCGCTCGCCGCGCACCATGTGCAGCACCATCTGGAAGTATTCGTTGGGATCGCCCAGACCGTAGATCGCAGACACCGAGGCGACGATCAGCGCATCACGTCGCTCCAGCAGGGCCTTGGTCGCCGACAGCCGCATCTGCTCGATGTGCTCGTTGATCGAGCTGTCCTTTTCGATGAAGGTGTCGCTGGAAACAACGTAGGCCTCGGGCTGGTAGTAGTCGTAATAGCTGACGAAGTACTCGACCGCGTTGTTCGGGAAGAACTGCTTGAACTCGCCGTAGAGCTGGGCGGCCAGCGTCTTGTTTGGCGCCAGCACCAGGGTGGGCTTCTGGATCTGCGCGATGACATTGGCGATGGTGTAGGTCTTGCCCGAGCCGGTCACGCCCAGCAGGGTCTGGTGCGCGAGCCCATCCTCGAAACCTTCGACCAGGCGCGCGATCGCCAGCGGCTGATCGCCCGAGGGCTGGTAGGGCGAGACAAGTTCGAAGGGGATGTTGGCGGCTTCCGGACGGTTCATGGGCCTCTGGCAGGATCGGGGTTCGGGAATCGGGAATCGGGAATCGGGAATCGGGAATCGGGAATCTGCTGAGGCTCGGCGCTGCAGGCGAACCGCGCAAGTCTGGCTCCCGGATGCTGACACTGTACTGACAGCAGCGTGAGGCCAGCGGAGGGCCAGGCCACTCCGAGGCTTCCCAAACACGCATTGGCAAAACTCCTACCCGCACGCGGAGCCGCTTCCGATTCCGCCGAGACGAGCCGCTGCCGACACTGTGCTCCGTCGAGCGCGGCCCTTCGCCGCCGACGTTTCGGGGAGGCTGTCCTTATGCGTATCGGATTCGCGTATCGCTCGATCAGGGGCTTCAGCCTGATCGAGCTGCTGATGACGATAACCGTGGCTGGCATCGTGCTCGGCATTGCCCTGCCGAGTTTCCGCCAGATGATCGAACGGCAGGGCTTCATCGCCGCGCAGCACCAGCTGATGGGCGGGTTCCATCACGCTCGAACTCTGGCCGTAACCCGCGGCCGGCCGGCGGCGATCTGCCCGACTTCCGACGGGTTGAGCTGTCGCAGCGGCGGGGTCTGGGACGACGGCTGGCTGGTGTTCGTCGACTCCAATCGCAACGGTGCGCGTGATGCTGGCGAGGCGATCGAACGCGTGCAGCGCGAATCCTCGCCGCGCCTGCGCGTCCGCAGCAGCGCGCAGCGACCGATGGCGATGTTCCGGCCCAATGGCGGCAGCGGTGCCAGCAACCTGAGCCTGCGCATCTGCAGCGAGGACGGCCGCCTGCTGGGCGCGCTGGTGCTGAACAACACCGGACGCCTGCGGCAGGCCCGCCCGGAGTCGATCGGCGGTGGCTGCGGCTGACGGGGACTCGCGCAAGAGAGGGCTTGACCGCGGCCGCGGACTGACTACAATGCGCGGCTCTGTTCCCGAGTAGCTCAGCCGGTTAGAGCATCTGACTGTTAATCAGAGGGTCGCCCGTTCGAGTCGGGCCTCGGGAGCCACCATTCACAAAGGCCGGAACGCGAGTTCCGGCCTTTGTTCTTTCTGGCCTGTCGATCGCGCGAGCCGCTGCTGCCCATGATCGCCTTCCGTAACCTCGCCCTGCGCCGCGGCGAACGCCTGCTGATCTCCGGCCTCGATGCCGCCCTGCACGCCGGCTGGCGGGTGGGCGTGATCGGCCGCAATGGCTGCGGCAAATCCACCCTGTTCGCCGCCGTCCAGGGCGAACTGGAGCCGGACGCCGGCGATATCGACCTGCCCGGCGGCTTGCGCATGGCGGCCGTCGCCCAGGAAACGCCCTCCTTGCCCGACCCCGCGCTCGACTTCGTGCTCGGTGGCGACAGGCCTGTCGCGGAGGCCCTGCGCGCGGCCAGCGAAGCCGAAGCGCGCGGCGACCATGAGGCCGCGGCCACCGCGCACCAGCGCATCGAGGAGCTCGGCGGCTACGACGCCCGCGCCCGCGCCGGCCGCCTGCTGCACGGGCTTGGCTTTCCGGCCGATACCCATGATCGCCCGGTGGCCAGCTTCTCCGGCGGCTGGCGGGTGCGCCTGAACCTCGCGCGCACGCTGATGACGCCCGCCGACCTGCTGCTGCTCGACGAGCCCACCAACCACCTCGACCTCGACGCCGTCCTGTGGCTGGAGGAATGGCTGAAGCGCTTCGCCGGCACCGTGCTGGTGATCTCGCACGACCGCGAGTTCCTCGACGGCATCGCCACCCACACCCTGCACCTCCACGGCGGCACCGGGCGCCTGTACAGCGGCGACTACACCAGCTTCGAACGCCAGCGCGCCGAGCAGCTGCGCCAGCAGCAGATCGCCTTCGAGCGCGAGCAGGCCGAGCGCGCCAAGCTCAAGGCCTTCATCGACCGCTTCAAGGCCAAGGCCAGCAAGGCCAAGCAGGCACAGTCGCGGGTCAAGCGCCTGGAAAAGCTGGCCGGCACCGAGGCCGTGCGCGCCGAGCGCGGCTTCGAGTTCAGCTTCGCCGAGCCGGCCAAGCTGCCCACGCCCCTGCTGCGGCTGGACCAGGTCGACGCCGGCTATGGCGACACCACCATCCTGCGCGGGGTGAAGTTCAGCCTGGAGCCCGGCGACCGCATCGGCCTGCTCGGCCGCAATGGCGCCGGCAAGTCGACCCTGGTGAAGAACCTCGCCGCCGAGATCGCCCCCCTCAAGGGTGAGCGCGCGGCCCATCTCGAACTCAACATCGGCTACTTCAGCCAGCACACGGTCGAGCAGCTCACCGAAGGCCACAGCCCGCTGCAGCATCTGGCCGAGATCGCGGCGGGCGTGGGCGAGGCCCAGCTGCGTGCCTATCTGGGCGGCTGGAACTTCGCCGGCGACCGCGTGTTCGAGCCGGTCGACGGCTTCTCCGGCGGTGAGCGCGCGCGCCTGGCGCTGGCCCTGATCGCCTGGCGCAAGCCGAATCTGCTGCTGCTTGACGAGCCCACCAACCACCTCGACCTGGACATGCGCGAGGCCCTCGCCGATGCGCTGGCCGAGTTCCCGGGCGCGATCCTGCTGGTCAGCCACGACCGCCATCTGCTGGGCCTGGTCTGCGACAGCTGGTGGCGCGTCGCCGACGGTCAGGTCGCGCCCTTCGAGGGCGACCTGGACGACTACGCGGCCTGGCTGCGCAAGGGCGCCTCGGCCATTACCGCCGGCGTGGCCAAGCCCATCGAATCCGAGGGCGAATCAAGCGAATCGAAGGCCGACCGCCGCCGCAGCGCCGCCGAGCAGCGCGAGCGCGAGAAGCCGCTGCGCAACCGCATCAAGGCCATCGAAACACGGCTGGAGAAGATCGGCCGCGAGCTGGTGGAGATCGACAGCCGCCTGGCTGACCCGGCGCTCTATGCCGGCGACAAGGCCGAGATCCAGAAGCTGGTACAGACCCAAGGCAAGCTGCGCGGTGAACGCGATGCGCTCGAGGAAGAGTGGCTGACGGTGCAGGACGCGCTGGGCTGATTCGGCGCGTTCCGGTCCGGCCGCCCAGGCTTCAGCACGCCCGCTTTCGAGAGGCGCGAACGCTGGCGCCGCCGCCGGCGGCAGACGGCTTGCGACGCACTACCCTGCAGCCGCGTCACGCTGCAGCCGCCACACCCAGGCCGGCGGAAGATTCCATGGCACCCAGCGCATGCGCTCGGCGCGCAGACCCAGACGCGCCCGGATCGACCCAGGCACCGGGCAGCGCCATCCGTAGCTGAATTGAACAAAGCGCAGATCCGGCCGGCAGCAGTCGAGCACGGCCCGCAGAATCGCCTCGACCTGAGTCTCGCTCATCGCGCGTAGCGGCAGGCCAGACACCACTGTGACCGGCGCGTGTGCGAACTGCGCGGGCTGCAGCTCGGCCGCATCAAGTTCCATCACCTGCACCGCGGGGAGTTGAGAGCGCAGGGCTGCGGCGAATTCGGGCAGACGCTCGACCACGTATAGCGCCTCGGGCGCCAAGCCCGCCCGCAGCAGGGTGCGACTGAATACACCGGTGCCGGCGCCGAGCTCCAGCACTGCCCCCTGCAGCGGCATTGCGGCCCTGAGCATCGCCCGAGCCAGCGCTTCGCTGGAAGGCGCAATAGCACCGACGATGCGCGGGTGACGCAGCATGCGTGCAAGGAAGGCGCGCCATTCGCCTTTGACCCGGGTTGGAAGACGCTCACCTTCTACAGTCGCACAGCGCGCGGTGTGCTGATTCATGTGCAGTCCTTGCCGATGGCCGCACCAGTCGCGGCAGGTGAAGGCTGCGCTGCGCACCTCAAGCGAGGCTCAATCGAGGGTTCTATGGCAGATCTGACGCAAGGAGCTCGACGCACGCACGGCGCGGCCCATAGCGATCGGCGCGCGACATGCGCACCCTACAAGTTCGAGCGACGCCACGCCCCGAACCAAGCGGAACGTGCTGCGCGCATACGGTGCGCGACACGCGCACCCTACGGATTCGATTGACGCCGCGCGCCAAACAAGCCAGCCCAGACGTGCGCATAGGGTGCGCGTGTCGCGCACCAAGCCCCTTCGCGTAGCGCAACCCTGAGTGCGCCACCCCGCTTTCCTGCGCAAGCGCAGGCGACCCTGGACCGGAACGGATCACACGCCGGCAGTCTTCGCCATGGGACACAAGATGAGCTCCGCAGCAGCGCGGTCGATGCGCGCCACCAGTGTCCATTCGATCTTCGCCAGCAGCCGACGTGCCAGTTCAAGGCCCAGGCCGAAGCCCGAGTGGCTCTCGCCCCCAGGGACCGCGTTCCGGAACGCGATCCGCTCGGCGTCCAGTTGGATCTCGATCGCGCCCGGCGCGCCGTGCTGGATCGCGTTGACCAACAGATTGCCCAGCACAGCCTCGATGCCCGCCGGGGGCAGCGCCCAGCGCACGTCCGCATCGCCCGCGAGCACGAAGTGCTGGCCGCGCCTTGAGGCCAGCGGGGCGAACTCGTCAACGAGCGTCGAGAGCATCGGCTCCACGTCGAGGGCCTCGGCGACCGGCGTCGACTCGCCCAGCCACAGCACCGCCGCGCTGGCGCGCTCCAGCCGCTGCAGGGCACGACGCAGGCGAGCCTCCGCGGGCGCTTCGATCTGTTCACCCAGCGCCGCCATGGCGAGCCGCGCACTCTGCAGCGGCGTGCGCAGCTCATGGGCGAGAAAGCGCAGGGTCTCCTCCTCACGCTTCAAGGCCGCAAGCCGCGCATCCAGGGCATCGGCCAGTGCATGGCCAAAGCGCTGGAACTCGGCGACAGGCTGGGTATCGGCCGCGTTACGCAGCGACGACGCACTGGGCTCGCGCTCCAGCGCCTGCAGCAGACCCGTGGCCGCGCCCTCGATGCGGCCAACAAAGCGCCGCGCGAGCCAGGCGGCATGCAGCAGCAGAATCGCGAGCAGCACGGCAAGCACCGGCGCGGCCCGCCACAGGGCTTCGCTGACGCGCATTTCCTCCTGCGCATTGAACACGAGGAAGCGCGGCCCCTCGGCATCGGCCGCCAGCGCGCGCAGATGCACATAGCGGTCCTTGTCGAGGCGGAACTCGCGCAGCGCCCCGGGCTTCAGCGCGGCGAGGCGCTCCCGCTTCGCTGCCGGGAACGCATCGAGCCGCCACAGCTGCACCTGCGGCAGCGGTTCACGCTCCCCGGCCAGGGCGCGCTCGGCCGCCAACAGGCGGGCGTCGATGAAGCTGTCCTCCAGCACGTACAGCGCCACTGCAGCCAGCGTGCACAGGCCCAGCAGCAGCGCACCGCCGAACAGCGCCCACTGCACGCCCAACACACGCTTGAGCGAGCGCGGCCTCATGCGGTTCCGCCGAAGCGCACGCCGAGGCCGCGCTCACTGTGGATGGGGGCCTCGCCGAAAGCCTCGCGCAGGCTGCGGCGCAGGGCGTAGAGATGGGTGCGCAGGTCGTCGTCCTCGCCCGCCTCACCCCACAGCGCTTCGCCCAACTCGGCGCGGCTGACGCAGCCGGGGCTGGCCTGCAGCAGGCAGCGAAGCAGTCGGGCCGCAGACGCCGAAAGCTGCAGCTGCGTACCGGCACGCTCGAGCAAGCCGCGCTGCGGGTCGAGGCGCCAGTCATCGACCACGATCCAGCCGCCCGCGCGCGCCGGCACGTGCTTCGCCAGTGCACGAATGCGCGCAACCAGTTCGGCCGGCTCGAAGGGCTTGATCACGTAGTCGAGCGCGCCGGCCTCGAAACCGGCCAGCCGATCGGCGAGCGCGCCACGAGCGGTCAAGAACAGCACCGGCGCACTGTCGGGCTGCAGCGCCTTGAGCCGGCGACACAGGCTGAAGCCGTCCTCGCCGGGCAGCTGCACATCGAACAGCCAGAGGTCGAAGCGGCCCTCGAGCAGACGCGCCTGCGCCTCGCGGGCGTTGAAGGCATGCTCGGCCTCGATGCCGCGCGCCTCGAAGTAGTCGACCAGGCCCGCTGCGATGTCGAGGTCATCCTCGACCAGCAGCACGCGCAGAAGCTCTGGCGGACGCTCGGGCACGCGCAGGCGCTCCTTGGGCCGCTCAGGCACGCGCAAGCCGCATCAGATCGAACATGCGCTTGTACTCGCCGCGCATCGAAGCGATCAGGCCGTGCATCAGCAGCAGGCGGTTATCGACCGGCCCGAGCCCCGGCTTGGCGGCGCGCGCGGCGTCGTAGCCCTCGGCGTGCAGGCGCTGCAGCAGATCGACCGCGCGCTCTTCGCTGCTGCGCGGACGCACGGCGGGCTCCACGCCGAGCGCTCGCACCGTCGCCTCGGCGAGCGCCCAGGTCGACCACGGGTTCTGGCCGGTAATGACGCGACCATCCACAACCACATGCTCGAGGTACATCGGCGCCTCGCTGAACTCGCCCTCATCGGCCAGCGCATCCTGCAGCAGAAAGCCCAGGCGCTGCACGGGGTCCTCCATCAGGAACAGCTCCTCGGCGTTGCTGAAGCCGGTGACGCTGCGGCCCTGCAGCAGGGTCTTCCCCGGCGCGATCTCGACGCCAAGCAGGGCCGCCGGGCCGTGGCAGACGGCGCTGATCACGCCGCCGCGGGTGTAGACCTCGGCGAGGATGCGCTTCAGCGCTGCGTTGCCGTGCAGGTCCAGCATCGCACCCTTGCCCCCGACCACATAGACGGCGTCGTAGCGGGCCGGATCGACCGCGTCGAGGCGCAGCGTGTGCTCGATCGCTTCACGCGTGCGCGACTCGTTGAGGAAGGCGTAGTCGGCATCCACCGCATCATCGGTGTCGACCACCTTGGGCGGCGCCCCGCCCTCGGGACTGGCCAGTTCGACCTCGAAGCCCGCGGCCTCGAACACCCACCAGGCGCGCGACAGCTCGGTGAGCTCGAAGCCAGCGCGCCCCTGACCGACCAGGGTGCGCTCGGCACTGGTCAGCACCGCAAGGATGCGGCCGCGTGTCGGCGCCGGCCCCGTCGGCAGCCAGGCAAGATCGGCGCGCGTCGCCTGCGGATTGGCGACGCTGTGGCTGAAGTCGATGCCCGCCCACCAGACCCACAGTCCCAAAACCAGCAGCAGCGGCACCGAAGCCAAGCCCGCCACCCATCGCACCCATCGCCTGCGCCACATGTCCGAGCCTCCGTCGTTGAACCAGTGACGTCAGCGTGCCGGGGCTGTCTCAAGCGGGGCTCAATGCCCGGGTTGGGATTGGGGATAGGGCAAGGACGCAGCATCGCAAACGACCGAGTGAAGCCACCTAGAACACCATGACATGGTCGACCAGATAGCGGCCGCCCTGCTGCAGCAGCACCATCTCGGCCACAAAGTCACCGGGCTGCCGGGTGAAGCGCTGCTTCCAGACCACCGCGACCGAATCCGGGCGACGAAAGACCGCGACGAACTCCCGCTCGGCGAAGTAGCCCTTGGTGCTCTGGTAGTCCTGACAGATCCACTCCAGCTGCTGCCTGGACAGGCGCTGCTTGAGGCGATCGGTGAAGTCGCGGATGTGCCGGTCGTAATCGATGGCCGTGGATGCCTCCATCAGGTTGTCCATGATGGGGTTCGCCACCGACAGGATGTCAGCGTCCGATTTCGTAGCCAGATCCACCTGAGTCCTCCTTGGCGCCAACCGTTGGCGTGAGCGACATGCTGACATCGACGGCGCCCGAGGCGCTTCCTGCGCCTTGGAAGCAACCCAGCTCGCGCCTTCACCTTCAAGCGTCCAGAGCCGCGAGCCACGCAGCGACCTTCGCCTTGCCGCGTGAGGCCGCGAGCTGCGCGGGCGTGAGTCCATGAGCATCCGGGATCTTCGTGTCCGCACCCGCACGAACAAGCGCACGCACAACACCGAGATTCCCCCAACCCGCAGCCCAGTGCAGCGCGGTCATGCCGTCGGTCGACACCAGATCATGCCGTGCGCCGAGCTTCAGCAAGGTGCGCACCGCCGTGCGGTTGCCCCAAGCCGCCGCGCCGTGCAGCGGGGTCTCGCCGATGTCATCTCGGAAATTGACATCGTGCCCGCGCGAAACCAGGCGACGAAGGCGCCGCCACTCGTTGCACCACGCGGCGCCATGCAGCGGCGACTCCGCCTCGCCTCTCGCGCCCGAGCTTCGTTCACTCATGCGGAGCACTTCGTGTCATCGAACAAGAATGGAGTGTGGACTGGCACATCGAACCTCCGCAGCGACTCACTCCTGCGCAAGCGCCAACGCAAAGCGGCCCGAGATTACAGTGACAGCCCACGCGGCTGTCGTCTTCCTCACGAACGCGCAGCTGCTCCCGGCGCCGCCCTGCCAGCGCGGCAGCGACGACCGTCCTGATCTGCTTGATGAAGGCGTGCCTGAGCCCGTCGGGGTCTTGAGCGCTTCCCAGCCCCGCGTCGCGGATCGGGTGTTCTTCAAGAAACATCGGTTCGTCATCCCCGCGAGGAGCCTGTCCTCGCGGAGGCAGGGACGGGTTTCCAGAATCGGGGCCTCGCATCTGGGCCCCCGCCTTCGCGGGGGCGACGGTGAGGGAGGTCGGGCGAGAGGTCTGCTTGTTGAGCGCTTCCCAGCCCGGCGCGGTGGATCGGGTGTGCTTCACGAGAGCAGGGCTCACACGCTCGCGCTGTCGGCAGGTGCGCGCTCGCGGGCGACCGCGGCCGCCGCTCTGTGTCCACCCTGCGGGTCGCGACGAGCTCGCTCCTGCACACAGCCAGTCTTCGCGGGGCGGCTAGCGAGTCCCAAGGGTGCAGTTTCTCTCGGGGTGCGCCTCGTCGGCAGCCCGCGGGGCCTTACCGATAAAGGCCCCGGATTCCCGATCAACCCACCTCACCAACCTCCACCCCGCGAAGTCAAGCTGACCTCGCGAGGCAGGCGGCAAGCGCATTGGGTACGCGCGTTGGCCGCATCAGAACGCGTAGCGCGCACCCACGCTCAAGGTCGTGATCTTGCCCAGCTCGTAGCCGGCGAATACTGCGACCTTGGGACGGACGTACCAGCGGCCGCTCAGGCCGACCAGGACGTCGGCGTCGAAGACATCGGAGCCCTCGGTGGCGACGTCGCCCACCGAGGTGTAGCGCGCGTGGCCCTGCAGGTGGACGCTCGGGCTCGCTGCCCAGATCACGCCGACCTCGCTGCCAAAGCCATCTTCGCCGCCGTCGGCCGGGAAACGGAAGTTGGCGACTTCTAGATTCTTCAGCTCGGCGCTGTCGAAACTGAGGCGCCCGTAGAGACTGGTGCGCGGCGAAAGCGCGTGCGCGTAGCCGACGCCGATGCGCCAGCGAACGACGTCGAACTCACCGTCGATCGTCTCGGGGCCGCCTCTGACCTCCAGCTCCTGGCCGGCGTTGGAGTACTCGCCGAACACGTGCATGTTCTCGCTGAACTGCCATGCGCCACCGATGAAAACACCGCCACCTGCATCCGCTTCGAGTTCGAGCGGGGTGCCGCTGCCCGTGAAGGTACCAGCGCCCTCCACGTCGTTGACGAAGGCGCCGACGATGCCGCCCTCGATGTAGTTGAAGCCGATGTCCTGTGCGCCCGCTGCCGCCGGGGCGCCGAGCGCGAGCGTCAGCGCAAGCGCGATCATCCGTTGTCGCGTGGTCATGTGTTTGCTCCTTGATGAGTTGGTGAATGCGACCGGCTGCTGCGGGCCCGGCTGTGTGGGTCGGGCTGAGCCCGGCCAGGCGATGGTGTTGAGGCTGTGCCGACTGCCGGCCCGTTCGCCATGAAGCCGAGGGCCGTGGCAACGGCAGCCTGGGTCACTCGTGGGTGGCGGTCCGCGTTGCGGTCCGTGTCGGAGTGCGGTGAGGCGGATTGCGACCACGCCACCAGACTCAGGCGGCGGCAAGCCTAGGCCGCGCTTCGCGAATTCCGCGTGTCGATCCGGTTGCTGCGCGCGCTTCTGCGCAGAGGGTTTACGCCGGCGCGTTCGCCCGGTTCCACGCGTACCCAACACATCCAGTGCGCGAACGCCGCGCGGCCAACGGTCGCCGCAGCATTCGGCAGCTCACTCCCCACTCCCCAATCCCGAATCCCCGCTCTCCAGCCACACCTCCGCCCGACAGCCGCGAGCATCATCGCGATTGCGCAGCGTCAGCCGCCCGCCGTGGCCTTCGACGATCTGGCGGGCCAGCACCAGGCCGATGCCGGAGCCGCCGGGCTTGGTGGTGAAGAAGGGCACGAACAGGTTGTCGCTGCCGGACAGGCCCAGGCCCTCGTCGAGGATTTCGATGTGCACTTGGCTGCCTTCGGCGCGGGCGCGGATTTCGACGCCACCATGCTGGGCCAGGCTGGCCTCGGCGGCGTTCTTGACCAGGTTGATCAGCGCCTGCTCCAGCTGGTCGGGGTCGGCAGCGAAGCGCAGCTCGGGCAGGGCGCCGAGCTTGACCGGCACGCGCTGTTCGAGGGCGGCGACGCGCCGCAGCAGCGGGGCCAGCTCGACCTCGCGGCGCTGCGGCGGCGGCAGGCGGGCGAGCGCGGTGTAGCCGATCATGAAGCGGTTCAGGGCTTCGGCACGGTCGCCGATCACCTGCAGGCCGGCGTCGACGTCCTCGCGCCAGTCTTCGGGCAGGGGCTCGCGCGCCAGCACGCGCACCAGGGTGCCGGCCATCGATTTGATCGGCGCCAGCGAATTGTTCAGCTCATGGCCGAGCACGCGGATCAGGCGCTGCCAGGCTTGGCGCTCTTCTTCGCGCAGGGCGCGCGAGAGGTCGGTGATCACCAGCAGGTCCTGCGGGCGGCCGGCCGAGCGAAAGCGGAAGCGACGCACGTCGAAGCGGCCTTCGCTACCGCCAAAGCTGCGCTTCAGCACCGCGGCGGTTTCCACGGCGAGGCAGTCCTCCAAGCCAAGTTCGGCGGCACTGCGGCCAGCCGCGTGGCTGCGGCCGAGCAGTCGCAGGCCGGCGGCGTTGACCAGCTGCAGGCGCGAATCGGCGTCGAAGCTGAAGAGGGCGATGTCGATGGCTTCGATCACTTTGGCCAGCAGCGCGCTCGATTCCTCCACTTTCAGGCGCTGCTCGCGCAGGGTGGCGGACAGCGCATTGACCTCCCAGATCACTTCACCGATCGCATCGCCGCGCTGGGCGCGCGAACCGCGCAGGCTGAAGTCGCCTTCGCGCAGGGCTTCGAGCAGGTTGGCAAGCGTGTACAGCGGGTAGACCACGCGCTGCTTCAGGCGCAGGGCCAGCAGCAGGCTGGCGATGGCGGCGCTGACCAGCAGCGGCGTGCGCAGCCGGCTCAGGGTGTCGGCGGGCAGCCACAGCAGCAGGCCGATGCAGAGTACGGCCGGCAGCAACAGCAGGGCGGCATCGAGCAGCAGGCGGCGCTCGAAGTTGGGCTTCAGCATGCGGGCGCTGCGCTGTGGTTCGGCGCTGCGTAGGAGCGCACGGCGAACACCGCCTGCGCGAGGACGGGTGCAGCAAATGCGGCAGGCGGCGTCCGAACCGCAGATCGCTGCGATTGCGCGAGACGCATGGCGCGTGCGCCCATGGCTTACTCCTCCGTCGCCAGGCCGTACTTCTCCAGCCGCCGATACAGCGCGCCGCGGCTCAAGCCCAGCACCTCGGCGGCGCGCTGTATGTTGCCGCGGCATTGATCCAGCGCGTTGCGGATCATCGCCTGCTCGGCCTGCTCCAGGGTCATGCCGTTCAAGGCCGGTGCGGCGGCGCTGGCAGCGGGCGCATCCGCCACCACGGCACTGCCGCTGCCGAGGTCGAGACTGTCGATCTCGCTGCCGCGCGCCATCAGCACGGCACGTTCGATCACATGCGCCAGCTCGCGCACATTGCCCGGCCAGGCGTGCTGCTCCAGCGCACGCAGGGTCGAGGGCGCGAAGCGCAGGCCCTCGCGGCGGTAGCGCTGGGCGGCGCGGGCGAGGAAGTCGCGGGCCATGGCGGCGATGTCCTCGCGGCGCTCGCGCAGCGGCGGCAGGCGCAGCTCGACCGTGTTGAGGCGATACAGCAGGTCCTTGCGGAAGCGGCCGGCGGCGACCTCGTCGGCGAGGTCGGCATTGGTCGCCGACACCAAGCGGACGTCGACCTTGAGCGTGCGCGAGGAGCCGACCCGCTCCAACTCGCCGTCCTCCAGCACGCGCAGCAGTTTGGGCTGCTGGCTGGGCGGGATGTTGGCGATCTCGTCCAGGAACAGGGTGCCGCCGTCGGCCAGCTCGAAACGGCCGATGCGGTCGGCCTTGGCATCGGTGAAGGCACCGCGCACGTGGCCGAACATTTCCGACTCGAAGACGGTCTCGGCGATACCGCCCATGTTGACCTTGACCAGCGGCGCTTCGGCCCGCGCCGAGCGGCGGTGCAGCTCGCGTGCGAGCAGGCCTTTGCCGGTGCCGTTCTCGCCAAGGATCAGCACGTTGGCATCGGACGGCGCGACGCGGTCGAGCAGATCGAGCAGGGGGCGCATCGAAGGCGCTTCGGCGATGAAGGGCTCGGCGCCCTCGCCCTGCTTGAGCATGCCTTCGAGCTTGGCGGCGCGGCGCTGGCTGCGGCCCAGCGCGACCTGGGTGGCGAGGATGCTGAGCAGGCGCGTGTTGTCCCAGGGCTTCTCGATGAAATCGCCGGCGCCTTCGCGCATGGCGCGCACGGCCAGATCGATGCTGCCCCAGGCGGTCATCACCACCACCGGTAGCTCGGGCGCCAGCTTCTTCAGCTCGGCCAGCAGGGCCAGGCCTTCCTCGCCCGAGGTGGTGTCACGGGTGTAGTTCAAGTCGATCAGCGCGGCGTCGAAGGCTTCGCGGCGCAGCTTCTCGATGGCCTCGCGCGGGCCGTCCGCGCAGACGCAGGTGTGGCCTTCGGATTTCAGCAGCAGGCGCAGGGCCTGCAGCACGTCGGCCTGGTCGTCGGCGATGAGGATGCGGGAGGTCATGGGGGCAGCAACGAGTGAAGAGGAGAGACGAACGCGTGGCGCGAGTTGCGGTGGAGTGATGCGGGGGCGACGCGCGGCCCATAGGGTGGGCCCTGGCCCACCGTGAGCTCAAGCCTTGCGCCGGCGTGGGTGAGCGTAGCGGGGCTCAAGCCTTGCACCGGTGTCGGCTGGAGCATGAGGGCGAGCGTCGAGCCCATGGTGGGCCAGGGCCCACCCTATGGGAACGGTGTTGTCGTGGCGATGCCGGGTTCGCAGGTTGTCGTGGGGCGTGGCATTCGATCAATGACCGGGGCGAGCATCGGGCCCATGGTGGGCCAGGGCCCACCCTATGGATCACGGTGGTGGGGTGGCGGGATATTCATGCGAGTCGTCGGTGAACGTAGGGATTCGCCGTGCATCGCCCTGCGCTCAAGCCACCTGCTTCATCCAGCCATCGTGCAGCTCCACCCGCCGCGATCCGCGCGCGGCGTACTCGGGGTTGTGGGTGACCTGGACGATGGTGGTGCCCTCCTTGTTCAACTCGCCGAGCAGGTCCATCACCTGCTCGCCCTGGCTGGAGTGCAGCGCGCCCGTGGGCTCGTCGCAGAGCAACAGGCGCGGCCGCGCGATCACCGCGCGCGCCACCGCGACGATCTGCTGCTGGCCGCCCGAGAGCTGGCGCGGATACAGGTCGCGCCGCGCCGCCATGCCGAAGCGGTCGAGCAGTTCGGCCACCCGCGCCTGCCGCTCGCTGCCGCGCACGTTGCGGTAGGACAGCGGCAGCTCCAGGTTCTCGGCGACGGTGAGGTCATCCAGCAGGTGGTAGTGCTGGAACACGAAGCCGATGTGCTCGCGGGCGAAGTCCTTGCGCGCGCGCTCCTTCAGCGTGTGCAGGTCGGTGCCGTCAAAGCGGTAGCTGCCCGACCAGTCGGAATCCATCAGGCCCAGCACCGACAGCAGGCTGGTCTTGCCCGAGCCGGACGGCCCCATGATCGACAGGAAATCGCCCTCGGCAATGCTCAGGGTGATCTTGCGCAGGACGTAATGGCGCTGGGCAGCCAGCGGGTAGGACTTCTCGATTTCGCGGAGTTCGATCATGGTGTTGGCGGTTCCAGGTTTTGTTTAGTCATTGAACAGGGCAAGCTGCGTGCTGTCACCGTTGCCCCGTGGGTGAGGGTTCGACTGTCACCGCCCTCTCCGCGCGAAGAGTCGAAATCGTCCGCCCCTCTCCTGGCTGCGCAGCGCGCCGGCTGTCACTCCCCTCCCCCCTCGTGGGGAGGGATCGGGGGAGAGGGGGAGAAACCTTGCGACGGGCGGCGCACACCGCTTCCGGTCGCACACGCATCACTCGCCTCAACGGCGCTTCTTCTGCGCAAAGCGCGCCCCCCAAAATCTAGTCCTGCCGCAAGGCCTGCATCGGATCGATCCGCAGCGCGCGCAGCAGCGGGCCGGCGAAGGCCGCCAGTGCGGCCAGCAGCACGACCAGCAGGGCCGCGAGGAACACCGCGGGCTCGGCGCTGCGCGTGTGGAAATTCTCGCTGGCGAGCATGCCGGACCAGGGCAGGGCCAGGGCCAGGCCGATCGACAGGCCGATCGCCAGCTGCAGACCGACGCCGCCGCCGACCAGGCGCAGCACGCTGCGCGCGTCAGCGCCGATCGCGCGGCGGATGCCGATCTCGCGCGAGCGCGCCAGCACTGCCTGGGCCAGCACACCGTAGAGGCCGGTCGCCGCCAGCACCAGGCCGAGCAGGCCGATCGCGCTGAACATCTGGCTGAGGATCACCGGCCCGATGCGGCCCATCTCGATGGCGCGCTGCTGGGTCCGCAGCCAGTAGACCGGCAGGTCGGCGTCGAGCTGGCGCACACGCTCGGCCAGCAGCGGTGCGAAGCCGAGCGCCTCGCCCTCGGTGCGGATCGCCACGGTGACGAACTCGCGCGGATGCTGGGCCAGCGGCGCCAGCAGGGTCGGCTGCACGGGGTCGTCGGCGTCCTCCAGATGCAGGTTCGCGATCACGCCGACCACGGTGTAGACATCGGGCTCGGCGCGCTGCGGGTTCACCCACAGGGTCTGGCCCAGCGCATTGCCCGAGGGCCACAGTTCCTGCGCCAGCCTCGCATCGATCACCACCACGCGCGCGCTGTCGGCGCTGTCACGGGCGTCGAACATGCGGCCTTCGAGCAACTCCAGCCCGTAGACCTCGGCGAAGCCGGGGTCGACATGCGCCGCCAGCGCCTGCGGCCAGCCGCCGTTGGGCTCGGCCTGGCCGGCGGCGGCGACGCTCTCGCTGGCGCCGGCCATGGTGCCCGGCAGCGCCGAGGAGACCGAGGCCGCTCGCACGCCGGGCTGGGCTTCGAGGTCTTCGACCAGCGACTGGTAGAAGGCCTGCTTCGCGGGCGCCTCGGCATAGCGCGCATCGCGCAGGCCGATGCGGCCGGTCAGCACTTCGGAGGGCGGTGTGACGGTGCCGAAGTCGAAGGCGAAGGTGCGCTCCAGCCCGCGCAGGAAGGTGCCGGCGCCGACCAGCAGCAGCACGGTCAGCGCGATCTCGGCCACCACCAGCGCGCGTACGGCGCGCCCTGCGCCGGCATCGGCGCCGCTGCGGCCACCCGCGCGCAGGCCCTGCTGCAGGTCGAGCTTGGAGGCCCGCAGCGCCGGCCACAGGCCCGAGGCCAGCGCGGTCACGAGCGCCGCGAGCAGGGCGAAGCCGAACATCTGCAGGTCGATGCCGAAGTTGACGAAATAGGCCGGCGCGTCCTCGTTGGCGATGAACACGGCGAGCAGCCAGCGCCCGGCGGCATCGGCGATGACCAGGCCGATGGCGGTTGCCGCCAGCGCCAGCAGCACGCTCTCGGCCAGCAGCTCGCGCAGCAGGCGCGCGCGGCTGGCGCCGAGCGCGCCGCGCACCGCCAGCTCCTGCTGGCGCGACAGCGCATGGCCGAGGCGCAGGTTGGCGGCGTTCAGGCAGGCCAGCAGCAGCACCAGGGCGCCGGGCACGAAGATCATGCCGATGATGCCGCGGGTGTGCTCGTTGACGAAGCGCAGCACCAGCGGTTTCAGGTTCAGCGGGCGCTGGTCGCGCTGCGCCATCAGCGCCGGCCCCAGGCGCTCGACCACGGTGTCGAACTCGACGCGCGCCTGGCTCAGCGACACGCCGTCGGCGAGCTTGGCGATCACCTGCGCGCCGTAGGGGTCGTCGCTGCGCAGGCGGCGCGGCATCCACACTTCGGCGATGTAGGGAAAACGGAAGTCTTCCGGCAGCACGCCAACCACGGTGGCGGCTTCCCCGTTGAGCTTGAGCACGCGGCCGATGACCGCTGGATCGGCGCCGAAGTCCTCGCGCCAGACGCGCTCGCCCAGCAGCAGTACGGCGGGTGCGCCGGGCTGGTCGTCGGCGGCGATGAAGCCGCGGCCGAGGATCGGCTGCACGCCGACCAGCTGCTGGGCCTCGACGCTCATCTGCGCGCCGTCGTAGCGCTGCGGCAGGCTGCTGCCGCCGCGGCTGATGTTTGCAGTGGCCTCGTCGTACACGCCCATGCGCTCGAAGCTGCGCAGCTCGTCGCGCAGCCGCAGGAAGTCATTGGCATGGATGCCGCCGACCCCGCTGTCGCGGCGCTCGCCCATGGCCACCAGGCGGTCCGCTTCGGGAAAGGGCAGCGGCCGGATCAGCAGGCCGTTGACCACCGACAGCAGGAACAGGAAGGCACCCAGCCCGAGGCCGAGCACGCCGACCACCAGCGCGCTCTGGGTGGGCCGGCGCAGCAGGCGGCGGGCGGCGTTGTTCAGCTCCGTTGCGAGAAACATGGCGCACTCCTGTCCGTATGAAGACGACGCGGCTCCCGTGCGTCGTCGAGATGCCCGCCGCCGGCGATCGCCGCGCGGGCCTCGTGATGTCCGCTCACTCCGCGCGCAGCGCCTGCATCGGCTGCACCCGCAGCGCGCGCTGCATGCTGCGCAGGCTGGCGGCGACCACCACGGCCAGCAGCAGGGCCGCCGCCAGCGCCGGCATGCTCCACAGCCAGCCGTCGACGCCGACCACCACGCTCCGCAGCACCTGCCCGAACAGCAGGCCCAGCCCGGCACCCAGCGCCGCGGCCGGCAGGCCGAGTGCAAGTCCGGCGCGCAGCACGCGCAGGGCCAGCGCCCGCGGCGCCGAGCCCAGCGCCAGGCGCAGCGCGAACTCGCGCTGGCGCCGGGTCATCTGGTAGGCCACCACCGAATGCACGCCGATCGCCGCCAGCAGCAGGGCCAGCACGGCGAAGGCGCCGGCATTGCGGGCAAAGAAGCGCGGCGTGGCGAGTTGGCGATCGCGCAGGGCGGCGACCCGCTGCGTGCTGTAGATGCCGAGATTCGGGTGCAGGGACCAGATCGCCTCCTGCGCCGGCTTGAGCAGGGCGCCGGGCTCGGCCTGGGCGCGCAGCAGCAGGGCCACCGAGCTGACCCAGTACTGCGCGTCCGGCACCCAGACCTCGGGCTCGGCCGGCGCCGCCAGCGTGTCGAGGCGCGCGTCTTCCATCACGCCAACGATGCGGAACTCCTTGCGCGGCCCGGCCTCGCCGAAGGGCGGCAGGCTGATGCGCTGGCCCAGCGGATCCTGGGTGCCGAACACGCGTTCGGCGAAGGCGCGATTGACTACCGCCACCGGCTCGGCGTCGGCGTGGTCACCCGACTCCAGCCAGCGCCCGCTGCGCAGGCCAAGCCCCAGCACCTCCTGCACCGGGCCGGAGGCCGTGCGCACGCGTGGGCGCAGCGCCTCCTGTGCGTCGCGGCCCAGCACCTGCACATCGATCGGAATCGACCCCAGCGGGCTCAAGGGCCCGGAGCTCAGACTGGCGGCCGCAGCCACGCCGGGGACCGCCTGCAGCTGCTCGATCAGTGCGCGGTTGAAGGCACCGCGGCCGGGATCGGGCTCGCGGAACAGCTGCAGCATCAGCACCGGCTCGGGCGTGTAGCCCAGCGGCACCTGCTCCAGATGACGCACGCTGCCGGCCAGCAGCAGGGCCGCGGCCAGGCCACCGACCGACACCGCGCAGGCCGCAATCGGCAGGGCCCGACTCACTCCGCCGCGCGCGGCCAGCACGCGACCGCTGGCACCGCCGAGGCCGCGCGCCGGATCGGCGCGCAGCAGTCGCCAGGCCGGCAGCAGGGCCGCCAGCAGGCTGGCCGCGAGGCCGATCGCGACCACGCTCAACAGCCCGGCCGCATCGAGCTGGATCTCATCGACCCGCGGCAGGTCGCTGTCGGCGAGTCCGACGAAGCCCTGCAGGGCCAGCTCGGCGCCGAGCACGCCGAGGCCCGTGGCCAGCGCACCGAGCGCGAAGGTCTCGATGAACACGCGCCGGGCCAGCCGCCCGCGGCTGGCGCCCAGCGCCTGGTGCACGGCCAGCTCCTGGGCGCGGGCCAGGGCGCGCAGCAGCACCAGGTTGACGACGTTGGCACAGGCCACGCCCAGGGCCAGCGCCGCTATCAGCAGCAGGGCCAGCAGCACCGGGCGCACCGGACCGATCTCGTCGTCGAGCATCGGCGTGGCCGCCAGCCGCCAGTCGCGCAGCGGCGCGTGCTCGCCGGCCAGACGCTGCGAGAAGGCCGCAAGCTCGGCCGACAGGCTCGCCTCGTCCACACCGGGCTTGAGCCGGGCGATGCCCTTCAGGAAGCGCGCGTTCTCGAACAGGGGCGGCTGCGCGCGCAGCTGGGCGACGTCGTAACCGATCCACAGGTCGATGCCGTCGACCGGATAGCCGAAGCCCGGCGGCATCACGCCGACCACGGTCGACTGGATCCAGTCGACCTGGAAGGGCTTGCCGATGATCCCGGGATCGCCGCCGTAGAGGTCCTGCCAGAGCTGGTGGCTGAGCACGACGCCGCTGTCGCGGTTGGCATCGCCGGCGGTGAGCCAGCGGCCCAGCTGCGGCTGCACGCCCAGCGTGCGGAAGAACTCGCCGCCGGTCAGGATCAGGGTGAGCATGCGCGGGCGCTCGCCGCCGGTGTGCGTGGCGCCACCCCAGAGGAAATAGCCGGCGCTTTCGACCACGCCGAGCTCGGCGAGCCGCTCGGCCTCGGCGCCGGCCAGCATGCCCTCGCCGCCGGCGCTGAGATCCTGCGCACCCAGCACCCGCAGGCGCTCGGGCTCGGGGTAGTCGAGGCCCTTCAGCACCACGCCATGGACCACGCTGTACATGGCCGCGCAGACCGCAATGCCGAGCGCGAGCGTGAGCACCACGCCGAGCGCGTGGCCGGGCTGGCGCAGCAGGCCGCGCAGGGCCAGTCGAAGTTCGGGAAGCAGCTGGGCCATCATCGCGTTCGTCCTCACTCGTAGCGCAGCGCAACCATCGGATCGGTCCGCGCGGCGCGGCGCGCGGGCAGGTAGCAGGCGGCCAGTGCGACCGCCGCGAGGAAGCCGCAGACCCCCACATAGGTCAGCGGGTCGCCGGCGCTGACGCCGAACAGCTGGCTGCGCGCGGCGTAGCCGAACAGCGCTGCGCCGAGCAGGCCAAGGCCGAGACCGATCGCCACCAGCCGCGCGCCCTGCCCCATCACCATGCGCAGCAGCTCCTGCGCGCTGGCGCCGATCGCCATGCGCACGCCGAGCTCACCGGTGCGCTGGCTGACCGCGTAGGCCAGCACGCCATAGATGCCAAGTGCAGCCAGCAGCATCGACACCGCGGCGAAGGCGCCGAGCAGCAGCATCGGCGCGCGCTGCTGGTCCAGTGAGAGCGCGATGCGCTCGTCCAGGCTGCGGATGTCGTACTCCGGCTGCTCGGGATCGACCGCACGCAGGGCCTCGCGCACCTGCGGGATCAGCTGTTCGGCCGGCAACGCCGAGCGCAGCACGAAGCTGCCGAAGGGCGGCGTCGCCTGGCGGGTCGGCCAATACAGGGTTTCCTTGCTGGTGGCGGTGGCCAGCTGCTGGTGGCGGACCGTGCCGACCACGCCGACGATGGTGGCCGGCGGCAGTGAGCTGCCGCCGCGAGTCAGCTGCTGGCCGAGCGCATCGCGACCACTGAAGTACTTGTTGGCGAGGATCTCGTCGATCACCACCACCCGCTCGGACTCCGCGCTGTCGCCCTCGTTGAGATAGCGACCGGCCAGCAGCGGAATCTTCAGCGCCTGGAAGTAGTCGCCGGCCACCTGCCGCTGCATGCCGTGCGGGTTGGCCTCGCCATCGCCGCTGTCGCGGCCGACGATGGTGTACGAGCCCGAGGAGTTGCTGTTGCTGAAGGGCAGGTTCGAGGTGAAGGCCGCATGCTCCACGCCCGGCAGCGCGCGCAGCTGCGCCAGCGCCTCGTCGATGAAGCGCGCACGGGCGGCGTCCTCGGCGTGGCGCGGCGCGTCCAGATCGACGCGGGCGGTCAGCAGGCCGCTGGACTCGAAGCCCGGGCTTTGCTCGGACAGCGCCTGGAAGCTGCGCAGCAGCAGGCCGGCGCCGATCAGCAGGGTGGTCGCCAGCGCCATCTGCAGCACCACCAGGCCCTGCCGCGACAGCGCCGCGCGACGGCCGCCGGCCCCCGAGCGGCCGCCTTCCTTGAGCGTCTCGCCGATGTCCATGCGCAGCAGGCTGGCCAGCGGCAGCGCGGCGGACAGCAGCGCCGCCAGTAGGCTGATGCCGATGCCGAACAGCACCACCTCGCTGTCGAGGCGGATCGTGTAGTCGGCCGAGTCGGGCTGGATGCCGAGTGCGGGCATCAGCTCGATACAGGCAGTCGCCACCGCCAAGCCGGCAAGCCCACCGAACAGGGCCAGCAGCAGGGCCTCGCCCAGCACCTGCAACGCCAGACGCGTGCGTCCGGCGCCGAGCGCGCTGCGCAGCGTCAGCTCCTTGCGGCGGCCGTGCAGGCGGATCAGCATCAGGTTGGCCAGATTGGCGCAGGCGATCAGCAGCAACATGCCGACCGCGGCCTGCAGGATCGCCAGCACCTCGCGCGCCTCGCCGACCTGCTGCTCGCGCAGGCTGCGCGCGCCGCCCTTGAAGTTGCCGGCGCGCAGGAAGGCGGCGAAGCCCGCGCCCTGGTCACCGGCGGCGGCCAGGCGATCGGCATTACGGGCGATGATGGTGTCGAGCTCGGCAGCAAGGCCTTCGACGCAGGCGCCGGGCTTCAGCCGCGCGATGCTCGCCGAGTACTCGTTGCCGCGCTCCTGGTCGCTACGCTGCTGCTCGGTGAAGGCGAAGGGCACCCACAGCTGCACGTTGCGCGAGGGAAAGCCGAAGCCCTCGGGCATCACCCCGAGCACGCGGAAGTTCTCGCCGTTCAGGCGGATCTCGCGGCCGATCAGCTCGCGGTCGGCATTGAAGCGGTTGCGCCAGAGGTTCCAGGACAGCACCGCGACCCTGTCGCTGCCCGGTTCGGCATGCGCATCCGTGAACACCTGGCCCACCGCCGCCCGCGTGCCCAGCGTGCTGAACAGGCTGGGCGTGGCCTTCAGCGCGCTCAGGCGCTCGGGTGTGCCGGCGCTGCTGCTGAGCCCGAAGCTGACATTGGTGTAGAGCGCCATGTCCTCGATCGAGGGCGCCTGCTCGCGGCGGTCCAGATAGTCGGGGATCGAGGTGCCGGCGTAGTCGAGGTTCATGTTCGGGTAGCGGTTGAACACCTCGACCAGACGCTCGCCGCCGGCGTAGGGCAGCGGCCGCAGCAGCAGGCCGTGCATCACCGAAAAGATCGCGGTGTTGGCGCCGATGCCCAGGCCCAGGGTGAGCACGGCGATGGTCAGGAACAGCGGTCGCGCCAGCAGGCCGCGAAGGCTGTAGCGCAGGTCCTGCAGCAGGGATCCGATCATGTCGCTCTCCTCGTCGTGCGGGCGCTCAGGCGCCGCGCAGGCTCTGCACGGGGTCCGCGCGCACCGCACGCAGACTGGGAATCAGACAGGCCAGCAGCCCGACCAGGCCGAGCACGCCGGCCACCGCCAGCAGCACGCCGGGCTCGAAGCTGGCGACGCCGAACAGCTGCGCGCTCAAGCTGCGGCCCAAGAGCAGCGCACCGACCAGGCCCAGGGCCAGCCCCATCAGCAGGAGGCCCAGGCCCTGGCGCAGCAGCAGGCCGAGCAGGCGCCGCGCATCGGCCCCCAGCGACATGCGGATGCCGAGCTCCTGCCGTCGCTGCTGCACGCCGTAGCTGATCACCCCGTACAGGCCGATCGCCGCCAGCCCCAGCGCGACCGCACTGAAGATCGCCATCAGCTGCAGGTTGAAGCGGCGCAGCAGGTTCAACTCACCGGCCATGGCTTCGAAGGGACGGATCGCCGACACCGGCATCGCCGGGTCGAGCGTCTGCAGGGCGCGGCGCAGCGGCTCGGCCAGGGCCATCGGCTCGCCGCGCACGCGCAGGGCGAGGAAGAACTGCTCCTGCACCGCCTGGTGGTGGTGCATGTAGACCTCCGGCGGAGGCTCGCGGTCGGCACCGAAGTGGCGGGTGTCGGCGACCACGCCGACCACGGTCTTGGGCCCGCCGAGGAACTCGATCTGGCGGCCGACCGGATCGCCCTCGCCCATGAAGCGACGCGCGAAGCTGCGGTTGACCAGCACATTGCCCGGCATCTCGCCGGCGCGCGCATCGCTGTCCTGCAGGCCACGCCCCTGCTCGATCAGCAGACCGACCGCGGCGAAGAAGTCCGGATTGACGAAGCGCCAGTTGGCGCCCGGCTCGCGGCCTTCGACCGGCTCGCTGCCGATCACCCGCACGCCGGAGCTGAAGTTGTCGAGCGCCGACAGCGGCAGCGCGTCGCTGATACCGACGGCCTCGACACCTGGCAGTGCCGCGACCGCTGCAAGCACGGCGTCCAGCCTGGGCGCGATGTACTGCGTGTGGCGGCGGTAGGTGTCTTCCCAGCCCTCGCCGTCCGGGCCCGCCGGCACGTTGAGCACCAGACTCGCGGTCAGCACGCCCTCGGCCTGCACGCCGGTATCGACCTCGCCCAGGCGACGCAGGCTCTCGATCATCAGGCCGGCGCCGGCCAGCAGGGTGAGGGCGAGCGCGACTTCCGCCACCACCAGCACGCGCCGCGCACGACCGCCGTGGCGGCCCGCCGCCGGACCGCGCCCGGCTTCGACCAGACTGCCGGCCGGCGCCACGTTGGCCGCGCGCCGCGCCGGCAGGAGGGCGAACAGCAGCAGGGTGACGAGGCTCAGGCCGAGGCACAGGGCGAGCACGCGCAGATCCAGCGCGACATCGACCTGCGCCGGCAGCAGGTCCGGCGCGCCCGCCAGCAGCAGGGGCACGCCGGCCGCGGCGATCAAGGCGCCGCCCACGGCACCGAGCACGCCGATCAGCAGGGCTTCGACCAGGGCGGCGCGCAGCAGGCGGCCACGCGCCGCGCCCAGCGCCGCGCGCACGGCGTACTCGGCGCTGCGCTGGCTGGCGCGGGCCAGCAGCAGATTGGCAAGGTTGGCGCAGGCGATCAGCAGCACCAGCAGCGAAGCCGCGAACAGGCTCCACAGGGGCTGTTCCAGGCGCGCGCCCAGGCTCTCGCGCAGCGGCTGCAGGCGCGCGCCGAGCTTGGCATTGTCTTCGGGATAGGTCTCGGCCAGGCGTGCATTGACCGCGGTCAGCGCAGCTTCGACCTGCGCGGGCGTCACGCCTTCGGCATAGCGACCGAGCAGGCGCAGGTAGCTGGTACCGCGGGCCGCGCCGCTCAGCGGCAGATGGGTCGGCAGATACAGCTCAGCGCCCTCGGGCAGACGCAGTGCTGCAGGCGCCACACCGATCACCGTCCAGGCTTCGCCATTCAGTTCGATGCGCTCGCCGATCACTTCGCTGCGGCCGCCGAAACGCTGCTGCCACAGCGCATGCGAGAGCACGGCGACCTTTTCGCCGCTGTCTTCCTCGGCCTGACCGAACCAGCGTCCGAGCTGCGGCTGCAGGCCCATCACGGTCCAGAACTCCGGGCTGACCCGATAGCTGATGCGGCGCTCGGCGGCGTCGCCGATACGCAGGGTGGCGATGCCACCATAGGTCGCGGCGAGCGCTTCGAACTGATCGCGCGTGGCCTCGCGCCAGTCGAAGTACAGCGGCCGCGAGACCGGGCCGCCGTAGTTCTCCTGCACGCGCAGCACCTCGACGATTCGCTCGGCCTGCGGATACGGCAGGGGCTTGAGCAGCACGCCGTAGACCACGCTGAACACCGCGGTGACCGCACCGACGCCCAGCGCCAGGGTGAGTACGGCGGTGAACAGAAAGCCCGGCTGGCGCAGCAGGCTGCGCAGGCACGGGCGGATCTCGCTCAGCAGGGTCATGGCTGGGCCTCCCGGCTCATTGAAAAAGTGCGTCCTTGCATGTCGCCTCCTTGATATGGGTCGCGTGGCGCTGCGCTTCAGTCGCTGCGCAGGGCGGTCAGTGGATCGATGCGCAGCGCGCGCCCCAGCGGACCGGCAACGCCGACGGCGAGCGCCAGCAGCAGGACGATCAGCGTCGCGCTGATCGCCACCGCGCCGACCTGGCTCTCGCCGTACAGGCTCTGGCTGAGCGGATCGACCAGGGCCACCGCCGCAGCGATGCCGAGCAGCGCGCCGGCTGCCCCCCACAGGCCCAGACCGCCCAGCAGGCCGCGACCCACGTTTGCTCCAGAGGCGCCCAGCGCGCGGCGCAGACCGATCTCGCGGGTGCGCTCGTTGACCAGACTGCCGAGCAGGGCCGACAGACCGGTGGTGGCCAGCACCAGGGCGAGCACGCCCAGCGGCGCGAACATGCCCAGCACCATCTGCGCCCATTCGTTGGCGCGCGCGCGGCGCTCGGCGAAGCTGCCGATCTCGGCCAGCGCGAAGTCGGGATCGATCTCCGCCGCCAAGGCCTGCAATCGCGGCACGAAGGCCTCGACATCACCCTGCAGACGCAGCGCGAGGGCGAGCTCGGCGCCGCTGCGCGGCGGCATCGGCACGAACACGCTGGGGCGATCGGCGCCGACCGCGTCGGCCAGCCGCAGCTCTTCCGTGAGGCCGATCACCTGGTAGCGCACGCTCTCGCCGCCGATGTCGCGGGTGAAGCTCTCGCCGATGCCGTCGCGCCCCTCGAACAGGGCTGCCGCCAGGGCCGGATCGATCACCGCCACGCGCCGCTGCTGGGCGATCTCGTCCTCGCTGAACCAGCGCCCGCGGCGCAGGGGCAGCCGATAGACCTCGGCGAAGCCGACATCGACCGGCGCCAGGTCGACGTTGACGCGACGCTCGCCGAGTTCGAGATCAGGCCGGCTCACCACCGCCAGCGGAATATGGTTGGACACGCTCACCGCGCTCACACCCGGCTCGGCGCGCAGCCGCTGCTGCAGGCGCTCGCTGAAGGCAGCGCGGGCGTCGAGATCGGCGCCGTTGAACTGCGCCACCAGCACAGCATCGGTATCGAGTCCGATCGACTGCGTCTGCTGGGCATGCGCGCCCAGCCCGGCCTGCAGGGTGGCGAGTACGGTGACTACCGCCAGCAGTGCCTGCAGGGCGAACAGGCCGCGGCTGAAGCGCGACAGCATGCGGCTGGTCGAACGCGTGCCGCTGCGCAGCTCGGCCAGGGCACCGGCGCCACGCAGGCGCATCAGGGTCGGCACGGTCAGCAGCAGCACCGCCAGCAGCGCGGCAGCGGCGCTGATCGCCAGCACCTGTGCCGACAGCTGCAGCTCGACATACAGCGGCATGCCGCTCTCGACGGTCCAGAAGTAGCGTGACAGCGCATCCAGGATGCGATCGCTCAGCAGCAGGGCCAGCACCCAGGCCAGACCCACCAGCAGCAGCCCCTGCAGCAGCAGGCCGGCACCGATGCGCAGCGCGCCCGCACCCAGCGCCCGCCGCGTCGCCAGCTCGCGCGCGCGGCCCAGCCACTGCACCAGCAGCAGGCCGCCGGCATTGGTCGCCGCCATCAGCATCACCAGCCCGACCACCGCCGCCAGCACCAGCACCAGCAGCTCGGTCTGCGGACCGGAGGAGGCACCCCACAGCGGGCTGAAGTGCAGCGCCTCGTGTTTGGCCGAGGCGCCCTGCAGGCGCTCGCGCTCGGCCTGCGCCGCAGCAAACGCCGCGCGGAGGGCCGGCAGCGCGCCCGGTTCATCGACGCGCACCAGGGTCTGCCAATAGCGGCTGTGCAGGCCGGGCGAGGCGGCAAGATTCACCGGCCGGTAGATCTGCTGCTGGAAGGGATAGGCGCGCTGCGGCGGCAGCACGCCCACCAGCACCGCAGGCGCGCCGTCGATGCGCAGGCTGCGACCGATCACCGAAGGGTCGGCATTGAAGCGCGAGCGCCACAATGCATCGCCGATCACCACCACCGCCGGCGCATCGGCGGCGAAGTCCTCGGCGCTGAAGCCGCGGCCCATCGCCATCGGCCAGTCCAGCAGGGCAAAAGGATCGCCATCCAGCAGGGCGCCGCTCACGCGCTCGCTGCGTGCAGCATCGCCGCTGGCAGCAGCGAGATTGAACTCGACGCCTCGCAGCAGGACCGCGCGCTCAAGGCCGCGCACATCGGCGCGCAGGGCCAGCGCTTCGCTACCGGGCAGGCTGCGCGCCTGCGCCGGGTGGGCGCCGACGCCGAAGCCGAACAGGCGCTCGCCCGGGATCGCATCGGGCGCTGCATCCGTGACCAGCGCGCTGATCGCGCTGACGCACATGACAGCCACCAGCCCCAAGGCCAGCACCAGCACGACCGCGGCATTGCCCAGCGGCCGCGCGCGCAGCAGGCGCAGTGCTTCGCCCCAGATGCCTGCGAGCGCGGTCATGGCCTGCGCCTCGCGTGCTCGCACAGGATGGATTGGACGGCGCGCATTCAGACCCCCGCGACGTGGCTGGCGCGGGCGCGGGCGATCTGCGCATCGAGGCGGGCTTCTTCCTCGCGGCGCAGGCGATGCAGGGTGTCCTCGTCGACGATGCGGCCGTCGAACATGCAGATCTTGCGCTGGGCGAAATCGGCGTAGCGGGCGTCATGGGTGACCATGCAGATGGTCGAGCCGGACTGGTGCAGCTCGTCCAGCAGGGCCATCACCGCCTCGCCGTTCTTGCTGTCGAGGTTGCCGGTGGGCTCGTCGGCGAGCAGCAGCGAGGGCTGGCCGACCAGCGCACGCGCGACCGCCACGCGCTGCTGCTGACCGCCCGAGAGCTGGGCCGGATAGTGCTTCAGGCGATGCGCCATGCCGACGCGCTCCAGCGCATGTTGGACGCGGTCGCGACGCTCGGCCTTGGACACGCCGTCGCGGTAGGTCAGCGGCAGCTCGACGTTCTCGAACACCGACAGGTCACCGATCAGGTTGAAGGCCTGGAAGATGAAGCCGATCTCCTTGTTGCGGATGCGCGCGCGCTCGGACGCGCTGATGTCCTGCACCGGCACGCCGTTCAGGTCGTACACCCCCGAGGTCGGCGTATCCAGCAGGCCAAGGATCGACAGCAGGGTCGACTTGCCGCAGCCCGAAGGCCCCGAGATCGACACGTACTCGCCGCGCTGGATGTTGAAGTGCACGCCCGAGAGCGCGTGGGTTTCGACTTCGTCCGTGTAGAAGACCTTGGCGATGTCTTCGAGCTTGAGCAGGGCCGTTGGCTGGGTCATGGCTTGGCTTCCGTTATCTGGTGTGTCGATGTGTGGTGGTGGTCGCTTGGCCTACTGGCCCTGCTCAAGCCGGGATTCGGGGTTTGGGATTCGGGATTCGCAAGAGCGCGTGGCGTCGAGCCTGAGGAGTAGGGAAGAGCCTGTGATGCTGACCCCCTGAAGGTTGCCCAGCCCCGGTTTTCGGCGCAGCTGGGTCGTTCTTGGAGACGCTTTGCTTCGTCGTCCCCGCGAAGGCGGGGACCCAGTCGACACGGCGAAGCATCTGGGCCCCCGCCTTCGCGGGGGCGACGGCCGAGGTGGAGGCAAGACTGCAGCCACCCTGAAGGGCGGCAGAACAACTCGCCTTGTCCAACACACCCCGGTTTCTGACGCGCGGCTTCAGAACGATTCCCCATTCCCGATTCCCCATTCCCGGTGTTTGCGAATCAATCGATCCGCAAACGCTCATACCCCTCCCACTGCGAGGTGTCCGACAGGATGATGCGGTCGCCGGGGTTCAGGCCCTGGGCGATTTCGATCTGGTTGACGGAAGCGCGACCCAGGCGCACCGGGATGCGGTGGGCCTGGCCGTCCTCGTCGAGGCGGAACAGGCGCACTTCGCTCTCGGGCTGGCCGTAGGCGGGGCGGCCGACGTGCAGCACGTTGGTCAGGCGCTCGATCTCGATGGTGCCGTCGACGCTCAAATCCGGGCGCGCGCTGTCCGGCAGCTTCTCGGTGAAGTCGACCTCGACCAGCACGGTGCCGTTCTGCACGGCCGGGTCGATGCGCACCACCTGCCCTGCGACCACGCCGTTGCGCGTGTCCACGCGAACGCTCTGGCCGTGCACGATGTCCTTGACCTGGGTTTCGCTGATGCGCAGCTCGGCCATCAGGGCACCGGGCTTGGCGACGCGGGCGAGGTTGGTGCCGGCGACGACCTGCTGGCCCTCCTGCACCGGCACCTGCTGCAGCACGCCGGCGATGCCGGCGCGCACCTGCAGACCCTCGGCCTGGCGGCGGCGCAGCTCGGCCACGTTCTTCAGCTGGTTGATGCGCGCGCGCTCCGCATCGAGCTGGGCGCGGATGGTCTGCTCGAACTTGGCGATGCGCTCGACTTCGATCTCGGTGCGCAGCTTGAGCTGCTCCGCCGCGAGCTCGCTGCGCCGGGCCTGGATGCGCGAGATGATGCCGCGCCCCGCGAGCTCGGTTTCGGCTTCCGCCGTGAGCCGCGCACCCTCGTAGTCGGCGCGGATGCCGGCAAGCGCGGCGCGCTGATCCAGCAGCTGGCTCTCAAGGCCAACGCGGCGCGCCACGAAGTCGGCCTCGGCGGCGGTCAGCGCGGATTCCGCTGACAGCTGCTGGTCGACGACCTCGGGGTTGGACAGCTCCAGGATCACCGTATCGGCCTCGACCTGGGCGCCCGCGCGGACCACGATGCGCTCGACCCGCGCATTGCTTTCGGCGGCGATCCAGCGGATCTCGCGCGGCACCAGCACGCCGGGGCCCCGCACCTCGCGCAGCATGTCGCCCTGCTTGACCGTGTCGATCCACAGGCTGGCCTCGGCGACGCTGGGCGCGGCCGGATCGAGCCGGCTGACGAAGCCGACCAGGGCGACGAGGGCGATGATTCCGCCGGCCACGTAGGCGATACGGCGACGGCGGGCTTTCTGCTTGAGATCGATGCGCTGGATGTCCATGCCCTCGACGTAGCACGCCCCGTGCCAATCGATCTGCCCCGTCAAATCAATTACTTGGCAAGTCAAAGCGCCACACTGTCCGATTCCGAACAGCGATCGCGCGAGCGGTCTGCCCGCTTCCGGACGGCTGCGCCGCGGGCCTTCGCAGGGCGCGACCGCGGCAGGCTGGGAGAGCCGCGCGATGCCCCCGAAGGCGCGTCAGCCGTTCGCGCCTCCAGTCACCGCGCCCGCAGGACCTGCATGGCCGGCACCCGCAAGGCCGTGCGCGCTGGCCCCAGCGCAACCATCAGACTCAGGCCGAGCAGCAGCAGGGCGATCGCCAACAGCTGCAGAGGCTGTGGCAGCGGCAGGCCGTGCAGCCACAGCGCACCCAGCTGCTGCAGCCCCAGCTGCAGTGCAAGCCCCAGCAGGCAGCCCACTGCTGCCATGCCCAGCGCAGGCTTCAGGACAGCCTGGAGCAGCGCCCGATCGTTGGCACCCAGGGCGCGGCGCAGGCCGAACTCGCGCTGCCGCTGCAGCACCGCCACGCGCTGGCATGCAAACAGGCCGAGCAGCGCAATCAAGGCCGCCAGCCCGGCAAAGCCCGTCACCATCAGACTCAAAGCGCGAGTCAGGCGGATTGACACCGGCTCTGCCGCGGCCAGGGGACGCAGTGCCTCCAGCGCCAGTGCGGGGTCCAGGGCCTGCACCCGGGCGTCGAGCGCACGCTGCAGGTCGCCGGCAGCGCCGGTTGCATGCAACACCAGAAACACATCGCGCTCGGCGCGCTGCGCCAGCGGACCATACAGCTGCGGCACAGTGTCGAGGCCGGCACCGTGCTGGTGCACGTCCGCCACCACGCCGACGACTTCACGCCAGGCGGGATCGTTGACCACCCGCACGCGCTTGCCCAGGGCCTGACCTTCGCCGAACCAGCGGCGCTCGAATTCGGCGCTGACCAAGGCCACCGGTATGGCATCGGCGTGATCGGCAGCCTCGATCGTGCGGCCGCGCAGCAGGCGCAGGCCGAGAGTCTGCAGATGCTGATCCGAGACCAGCGAGTAGTTTCCCGATGGCGAAACTTCCGATTCGGTCTGCAGCCCCCCTTCAACATCAACCAGCAGCTGGTAGTGCCGCAGCACCGGGAGGCTGTGGCTGAGGCTGGCGGATACCACGCCGGGCAGCGCACGGATCTCCTCCAGCAGCTGGCGATGGAAGGCCTCCACGCTGGCTGGTTCGGCATGGCGCGTGGGCGGCAGACTGAAACGCGCGTAGTGGCGATCGGCCGTCACGAAGCCCGGATCGATGGCAGCGGTGCGCGCACTGGCGGAAATCAGTGCCAAAGCCGAGCTCAACAGGACGAAGGCCAGACCGAACTTGGCACCGACAAGCAGGCCGTGCAGACGCGCCATCCGCTCGGAGCGATGCTCACGCAGCGTCGCGATCCGCGCGCTGCGCGGCTCCCAGAGCAGGGCCGGCGCTGCCGCCAGCAAGGCCAGCATCAGCCCGATGAGCGGAGCGATCACGAGCGTCTCCGCCGGCAGTTCGATGCCCTGCGCGCGCGGCAGATAGAGGATCAGCTGGGTTTGCAGAAGCGGCGCCCCGAGATGGGCCAGAAGCAGTCCCAATACGCCACCGGCGAGGCCCGGCGCCAGCACCTCGGCGACGCGCTGCAGGTTCAACTGCGCCGCGGTCGCTCCCAGGGCTGACTTCAGTGCGCGATCCGGCGCTTGCGCCGCCGAGCGCAGCAGCGACAGCGCAGACAGCGCACCCAACAGGCTCAACACCAGCAGCACGACCACTGAAGCCAGTAGCAACAGCGCCGGTCGCTGCGACGCCAGCAGGTCTTCGGAATAGGCGCGGATCTCTGGTCGCCAGGGCCGCAGCCGCGGATGCTGCTGCTCGAACTGCAGGCTCAGCGCAGCCAGCTCGGACCGAGCCGCTGTTGCCTCCACGCCCGGCCGCAGGCGCGCGATCACATGCGCACGGTTACCGCCAATGCCCGCCAGCTCCTTCGCATTCGGCTGCCAGCGCAGCAGCAGCTCGATGTGAGGCTCAGGAAAGTCGAAGCCTGCGGGCAACACGCCGGCGATCCGGTAGGGCTGGCCGTCAACCCACAGCGGCTGGTTCAGGCGCTGCGCGTCCGCGCCAAGCCGCGTCCGCCACACCTGCTCGCTGATCAGGACCTGCGCGTCGTCGTCTTCCAGAAAGCCCGCGCCGAACGACTGCGGGCCGCCGAGCACCTGAGGCAAGTCCGGCGTCACCTGCGCTGCCAGCACGCGCTCCGCGCCCTCGTCGACACGAAGGCTGACGCCCAGGGAGCGGTACTGGGCCATGGCGGAGAAGCTGGTTGACTGCTGCTGCCAGTACGCGAAGCGCGCCAGGCTGACCTGAAAACCCTGGAAACTCGGCTCACTGGATTCGCGAATCCGCACCAGCTGCTCGGCCTGTGGGTAAGGCAGCGGCGCGAGCAGGGTCGCTCGCAGCAGCTGCGCGCCCAGCAGGGAAACCGCGCAGCCAAGGCCAATCAGGACCACCCACAGCGCCCACTCGCGCCGCTGCGCACGCAGGCTGCGCAGCGCCTGCCAACAGGCCGCGCGAGCAGCAGCCATCCAACAGCATCCGAACTGCTGCAGCAGCATCCCGTTCCAACCTCTGCCGAATCCCCGAGCCTCACAGCCTACGACAGACACTCACTCGCATCAGCGCAAGCTGATGGCCACACGCCATGCCGCGTTCAGGCCTGCACATATGCGGCCAACTCGTGCGAACGTGGGACAGGCGCGGAAAGATGTAGCGAGCGCCTGCATGTGTCGGCTCTGAACGAGGCCAGAGCGGATCCGAACTGGCTGCTGCGCCTCGCTGGAGGCCCGGAAGGGTGAAGTTCGCCGCGCAGCTGGGGAATGCCGCCACGTGCACGGACTGGGACAGCTCGGAACACGTGGGCGCGCGACCTTGAGTCGGTCGAGACACGAGCCTTCGGGGCAGGAGGCTCAGCGACTGTGGGCGAGAACTTCAAGGGCCTCCAGGATCGCTTCCTTGCGGAACCCTTCGATGCGGCGCTGCCCGATCAGCAACACCGGCACGCCTACGGCCGAGAGCGCCTCGAACTCGGCGCGGGCCTGCTCGGAATCATCGATGCGCAGGTCTGCGTAATCGACCCCGCGGGCGTCCAGCAGCGCACGAGCCTGTGCGCAGTAGCTGCAGGTGGCGGTGGAGAACAGGATGACCGGCCGACCGGTGCGCTCCACAAGCGCTTGGCTATCGAAGTTGACGTACGCTGCAGCTTGCGCCTCACCGCGGATCAGCTGGACCACCACCGGCCCTAGCCACAGGCCCAGGCCAAAGCAGACCAGGATCGCGGTGACGGCGAGGAGCGCTGACAGAGGCTTCGACATGCGTACTCCCTTGCTTCCTGGTCGTGGGCTGCGGGGCGGCACACGGCCGCCCCGCAGCGGCTTCATCAGGGACAGAACAGCGACTCGCAGGTCGTGCGCTGGCGCGTGCAGGTGCGATAGCAGCCACCTTCGCCGTTCTCGGCGTCACACTGGGCAAGGCACTGCATGAAAATGGTGTAGCAGGACTGGCAGCGCAGGTCGGGCACCGACTGCGCCACCGCGACGCCCATCCCCAGGCCGATCGAAAGGGCGCAGGCACCCCAGAACAGGATCTGCTTCAGCTTCATGGTGGTTCTCCAAAGTGGGATACAAAGCGAGATCTCATGCGGTGGCTACGCCACGCCGGACCTTGGGTCGTGAGCCCGGACCAGACATCGCCGCCGCAGCATCGGAACGCTCGGTCGGGCCGCAAAGACCCGGAGAACAAATCCCCCAACGATCGAGCCCTTCAGGCTGCCGCAGTGACCGCGCCTCCGACCTGTCGATGGTGGCGCGTCAGGTCCGCTTCGCCTACCTGTCAGATCTGACAGCTCAAGGCCTCCAGACCGCAACGACCTTCCACACGCCCCCCCGGGCGGTAGCACTCGCATCGGACCACCACTTGCAGGGCGACGCGGCCCGGAGGATCGTCCGTACTCGTCTTCCAAAGCCGAGATCGCCAGGAGCCGCGCCATGAAGATCCGCGTCAACGGGGAAACCCACGAGATCGACCTGCCGGCGGACACGCCGCTGCTGTGGGTGCTGCGCGATGGCCTGGGCTTGACCGGCAGCAAGTACGGCTGCGGGATCGCCCAGTGCGGCGCCTGCACCGTGCATCTGGATGGCGCGGCGATCCGCGCCTGCGTGACGCCGGTGTCGGCCGTCGGCGAGCGCGAGGTGCTGACCATCGAGGGGCTGGCCGGCGAATCGCTGCATCCGGTGCAGCAGGCCTGGATCGAGGCCGACGTGGCGCAGTGCGGCTACTGCCAGTCGGGCCAGATCATGGGCGCGCTGGCCCTGCTGCAGCGCACGCCCGAGCCCAGCGATGCTCAAATCGTCGAAGCCATGGACGCCCACCTCTGCCGCTGCGGCACCTACAGCCAGGTGCGTGAGGCAGTGCGTCTCGCTGCGAACAAGCTGAAGGAGGGTGCGTGATGGACGCTTCCTTGTCCCGCCGCGAATTCCTGAAAGCCGCCGGGCTCGGCAGCGGTGTGCTGGTCGCCCTGCATCTGCCCGGCTTCAGCGCACTCGCCGCCGACGCCAGCGAAGCAGCCGCGACCGCGTTCAAGCCCAACGCCTTCGTGCAGATCGACGCCAGCGGTCAGGTCACGCTCTACGTCAGCCAGGCCGAGATGGGCCAGGGCGTGCGCACCTCGCTGCCGATGCTGCTGGCCGAGGAGCTCGACGTCGATCTCGATGCGGTCAAGGTGGTCGGCGTCGGCGCCGATCCGGCCTTCAATCATCCCTGGTTCCGCAGCCAGGTGGCCGGCGGCTCGACCTCGGTGCGCGGCCTGTTCGAGCCGATGCGCCGCGCTGGCGCGCAGGCCCGGCACATGCTGGTCGAAGCGGCGGCGAATCGCCTTGAGGTGCCGGTGGAGTCGCTGCGCACCGAAGCCGGCTTCGTCACCCACGAGGCCAGCGGCCGTCGTCTTGGCTACGGCGAGCTGGCCGCGGCCGCCAGCGCGCTGGACGTTCCGGACCCGGCCAGCCTCACCCTGAAGTCACCCGAGAACTTCCGCTACATCGGCCGCGAGCGCCGCCGCCAGGAAGGCCCGGACAAGGTCACGGGCCGTGCGCAGTTCGGCATCGATGTGCGCCTGCCGGACATGCTCACCGCGGTGGTCGCGCGGCCGCCGGTGTTCGGAGCGACGCTGAAGTCGCTCGACGACAGCGCGGCGCTGAAGATCGCCGGCGTGCGCAAGATCAAACGCGTGCCCGAAGGTGTGGCCGTGATCGCCGAGCATTTCTGGGCCGCGCGTCAGGGCCGCGAGGCGCTGAAGCTGGACTGGGACCTGGGGCCGCTGGCCACATTCGACAGCGAGGCGCAGGGCCGCGAGTACGCCGCACTGGCCGAGGCCGCGGGCGCGGTCGCCGCCACCCGCGGCCTGCCGACCCTGGCGCTGGACGAAGACGCCGAGGCCATCGCGCTCGACATCGACGTGCCCTATCTGGCCCACGCGACCATGGAACCGCTGAACGCCACCGTGCACCACCGCGGCGACAGCGCCCAGGTCTGGACCGGCACCCAGATGCAGGGCGCGGATCGCGCGCGTGCGGCCGCCATTCTGGGTCTGCCCGAGGACAAGGTGACGCTGGACAACCTGCTGCTGGGCGGCGGCTTCGGCCGCCGCGCCAATCCGCAGTCCGACTTCGTTGCGCTGGCTGCGAATGTGGCGAAGGACGAAGGCGTGCCGATCAAGACGGTCTGGACCCGCGAAGACGACACCCGCGGCGGCTGGTACCGGCCGCGCGCGTTCCATCGCGTGCGGGTGCGTCTGGACGAGAACGGTCTGCCGCTCGCCTGGCACCAGCGCGTGGTCGCGCAGTCGATCATGCGCGGCACGCCCTTCGAGGCCAACGGCATCCGCGATGGCGTCGACGCCACCCTGGTCGAGGGCGCCTCCGACCTGCCTTACACGATCCCCAACTTCCAGGTTGAATGCCACCTGGCGCCCGACGGCGTGCCGGTGCTGTGGTGGCGCAGCGTCGGCCACACCCACACTGCGCTGGCAGTCGAGCACGCGCTCGATCTGGCTGCGCGCAAGGCCGGCATCGACCCGGTCGAATACCGCCGCCGACTGCTCACCAACAACGCGCAGTGGCTGCGCGTGCTGGAGCTCGCCGCCGAGCGCAGCGGCTGGGGCAGCGCGCTGCCCGCAGGCCATGCCCGCGGCATCGCCATCCACGCCAGCTTTGGCAGCGTGGTCGCGCAGGTCGCGGAGGTTTCCATCGAGAACGATCGCCCGCGCGTGCACCGCGTGGTCGCCGCGGTCGACATGGGCCGCGTGGTCAATCCGCTGCACGCCAAGGGCCAGATCGAAGGCGGCATCGTGTTCGGCCTGGCCGCCGCCCTGCACCAACAGATCAGCTTCAAGGACGGCCGCGTGCAGCAGAGCAACTTCCACGACTACCCGCTGCTGCGCCAGCGCGAAATGCCGCAGATCGAAGTGCACCTGATCGAAAGCGAAGCCGACCCCGGCGGCGCCGGCGAACCCGGCACCCCGCCGATCGCCCCGGCGGTGGCGAATGCGCTGCTGGCGCTGACGGGAAGGGCGACCACGCGCTTGCCCTTCGGGCGCATCGGGATCGCGTGAGCGAAGCCGCGCGCGCCGTCGATCCCGCCGCGCACGGCCCAACCTTCACTCGCGTTGAAAGCGCCAGCTCACCGTCAACTGGGCCGGCTGTCCGCTGATCTGGTCGACAATCTCGTAGCTGCGGCTGCCGCGCGCGGCCCGGCAGCCGTCGCCACAGGCGTGGCTGACTTCAAGATCCAGGCGCTGATCGGTCAGGAATCGATACGACTCGCGTTCGCCGCTGAAGCTGTCGGGCTTGTCCGAGCTCACCGTCTCGCGCACGGCCACGGGATAGGGCAGCGGCAGGGCGAAGCGCAGCGAACCGCCCTGCAGATCGACTTCGACGATGGAGCCTCCGGGCGGATTGGACTTGCCCTCAAGCGTGATCTCCCCGGACTGGCGTACCGTCACCTGCCGGTGACAGGTCGCCGCCGGCCGGTTGCCGCAGATCGGATCGCGATCGGCTTCCTTCAGCGACTCGTCAATGTCGAAGCGACCGCTCACCGTCAGCGGCTCGAACAGCTGGTAGCGGTCCTTGGGCATCTGACTCGCGGTGGCGACATCCGCGCGGGCGCCACGCATCGCCGCAGAATTCGTGTCGACGCCTTCGGCCATCTTCATGGCCTCACGCATCAGACAGGCCTCGTCCTCACCGCAGCGCTCAGCGATCTTCATCGCATCGTCCATCATCGGCGCCATGTCCTGCGCTGCCCGCTGCGCAGCGGCGTTGCGCTGCCCCTCGCTGGCCTGTTGCTGCGCGTCCATGCCATGCAGGGCAGGGAAGCCCGATGCCGCGCGCGCCTGCATGCGCGCGCTGAGCGCGTAGCGATCAGCAACGCGCCACTCGCGTTCCAACACGCGATCCTGGCTCTTCCAGGTTCCGGCTCCACTGATCTCGTACTCGACCGTGAGAGTGGCGGTGGACTTCGGCGCGGAAGGCCCAGCCAGGCACGTCAGCGGCGCCAGACACGCGGCCAGTGCACACCCAAGGAACGAACGCTCGCAGATCATCGAATGCTTCCTCATTGCAGAGCGGGCGAAAAAGGCCTCCACCCGCGCCTGCCCTACCCGCGCGCCGGTGGCGGCGCGGCCCGTCGATTCGCAGGCCGCGTCACCCTGCTCGACGAGAAAGCGGGAGGAAATTGGTCAGCAGGATCGGGACAGCATCTCGGATGCCTGCGCGCGGTGGAAGCTTCCGCGCGCATTGGACAGCGTGCCACTGCTCTCTGGCGGGTCGCCCGATGCCGACGTGGTCCACGAACGCTGGGCGAGAACCGGCACTTGCTGCTGGCATCCTGGCGGCCGCTGTGAGCAAGCACTGCGCCGAGGCGTCGCCACCGGATCGAGTGCGGCACTACTTCCGCATGAACGCCGCAAACTCCAGCGTCGCAATCGCGCCCTGCCGGTCCGCACGCGGGGCCAGGCTGACCTTCCAGTCGTAGAGTTCGCACAGGCGGCGCACGATGGCGAGCCCGATGCCGCCACCCTTGCTGCCTTCCGAACTGCTGCCGCGGTAGCCGCGCTCGAACAGCCGGGTGGCTTCTTCCTCGGGGATTCCGGGGCCGGTGTCGCGGACTTCGACGCGATCGCCAAGCACGCTGATGCGGATCTCGCCTTCGCGGGTGTACTTGAACGCGTTGACGATGAGATTGCCGAGTGCCACGGCGACGATGGCCTCGGGCGCGTCGACCAGCACGCCCTGCTGGCCTTCGACGATCACCTCGATGGGTTTCGAGCCGATGTTGACGCGATTGGCTTCGGCCAATTGTTCGGCGAGGCGACGGACATCGGTGGCACCGCTGCCGCGCTCGCCGCGCGAGAGCATCAGCAGCGCGGTGATCAGGTCGGTGCACTGCTGCACCGCGCGCTCGATGCGCTGCAGGCGCTGGCGGGTCTTGTCGTTCAGGTCCGGCTGCGACTGGATCAGCTCGACTGCGCCGCGGATCACAGCCAGCGGCGTGCGCAGCTCGTGGCTGACGTCAGCGTTGAATTCGCGGTCGCGGGTGACGCGCTCGGTGAGCTGCTCGGCGTAGTCGTCGAGCGCACTGGCGAGCTGGCCGACCTCGTCATCGGCGAAGTGCGGCGCCAGCTTCTCCGGCGCGCTGCGGCTGCTGTAGCCCTCGATGCGCCGCGCGAGATCGGCCACCGGCTGCATCACCCGCCGCGAGGACCACAGGCCGATCAGCCCGGCGAACACCGAGAACAGGGCCACGGCCGCGACCAGCGCGGTGACCAGCTGACGCTGGCCCAGGGCTTCCTTGGAGTAGTCATAGCGCAGGAAGCCGACCAGGTCGGAGGCGCGATGCACGGCGAGCTTGTACTCGGTCGGCTCGCCGTCGGGCCCGGCCTCCAGCACTTCATGCACGCCTTCGGGCAGCTCGCGCCAGCTGAAGGGCACGCTTTCCTGGCGGCTGCTTCGCACCACGAACAGCTCGATCTGGCGCGAGAACTGGAACTGCGCGTCGGGCGCCGGATTGAGACGCTTGAACTCGACGAAATTGCGCGCCTCCTGCTCCAGCCAGTTGTCGACCAGCTGGTTTTCCAGCCGCGCACGCAGGCCGATCGTGGCCACGGCAAAGAGGGCGGTGAGCCCGCTGCCGAGGATCAGGAAGGAGATGATGATCCGGCTTCTAAGCCGGCGTCTGAACTGCTTCGATGTCGGCAAGGCGATACCCGATTCCGTGGCGGGTGTGGATCAGCGGCTTGTCGAAGGGCTTGTCCAGCGCCGCCCGCAGGCCGTGGATGTGCACGCGCAGGGAGTCGCTGTCGGGCAGCTCCTCGCCCCAGACGCGGGTCTCGAGCTCCTGCCGGGTCACCACCGAGGGGCTGGCTTCCATCAGGCACTGCAGGATCTTCAGCGCCGTCGGGTTCAGGTTGATGGACTTGCCGGCGCGGCTGATCTCCAGCGTGTCGAGGTTGTAGCGCAGGTCCGCCACTTCAAGCACGCGCGGCTGCGCGCCCTTGCCGCGGCGGGCCAGCACCGTCAGGCGAGCCTCGACTTCCTGCAGCGCGAAGGGCTTGACCAGGTAGTCATCGGCACCGACGTCGAAGCCGGCGAGCTTCTGTTCCAGCGCGTCGCGCGCGGTCAGCATCAGTACCGGGGTCTGGCGGCGTGCGTCCTGGCGCAGCTTGCGGCAGACCTCCAGGCCATCCATGCCGGGCAGGTTCAAATCGAGAACGATGGCGTCGAACTCGTTGACCACGGCGAGGTGCAGGCCGGTGACGCCATCGGCGGCGAAGTCGACGATGTGCCCGCGGTCTTCCAGATAATCGCCAAGGTTGGCGGCGATGTCGGTGTTGTCTTCGATGACCAGGATGCGCATGGGGTCTGCTGTCGTAAGCGGCGCAGGTGCGCGCGGGGCCAAGGGTAACGGTTAACGCGACCCGGGTGGACAGCGCGGCGCGCGCTTCGTTCACCTGCGGCCCTGCCGATACACTCGGCGGATGACCACGATCTGGCCGACCTCGCTGAGCCCTGCCGCCCTGCGCGCGCTGCGCGACGCCCTGCCGGCGAACGCGCTGCTGCTGGACGCCGCCGAGCGCATCGCCTACAGCGTCGACAACAGCAAGCGCCAGGCCCTGCCGCTGGCGGTGGCCCTGCCCGAGACCGCCGAGCAGGTGACCGCATTGGTGGCCGCCTGCGCCGAGCACGGGCTGCCGATCACCGCGCGCGGCCGCGGCACCAACACCACCGGCGCCAGCGTGCCGGTCGCCGGCGGCGTGGCCCTGAGCTTCGAGCGCATGCGCCGCATCGTCGAGATCCATACCGCCGACCGCTACGCCGTGGTCGAGCCCGGCGTGTTGAACGGCGACCTGCAGGCGGTGCTGGCGCCTCACGGCTTCTTCTGGCCGCCGGACCCGACCTCGGCGCCCTACTCCACCATTGGCGGCAACCTCGCCTGCAATGCCGGCGGCCCGCGCGCGGTGAAGTACGGCGCCTGCCGCGACAACGTGCTGGCCCTGCGCGCGGTCGACGGCAGCGGCCGCGCCTTCCGCTGCGGCGCACCGACCAGCAAGGGCGCGGTCGGCTTCGACCTGACCCGTCTTCTGATCGGCTCCGAGGGCACGCTGGCCCTGATCACCGAGGCGACGCTGAAGCTGACCCCGCTGCCGCCGCTGCGCCGCGGCCTGCGCCTGATCTACGCCGACATCGTCGCCGCAGCGCAGGCGGTGGCGCGGATCATGGCCCAGCCGGTGACGCCCTGCGCGCTGGAGTTCATGGACGGCGAGGCGCTGGCCCTGGTGCGCGCGCGCGGTCTTGACCTGCCGCCCGGCGAGGCCCTGCTGCTGGTCGAAGTCGATGGCGATGCCGAGGGCATTGAGCGCGCGGCATCCGCCGTCGCGCGTGCCGCGGAAGGACCGGGTCTGAACGATCTGCAGGTCGCCCGCGATGCCGCCGACGGCGAGGCCCTGTGGGCCGCCCGCAAGGCGCTGTCGCCGGCGCTGCGCTCGCTGGCGCCGAAGAAGATCAACGAAGACGTGGTGGTGCCGGTCTCGCGCCTGCCCGAATTGATCGAGGGCGTGCGCGGGCTGTCGCAGCGGCACGGCATCCGCATCGTCAACTTCGGCCACGCCGGCAACGGCAATATCCACGTCAACCTGATGTACGACCCCGCCGAGCCCGGCCGCGATGCCGCCGCCGAGGCCTGTCTCGAAGCCCTGTTCGGCCTGGTCATCGCGCTCGACGGCACGCTCTCGGGCGAGCACGGCATCGGCCTCGCCAAGCGGCCCTTCATGCGGGCGGCAGTCGATGCGCGCACGCTGGAGCTGATGGCCGCGGTCAAACGCGCCTTCGATCCCAAGGGCCTGCTCAATCCGGGCAAACTGCTGCCCGACTTCGACTGAGGATGGGCGCGAACGGATGAGCGAACTCGATGCCCTGCTGCTGCGGATCCGCGCCTGCCGCCTCTGCGAAGCGCAGCTGCCGCTGGGCGCCAACCCCGTCCTGCGCGCCCAGGCCAGCGCGCGCCTCCTGATCGTCGGGCAGGCGCCGGGGACCAAGGTGCATGAATCCGGTATCCCCTGGAATGACGCGTCCGGCATCCGCCTGCGCCACTGGCTGGGCCTCGACCGCGAGCAGTTCTACGACGGCCGCCGCATCGCCATCGTGCCGATGGGCTTCTGCTATCCGGGCAAGGGCACGGCCGGCGACCTGCCGCCGCGGCCGGAGTGCGCGCCGACCTGGCACCCGCAGCTGCTGCCGCTGCTGCCCAACATCCGCCTGACCCTGCTGATCGGGCACTACGCGCAGGCCGGCTTCCTCGGCGCCGCGCGCGGCCGCACCCTCACCGACACCGTGCGCGAGCACGCGCGCTACCAGCCGCGCTACTTCCCGCTGCCGCATCCCAGCCCGCGCAACCAGCTGTGGGTGGCCAGCAACCCCTGGTTCGACACCGAGGTGGTGCCCGCGCTGCGCCAGGCCGTGGCCGAGTCGCTTGCGGAGTGACTCGCAGGGCAAGCGTGTCGGCCTTCACGCTCGAACGCCTGTTCGCGATGTCAGTCACGCTTTTGCGGGCGCATCGGGCAGCTTTGGGCCGATTGCGCGTTTGCAGATTGACACATCACGGCACCTCGACTTAGGTTCCGCTCCGCGATCGCGGGGCATGACGCCCGGCGCAACCTCCGGGGGAGGTAGCGGCCAGATCACAAGGACACGTCGACCCCGCGCTGCGCGCCGGTACCAGAGGGCATTCGCCCCTGCCGGTCCAATCCGCTGCATTCAACGGGGAGTTCCGCAACATGAAGATGCTTTGTTCCGCCGTGGCCCTGGCCATGGCGCTGCCGGGTCTTGCTGCCGCATCCGAGCTGCGTCGCGTCGAGAAGCCGGTGAGCGGCCAGTACATCGTCGTCCTGCAGGAAGACCTGGTGCGCTTCGGCGATGACACCAGCTCGCGCCGTCCCGACGTCAACACGCTCGCCGTCGACATGGCCTCCCGCTTCGGGCTTGAGGTCAGCATGGCCTACTCGCACGTGCTGCCCGGCTTCGTCGTCCAGGCCAACGACAAGCAGATCGAGCAGCTGCTGAGCGACGCCCGCGTCGCCTATGTCGAGCAGGACGGCTACGTCAGCACCACCGCCGTGCAGAGCGGCGCCACCTGGGGCATCGACCGCGTCGACCAGCGCAACCTGCCGCTGTCGGGCACCTACGAGTACCTGACCACCGCCAGCAACGTCCACACCTACATCGTCGATACCGGCGTGCTGGGCACCCACGCGCAGTTCAGCGGCCGCATGGGCAACGGCTACACCGCCATCAACGACGGTCGCGGCACCACCGACTGCAACGGCCACGGCACCCATGTCGCCGGCACGGTCGCCGGCACCACCCACGGCATCGCCAAGGGCGCCATCATCCATCCCGTGCGCGTGCTGGGCTGCAACGGCTCGGGCACCAACTCCGGCGTGATCGCCGGCATGGACTGGGTGGCTGCGAACCACATCAAGCCGGCCGTGGCCAACATGAGCCTGGGCGGCGGCGCCTCGACCGCCACCGATGATGCCGTCACCCGCATGCACAACGCCGGCGTCACCGTCGTGGTCGCCGCGGGCAACGACAACTCGAACGCCTGCAACTACTCGCCGGCGCGCGCGCCGGTGGCGATCACCGTCGGTTCCACCACCAACACCGACGCGCGTTCGAGCTTCTCGAACTTCGGCACCTGCCTCGACATCTTCGCGCCGGGCTCGAACATCACCGCGCCCTGGTACACCAGCACCACCGCGACCAACACCATCAGCGGCACCTCGATGGCGTCGCCGCACGTGGCGGGCGCCGCGGCCCTGTACCTGGCCAACAACCCGAGCGCCACGCCCGCCCAGGTGGCCACTGCGCTGATCAACAACAGCACGCCGAACAAGGTGACCAGCGCCGGCACGGGCTCGCCGAACCGTCTGCTGTACTCGATCTTCGGCGGCGGCACCACGCCGGTCGACAACCCGCCCACCGCCAGCTTCACCTTCAGCTGCTCGGGCCTGACCTGCTCGTTCAACGGTACGGGCTCGACCGACGACAACGGCATCAGCAGCTACAGCTGGACCTTCGGCGACGGCGCCAGCGGAACCGGTGCCACCACCAGCCGCACCTATGCGGCCGGCGGCACCTACACGGCGACGCTGACGGTGCGCGACACCGCCAACCAGGCCAACAGCACCAGCCGCACGGTCACGGTCAGCACCGGCCCGACCGCCCCCTGCACCAGCTGCGAGGCCTATACCGGCACGCTGTCGGGCACCGGCGCCCAGGCCTTCGTCCCGGGCGGCACCTACTACTACAGCTCGGTGAGCGGCACCCACAGCGGCTGGCTGCGCGGCCCGGCCTCCGGTGCGGACTTCGACCTGGCCCTGCAGAAGTGGAACGGCAGCAGCTGGACCACGGTCCGTTCGGGCACCAGCGCGAGCTCGAGCGAGGACGTGAGCTACAGCGGCACTGCCGGCTACTACCGCTGGCGCGTGTACTCCTACAGCGGTTCGGGCAGCTACAACTTCTGGATGCGCCGCCCGTAAGCGTTGATCGGAGCTGCAAGTAGAGCAAAGGCCGGCGGGGCGACCCGCCGGCCTTTTCGTTGGTGGCGCCGGAACGACCGCCGGATTCGCAGAGACATACGATACGCGCACATCGGAGCGCGAGGTCGCCGCCTTCGATGCATTCAAGGCTTGCTTGGACTCGAAGCCAGCGGGTGCATGCAAGGCTCGGCCCTGAGGCAAGCGGCTGGTGGATGCGCTGCGCTTATCCACCCTACGGGTTCAGGCAACACCTTGCAGCAAGCGCAGCGGCAGCCTGCGGCTCGCGCAGGGTACATAAGCGCAGCGCATGTACCGGAACTTCGCGGCAGGCGGGGCGCCTGCCAAGACCTCGCAACCGGCCAGCGCTCCGCAGAGCGCCACGCCGACGCACGGACGCCCACGTGACACGCTGGCAGGCAGTCGTTGCGCATAGGGTGGGCCCTGGCCCACCGTGACCTCGGCACTCCCCCCGGTCCGCCTCCGAATCCTGCTCACCCGGCCCGCAAAAAACCCTCGAGGCGCCATCCACCGGTCGCATATCGCGTGCGCTCACGGGACCGAAACTGGGGCCGGGACCGAGACCGAGGCGAGTGTGGAGCTCCGGTGGGCCAGGGCCCACCCTATGGTCGTCGTGGCGACGCAGTCGATGTTGCGAACCAGCCGTCGTGGCGAACCGGTCACTCTGTCGAAGCGATCGTCGCGGCGCCCGGCCCCGCCGCCATTCGTGCGGGGCCGCGGCGCTACCCGCACGTGTCTCAGTCCTTCAACACCCGCTCGAACAGCTTGAAGATGCGCCGGTACTGGTCGAACCAGGCCTCCGGGTGCACATAGGCGTGGCGCTCCATCGGGTAGCTGGCGAGCTCCCAGTGATCCTTGCGCAGCTCGATCAGGCGCTGGGCCAGGCGCACCGAATCCTGGTAGAGCACGTTGTCGTCGATCATGCCGTGGGCGATCAGCAGGTGGCCCTGCAGGCCTTCGGCGTACTCGATCGGTGAGCTCTTGCGGAACGCTTCCGGGTCGATGTCCGGGGTGTTGAGGATGTTCGAGGTATACGGATGGTTGTACTGCGCCCAGTCGGTGACCGGCCGCAGCGCCGCACCCGCGTGGAAGACCTCGGGCGCACGGAACATCGCCATGAAGGCCATGAAGCCGCCGTAGCTGCCGCCGTACACGCCGACGTTGGCGCGGTCGCCCTGGCGGTTCTCGACCAGCCATTCGATGCCGTCGAGGTAGTCCTCGAGCTCCGGGTGGCCCATCTGCCGGTAGATCGCATTGCGCCAGTCGCGGCCGTAGCCGGCCGAGGCGCGGAAGTCGAGGTCGAGCACGATGTAGCCCTTCTCCACCAGCAGCTGGTGGAACATCTGCTCGCGGAAGTACTGCGACCAGCGCAGGTGCACGTTCTGCAGGTAGCCGGCACCGTGCACGAACAGCACGATCGGATAGCGCTTGCCGGGTTCCAGCACGGCCGGGCCATAGTACTTGCCCCAGACCGTGCCGGCGCCGTGGCGGCTCGGCACCTGCACGAACTCGGGCGCGAGCCAGCTCTGCGCCTTGTAGGCCTCGCTGCGGGTGTCGGTGAGCGCGGTCAGCCCGCCGCCGCTCGCCGCCATCACGCCCAGCTGCGGCGGCAGGTGCGGCTCGGAGTACACCACCAGCAGGCGCTGCTCGTCGGGCGAGAGCACGAAGGCGTTGACGCCGCCGAGCGCCGTCAGCGTCTCGATGCGGTCGCTGCCGAGATCGAGGCGCACCACCTCGTACTTGCCCGGCCACTCCTGATTGGCCAGCGCGTAGACCTGGCGGCCATCGCGGCCGATGACAGGCTCGGAGAATTCCCACTTCCCACGCGTGTGCTGCTTCGGCCGCGCGTCGCCGCGGCGGGTGTAGAAGTGGCTGTAGCCGTCCTCTTCCGACAGGTACCACAGGGTGCGGTTGTCGGGCAGCCAGCCGAACTCGTTGAAGTTCCAGTTGATCCAGCCTGGGTCGGTGAGGCGGTGGCGGGTTTCGAGCGCGCGGCCCTCGCGCTGCACCTCGGCGATCCAGCGGTCCTTGTTGTCGACCGCGCGCAGCATCACCGCTGCGCGTGCGCCGTCGCGGCTGAACTCCATCGCATTCACACGCAGCGCGCGCGGGCCCTTCAGCGCCTCCTTGCCGGCCGCCGCCCGCAGCTCGGCCAATGGATCGGTGTCGATGCCCGGCAGCGCCTTCAGATCCAACGGGTACTGCTTGCCGTCGGCGAGATCGACCAGCACCAGTGCTTGCCCGGCCGGCGGATTGCGGCCGACGCGGACGCGCACGTCCTCGCTTTCCTCGTAACCGCTTTCGGTGACGTACTTCGGCATCTTGCCCACGCGGCCGGGCTCGCTGCCCTTGGGCTGGGTGACCACCAGCATCCAGCGGCCGTCGGGGCTGAGCGCGCTGTCGGCGATCGTCAGCGTGTCGCCCAGATAGACCGGCGGGGCGATGCGCGTGGACAGGCCGCGGCGCAGTTCGGACTCACGCGCCGCCTGCGCGTCGCGCCAGGCCTTCTCGCGCGCCAGCGTGCCGATCAGACGCAGCTGCATGTCGCGCAGGTCGTCGGCCTTGGGCGCCTCGGCCGGATCCTTCTCGGCCTTCAGCACAGCGATCGGCCCGGCAAGGCCCGTCGCGAGGTCGTGCACGATCCAGTCGGCGCCGGCGCGGTACATCACCCGGCCATCGGCCATGAAGGCGGGCGCGGCTTCGGCCACCTCGCTGCGGGTCAGCTGGCGCAGAGCGCCACTGCCAATCTCGCGCAGAAACACATCGCCATCGCGCAGGAACAGCGCGCGCTCACCCGCTGCATCGAACACCGGGTTTGGCGCATCGACGCCGGCGAGATCGGCATCGGCCAGCAGAGTCGCCGCGCTGCCGTCGAAGCCCACGCGGTGCAGATCGCGCAGCGGGCTGTCGGCGCGCTTGAGCTGGAACAGCGCGGCCCGGCCGTCCAGCGACCAGTGCGGGTTCTCGACCGGCGGCCCGATCCAGGCCGGGTCGTCCATGATCTTTTCGAGCTCCAGCGGCTGCGCGCTGCCGGCAAGCGGCAGCAGCAGCGCGGCGCAGTAAAGAGCGAAGGTGGCTTTCAGGCGCAGGGGCAGTCGGCGCATCGAAGCGCTCCGTGCAGGCAGTGGAGGAAGCGGCAGCCTAGTCGCGGGCTTACGCGGGCAACACCGCCGAAGGGCATGGATGCCGGCGGCGATGAGCCGCCCCGACCATTGCCAGACCACCCCGTACGCTGGCGGCGGGGTCGCGCGCAGCCGCTACAATCCGGCGGTCAATCGCATCCAGGAGCGCGCGTGAGCACGGAAATCGAGATCAAGGTGCCCGACATCGGCGGCCACAGCGACGTACCGGTGATCGAACTGCTGGCCAAGCCCGGCGACAGCATCGCCAAGGACCAGGGCCTGGTCACGCTCGAATCCGACAAGGCCACGATGGAAGTGCCGAGCTCGCACGCCGGCGTGCTGGTGGCGCTCACCGTCAAGGTCGGCGATGCCGTCAGCGAGGGCAGCGTGATCGCCAGGCTGCGCGTGGAAGAGGCCGGTGCTGCGAAGTCTTCGCCCGCAGCGTCTTCGCCAGCGGCAGGTGATGCACCGGCGGCAGCACCTGCGCCCGCATCGAACCCGGCACCCGCGGCAGCCTCAACCGCCGCCGCGCCTGCGCCGAAAGCCGCCAGCGCCAGCGGCCGCGACGCCGACTACACCTGCCAGCTCGCCGTGCTGGGTTCCGGCCCCGGCGGCTACACCGCGGCCTTCCGCGGCGCTGACCTGGGGCTCGATGTGATCCTGATCGAGCGCTACCCGGAGATCGGCGGCGTCTGCCTGAACGTCGGCTGCATCCCGTCGAAGGCCCTGCTGCACGCCGCCCGCGTCATCGACGAGGCGGCACACGGCGAGGACTTCGGCGTGAGCTTCGGCGCGCCCAAGATCGACCTCGACAAGCTGCGCGCCTACAAGTCGAAAGTGGTGAAGCAGCTGAACGGTGGCCTGGCCGGCATGGCCAAGCAGCGCAAGGTGCGCACGGTCACCGGCACGGGCCGCTTAATCAGCCCGCACGAGATCGAAGTCGAAACTGCCGACGGCGCGAAGATCGTGCGCTTCGAGCACGCGGTGATCGCCGCCGGCTCGCAGCCGGTCAAGCTGCCGGGCATTCCCTGGGACGACCCGCGGGTGATGGACTCCACCGACGCGCTGGAGCTGAAGGAGATTCCGAAGTCCCTGCTGGTAATCGGCGGCGGCATCATCGGTCTTGAGATGGGCAGCGTGTACGCGGCGCTGGGCGCGGACGTCACCGTGGTCGAACTCGCCGACCAGCTGATGCCAGGCGCGGATCCCGATCTGGTGCGCCCGCTGCAGCAGCGGCTGGCCAAGCGCTTCAAGGGCATCCACCTGAAGACCAAGGTCAGCGGCGTGGTCGCCGAAAAGAAGGGCCTCAAGGTCAGCTTCGAAGGCGACAAGGCGCCCGAGGCCCAGCTGTTCGACCGCGTACTCGTTTCGGTGGGCCGCACGCCCAACGGCGGCAAGATCAATGCCGACGCCGCTGGCGTCGCGGTGTCCGAGCGCGGCTTCATCGCCGTCGACAGGCAGATGCGCACCAACGTGCCGCACATCTTCGCCATCGGTGATCTGGTCGGCCAGCCGATGCTGGCGCACAAGGCCACGCACGAGGGCAAGGTCGCGGCCGAAGTCGCCGCCGGCCACAAGACCGAATTCGTCGCCCGCGTGATTCCGAGCGTGGCCTACACCGACCCGGAAATCGCCTGGGTCGGCGTCAGCGAGACCGAAGCCAAGGCCAAGGGCCTCAAGGTCGGCGTCGGCAAGTTCCCCTACGCGGCCTCGGGCCGCGCCATCGGCCAGGGCCGCACCGAAGGCTTCACCAAGCTGCTGTTCGACGAAGCCAGCCACAAGGTGATCGGCGCCGGCATCGTCGGCCCCAACGCCGGCGACCTGATCGCAGAAGTCGGCCTCGCGATTGAAATGGGCGCCGAAGCCAGCGACATCGGCCTCACCATCCACCCGCATCCGACCCTGAGTGAATCGGTGGGCATGGCGGCGGAGGCGTATGAGGGCACGATCACTGACCTCTATCTGCCGAAGAAGTAGGCGAGCTGCATACGCCGATGAACACCTATGCCGCACAAGTCGCGCTTTGCTTTCAGTCGGAGAGTGCTGAAGACCGTCGTCTCGATAAGTTCTTCCTGGAGCTGGAAAGTCTCGCTGCGAAGCATGGGATCGTCGTGTGCGACTCGCAGTCAATGCAGCTGCCGGGCGAGATGTATCCAATCGCTCCCTGTTCAAGGTGCGGCAACCTGACCGTAGACGCGAACGCCGTTCGGGCGGGTGACGAGAACATGCTCCCCGATTTCTGGTTCTCGCTGCGACGAGGAAGTCTGTCGGCGGGCAGACTCACCTGCTACGTTTGCAAAGCGCCTGAGGGGGGGTGAGCTGAGCGTCAAGCGCGCCGGCTGGGCCAAGCGACGCGCGGCCCAACGTCGCAAGCACGAAACTCGCTCCAAGCTCCGAAGTCGCCTCGGTTTGGACGATCGCAGCTGCGCGTTGAACCAGACCTTCGTTGCATCACCACCTCTCAGGCCCCGGAGATCGGCAAGTCGTCCACCTGCCCCGCATCTCAACGCGGCCTGTCTTGCCCCCAGGTTCTTGGACCCGATGGAATGTTAGACAGCCATCGAGGA
>NZ_CALART010000096.1 GCF_937888285.1 uncultured Aquimonas sp.
GCCACATCAAGCGCGACCGCACGGAAACGGTCGACAACAACGAGACGATCACCGTCCACAACGACCGCAAGGAGCGCGTCGACCACAACGAGACGATCAGCATCGGTGACAACCGATCCGAAGATGTCGGCAAGAACGAATCGGTCTCGATCGGCGACCACCAGACGCATGCGGTCGGCAAGAACCGCACGCGTACCGTGGGCGACAACGAATCGGTGACGGTCGGCAAGAACCGCAGCAAGAAGGTCGGCAAGAACGAGAGCGACAGGATCGGCAAGAGCTGGTCGATCAAGGTCGGCAAGATGAAGACCGAGACCATCGGCATGGCCTCGATGCAGAACGTCGGGCTGGCCAAGATGGTGAACATCGGCGCGGCCTACAGCCTCAACGTCGGCGCGATGATGAACACGGTGGTCGGCAACTCGCGCAGCGACAAGATCAGCAAGAAGCACACCGCCGACGTGGGCGAGGTCTACACCCTGAAGGTGGGCGCCGCTGGCGCTGCCCAGCAGAACGTGATGATTGCGAACATCCAGGCGCCGAGCCAGGGTGAGTCGAGCGGCAAGTCACCGTCGATGCTGCGCATGGATGCCGACAGCATCACCCTGCAGGTCGGCAGCTCCAGGCTGGTTCTCACGCCGGACGCCATCTACCTGCAGGCCAAGGATGTGCATGTGCTGGCCGAGGCCACGGCCAATATCGATGCGCCGGACGATATCCATCTGAACAGTGGCACCACACGTCCAGCGCCCGCCGATGGGGCCGAGACATGATCCGCAACACGACGCGGCTGCCGCATGCCGCGTTCCGCAAGCTCGCGCCCGGTGGACTGGTGCTTGATGTCTTCGTGCTGAAGGCGACCCTTGAGCTCGATCCCTGCTCCGCAGACTTGAAGGCAGCGGCCAAGCAGGTGCCCGTGTGCATGGGCGACCGTCATGCAGGCGGCGAAGCGGCGCACCCCGCTGCGCTGGTACTCGCCGAGCCCGCGGACGCTGTGCTCTTCAAGCCGGGCGCAGACATCTGGGTCACCGGCACGGCACGCAGCCACGACCACCGTCCACTGCGTCGATGGGCGGCCGGCATCGGGGTGGGCGAGGTCCGCCACCTCGTCGAACTCTACGGACCACGCAGATGGACGCGCGGCCTCATGGCTTGGAGTCTCGGCGCTGCCGAGCATACCGATGCAGTCGCCTTGGATTATCGGCTCGCCTTCGGCGGGCATTGGGAGCATCGGGACCCCGACGCCGCTCAGCGCGCGGAGGCCTCAAAGCCCGACAATCCCGCAGGCTGCGGCTGGCTGCCCGCGGGCAGCGCACTCCCTGCGCTTCCCGCGCCAGCGCGTCGGAGCCTGCAGGAGCAACTCGATGCCGTGCAGCAGATGCCCGCGCCGCAGGTCCTGCTGCCAGGCCAGAGCCTGCATCACCCCAGTCAAGACCTGCCCACCGCCGGGCTCGGACCGATCGCGCGCTGGTGGTCGCCTCGCTCGGCCTTCCTGGGCACCCGTGACGCCCACTGGCGCAGTACCCGCTATCCCCACTACCCGGACGATTTCGATCTGCGCTTTCTTCAGGCCGCTGTAGCACCCTTGCGCGCACCGCAGGCGCTGCGTGGGGATGAGCGCGTGGGCCTGATGGGTCTGCTGCCCGAGGGCGACTGCGGATGGCAGCTGCCGGGTTTGAAGCCGAGCCTGCGCGCACGGCTGGACGATGCGCGGGAAATACAGGCCCCCATGCGGCTCGATACGTTGTCGGTAAATCTCGATACGCGCCAACTCTGCCTGAGCTGGCGCACCGTGTTCCCGCCTGCCCACACACCTCGCGAGGTCACCGTCGAATTGGACCCGTGGGCGCTGCAGCGGATCGGATTGCCAACATGAGCGAACCCACCCAACTACCCGCCGTCAACTCGCCCAGCGGGCTGGTGCATGTCGCACCGGACAACAGCCTGTGGAGCATCTTCCGCTATCCCGACAGCGATCAGCTGCTGATCCAGCGCTACGACGCACAGGACCGTCCTCTGCCTGATTGGCGGCTCAGCGAAGCCGCCTATGAGGACTACCGCGCGCGCAATCCGCAGCTCGACCTGCCGGGGCTCGATGAAGGAACCGACGGCGCCGGGTCTGCGGGCGCTGAGGCGTCCGCATCCGAAAGCGAGTGCCGACACATTGCCCATGCGGGAAGCTGGACGGTCACCAGCGTCGAGCCCGACTGGTGCGCAGTCGGCGGCCAGGCCATCCCCTTCGACAGCCACGCCGAGCTCGGCAGCCCCGAGCGTGCCTCTCCCAACGTCAAGGCCCGCGGCACGCCGGTCTATGCGGTCTCGCACCTCGGCCGCGGCGTGCAGGGCAATGCCGGCGAGGGCCTGGGTTCGGGCGGCTCGGGCGACAGTGGCTATACGCAAATCCTGAGCGGGCAGAACAACGTCAAGGTCAACGGGCTGCCGGTCGGTCGGCACGACAGTCTGGCCCTGATCAACTGCGATGCCAGCGGCTGCGGTGGCGCGCTGGGGCAGCTGCATACCGGCTTGAAGCCGGTGTCCTTCGTCGAGCAGCTCAACCGCGAGTTCAGCAAGACGCCGGAGGAACTGCAGGCCGACATGGCCTACCACCGGCAGGCGCAGGCCGATGCCAATGCGCGCGCCGAGGCCATCGACCGGCAGATCCGCGACCTGCGCGCGCAGGCCGATCGCGCCAGCACCTGGAACCCCTTCAACAGCGAGCGCCGCGCGATCAGCCGCCAGATCGAGGCCTTGCAGGCCTCGCAGCGCAGTGCTGCAAGCTCGGCGCTGTGGCACAACGACCAGCAGCGGCGCCTGTTCGAGCGCCTCTACCCCGAGGCCGCGGCAGGCCCGGTAATGAGCGCCGCACCGACCTCGCAGGAAGCCCGCGAGCTGGCCCGCCGCGGTGCCGAGATCGAGCGCGAGCGTGCACGCATGGAGGCGATGTACTCCGGGCCCTTCGGCGCCGCCGCCGCCATGGCCGGCGTGCCGCCGGAGCTGGCGCAGGCGGTCAACATGGTGACCACGCTGGGGCGCAGGCCAACGACAGCCGCTCGACCCGTGCGCACGCCGCGGCAGAGCCGCTCGCAGCCCGGCACGGCACAGCAACAGCCATCCGGCCAACCGTCAGCCCAGCAGGGGCGTGTGCAGGTGAGCACGGCGCGGCCCGGGGTCTATGTCCAGCCACCGCCGCGTACCCCGCGCATCAAGCTCCGGTGCTTCAAGAAGAACAAGACGGGCAGCAAGGCCGAGTACGATCGGCAGCTGGCCGACCAGGAGCGTGGGCTCAACGACATGAGCGTCAAGGACTACCTGGAAGGCCGCGCGCGCTACCGGGAGATGGGGCGGAAGGGCACGGGGGCGGCGCAGGAGGCTGCCAGGGCAGACTACGCGAAAGAGCTGACTCTGAAGTTCGAGAACCACTTGCTTGAGCAAGGCATGATGGGAGTTGACGCGCGGGCGCAGGCCGTCGCCATGACGGCTGAGCGCATGAAAACCTTGGCAGCCCTCCACAGCCCCGACTTGATCGCCGGGGGCAAGGATGTTGTGAGTTCCTTGGGCGACCGCGGCGTGAACTCCTCGATTGGTGCGCAATGGAAGCCACGCGTCCAAGCTCTCGATGCTGCTGCGTTGAGAGTGCCCGAGGGTGAGCGGGCCAGCACCAAGATGAATGCGGAACTTGTACGCTGCCCCTGATTGCAGAGGAGAGGGTAATGGATGTGTTCATGGACAATTTTCTTGGCTTCAAGGGCTTCGCTCCAGCCGTTGATCGCCGCGATGTGCCGCCGGAGAAGATCGCGAGGTTCCGCGGCAAGCTGCCCGACAAGCTGCTGGAGTACTGGCAGGTCTATGGCTGGTGTGGGTATGCCAAGGGCCTGTTCTGGACCGTCGACCCCGACGACTGGGCCGACACGATCGACGACTGGCTGGGTGGCACGAGCTATCTGCAGCGCGACACCTACTACGTGATCGCGCGCTCGGCGTTTGGAAAGCTGGTGCTTTGGGGTACGGGGACCGGCCCATCGCTGAAGATTGTTGCGCCCTATGGGTGGGTGTTTCCTGCGTTTGATCCTGAGACCTTCAGCCGCAGAGGGGCAGACAAGGAACTACAGCTGTTTTTTGCGAGCTCATCCCTAGATACCTACGACCTCAACGACGCCAACGAGAAGCCCCTCTTCGAGCAGGCTCTGGCCAGACTCGGCCCGCTCAGCCACGACACCATGTACGGCTTCGTGCCCGCACTCGCCCTGGGCGGTGTGCCCTCCGTCGAGCGACTGCAGATTGTCGATGCGCATGTGCACCTGAACATCCTGTCGCAGGTGACCGAACTCGACATCATGCGCGATGTGGCCGAAGTCGCCCGGAGCTGAGCACCTAGGCACGGCGTAGGGAGTGGCTCCGCAAGGCTCTCGTCCGCGGCGGTGACCTTGTCAACGTGGGCCTGAGCCCCTGCAGGAGTGCAAGGCGATGAGCTATGTCCGCGACGAGGATTTCGAGTACTTCATCAGCAAGTTCGGCGAGGCCTTCCATCGCCGGGACGTGCCTGAGGACGTGATCGAGCGCTTCCGGGGTCGGCTGCCTGATCGGCTGCTGGGCTACTGGCAGCACGAGGGCTGGTGCGGCTACGCGGACGGGCGTTTCTGGACGGTCAATCCGGAGCACTACGACGACCTGCTGGACTTCTGGCTGGAGGGGTCGGGGCTGGAACGCGTTGATCGGTTCCACGTAATTGCACGGACTGCGTTCGGGAAACTCTATCTGTGGGGAGAGTCCTGCGGAGCTGCTGCAACGATTAGCCCACACAACAATGCAATTCTCGCCCTGGCGCGCGAACTTCGTCCGAAGTCGCCCCGGGAGCTGGAAGTCAGCGCCGGTGTCTTGTTCTCGATGAGCTCTCTGAGTCAGGGGGGCTACATCAGTGATCTGCAAGGTCAAATGTTCGAACCCGCCCTGCGCACGCTTGGCCGTCTCGAACCCGACGAGATGTATGGCTTCGAGCCCGCGCTCGTCGCTGGCGGCACGGCTGTGCTCGCCAACCTGCGCCGCGTGAAGCTGCACCCGCATCTGCTGATCCTGCGTCAGTTGGCCCAGCCCACGCTGCCTTTCAGCGGCGGGCAGGTCGATCAATTGCTGAAGCAGCAGGGCTTCTGATCCGACGCCCGGCCTGGCCTCGGCGACACAGCCCACAGCCACGCCGAACTCGGCAGCCCCGAGCGTGCCTCTCCCAACGTCAAGGCCCGCGGCACGCCGGTCTATGCGGTCTCGCACCTCGGCCGCGGCGTGCAGGGCAATGCCGGCGAGGGCCTGGGTTCGGGCGGCTCGGGCGACAGTGGCTATACGCAAATCCTGAGCGGGCAGAACAACGTCAAGGTCAACGGGCTGCCGGTCGGTCGGCACGACAGTCTGGCCCCGATCAACTGCGATGCCAGCGGCTGCGGCGGCGCGCTGGGCCAGCTGCATACCGGCTTGAAGCCGGTGTTCTTCATTGGACAACTCAACCGCGAGCTGTCAACGTGCATGCACGCGCATGTGCTTGCCCAGACATCGCCAATCCCGAATCGCGCGCTACTCGAACCCGTCCGCAAACAGCATCGCCGCGCGATCCACATCGACCACCACGAACATATCGGTCTGCCCATTGGTGTCGTTCGGCACGATGTTGGTCGCGGTTGAGGAATAGGCCATCAGCGCGCCGTTCTCGCCCATCGCATGCCAACTCTCCGTGATGCCGTTGCTGACACCGCCGGCGACGCTGGGGCTCAGCAGGAAAAGTGTGGCGGGTGGGCGGAACAGCCAGGCCTGACGGCCGCCGCCAGCGGTATCCGAGCACACGAAACTGGTGTCACCGAGGTTCGAGACCGCCGGCACCGAGCAGGCGAAGCTGTTCGGTGGCGTCGGCAGCGCAAGCAGCTGGCCGGTGCCGCGATCCAGCCGGAACAGACCGCCGAGCACGCCGCCGACGAGATTGTGGGCGGCGCTGCGAAAGGCCACGTAGCGGCCGTTGCGCGAGATGCTGGGCTGGTCGCTGCTGGATGTACCCGCCTGGCCCTGCGCATTGATGCTCAGCAGCTGGGTGGTCTGGGTCAGCCGGTCGCGCAGGTGGATCTGGAAGGCCGTATTGTCGGGCGTCGAAGTCAGGTTGCCACGCGCGCCGAAGACCGCGAAGCGACCGTTGCCGCTGAGGCTCGGCGTCCAGTGTTCGAGCGCACCTTCGGCCACCTGGGCGCCGCTGTTGCTCACCGACAGTCGTTCGGTGCTACCGGTGTTCATGTCGGTCAGCATGAGATCCGGCAGGCCATTGGTATCGCCCGTCACCTGGTTGCTGGCCTGGCTGTAGTAGGCGACGTAGCGGCCGTCGTCGGACACGGTCGGATAGCGCGCCTGGCCGTTGATGAGCCCGTTCAGGCCGTTCGACACGCGGCGCGTGGTCTGGGTGGAGCGGTCGCGCAGATAGAGGGTCAGGAACTGCGGCTGGTCGATGCCGAGGATGTTGCTGGCGAAACTGCTGAAGGCGACGTAGCGGGCGTCGCCGCTGAAGGCCGGATGCGAGGCGTTGCCATTGCTGCCGAGGCCGTTGGGAGCGGCGCTGATCAGCTCCAGCGCATCGGTGACCGCGTCCTGCGCGTAGATCTGCGAGGCGCCGGTCTGGTGATCCAGGCCGAGGTTGCGGGCATTGGTCGAGTAGGCGATCAGCAGGGCGCCGTCGTGTACGGCGGGAGTCAGCACCGAGCCGTTGGGCTGGTTGCCGCTGCTGCCGGTGACGCGGAACAGGCCGAGATCGCCCGCGCCGGCCAGGGGCGCGCTCGCAGCCAGCAACAGGGTGAGCAGCAGGCGCTGCGAATGGATGCGGATCGTGCTCATGGCGTCGATTCCTCGGGCGCGGTGCGGCCCTCTCACCGCGCCTTACGGGAATCCACGCCTCCACGTGTCAGCCGGCGAGCGGCTCAACCGAAGCCGTCGAATCCATCGCGGAACAGCGCGCCGCCGGCGCAGTCCTCGATCTGCTCGGGCAAGATCAGCACATGGAAGCGCGCGCCCAGCGGCAGCGCTCCGTTGTTCGAGAACAGCTGGTGGCGGCCGAGCGTGGGCAGGTACTCGACGTCGACGATGGAGCCGGCCGCGCTGCTGCCGGCCAGCGGCATCACCTGGATCTGCGCGCAGGCGACACCGTCGAGGCGCGGGTGGCCGATCAGGCTGCCCGAGCTGCCGTTGCGGTTGTCGGCGCGCACTTCGTGGACGAAGGCCTGCGGGCTGGGCAGCTGCGAGTAGAGGTTCCAGCGCGTGTTGGTGACGAAGTTGCTGCCGTCGGCGCTGACCAGGTTCCAGCGGTTGCCGACGTAGGACAGCACCACCGCGCCCGGATGGAAGGGCGTGCCGAAGGGCGTGGCCTGGGTGGCCAGCAGGATGCGGTCGGGCTGGCCGTTGATCGGGCTCCAGTCGATGAGGCTGCTGCCATCCAGCGTGTTGCTGCCGCTGGCCAGGTGCTGGAACACGCCGTTGGTGCTGGTGCCGATCGGCGCGAACAGGTTCACGGTGACGTTCTGGGCCATGTTCTGGCCGCCCAGGTTGGTGACGAACCACTGGTCGAAGAAGCTCACGCCCACCGGTGCATTGTTGGTCACCGGGCCGGCGCCGAAATTGCGGGTGACGAAGATGCGGCGGCTGCTGTCAAGGTCGAGCTCGGCGTCGACAATCGGGAACTGGGGGCTGGCAGCCGCGGTGGTCTTGCGCCGCTGCAGGCTTCGATGGCCGAACTCGAAGGCGCCGATGTCGACCGCATTGACCAGCCGGCGCAGGCCGTCGGCATCGTGGTTCGTCAGCGCGGCGGGCACGCGCAGCAGGGCGAAGCCGTTGCCGGCATTGCGTGCCGGCGAGCCTGCCGTCAGCCGCGGTGCCAGCATCGAGCGCAGCTGCGGATCGGCGCTCAGGTCGTTGGCGCCGGCGGTATGCGCGCCGGCCGGGTTGTTCTGCCACTTCAGGTTCCAGTCGACGGTGGCATTGCCGCCCAGGCTGGGCGTGTTCTGCAAGCCGAACCGGGTGTTGGCGATCAGGTTGTTGAAGATGCCGCCGGTGACCGAACCCGTCTGCGGCCCACCGCTGCCATCGCCCCAGCGGGTCACCACCAGGCCGGAACCGAACACGATCGTGTTGTTGATCGCTTCCAGCTCGATGCTGCCGTTGTTGGTGATGACATCGAGGCCGCCGCCCGTGAAGTCGCCGCCGCCGACCAGCGCGTTGCTGACCACATCGGCGCGCAGGGTCGAGGCGGTCGTGCTGAAGCGGCCCTCACTGATCCGCAGCGCGCGGCCGAAGGCACCCTGGATCTCGTTGGCGTGGGCGATCACATCGGCATCGGCGCCGCCGGCCACGTCGACCAGCACGCCAGGCCCCTGGCCCTGGGCACCGGCGCGGATGCGGTTGTGGCTGAGCTCGATCCGCGCGCGCCGGCCGCTGCCGAACAGCGACAGCTCGACGCCGGCGTCGAAGATGCTGGGGGCCACGAGCTGCAGGTCGTTGTTGAGCACGCGCACCTCGTGCACTTCGGTGGTACCCGAGGAGCCGAGGTCGACGATGATGCCGCTGTGCGCAGCCGCGGAGCTGGCGCGCATGCGCAGCCCGCTGAGTTCGATCAGGGCGCGCCCCGTACTGGCGTGATTGACCTGGATTTGTCCGTTCTGCAGCCCGAGATCCTGCAGGCGCAGCACCAGGTTGGCGCTGCCGCTGCTGGCCACGGTGATGCGTCGACCGTCGGCGAACTGCGCGCGCGCGGCACTGCGTCCGCGCAGGGTCAGACTGCGCGCGATGCTGACGTGCTCGTCGATCACGGCGGTGGGCACGAGATCGAGGGTGGCATCGACCGGCGCACTGTCGATGCAGGCCTGCAGGGTGCCGGCGCAGGCGCCGCTGCCGGGCCAGCTGAGGACGGGCGAGCCCGCACGCGCGGCCTCATGGCCGCTGAAGGCGAGACCGAGCGCGAGGAGGAGATGCGAACGCGAGAGGGACATGGGGCGACTCCGTGAGGTCTGGAACCGGGTCGGCCTGCCGCCGACCTGTGTCCAAGCATTACGGAATCGCGCATCGCCGCAGGACACGTCCTACTCGCGATCCACCCCCAGATCGTCCAGCTCGCCCTCGTCATCCAGCCGGAGGCTCAGGCTGATCGGCCGGCAGCAGACCGGACAGTCCTCGGTGTACTCGGCGTCGCCGTAGGACAGATCGACGAAGGCATCGAAGCCCTCGCCGCACCAGGGGCAGTGGATATGGCGTTCGGTGAGCATTCTTTCAGCGCGCCTGCGGCGCGCGGGATTGGGGATTCGGGATTGGAACAGCTCGCGCGTCGTGTGCTGATGAGTACACCGACGCCTCAGTACTTCCGACTCACCGGCTCTTGCGAATCCCAAATCCCCAATCCCGAATCCCCGCTCTTCCTGGCCTCAAGCCAGGAAGAGCCCAATCAAGTCATTCTGGAACTGCTGTCCCAGCGCCGAGGCGCGGAAGCGCTCGCCGTCGGTCTCCAGCCAGCCCCGCGCCTCAGCCTTGGCGAAGGCGGCGTCGAGCGCGCTGCGCGGCAGGCCGGTGCGCGCTTCGAAGGTCGACAGCGTGCTGCCTTCGAGCAGGCGCAATGCGTTCAGCATGAATTCGAAGGGCAGATCCGCGGCGCCGATGTGCTGCTCGCTGCCGATGCGCGCGCTGCTGGCGGCGGCGTCCAGATAGGCCTGCGGATGCTTCAGCTTCCAGCGGCGCAGGATCGCGTCTTCGGCGGGCAGGGTGATCTTGCCGTGGGCGCCGGCGCCAATCCCGAGGTAGTCGCCGAACTGCCAGTAGTTGAGGTTGTGCTGGCTGCGCCGGCCGGGCTTCGCGTAGGCCGAGATTTCGTACTGCGCATAGCCGGCTTCCGCGAGGCGCTGCTGGCAGGCCGCCTGCATGTCCCAGGCGCTGTCCTCGTCGGGCAGGCCGGGAGGCGGCTTGGCGGCGAACAGGGTGTTGGGCTCCAGGGTCAGGTGGTAGTGGCTCACGTGCTCGGGGGCGAGCGCGATGGCCTGCTCCAGATCCGCCAGCGCGCCCTCCAGCGTCTGCCCCGGCAGGGCGTACATCAGGTCCAGATTGATGTTGTCGAAGCCGGCGGCGCGGGCGAGTTCGAAGGCGCGCTTGGCCTGGCCGCTGTCGTGGATGCGGCCCAGTGCCGCCAGACGCGCGTCGTCGAAGCTCTGCGCGCCGAAGCTGATGCGATTCACGCCGGCCGCGCGATAGGCCTCGAAGCGGTCGAACTCGGCGGTGCCAGGGTTGGTTTCGAGCGTGACTTCGAGCCCCGGCATCAGCCGCAGGCGGGCGGCGACGCCCTCAAGAATCTCGCCGATGGCGGCCCCCGGGAACAGGCTGGGCGTGCCGCCGCCGAAGAAGATGCTCGACACCGGCCGACCCCAGACCTGGGGCAGCTCCTGGTCGAGGTCGGCCAGCAGGGCGCGCACGTAGTCGGCGACCGGCAGCGCCTCGGGCGCGCGGTGCGAGTTGAAGTCGCAGTAGGGGCATTTGCGCACGCACCAGGGGATGTGGATGTAGAGCGCGAGCGGCGGCAGGCTGAGCACGGGTGTGGTCGATGGCGATGCGGTCGAGCAGCATGCCAGCCGCCCGCAGGCTGGGACAGTGGACGCGCAAGCGGCTCCGCTTCGCTTCACCCTCGCATAGGCCTGCCTACGCTCCCGGCGATTCGCCGAGTTTCCAGCGCTCCGCCGCGGCCTGGATCTTGCACCCGGGGCGGTTTGCGTCGGTCTCGCTCCGCCTGCAGCGGGTGCTGCCGCCGGCCGCCGCCCGGTCCATGCGAAGCTGCGGGCCGCTGCATCGAATGAGTAAGGGGTCAGGGGGCGTGGAAGCAAGAACCGAACTGCGCTCGGGGCGCACGCTGGATCTGCCATCGCAGTTCGACGCCGGCACCCTGGGCCGCGGCGTGCTTCGCCTGTTCGCCCATTCCACGCGCACCGCGCTGGCCCTGCTGGGGCCCGACAGCCGGCTGCTCTGGGCCAATCCCGCCTTCGATGGGCTCGGCCTGTGCGCGGGCGATGCCTGGCTGGCGCGCCCGCTGCTGGAGGTTCTGGCGCCGGGCGCGCCGGGCGACGAGCCCGACGACACCGCCCTGCTGCGCATGGCCCTGCAGCAGCACGCCGCCACCCATACCACCCTGTCGGTGCGCACTCCGGACGGCCGCCGCCTGTGGCTGGAGGCCGACCTGCAGCCCCTGCGCGAGCGCGAAACGCCGCTGGTCGGTTTCGCCCTGGTGCTGCACGACGTCAGCGCGCGGGTGCGCGAGCGCCGTCGCCTGCGTCGGCTGATCGACTCGACCATCGCCGGCATCGTGGTGCAGGACGCCTCCGGCCGCATCGTCGACTGCAACGTCGAGGCCGAGCGCCTGCTGGGGCGCACGCGCGCGCAGCTGCTGTCGACCAGCTCGGAAAGCGGCGACTGGGACGCCATCCACGAGGACGGCAGCGCCTATCCGGGCGCCGAGCATCCCGGCATGCGCGTACTGCGCGACGGTGTCGCCGTGCGCGGCGACGTCATGGGCATCCGCCTGCCGGACGGCGAGCGACGCTGGATCGAGGTCAACAGCGCGCTGATGACCAGCGATGAGAGCGGCGAGCGCTCGGCGGTCAGCAGCTTCATCAACCTCACCGCGCAGAAAGCCGCGCAGGCGCAGATGCGCGCCGAGCGCGAACGCCTGCTGGCCAGCCTCGAAAGCACCCGCGCCGGCGTCTGGGAATGGCAGGTCGACAGCGGTGAGCTGCAGGTCGATACGCGCTGGGCGGAAATCCTCGGCGAGACCCTGCAGAGCCTGCAGCCGCTCAGCATCCAGACCTTGATCGAGCGCGTGCATCCGGACGATCTGGCGCGGTCGCAACGGCAGTCGCAGGCGCACTTCGAGGGCAGCAGCGCGCACTACGAATGCGAGCTGCGTCTGCGCCATCGCGAGGGCCACTGGGTCTGGGTGCTGGCGCGCGGCCGCGTGGCCCTGCGCGACGAGGGCGGACGACCGCTGCGCGTCTACGGCACCCACACCGAGATCAGCCAGCGCAAGCGCACCGAGGACGAGCTCGCGCGCACCCAGGTGCTGCTGCAGGGCCTGTTCGAGCGCTCGACCCTGGGCGTGGCCCTGAACGATCTGGTCGGCGGCAGCTTCCTCGACGCCAATGCCGCTCTGCTGCGCATGCTGGGCTACAGCCGCGGCCAGCTGCTGGCCGCGAGCTACTGGGACATCACCCCGCGCGACTACGCCGAAGACGAGGCCGCGCAGCTGCGCAGCCTGATGCAGACCGGCGCCTACGGGCCCTACGAGAAGGAATTCATCCACGCCAGCGGGCGTCGCCTGCCGGTCCTGCTGTCGGGCATCCGCATCACCCAGCCGGATGGCTCCGAGCAGATCTGGTCGGTGATCCAGGATCTCTCCGAACGTCGCCAGTTCGAGCAGCAGCTGCAGCGCGCGGCGCTGACCGACGAGCTCACCGGCCTGCCCAACCGCAGCCTGCTGCTGCAGCGCCTGGCCCATGTGCTGCGCGAGATCCGCGCTGGCGGCCTGCCGGGTGCGGCCCTGCTGTTCGTCGACTTCGACCGCTTCAAGCAGATCAACGACAGCTTTGGCCACGATGCCGGCGACGAGCTGCTGCGCAAGGCGGCCATGCGCATGCGCGCGGTGCTGCGCGCCGACGACATCGGCCTGCACGGGCCGCGCGGCAACGTGGTCGCGCGCTTCGGCGGCGACGAGTTCGTGGTGCTGCTGGCCGACGTGCAGGACGAAGAGGCCGCCTGCCTGGTTGCCGGCAGGCTGATCGAAACGGTCGCCCCGCCCTACCGCCTCGGCGGCGAGGACATCGAACTCGGCGTCAGCGTAGGCGTCGTCCTGCTCGACGCCACCGCCGGCAGCGCGGACGAAATCCTGCGCCGCGCCGACCGCGCGATGTACCGCGCGAAGGACGCCGGCGGCGGCCGTATCGCGGTCTGCCGCGAGTAGGGGTCCCGTCGCGGCTGAGCTCAGCCCGCGACCGGATACGCCTTGAAGAAGGCCTGCACCTCGTCCAGCACCTCGGCGCGCGCGTCCTCCAGCACGTAGTGGCCGGCGTCGGCGTATTCGCGGGCCTGCGCCTGCGGCAGCGCACGGCGGAATTCACGCAGGCAGGTGTGATCGAAGACGAAGTCCTGCATGCCCCACAACAGCAGGGCGGGGCGGTCGGCGAACTCGGGCAGGCGGCGGCCGATCTCGGTGACGGTGTTCCAGGCCGGGTCGCCCGCACCGAGCGGGATGTCCTGCACGAAGCGCAGGGTGGCGATGCGGTTGGCCCAGCTGTCGTAGGGCGCAGTGAAGGCGCGACGCTCGGCCGCCGGCATCGGCTTCTTCACCGCCAGCTTCGTGGCGCCGGCCGAGAACGCGTTGAAGCCGCGGATCAGCAGGGCGCCCAGCTTCGAGTCGCGGCCCAGCTTGAGCAGGCCGGGCAGGCGCTTGTCGGCCGGCATGCTGAAACCGGCGGTATTCAGCAGCACCAGCCGCACGACCCGCTGCGGATGCCGCAGCGCCCAGCCCAGGCCGATCAGGCCGCCCCAGTCGTGCAGCACCAGGGTGACCGGGCGCTCGGGCTCGATGGCTGCCAGCAGGCGGTCGAGATCGTCGATGCGGCTGTCGAGCGTGTAGCGGTAGCGGCTGTCGTCGGGCTTGTCGGACAGGCCCATGCCGATGTGGTCGGGCACGATGCAGCGGTGGCTGCCGCGCAGGGCCAGCACCAGGTGCCGGTAGTAGTAGGACCAGGTCGGATTGCCGTGGACCATCACCACGGCCGGGCCCTGGCCCTCGTCCAGATAGCTCATTTCGAGGCCGTCGCCGCGGTCGAAACGGCGCGGCTGGAACGGGTAGTCGGGAAGGTTCAAGCGCACGCGCCCAGGCCGGAAAGGGCGCCTATGGTAGCCGCTGCGCCATCGACGGCCGAACCGGCCGGGCCCTGTGCCGCGCGCAGGCGCGCGGAACGACGCTTGCATCGACCGCGGCGACATGAACGCGGATGCGGCCATTCCACGCCGATCGAAGCGGGCCCGTAGCGGCCTGCGGGCCGGGTGCTGCGCCCTGCTGCTGGCGCTGTGCGCGCTGGCACCGGCGTCTGCGCTGGATCCGGCTACCGACTTCGGCGACTACCTGCTGGAGCGCTGGACCGCCGAGGATGGCCTGCCGCAGATCACCGTGCTGACGCTGGCGCAGGACAGCGAGGGCTACCTCTGGGTCGGCACCCAGAACGGCATCGCCCGCTTCGATGGCCGCCGCTTCCACACCTTCAACCGGCTCAACACCGGGCTCGACCTGACCATGCCCACCGCCAGCCTCGCCGCACCCGAAGGCGTGGTCTGGTTCGGCACGCCGCGCGGGCTGCTGCGCCAGCAGGCGGGGCGCTTCGAAGAGGTGCCGATCGCGACCAGCCCGACCTCGGTGCGTGCCCTGCAGCACTGGGACGGCCAGTTGCTGGCGGCCACCGTCGACGGCCTGCGCTCACCCGGTCGGCCGGGCCGACCGGAGCATCTGGGCGGGGAATCCGTCATCGCGCTGGCGGTGGACTCGGCCGAGCGCCTGTGGGCGGCCGCCGAGTCGGGTCTGTTCATGCTCGAACAGGGTCGCGAGGCGCAACGCTTCCCGCTGCCGCAGGCCGACAGCCGACCGCTGGCGCTGACGGTCTGGCAGGGGGCGCTGGTGCTCGGCAGTCGCGATGGCGTGTGGCGCTTCGATCTTTCCAGCGGCGTCTGGAGCCGCCTGTTTCCCGACCTCGCCGAGGTGGCGACGCCGACGCTGGCGGTCGACCGCCACGGCAACCTGTGGGCGGCCAGCGTCGAGCACCTGCAGCGCCTGCGGCCGGACGGCCGTATTGAAGCGGTGGGCGATGCCGACTTCCTGCCGCGGCCCTGGCTGCACGTGATCTTCGAGGACCGCGACGGCGACCTGTGGATGGGCAGCCAGCGCGAGAGCCTGCTGCGCATCAGCGATTCGGCCCTGCGCGTCATCAGCCGCCGCCAGGGTCTGCACGACAGCCTGCTGTGGAGCGTGCTGGATGACGGCGCTGGCGGCCTGTGGGTCGGCACCAACGGTGGACTCGCGCACTGGCAGCCCGGCGCGGGCTTCCGCCGCATCGAGGCCGGTGACGCGCTGCCGGATCCCGCCGTCTACAGCCTGCATCGCGATCCACGCGGCGAGGTCTGGCTCGGCACCCGCGCCGGGCTGGCCCGCCTGCGCGGCGAACGCATCGAGGCCGACCCTGCGCTGGCGCCACTTTCGGCTGCGCAGATCACCAGCTTTGCCGATGACGGCGACGCGCTCTGGATCGGCAGCCTCGACGGCCTGTGGCGCCACAGCGACGGCACGCTGCAGCGCTTCGGCGCCGCCGCCGGCTCGCCCGAATCGCGCGTGCGCAGCCTGCTGCGGCAGGACGACGGCAGCCTGCTGGTCGGCACCGAAGGCGGCCTGCGCCGGCTGCGCGGCGAGCACTGGGACAGCCCCGACTGGGCAGCGGTCGTTGAGGGCAGCTTCGTCTCCAGTCTGCGACCCCTGCCCGGCGGCGCCCTGCTGCTGACCACGCTCGACAAGGGAATCGCCCTGTATCGCGATGGCGCCCTGCAGCTGTTCGGCCTGGCCGATGGCCTGCCCTCGGCGAATGGCTGGACCTCCGATCTGGTCGGCAGCCATGTCTATGTCAGCACCAACGACGGCGCCTACCGGCTGCCGCTGGCGCGGCTGATGGCGCCCGACCGCGAGGCCGGGCTGCAGGCCGAGGTGGTGATCCGCGCCGTCAACCGCGCCCGCGGCGACCAGCGCATGGGCTGCTGCAACGGCGGCGGACATGCCCGCAGTGCCCGGCTCGGCGCACTGTTGTTCTACCCCACGACCAACGGCCTGCTCAGGCTCGACACCGCGCGCGTGCAGGAGGCACCGGATCGCCCCGGGCTGTCGATCGAGACAGTCGAGACCGCGGCCGGTGAAATCGACTTTCCCGCGCGGGTGCGGCTTTCTGCACCACCGCGCGACCTCGCCATCCGCTTCGCCGGAGTCAGTCTGCGCCACGCCAGCGAGGTGCAGTTCCGCTACCGGCTGGACGGCTACCAGAAGGCCTGGACCGATGCCGTCGGCCTGCGCGCCGTCTACACCGGCCTGCCTCCCGGCGACTACCGCTTCCTGCTGGAGGGCCGCTTTCCGGGCCGCGGCTGGCAGCGCGCGCCGACGCCGCTGGACATCGTCGTGGTGCCCGCCTGGCATGAGTTGCGCAGCGTGCAGGCCGCCGCCGCGCTGGCCGTGCTCGCCCTGCTCACCTGGGCCTGGCGCCACAGCCTGGGTCGCGCCGAGCGCCAGCGCCGCGCGCTGGAAGCCGCCGTGCGCGAACGCACCGAGGCGCTGGATCGCGCCAACGAGCGCCTGCGCAGCGCCAATGCCGCCCTGCTGGAGGAAAGCCGCACCGATGCCCTGACCGGCTGCGCCAACCGTCGAGCCGCGCTGCGGCTGCTGTCGGAGTGGCCGTCCTACGTGCTGATGCTGATCGACCTCGACCACTTCAAGGCGCTCAACGACCGCTACGGCCACGCCGCCGGCGACCAGGTGCTGATCACCGCCAGCGCCCTGCTGCGCGCGCGCCTCGGGCCCGCGGCCCTGCTTGCGCGCTGGGGCGGCGAGGAGTTCCTGGTGATCTGGCCGGGGCTGGACCTCGAGGCCGGCCTGACCGAGGCCGAGCATCTGCGCGCCACCATCGCCCAGGCCCAGTTCCAGACCCTCGGTGGCCAGGCCCTGCGGGTGAGCTGTTCGCTCGGTGTGGCCGAACATCCCCTGCATGCGGGGCGCGGGGATTGGCAGCTTTCGCTGGAGCTGGCCGATCGCGCGCTCTACCGGGCCAAGGCCAACGGCCGCAACCGTGTCGAGGGCGCGAGGCTGGAACTCGCCGCCGGCGAATCGCTGCCCAGCGCCGGCGAAACCCAGGCCCTCGACGACCTCGCCCGCAGCGGCCGCCTGCACTTCGAGCGGCCGCGCGTGCTGCGGATGGGGTGAGGGGTCAGTGGCTGCGTTCGTTGCCTGGCGTCGCCCGCGGTCGTAGCGCGGACAAGCGCAGCGCATCCGCCGGTTGCTTGCCACACGAGCGGCGTGCCACACGAGCCGATGTAATCGCTTGGCCGTCCTGCGAGTACCGATGTGGTCGCGAGCCTGCGGTACATGCGCTGCGCTTATGTACCCTACGGCGCCCAAGGGCCTGGGTCCTCGGTGCCTGCACGGCGTCACTCGCGGTCGTAGGGCGGATAAGCGCAGCGCATCCGCCGGCTGCTTGTCACACGAGCGGCTTGCTCCAGTAGCCGATGGAATCGCTTGGCCGTCCTGCGAGTACCGATGTGGTCGCGAGCCTGCGGTACATGCGCTGCGCTTATGTACCCTACGGCGCGCAAGGGCCTGGGTCTTCGGTGCCTGCACGGCGTCGCCTGCGGTCGTAGGGCGGATAAGCGCAGCGCATCCGCCGGTTGTTTGCCTCAGGCATGGATGGGTTCGCGTGGAGCTTTCCGCCAGCGCCGACCTGGTCGCGAGGTTTCGGTACATGCGCTGCGCTCATGTGCTCTCCGGCTTGAGTCCAACAGGCGCGCGCTCTTCGCTGTGTAGACTGCGCCCGCCGTCGCGCCATCGATGGCGCCCCGCCACAGCCCCAAGGTCCGCATGAGCCCTGCCGAGCCGAACACGGCGGTCGACACCGCCAGCCTGCGCCTGCTTGACCCCGCCAGCGCCGCCGAGCGTCTCAGCGGTGTCGATGCCACCGAGGCGGCTGAAGCGCTGGTGCATCTGACCCATGGCCAGGCGGCCGAGGTGCTGGAGCAGCTCAGCGAAGGTCAGCGCGCGGCGATCCGTGCGGCCGGCGTCTCCGGCCTGCCGGATGCGCGCGCGCTCGACTATCCCGAGGGCTGCGTCGGTCGACTGCTGGAATCGGCCCCCGCTGTCTTCGCGCCAGAGCTGCGCGTCGACGCCGCCATCGCAGCCCTGCGCGAGATCGTGCGGCGGCGCATGGTGATCTACGTCTTCGTGGTCGACGCGCAGCAGCGCCTGCAGGGCGTGGTCGCTTTCCGCGAGCTGGTGTTCGCGCGACCGGACCAGACCTTGGCCGAGATCATGTTGCGCAACCCTTTCAGCCTGCGGCCGGAAATGGCGCTGGAAGAGGCCATGCGCGAGGTGGTGACCCGGCACTATCCGGTGTACCCGGTCTGCGACGGCGAAGGTCGGCTGATCGGCCTGGTGCCTGGCGCGGTCCTGTTCGAGCAGCAGGCCTTCGAGATCTCGGCCCAGGCCGGTGCCATGGTCGGCGTCGAGCGCGAGGAGCGACTCGCCACCCCGCTGTGGCGCAGCTTTCGATTCCGTCACCCGTGGCTGCTGATCAACCTGCTCACCGTGTTCGTCGCGGCGGGCGTGGTGGGCGCCTTCGAGCATGCGATCGAACAGCTTGTGGTGCTGGCCCTGTTCCTGCCGGTGCTGGCCGGCCAGTGCGGCAACCTCGGCGCGCAGTCGCTGGCGGTGACCCTGCGGGCGATGACCCTGGGCGAGACGCGGCAGATCCGCCCGCTCAAGCTCGCCGGCAAGGAGGCCCTGCTCGGCCTCGCCAACGGCGTCATCACCGGTGCGCTCGCCGCAGGCGCGATGTACTGGGCGGCTGGACGCAACCCCGGGGGTGATCCGCTGCTGCTGGCCCTGGTCACCTTCACCGCGATGAGCATTGGCTGCGCGCTCGCCGGCGTCGCCGGCGCGATGGCGCCGCTGGCGCTGAAGAAGGCCGGCGCCGATCCGGCCACGGCCTCGGCCATCCTGCTCAGCACCGCCACCGACGTGCTCAGCATGGGGCTGTTTCTCGGGCTGGCGAGCCTGGTGTTGCTGTAGCGCCGACGGTCACGGTGGGCCAGGGCCCACCCTATGAATCGCGGTTTGCCTCGCCCCGCATAGGGTGGGCCCTGGCCCACCATGAGCTCGACCCTCGCACCGGTCACGCTTTGCGCGCCGCGATCCGCTTCGCCGCCTGCTCGACGTGCCGCGCCTCCGCGTCGATCAAATCAAGGGCGCAAACAGCTCCGCCAGATCGTCCTCGCCGAACGCCACCTTGGTGCTGGTGCCGCCGTCCAGCACCGCCTGCGCGAGCTGCGCCTTGGCCTGCTGCAGGTTCTGGATCTTCTCCTCGACCGTGCCCGCGCAGATCAGGCGATACACGAACACCGGCTTGTCCTGGCCGATGCGGTGGGCGCGGTCGGTGGCCTGCGATTCCACCGCCGGGTTCCACCAGGGGTCGTAGTGGATCACGGTGTCGGCGGCGGTCAGGTTCAGGCCGACGCCGCCGGCCTTCAGGCTGATCAGGAACACCGGCACCTCGCCGGCCTGGAAGCGCTCGACCAGGCTCGTGCGGTCGCGGGTCTGTCCGGTCAGCACCAGCGGCTGGATGCCGCGTTCGTTCAGCGCCTGCTCGATCAGCGCCAGCATCTCGGCGAACTGGCTGAACACCAGCACGCGGCGGCCCTCGGCCAGCAGGCTGTCGAGCAGGTCCAGCAGCAGGTCGAGCTTGGCCGAGTCCTCGACGCTGCGCGCGTGCGCCAGCTTGACCAGGCGCGGATCGCAGCAGACCTGGCGCAGCTTCAGAAGCGCATCGAGCACGATGATGCCGCTCTGGGCGAGGCCGCGTTCGGCGATCGCCTCGCGCACGCGCTCGTGCTGCACCAGCCGCAGGGTTTCGTAGAGCTCGCGCTGGCGGCCTTCCAGCTCGACCTCGCGCAGGATCTCGGTCTTCGGCGGCAGGTCGGTCAACACGTCCTGCTTGCGCCGACGCAGCATCAGCGGGGCGATGCGGCGGTTCAGGCGCTGCTGGCGCTCGAGGTCGGCCTGCTTCTCGATCGGCGTGCGGTAGAGGCGATTGAACTGGCGCTCGCTGCCGAGCACGCCGGGCTCGACCGCATCCATCTGCGCCCACAGCTCGCCCAAGTGGTTCTCCAGCGGCGTGCCGGTCATCGCCAGCCGGCGGGTGACGTTCAGTTCGCGAACCACCTGCGCGGCCTGGGTGCGCACGTTCTTGATGGTCTGCGCCTCGTCCAGCACCAGCAGCGAGAACGGCTGGGCCACCAGCACCTCGCGGTCGCGCGGCAGCAGCGGGTAGGTGGTGATCACCAGATCGAACTCGGCCATCGACTCGAACAGGGCCTCGCGCTGGCTGCCGTGCAGCACCAGCACCTTCAGCTGCGGACAGAAGCGGCGCGCTTCGTTGCGCCAGTTGAGCACCAGCGAGGTCGGCGCCACCACCAGCACCGGGTCGGGCAGGCGCCCGGCCTGCTTCTCCACCAGCACATGCGCCAGCACCTGAACGGTTTTGCCGAGGCCCATGTCGTCGGCGAGGATGCCGCCGAGTCGCGCGGCCGCCAGAAAGCCGAGCCAGTCCAGACCGTCGCGTTGGTACGGCCTCAGCTCGGCACCGAAATCAGTCGGAGGGTCGACCTGCACGCGGCGGCTGCGCAGCTGCTCCAGCTGCTGGTACAGCGGCGCGGCGCCGCGCCAGACCAGGCTGGCGCCGGTCAGCTCTTCGACGAGCGTGCTCTGCGCGCGGCCCAGGCGGATCGGCCCCTCGCGGTTCGAGCTGTCTTCCAGCCATTCAAGCAGGGGTTCGAGCAGCGCACGCAGGCGCTTCAGCGGCAGGCGGATGCGGCGATTGGCATCCAGCGGCGCCACGTAGGTGGCGTTCTCGGGCTCGCGCGGGCCGGGCCGACGCGGAAAGTCCGGGTCGGCCAGCACATGCCGCAGCACCGGCATGAGATCGATGCGCTCGCCGCCGATCTCGATGCCCAGGCTCAGGTTGAACCAGGCGCCACCGGCGTCTTCGTCGACCTCGGCCAGCCAGCCCTCGCTGCCGTCGAGCACGCGCGCCGGGTAGTCGCGGGCGAAGCGCACCTCGAAACCGGCGTCTTCCATCCGCGGCAGCAGCGGCTGCCAGTGTTCGGCATCGGCATGGCCCGCGCGGCCACGCGGCAGCACGAAATCCTCGGGGCTGAAGTCCTGGCTGGCGGCCATCGCGGCGCCGAATTCGTCGTCGGCGGCGCGCAGGCCCAGTTCGTTCAGGCGCTCAAGCGCGGCCAGTTCGGCCGCCGCCGAGCGATGCACCTCGTAGACCTCGCCCTGGTGGAAGTGACGCTCGACCTGGCGCGCGCCGAGCGGCGGCAGCAGCAGCGGCGGATAGGCGAAGGACAGCCGCGCGCTGGCCACCTGGCGATGGCCGTTGCGGCCGACCACCCGCTGCTCGCGCAGCTCCAGCACCGGGATCGGCGGCGCCTGCAGCAGCCGCACCGCGCCGCGCGGACGCGGCGGCGGCAGGCCGGGCAGCTGGCTCAGCTTCTTCAGGCGCTCGCCGACGTGATCGACGTGTTCGGGCAGCAGCGCGGGCGCACTCGATAGCAGGCCCGGCAGCTTGGGGTCGGCATCGAGCGCGCCGAACTCGCCGCGCTGACGGTCCAGATACAGCAGGGTCTCGCCCTCGAGCACCAGCGCGCCGGGCGCGTCGATGACACGGCAGTACAGGCGCTGGCTGCCGTCTTCCAGATCCAGCCAGTCGAGCTCCAGCCCGCGTTTCGGCCCCAGGGTGAGGCGCTGGCCCGAGGCGCGCTCCAGCAGCAGCGGCCACTCGGCCGCCAGCGCCAGCAGCGCGCGTGCCTGATGCGCCGAACGCACCGGCAGGAAGTGGCGTTCCGCGCGGGTCAGCCCGTACAGCGGTTCCGCGCCCAGGCCCAGCGCGGCCAGCCGCTCCAGCTGTTCGGCCGAGTAGCCACCGGGCGGTTTGGGGCTGGGCCCACCGACCTGGCCGATCTCGATCGCCACCGGGTTGGCAAAGCCGCCGCGCTTGCCCGCGCGCACCAGGCTGGGCTGCACCAGCAGCACCGGCTGCGGCAGGTCCATCACCTTCAGCAGCAGGGCCGGAGCGCGCTCGGGTTCGGGCTCCGGGTCCACCTTGGGCAGCGGCCGCGGGCCGACGCCGTCGACCTTGGCCATCCAGCGGTCCCAGGGCCGCAGCGCGGCCTCGGGCGAGGTGTCGGTCAGGGCGAGCAGCAGGGCGGCGGCGTGCAGGCAGCGCGTCTCGCGGCACTCGCAGATCCAGCGCGCCTGCAGGCCCTTGTCGCGGCCCGTCTGCATCAGGCTGATGCCGGTCGAGCCCAGCGTGCGGCCAATCGGCAGGCGCCCCGCGATCAGACCGCCGGGGCCGTAGTCGAAGAAATTGATGTTCTCGACCGCCCCGGCCAGCTCGGCCCCGCCGCGCAAGGCGGCCGGATCGAACCAGCGCTGCCAGTCCTGCGACTGCAGCAGGGCGATGAACTCGGCTTTGGTCATGCGGGATGCGCGCTCGCGAAGCGGCCGGCCCCGACTCCGCGCCACGCGGAAGGAGGGCCAAGCCCGACCCGCGAGCGTAGCAGGATGGATCGGAAATCCGAATGGCTGGGGGTGGGGGAGGTTGGAAAGGGGGAGGGCGGTTTGCGGTCAGTCATACCGCGGTGATACCGTAGCGGCATGAAAGTCGCCATCTCACTTCCTGATCCGGTCTTCGCGGCAGCCGAACAGCTCGCGAAGGAGCTTCGTGTGCCGCGGAGTCAGCTCTACGCTGACGCGATCGCCCAGTATCTGGAGCGCCGCGGCGCTGCGGCCGTCACCGCCAAATTGAACGCGGTATACGCCGAACAGGAGTCGCAGGTGCCTGCTGAGTTCGCACGGGCTCAACTGAGCGGCATCAACGATGAAGCGTGGTGAACTCTGGTGGGCGAACCTGCCAGAGCCCTGTGGTTCACGCCCGGGCCTCAAGCGCCCCGTCGTTGTCGTCCAGTCCAACCCATTCAACGACAGTCGTATCGCTACGGTGATCGTCGCTATCGTCACCTCAAATCTCGCGCTTGCAGAGGCGCCGGGAAACTTCCGGTTGGCGAAGTCGGAGTCGGGCCTCGCCAAACCCTCGGTCGTCAATGTGTCCCAGATCCTCACGCTGGATCGGCGTCTGCTCGCGGAACGCATCAAGACGCTGCCCGCACAGTGCGTCGCTCGCCTCGATGAAGGGCTGCGATCGGTTCTCGCGCTGTGAGGTCGATTCTCGCCTTTGCGCCTCTGCTGTTCGCCGCAGCTGCCGCTGCCCAAGGCAGCCCCGTTCATGCGCCCTCGGCGAGCTATGCGACGGAAGTTCCACTCTGGCCCGCAGAGTCCAAGGTGCTCATGGATGGCATCGAGGCCTTGGCCAAGGAGGATGGGGCGCTGACTCACCCGTCGTTCCTGCTCTACCCCTCAAGGCAGAATCCGCCGGGCGCGGCCGTGCTGGTGTTCCCGGGCGGGGGCTACAAAGCCTTGGCGATTGGTGCACAAAGCACGATCGGCCCCCTCGGGGCGGATGTGTGTCAGTGGCTGAACGAGGCAGGTGTGACCTGCATCCTGGTCAAATACCGAGTGCCCTACACCGGCTGCCATTGGAACCCGGTCACCCGCCGGCATGAGCAGCCTGACGTCCCAATGGCGCTGCAGGACGCGCAGCGTGCCGTCTCGATGGTCCGGTACTACGCCGACGACTACGGCATTGATCCCACCAGGATCGGCGTCATGGGCTTCTCGGCTGGGGGCAACCTTGCGGTGCTGTCCAGCACCGGCTTCGGAATGCGCAGCTACGATCCCATCGATGCAATCGATCAGGTCAGCGCCCGACCTGACTTCGCGATCCCGGTGTATCCCGGTCACATGACGATGGAACACAAGAACAAGACCCCACGGGAGGTCGCCGCGCGCGAGCTCAACAGCGACATCACCGTTTCGTCTGAGGTGCCACCTACGCTGCTCATCCATGCCAAGGACGATCCGATCGATCCCGTCCACTTTTCAACGGTCTACGAAGCGGCCTTGAGGCAGGCCGGCGTGCCGGTGGAACTCATCATCTACGAGACAGGGGGACACGCATTCGGCGTACGCAAGCAGGGCAAGGACAGCGATCGTTGGACGGAGGATGCCATCCAGTGGCTACGCAGGATCGGAGTTCTTGAACCCTCCGCGACGACGCTTGAACCGGCGCAAACCGGCAGGACTCCCGACGCCTCCATTGAGGAGTAGGGATTGATGTCCCCGCGCTTGCGCCCGTTTCTGCCTCACCCCACCTGCAAATTCGCATAAGACACCACCAGCCACTTGCTCCCCTCGTTCTCGAAGTTGACCTGCACCCGCGCATGCGGGCCGTCGCCTTCGAAGTCGGTGATGACGCCGCTGCCGAACTTGGCGTGGCTGACCAGGGCGCCGAGCTTCAGGCCGGCGGGGGTGGGTTCGGCGGCGAAGCGGGCGCGCGGTGCGCTTGAGGAAAACGCCGGGCGGCTGACCTGCACACGCGGGCGCACCTCGTGCAGCACTTCGGCGGGGATCTCGCGCAGGAAGCGCGAGGGCGCGCCGAAGGTGTCCATGCCGTGGATGCGGCGGGCTTCGGCGTAGCACAGCACCAGCTTCTGGCGGGCGCGGGTCAGGCCGACGTAGGCCAGCCGGCGCTCTTCTTCGAGGCGGCCGGCTTCCTCCATCGACTTCTGGCCGGGGAACAGGCCTTCTTCGAGCCCGACGATGCAGACCAGCGGGAACTCCAGACCCTTGGCCGAGTGCAGGGTCATCAGCTGCACGCAGTCCTGCCAGGCCTCGGCCTGGCCTTCGCCGGCTTCCAGCGCGGCATAGGCGAGAAAGCCGACCAGCTCGGGCAGAGGCTCGGCACCTTCTTCCACTTCGACGCGGGCGAAGCGGCTGGCCACGGTGACCAGTTCGTCGAGGTTGTCGGTGCGCGCATCCAGGGTGCCGCGCGATTCCTCGGCGTAGTGGGTGCGCAGGCCCGACACCGCCAGCACGTGGTCGATCTGTTCGGCCAGCGTGAGCGTGCGCGTGTCGCGGTCGAGCTGTTCGATCAGCTCGATGAAGCCGCGCAGCGCATTCTTGGCGCGGCCGGGCAGGGCACCCTGCGTCAGCTCGGCCAGCACGGCCTCCCACAACGAGAGGTTCTCGGCCTGGGCGCGGGCGCGCACCTGTTCGATCGTCTTGCCGCCGATGCCGCGCGCCGGCGTGTTGACCGCGCGCTCGAAGGCGGCGTCGTCGGCGCGGCCGGCGATCAGCCGCAGGTAGGCCAACGCGTCCTTGATCTCCGCGCGCTCGAAGAAGCGCAGGCCGCCGTAGACGCGATAGGCAACGCCGGCCTGCATCAGGGCCTCTTCCAGCGCGCGCGACTGCGCGTTGGAGCGGTACAGCACCGCGCAGTCGGACGGGCTGCCGCCCTCGCCGATCCAGCGCTGGATGCGCTGCACCACGTGCTGGGCTTCGTCCATCTCGTTGTAGGCGGCATACAGGTCGATGGGCTCGCCCTCGCCGTCGGCCGTCCACAGCGTCTTGCCGAGCCGCTGCGGGTTGTGGCCGATCACCGCGTTGGCGGCCTTCAGGATGTTCGCGGTGGAGCGGTAGTTCTGCTCCAGCCGCACCGTGTGCACGCCCTCGAAATCACGCAGGTAGTGCTGCACGTTCTCGACCTTGGCGCCGCGCCAGCCGTAGATGGCCTGGTCGTCGTCGCCGACCACGAAGGTCGAGCCGGTGGCGCCGGCCAGCACGCGCACGAAGGCGTACTGGATGGTGTTGGTGTCCTGGAACTCGTCGACCAGCAGATGGCCGAAGCGCTGCTGGTAGTGGTGCAGCAGGCCGGCGTGGTTCAGCCACAGCTCGTGCGCGCGCAGCAGCAGCTCGGCGAAGTCGACCAGACCCGCGCGGCGGGCGGTGGTCTCGTAGGCCTCGTAGATGCGGATGAAGGTGTCGGTGGCCGGATTGCCGCCGATCACGTGCTTGGGCCGCTTGCCTTCGTCCTTCGCGGCATTGATGAACCAGGCGGCCTGCCGCGCGGGCCAGCGCTTTTCGTCGAGGCCCATGTCGTTGATGACGCGCTTCAACAGCCGAATCTGGTCGTCCGAGTCCAGCACCTGGAAGGTTTCGGGCAGGCCGGCCTCATGCCAGTGCAGGCGCAGCAGGCGATGGGCGATGCCGTGGAAGGTGCCGATCCACATGCCGCGCCCGCCCTGGCCGCCGAGCTGGCTGATGCGATGACGCATCTCGCCGGCGGCCTTGTTGGTGAAGGTCACCGCGAGCACGCCGTAGGGGGGCACGCCGAGCACCTCGGTCAGCCAGCCGATGCGGTGCACCAGCACCCGCGTCTTGCCGGAGCCGGCGCCGGCCAGCACCAGGGTGTGCTTGGAGTCGGTGGTGACGGCCTCGCGCTGGGCCGTGTTGAGCGCATCGAGCAGGTGGGAAACATCCATGCCGCATTGTAGCGGCGCGGGCTGTGGTGGCCGCCTGCACGACGCGCGACGAGCTCATAGGGTGGGCCCTGGCCCACCATGGGCGTGATGTGCGCCTCGGTACGGGTGATCCCAGTCGCGCTGCTTCAACCCTCGCGGCGAGACGCGGCTCATCGCCTCGAGGGTTTGCATCGATACGCATGCGACGGGCAATCGTTAGACCGGCGCGAGATTCGAGGCCATGGTGGGCCAGGGCCCACCCTATGAGGCTGGATAGGGTGGGCCCCGGCCCACCGTGAGCCCCACGCTCGCCCGAGTCATAGACGCGGCACGCACAGACGCCGCCCCTCACCCCGTCCGCTCAACCCCCGGCAAGGTGGTGACATAGCTGGCCCCCATCAGCTGCGAGGCGGTGTGGAAGCCGCTCGGCACATCACCTTGCGCCAGCCGCTCAATGATGCCGAGCGCGGCATCGACGGTGAGCGTGTAGCCGTTCGGCGTGCGCAGCCTGCGCGCGACGCGCTGGCCGCGGGCGTTGGTGGCTTCGCCCCAGACCCAGGTGGCGCTGCGCTCGCGCGAGTCGTTCGAAGGCCCGCGCACCTTGCGTTCGACCTGGCGCTTCAGGAACTCCTGCACCGGCTTCAAGCCGAGCAGCGGGCCGAGCAGGCGCAGACGCCGCACGCGACGGATGGTTGCCGGCGGCACCGCCATGTAGACCTCGATGTTCGGAATGCCGGTGCTGAAGTACGCGGTGCAGACATCGCCCCAGGGAATCGTCATCGCCGAGCGCTGCACGCCCTCGCGCTCGAAGTAGCGCACCTTCCAGGCCAGCGGTACGCGCTTCAGCACGCCGTTCTCGCGCACGCGGCCGCCCTTGCCCAGGCCTTCGACGCTGGTCTTGGCCGTACCCGGGCTGGGCCCGCCGCCGGCCTCGAAGGCCAGCACCAGATGGGTGGCATCGGGCAGGTCGCGCTTCAACTGGGCGGCCAGGCAGTCGGTGGGCACCACATCGAAGCCCGCGCCCGGCAGTACCAACACGCCGGCCTGTTTGGCGCGCGCATCGTTGGACTGGCAGTGCGCGAACACATCGATCTCGCCGGTGATGTCGAGGTAGTGCGTGCAGCTGGCGAGGCAGGCCTCCAGCATTGGCGCGCAGGTGGCCGAGAACGGGCCCGCGCAGTGCATCACCGCATCGATCTCGCGCAGGGCTTCTCTCAAGGCGACGGCATCGGAAAGGTCGATCACCTTCCATTCGAGATCGAGCGACTCGGCCAGCGCTTTCAAGGCCTCGGCATTGCGACCGGCCAGCAGCGGGCGCAGGCCGCGCGCCACCGCAGCCTCGGCCATCAGGCGCCCGGTGTAGCCGTTGGCGCCGTAGAGCATCCATCGCAGGCTCATGCCTTGTCTCCGCCGCGCTGGCGCATCAGCTTCTGCACCTGCTTGTAGTAGAACTCGGGGAACCAGCGCTTGATCCGCCAGCGCCGGCGCTCGGTGGCGGTGGGGATGATCAGGAACACGCCGCGTTCGGCGGCCTCGACGATCGCCTTCGCGATGTCGTCCGCGCTTTCGCGCGCCTCCTCCATCAGCTTGGCCGCGGTCTTGCGCATGCGCTCGGAGCCGCGGAAGTTCTCCAGCAGATTGGTCTTGAAGAAGGCCGGGCAGACCACCGACACCTTCAGGCCGCGCGGCTCGAATTCACCGCGCAGGCCTTCACTCAGTGTGACCACGCCGCCCTTGGCCACGCCGTAGGACGACAGCCCCGGGGCACCAGCGAGCCCAGCGAAGCTCGCGATATTGATGATCTGGCCCGCGCCGCGCGCCAGCATGTCGGGCGCGAAGGTCTTGCAGCCGCGCACCACGCCGAGCAGGTTGACCTCGAGCATCCAGCGCCAGTCCTCGATGCTGGCCTCCAGGGTGGCGCCGCCCGAGGCGACGCCGGCGTTGTTGATCAGCACGTCGAGCCCGTGCCAGGTCGAATTGACCTGATCGCGCAGCAGGGCCCAGGCCTCGTCGCTGGTGATGTCGACCGGAAATGCCAGCGCGCGGCCGCCGGCGGCCTCGATCTCGGCGCGCACGGCTTCGGCACGTTCAAGGTTCAGATCGGCGATGCCGACGCGGCAGCCCATGGCGGCATAGCGCAGGGCCAGGGCGCGGCCCAGGCCGCTGCCGGCGCCGGTGATGAGGACGGTCTTGCTCATGCGTGGGCATCCGCGGGAAGGGGAACGCGCGATTCTAGGCGCTGCATGCGGGCGTTCCGAAACAAGGCGAAAGCTTCCGCGATGCAGAACCCATGGCGCGCGGTTAGGCAGCAGCCGGAACGGAACCTGCACGCAGGGTCTGGGTTAGACACGGAGGCGCCATGATCCTGACGGTGGGCAACAACAAGGGCGGCGTGGGCAAGACCGCGCTGGCGGCGCATCTGGTGTTCCGTGCGGCCGAGCAGCTGCGCGTGCTGGCGGTCGATCTGGACGGTCAGGCCAATCTCACCGCGACGCTGATCGAGCGCAGCGAGAAGCGCGGCCGCGACGGCAGCGATCAGTTGTTCACCGGCGACGAAGCGCCTCAGCCGATGCGCACGCCCGACCCGAACATCGACCTGCTACCGGCCGGCAAGGGCCTGAACAGCACCGATCGCCTGAACCTGTCGGCCGCTTTCGAGGCGATCGGGCATCTGAAGAAGCTCGCCGGCGCCTACGACCTGGTGGTGATCGACACGCCGCCAGCGATTGGACTGCGCATGACTGCCGCCCTGGCCTGCGCGCGCCAGGTGGTGGTTCCGCTGGTGCCCGAGAGCTATTCGGTCGACGGCGTCTCCGCCGTGCTGGCCGAGATCGCGAGCATCGCCGAAAACCTCAACACCGCAATGCGCCCCGCACAGTTCGTGCTGAACCTGGTCAACCCGCAGGCGCGCCAGCATCGCCGGATCGGCGAGCAGATCAGCGAGCGCTTCCCGGTGGTGCAACCCTGGCTCAATCGCAGCGTCGCGGTGGCCGAGGCGCTCGCCGAACGTCGGCCCGTATGGAAGCGCCCGACCTCGACCAAGGCCGCCCAGCAGTGGCGCGCGCTGACCGGGCGCCTGCTGGTCGATCAGGGCCTGCTGCGCGAGGTGTAGCAAGCCTGTCGCGCTGGCAGGGCTGGAGTTCTCGAAGCAGTCTGTGATCGTCATCCCCGCGAACGCGGGGATCCAGCGTTCGAAGCGGAGTCGCCGGGTGGCCGCACTGCAGTGCAGCCGCTGTTCGTGGGTGGGCGTCGGCGACTGTTGTCGCGGCGAGAGTACAGGGTCTCGCGACCCCCGCCGCGCTGGCAGGGCAGGGCGCTCGGCCTATACTCCGGCCCCCTCGTTCCACAGGTCAGCCGCTACGCATGAGCTCCAGCGCTTCCGAGATCAGCCGCAACCCCGCCCAGATCGCCCAGCGCATCAGCGCCCAGATCGCCGAAGAGATCGCCGCCCAGCCGGCGCAAGTGCGCGCGGCGGTCGAGCTGCTGGATGGCGGCGCCACCGTGCCCTTCATAGCGCGCTATCGAAAGGAAGTGACGGGCGGCCTCGACGACACCCAGCTGCGCACCCTGGAAGAGCGCCTGATCTACCTGCGTGAGCTGGAAGACCGCCGCGACGCGATCCTCGCCAGCATCCATGAGCAGGGCAAGCTCACCGATGCCCTGCGCGCGGACATCGAAGCGGCCGACACCAAGGCGCGGCTGGAAGACCTCTATCTGCCCTACAAGCCCAAGCGCCGCACCAAGGCGCAGATCGCGCGCGAGGCCGGCCTCGAACCGCTGGCGCTGGGCCTGCTGGAAGATCCGAGCGAAGCGCCGGAAGTGCGCGCCGCTGCTTTCGTCGATGCCGACAAGGGCGTGGCCGACGTCAAGGCCGCACTCGAAGGCGCGCGCGCCATCCTGATCGAGCGCATCAGCGAAGACGCGGCCCTGGTTGGCGAGCTGCGCGACTGGCTGTGGAGCAGCGGCGAGATCGAGGCCAAGGTCATCGAAGGCAAGCAGCAGGAAGGTGCCAAGTACAGCGACTACTTCGAGCATGCCGAAGCCGTGGCCAAGATCCCCTCGCACCGCCTGCTGGCGCTGATGCGCGCGCGCAACGAAGGCGTGATCAGCATGGACCTGCTGCCCAAGGCGCAGGTCAGCGCAGCCAGCGAAGACCCGCGTGCGGCTGCGACTTCAGCGGGCCATCTCGAAGCCGAGCGCCGGGTCGCCCTGCGTGCGGGTGTCGCCGAGCGCGGTCGCCCAGCCGATGCCTGGCTGCGCGAGACCGTGCGTCATGCCTGGCGCTTCAAGCTGCATCTCAGCCTCTCGCTCGACCTGCTGCTGAAGGCGCGCGAAGCCGCCGAGGAAGAAGCCATCCGCGTGTTCGGCGACAACCTCAAGGACCTGCTGCTGGCCGCGCCCGCTGGCCCGCGGGTGGTGATGGGCCTCGACCCCGGCCTGCGCACGGGCGTCAAGGTCGCCACCGTGGATCGCACCGGCAAGGTGGTGCAGACCGGCACGATCTTTCCGCATGCGCCTTCGAATCGCTGGGATGCGTCGATCGCCGAACTGGCGCGCGCCTGTGCGGCGCATGGCGTCGAGCTGATCGCGATCGGCAACGGCACCGCCTCGCGCGAAACCGATCGTCTGGCCGCCGAGCTGATCAAGAAGCATCCGGAGCTCAAGCTGCAGAAGATCGTGGTCAGCGAGGCCGGCGCCTCGGTGTATTCGGCGTCGGAGATCGCATCCAAGGAGCTGCCCGATCTGGATGTGAGCCTGCGCGGTGCGGTCTCGATCGCGCGGCGTCTGCAGGACCCCTTGGCCGAGCTGGTCAAGATCGATCCCAAGTCGATCGGCGTCGGCCAGTATCAGCACGATGTGAATCAGACGCGTCTCGCCCGCGCCCTGGATGGCCGCGTCGAGGACTGCGTGAACGGCGTCGGCGTCGATGTGAACACCGCTTCGCCCGCCCTGCTCACGCGCGTGGCCGGCCTGTCGGCCAGCGTCGCTGAAAACGTTGTCCGTTTCCGCGACGAACACGGTGCCTTTCCCAGCCGCCGAGCGCTGCTCAAGGTGCCGCGCCTGGGCGAGAAGGCCTTCGAGCAGTGCGCGGGTTTCCTGCGCATCAACGGCGGCGAAAACCCGCTGGATGCGTCCAGCGTGCACCCTGAAGCCTACCCGGTGGTCGAGCGCATCCTCGCCAAGTGCGGCCGCGAGGTGCGCGAGGTGATCGGCGATGCGCCCTTCCTGCGCGGCCTGAACCCCGCCGAGTTCACCGACGAGCGCTTCGGCCTGCCGACCGTGCGCGACATCCTGCGCGAGCTGGAGAAGCCCGGTCGCGACCCGCGCCCGGAGTTCAAGACCGCGCGCTTCGAGGACGGCGTCGAGGACATCAAGGACCTGAAGCCCGGCATGGTGCTGGAGGGCGTGGTCAGCAACGTCGCTGCTTTCGGCGCTTTCGTCGATCTCGGCGTGCACCAGGACGGCCTGGTCCATGTGTCGGCCCTGTCGGACCGCTTCGTCAAGGATCCGCGCGAGGTGGTGAAGGCGGGGCAGGTGGTCAAGGTCAAGGTTCTGGAAGTCGACCTGCCGCGCAAGCGCATCGCCCTGACCATGCGGTTGGACGATCCCATCGGCGAGGAGCGCAGCGCCCAGCGCGGCCCGCGTCGCGAGGATCGCCCGACCCAGGCCGCGCAGAAGCAGATGGCGCGCAACCAGCCGCCGGCGCCGGCCGGTGCGCTGGCCGAGGCCCTGCTGCGGGCCCGCCGAAGCTGAGGTTGCAGGCGGCCGCGTTCCCGCATCGATGCCGACGCGGGAACGCAAGGCACCGCTGGATGCCGGAACGCGGCATGGCTGGACGCGGCCGCCCGCGCATCGGCTAAGCTCGCGCACTGCCCGCGCGATCGTTCAAACGCCGGCCTATCGCGAACACATACGTCCATCGAGGTCGTCGCATGAAGCGCAGGGATCTGTTGAAGGGTGCGGGTCTGGCGGCTGCGGGCTCCGGTCTGGCGCTGGCCGGCTGCAGCCAGGGCCAGCCATCGAGCGTGGCGGCGCCCGTCGCCTCCGCCGACGAGACCGTGCGCAACTGGAAAATGGTCACGGCTTGGCCGGCGGGATTCCCCGGTCTCGGCACGGCGGCGGCGGATCTGGCGGCGCTGATCACCCTCGCCAGCGGCGGTCGCATCAAGGTCCGCGTCTACGGCGCTGGCGAGCTGGTGCCGGCCTTCGAAGTGTTCGATGCCGTCAGCCGCGGCACCGCCGAGATGGGCCACGCCGCCGCCTATTACTGGGGCGGGAAGTCGCCGGCGGCGGCGTTCTTCTGCACCGTGCCCTTCGGCCTCACCGCCATGGAGATGAACGGCTGGCTGTACTACGGAGGCGGGCTGGAATTGTGGCGCGAGCTGTATGCCTCGTTCGGCCTGGTGCCGTTTCCGGCCGGCAACACCGGCGTGCAGATGGCCGGCTGGTTCAAGCGCGAGATCAACAGCGTGGCCGATCTGGCTGGCCTCAAGATGCGAATTCCGGGCCTCGGCGGCGAGGTCATGTCCAAGCTCGGCGCCACGCCGGTGAACCTCCCCGGCGGCGAGCTGTTCAGCGCCCTGCAGTCGGGTGCCATCGACGCCACCGAGTGGGTCGGCCCCTACAACGATCTCGCCTTCGGCCTGCACCGTGTTGCCAAGTACTGCTACTACCCCGGCTGGCAGGAGCCGGGCCCGACCCTGGAATGCATGGTCAACAAAGCCGCGTTCGAGGGCCTGCCCGACGACCTGAAAGCCGTGGTCGAGTCCTGCTGCCGCGCCGTCAACGATTCCATGCTGGCGGAGTACACCGCTCGCAACCAGGCCGCGCTGGATGCGCTGCAGGCTGAGCACGGCGTCGAATTCCGCCTCCTGCCGGACGATGTGCTCGATGCCTTGCGCCAGGCCAGTGTCGAGGTGCTGGAGCAGACCGCGGCCCGGGATGCGTTCGCGGCCAAGGTCTATGCCTCGGTGAAGGCATTCCGCGCCAGCGGCAGATCCTGGGCGGCGGTATCCGAGCAGGCCTACCTTCAGCGGCGCGGCGACTGGAGCTGAGCTTGCTGACTCAAGCCGGCGCGAACCCTATGTTGCGCGGCTGCTTTTGCGCCCGCCGGTGGCGTGGCCGATAATCGGCGCCCCTCGCGCCCCGGCGCCCCCTCGGAAACCTTCCGTGTCCCAGTTTTTCGAACGCCTGCCGGAGTTCATCGGCAACCACCCCATCCTGTCGATGGCTTTCGTCGGTCTGACCGCCGCCATCGTCATCAATGAGGTATCGCGCCTGCGCCGCGGCTACAAGGCCATCAGTCCGGCCCAGCTGACCCTGCTGATGAACCGCGAGAACGCGCTGGTAGTGGATGTGAGCGCCATTGCCGACTTCGAGAAGGGCCACATCCTTGGCTCGAAGCACGTGGCGATGAGCCAGTTCGATCCAGAGAACAAGACGCTGGCCAAGGTGCGCGAGCTGCCGGTTGCCGTCGTCTGCCGCACCGGCATGACCGCATCCAACGCGGCGGCACGCTTGGTCAAGGCCGGCTTCAAGAATGTCTTCCTGCTGGAAGGCGGCGTGCAGGCCTGGCAGGCGGCGGATCTGCCGCTGGTGCGCGGCAAGGCTTGAAGCGCGGGGCCCCTGCCCCAAACCCTCCATTCCTCGCGGCGGCGGACAGCGTCGGCTGTCGTGGGATACTCGCCGGCCCTCGGCACACCCCCAATCTTTCGGAGTACACCATGAGCGAAGAGAACCAGATGGCCGCCAACGGCGCAGGTGAACAGGCGCAGGCGCAGCTGGTGCTGCAGAAGATCTACGTCAAGGACGCCTCGTTCGAAGCGCCGTCCGCCCCGCAGATCTTCCAGGAGGAAATCTCCCCGCAGCTGCAGCTCAACATGAACCAGAAGGTCACCGCGCTGGCCCAGGACGTGTTCGAGGTCGTGCTGACCCTCACCCTGACCTGCGGTACCGGCGACAAGACTGCCTATCTCGTGGAAGTGCAGCAGGCAGGCGTGTTCACCATCTCCGGTTTCGATGCCCGCAATCTCGATGCCGTGCTCGGCACCTACTGCCCGAACACGCTGTTCCCCTATGCCCGTCAGATGGTCAGCGACCTGATCCAGGCCGGCGGCTTCCCGCCCTACTTCCTGCAGCCGATCAACTTCGACCAGCTGTACGCCGAAACCCTGCGTCGTCGCGCCGAGCAGGAAGGCCAGCTCGCGGGTGAGCCCGCCGGCAACGCTTGAAACCTTCCATGAGGCGGCAGGCATGAGCGACATGTTGAAGATCGCCGTGCTCGGTGCGGGCTCCTGGGGCACCGCACTTGCCGCCCAGATGGCACGTAATGGGCACGCCGTCACCCTGTGGGGGCGTGACCCGCGGCAGGTCGCGGAGCTGCGCGAGAGCCGGATCAATCAGCGCTATCTGCCGGGCATCGAACTGCCCGAGGCGCTGCAGTACAGCGATCGGCTGGCCGAATGCGTCGAGCGCGCGGAGCTGGTGCTGGTGGTCGTTCCCAGCCATGCCTTCCCGGAAACCCTGGCAGCGATCGCGCCCATCAGCGCCCATCTGCAGGGCGTTGCCTGGGCTACCAAAGGATTCGAGCTGGGCTCGGGGCGCTTCCTGCATGAAGTGGCGGGATCGGTCCTGCCGGCGCAGATGCCGCTTGCGGTGGTCACCGGACCCTCCTTCGCGAAGGAAGTCGCGCAAGGCCTGCCGACCGCGGTCACCGTGCATTCCGATGACGCCGGCTTCGCCCGGGTGGCCGCGGAAGCCCTGCATGGTGCGAGTTTCAGGGCGTACACCGGCAGCGACATGCTGGGTGCGGAGCTGGGTGGAGCCATGAAAAACGTGCTGGCCGTGGCGACGGGTATTGCCGACGGCATGCAGCTTGGCCTGAATGCCCGCGCCGGCCTGATCACGCGCGGTTTGAACGAGATGCTGCGGCTGAATGCCGCCCTCGGAGGCCGGACCGAAACCCTGATGGGGCTGGCTGGTCTCGGCGATCTGGTGCTGACCTGCACCGGCGACCTGTCCCGCAACCGTCGACTCGGGCTGGCACTCGGTCGTGGTGAGAACCTGGATGCCGCCGTGCAGGCGATCGGCCAGGCGGTCGAGTCGATCCAGACGGTGGACGAAGTCATGCGCCTCGCCGAGCGGGTGCAGCTGGAGCTGCCGATCAGCGCCCTGGTCCAGCGCGTGCTGCATCGCGAGATCACACCGCACGAAGGCTTGCGCCTGCTGCTGTCGCGCGAGCAGAAGCCTGAGTATCCGCCGGGCTGGTTCGCCAGCTGATGTCGCGCGCCCAGCCCAGAGCGGCGTGATTGCAACTTTCCGCGCGAGACCTCTTTACAACCACAAAAATCGCGGTATAGTGGGCGGCTCGGACGGACGAGGCG
>NZ_CALART010000097.1 GCF_937888285.1 uncultured Aquimonas sp.
AAGAGAAGTAGGTCGGGCCGGCCGAAGGACGGACCGAAAGCTCTTGCTCTTCGCTCCGAGCGACGAAGCGACGCAGTCGCCATAACAGGTCCGGCGCGAGGGCGGAGCTCATGGTGGGCCAGGGCCCACCCTATGACGGTCTCGGGAGCGGCCGGCCGAAGTGCTCACGGAATGCTCTTGCTCTTCGCTTCGAGCGGCGAAGCGCCGAAACAGGACAGGGGCGAGCATTGGGCTCATGGTGGGCCAGGGCCCAGCCTATTCCGCCCTCGGAAACGACAAAACCCGCGCAGAGCGCGGGCCTTGGCGAGACCGCGGAGAGCGGTCGGCAATATCGCGTCGCTGGCGCCCGCGTCGACGCGGGCCTCCGGCGATGCACGGGGCTCAGGGCCTCGTGCGAGGCATCACCAGACCACTTCGGCCATCGAACAGTTGAGGCCCGAGCCGATGCCCAGCAGGGCGATGCGCTGGCCCTTGCGCAGGCGGCCCATCTCCTTGAGCTTGGACAGCACGATCGGCACCGAAGCCGGACCGATGTTGCCGTGCTCCTGGAAGATGGTGTGCACCTTCCTGGGGTCGATACCGAAGGTCTTCAGCAGGGCTTCGGTGTGCACGCGGCTGACCTGGTGGACGACGAACTCGTCGAGCTCGTCGATCACCCAGCCCAACGCCTGGCGGGCGGCGCCGAAGGTGACCTGCGCCAGCTTCATGCCTTCGATCAGCAGCGACTTGGTGTCGGTGACCATGCGGTCGAGGTTGCCGCGGCAGAGGTGGCTCCACTGCGTGGCCGCGCGGGTGACGCCGCCGCGGTAGCGCGGCGCGTCCGGGGCGAGTTCGCGACGTGCCAGCACCATCGCCGCCGCGCCGCAGCCGAGCGTCAGCGAAGCGAGTTCGCTGCGGAACTCCTCGTCGGTGATGGTCGGGCTCAGCATGCGCTCGATGGTGCGTTTGTAGACCAGGTTGGCGGTCTCGCCGTCGACGATCAGGGCGTAGTCGATCTCGCCGCGCTCGATCATCCGGCTGGCGATGTCCATGCCGTTGAGGAAGGCGAGGCAGGCGTTGGCCACGTCGAAGTTCTGGCAGGTCTCGGGCAGGCCGAGGTTGCCGGACACGATGCTGGCGGTCGAAGGCTCGAGGAAGTCACGGCTGACCGAGGTGTTCACCAGCAGACCGATGCGGCCGCGCTCGATGCCGGCTTCGGCCAGGGCCTTCTCGGCGGCCAGGGTGGCGGCGTCCGAGGCCAGCACGTCGTCGTCCCACATACGGCGCGAGCGGATGCCGGCGATGTCCTGGAGGACGTCGGCGCGGATGTTCAGGCGCTCGAGCGTGGGCTTCAGCGTGGCGTTGATCTCGGCCGAACTCAGCGCGTTCGGCGCGTCGATGTGGGCCACACTGGCAATGGAAACGTGCTGGAACAGCATGGGATATCCGGTTTCTGGGAGCAGCAAAGCCTGCGAACGCTACCGGGCTTTGCCGGCGCTCGCAAGTTGAAGGCGTGGCAACTGCCGTGATCTGGCAAGCAAATCCGGGGATCAGGCGAACATCCGTGAAGGCCTCGGCCAGCGAGGAATCCGCGCCTCGAAACGTCCGGCCGGGGGTGGCAGGCAGCGGCGCGCGTCGGCGCCGCTGCCTGCGATACCGCTACTCAGCGCTGCACAGGCAGTGCGCCAGCACCCGCGCCGGCAGGCCGCGCACCGGCGGCGACATCAGCTCGATCTCCTCGCGCAGCTGGCGCACCACCGGCTGCTGGGCCAGGCCCTCGGGCAGGCCGAGCCGGCCGGCCACGGCGCGGGCGGTGGCGTTCTTGCCCATGTTGGCGAGGAAGGCCTCGAAGGGCGTCGGCTGCTTCTCGACATAGCTGACCTGGTAGGCGTCCTTCTCCAGCGCGGCGTAGCCGGCGGCGGCCTCGATGGCGTCGCGCAGGCCACCCAGCTTGTCGACCAGGCCGAGCTCCAACGCCTGCGCGCCGCTCCAGACGCGGCCGCGGCCGACCTTGTCGGCGTCTTCATAGCTCTTGCCGCGGGCTTCGGCGACGCGGTTGATGAAGTCGCGGTAGCCGTCCTCGATCACCGTCTGCAGGATGTTGCCGACCATCGGATCCATCGGCCGGGTGATGTCGAAGGCGCCGGCGATGCGGGTGGTGCCGACGCCATCGGTGCGCACGCCGATCCGCTCCAGCGGCTGCTCGGCGGTGAAGAACAGGCCGAAGATGCCGATCGAGCCGGTGATCGTGCTGGCGTCGGCGTAGATCTCCTGCGCATTCATCGAGATCCAGTAGCCGCCGGACGCGGCGACATTGGCCATCGACACCACGACCGGCTTGCCGGCGGCGCGGGTCAGCTCGACCTCGCGGCGGATCTGCTCCGACGGGAACACGCCGCCGCCGGGCGAGTCGACGCGCAGCACCAGGGCCTTGACGTCTTCGTCCTCGCGGGCGCGGCGGATCAGCGCCGAGGTCGACACGCCGCCGACCTGGCCCTGCGGCAGCTCGCCGTCGGCGATGCCGCCCTGGGCCACCACCACGGCGACCTTGGGACGGCTGTCGAAGGGCAGCTTCTCGCGGTCGAGGAAGCCGAGGTAATCGTCCAGATTGACCTGGCGGAAGGTGTGGTTCTCCTCGTCCTCGACGCCGCGCTCGATCATCAGCGCGCGGAACTCATCGGCGGTCTTCAGCTCATCGACCAGGCCCATGCGCAGGGCCAGCTGGCCGAGGTCACCCTGCACCGCGGCGACTTCGGTATCCAGGCCGTCGATCTGCGCCTGCAGGGTGGCGGCGTCGAGTTCGCGCAGTTCGGCGATCTCGCCGAGGTAGCGCTGCCAGATGTCGGTCATCCAGTACAGGTCGGCCTCGTTGGCTTCGGGCGAGGCGCTGTCGCGGATATAGGGCTCGGCGAAGCTCTTGTACTCGCCGACCCGGAACAGGTGGATCTTCACGCCCAGCTTGTCCTCCAGCGCCTCGCGGTAGTAGGCGCGGTAGCGGCCGATGCCTTCGAGGATCGCCGCGCCCGAGGGATGCAGGTAGATCTCGTCGGCATGCGCGGCCAGGTAGTAGCCGGCCTGGTCCATGTTCTCGGCGTAGGCGACGATCTGCTTGCCGCTGTCCTTGAAGCGCTTCAGCGCCGCGCCGACTTCGCGCAGCGCGGCGAAGCCGCCGCCGGCCATCTGGTCGGTGCGGATCACCATGCGCTCGATGCGCTTGTCGCTGGCCGCCGAGTCGATGGCGCGCACCAGGTCGCGCAGCTGCACCTCGGCCACGGTGTCGCCGGTGAGCTGACCGATCGCCCGCGAGGCCGGGTCGCTGCTGAACTGTTCGACGATCCGGCCCTTGGGCGCCAGCACGAAGGCGTTGCGCTCCTCCAGCTTGGGGCCGCCTTTCAGCACGGCGAACAGGATCAGGCCGATGACCAGCAGGAACAGCCCGTTCAGCACCAGGCGGCGGCTGAAGTTCAGGGCTTCCCACACGAAGACGAAGAAGTTGACGAAGGCGCCGCGCTTGGGCTGGTTCATGGACGGTCTCGACGGTTCTCTCTGGTTGGGGCCCGCGTGCGGCCCACGCGCGGCCGGGGCCGGTCGGGGTGCGGAGGGGTGAGGTGGCCGGCAGGATGCACCGGGGTTCGCGGGTGTGACGCGAAGGGCCGCGCAAGGGTAGTGCCTTACGCGTCCGCGGTCATGTGGCAGCGGTCGGCTGAGCGTTAGGCCGCGGCGGAGCGCCGCGCCGCAGCCGCCGCGCCAGGATCACGAAGCGGATCGTCAGCATCAGCGCCGCCGCCGACAGGCCGAGGATCAGCCCGTACCACATGCCGTGCGCCCCCTGGCCCTGGACGATGCCCATCCAGTAGCCCAGCGGCATGCCCAGGCCCCAATAGCTCAGTACGGTGATGATCGCCGGCAGGCGGGTGTCCTTGAGGCCACGCAGGGCGCCGGCCGAGGCCGCCTGGATGCCGTCGGAGAACTGGAAAGCCGCGGCCAGCACCATGAGCTGCGCGGCCAGCGCGGCGACGGCGGCGTCCTTGGTCCAGACCGAGGCGATCGCGCCGGCGCCGAACAGCAGCACCAGGGCCGAGACCAGCTGGGTGCCGCAGGTGATCGCATAGCCGGCGCCACCGGCCCAGGCCACGCCGCGCGGATCGCCGCGGCCGACCGCGTTGCCGACCCGCACGGTGGTCGCCATGGCCACGCCCAGCGGGATCATGAAGGTCACCGAGGCGAGATTGATCGCGACCTGGTGCGCCGCGGTCTGCAGGGTGCCGAGGCTGCCGATGATCAGCGCGGTGGCGACGAACAGGCTGCCCTCCATGAAGATCGAGAAGCCCATCGGCAGGCCGATCTTGAGCAGGTCGGCGATCGGCGCCCAGCGCGGCCAGTCGAAGCGGGCGAACAGATCAAGGTCGGCATAGCCGCGTCCGTAGCGCAGGGTCAGCGCATAGGCGATGGCCTGCACCCACAGCGTCGTCGCAGTGGCGATTCCGAGGCCCATCGCGCCCAGCTCGGGGGCGCCGAAGCGGCCGAACATCAGCGCATAGCCGAGCGGCAGCAGCAGGACCAGGCCGCCCAGGCCGATCACCATGGTCGGCTTGGTCAGCGAGACGCCCTCGCTGAGATAGCGGAAGCAGAAGAACAGGGCCAGCGCCGGCGCGCCTGCGGCCACGCCGCGCAGAAAGGCGCGCGCCTGCGGCCGCACGTCCTCGGCGACACCGGCCAGGGCCAGCAGCCAGTCGGCGTTGGCGACGAACACCGCCAGCGCGCAGCCCATGATCAGGGCCAGCCAGACGGCCTGGCGGAACACCGCGCCGATCTCGCCGCGGCGACCGGCGCCGTCGAGCTGGGCCACGGTCGGCGGTATCGCCATCAGCACGCCGATCACGATCAGGATCGCCACCGACCACACCGCGGTGCCGATCGCCACCGCCGCCTGGGTCAGGGCCGAGTGGCGCCCGGCCAGCACGGTGTCGATGACGTTCATCATCATCGAGGACAGCTGGCCCATCACCAGCGGCAGGGCCAGCACGGTGGTGGCGATGACCTCCGCGCCGAGTCGGCGGAAGAACGGAGGCTGGGGGGCTGACATGCGTGGCGGACCGTGAAGCGGGGGCGCTATGGTAGCTGCTGCCTTCCCCGACGAACCGCGCCATGGACAGCCGACCCGCCGAGACTTCGCCCCTGCACCAGCCCTCCGCGTCGCCACCGCTGCCGACGGCACGCCGCTGCGAGAACTGCGGCGCCGAGCTGCACGGCGAGCACTGCTACGCCTGCGGCCAGCCGACCAAGGGCCTGGTCCGGCACTTCAGCAGCATCATGGGCGACTTCGCCGACACCGTATTCAATGTCGACGGCCGCATCTTCCGCACGCTGGGGCCGCTGCTGTTCAAGCCGGGCTTCCTCAGCCTCGAATACTTCGCCGGCCGCCGCGTGCGCTATGTCAGCCCGGTGCGGCTGTTCGTGTTCACCTGCCTGATCGCCTTCCTCGCCTCGCGCTTCAGCGTCGACACCGGCGACATCACGGCGGAGCGGCCGGCCATCGAAGTGGCGTCGAGTTCGATGCTGGACGCGCAGACCGTGGCCGAAGTGGAGGCCGCGCGCGATGCCGCGCTGGCCGAGTTCGACAAGGCGCTCAAGGAAAGCCCCGACGTGCCGGGCCTCGCCATCGGCCTGCAGGCCGCGCGACAGGGCATCGAGGCCGAGGCGCAGCGACGCATTCGTCAGCTGCAGCAGGCGCAGGCGGCCGAGCCTGGCGCTGCCAGTCCGCAGGCGTCGGCCCCGGGCGACGCCGAAGACGAAGCCGGCAATACCGAGCCCGACAGCGCCGCAGCAGAAGCCAGCGTCGCGGCTGCAGCGCGCAGCGGCGCGGCGGCCGGCAGCACGCCCAGCGAGGCCCAGGCCGCCGGCAACCGTGCACTGCGCAGCTCGCTGAACTTCGGCAGCGGCACCTGGGACCCGGTCAGCAACCCGGTCAGGATCAGCTGGCTGCCGGAGGTCGCCAACGCCCGCCTTAATGCCTGGATCGGCCGCGCGCTCGACAACAGCGAACGGGTCAACAGCAATCCGCGGCTGTTGGCCGAGGCCTTCCTCGACTTCCTGCCGCAGACGCTGTTCGTGATGCTGCCGATCTTCGCGCTGATGCTGAAGCTGGCCTATGTGTTCAAGCGCCGGCTGTACATGGAGCACCTGATCGTCGCCCTGCACAGCCACGCCTTCCTCAGCCTCGCGGTGCTGCTGCTGGCGCTGGCGACGCTGGCGCGCGGCGCGCTGGGCAGCGGACTGCTGCACTCGACGCTGGGCTGGGTCGAGGTCGCGCTGATCCTCTGGATGCCGCTGTACCTGCTGATCATGCAGAAGCGCGTGTACCGCCAGGGCTGGATCCTCACCACCCTGAAGTACACCCTGCTCGGCACCGCCTATACCGTGCTGATCAGCATCGGCATGACCTTCACCCTGCTGCTCAGCCTGGTGGCGATGTAGGGGTGGAGCGCTTACGGGGATGAGGTACGAGGTTCGGTGGTGAGGCGTGGGGATCAGTGGTGAGGTGCGAGGTTCAGTGGTGAGGTGCGGGGCTGGCGGATGCGCTTTGCTTATCCGCCTTACGCGCACCACGGCTGCGGGTCTCGCTCACCGCATCGCGTCTCTCGAGTCGTAGGGCGGATAAGCAAAGCGGATCCGCCATGCGACGAACGCAAGGCCCGTGGTGCGCGACACGCGCACCCTACGATCCGAGAGACGCGATGCGGTGAGCGACACCCGCAGCCGCCGTTCGCGTAGGGCGCATAAGCGCAGCGCATGCGCCAACCGCGGAGCGGCAGGGGTCGCTAAGGCGCCCGCAAACCCACACTCGCCGCACGCTCACGAATCAGGCGCGTGCGCTCGGCCGGGTCGGCGGCCAGCAGCTCGGCGCGCAGGGCCTCACGCGCCAGCGGGTCGAGCCGGCGCGCCATCCGCCGCAGCAGCTCATGTTCCGGATCACCCAGCCCGCGCAGCAGGTCGAGGGTGCGCTCACGCTCTTCCTCCGGCACGAAGGCGAAAGCATCGCGCGCCAGCTCGGCCAGCTCGGCCGACTTGCCGGCCAGCAGCCCGCGTCGCACCGAATCCGGCAGGCCCTGGTGCTGGGCGCGCAGCGCCGCCTGCTGCTCCGGCGTGGCCTGCGCGAAACCCGCCTCCAGCGCGCGCAGGGTCGAGCGCGTCACCGCATCGAAGCTGCGCCAGCGTGCGTGGCGGTCGCGCAGCTCCGAGCGCGCCAGCGGGGCGAGCTCGCGGAAGGCCTGGGCGCGCTGCTCGAAGCGCAGCCGCGCCGCTGCGTCCATCACCTCCCACTGCTCGGCGCGCCGCTGCAGGGCGGCGCGCTGCGAGGGCAGCAGGTTCGGCCACTGCAGGCGCCAGGGCTGCAGGGCCGGCAGCTCCGGCGGCGGTGCCGGCGCATCGACCAGCAGGGCCGGGCCGGCCACCGCGGCATCCACCGGCGCCGCCGGCAGCACGGCGGGCTCCAGGGTCGCGTCGGCACCGGCCATCGGCAGCAGCGGCGCTGCGTCCGCCAGCGCATCGGGCTCGTCGAGCGCGGCCGGATCGAGCACCGGCTCGCCGCCGCCCTCGCTGAGCCGCCACAGCAGGAAATCCAGCGCCTGCAGGGTGGCGAAGTCGACCTCGTCCGCCCACAGCTCGAACTCTGGCGCCGACAGCGGCACCTGTTCGACCACCGGCGGCGGTGCGGCCGGCGGCGCCTGCAGGCGCTGCTGGGCCGGGTCCAGCAGCAGCAGGAAGTGCAGCTGCGGGGCGAACAGCGCGCCCGCGAAGCAGGCGGCGGCCGCCACCCCCAGCGCGAGCCGCAGCGCGCCGCGCGCGGGCGGCGCCGGCGGCAGCGCCTCAAGAAAAGCCGTGCGCAGGGCCTGCGGCCAGTGCGGATCGCGCGTCGTGAAGCGTCGGCCCAGCAGCAGCCACTCGCGTTCCAGGCGCGCCAGCGGGCGCCCCTGGAGTTCGGCGATGCGCTGCAGCGGCAGGCCGCCCAGCACGCGCAGGGCGATCAGGTCGCGCGCGCCCGCCGGCAGGGCGGACCACAGGCGCAGCCAGGGCGAGTCGGTGTCGGGGGTCGGAGGCACGCGGCTGTCGCCCAGCGCCAGCAGCCGCGCATGTCCCTGCTCGAAACCCTGCACGCGCGCAGCCGGCAGGCCCTCGCAGGTCAGCCAGGCCTGCAGCAGGGCCTGGGAGCGGACGGCGGCGGCATCGGGCATCGGCAGCATCGGGGCAGCGGGTGGCCGCGGAGTGTAGCCGCAGCGGTCGCGCCCCTCGTGCAGACCGCGCCGCGGCGTGCCGATACCGCGCCCGACCTCGCGCCCGAAATCGCGCTGCTGTGCGGCTTGACTTATGCGCAGCTGGCGCTCTCCCGCCTGCCGTCTCGCTTCCGTGGGGCTTGACTTGTGCACAGGCTGCAGAAACCCCCTTCGGCGGCGGATGCCGCGGCCCGCCGCAGCGGACACCTGTCACATTTGCCAGTCGGAACAATTGCAAGTCATTGATTCGAAAGGCCCCTGAGTCATGGTCAAATTTTCGCCACAATCCCCGCAGAGCCCGCGCCAGCGGCCCGGCGGGGCTGTCATCCGGGCTTCATCCACCGACTTATCCACAGGCTGTGTGGATAAGCCGGAAACTCCATGCGCACCGGCGACTTAGGGGGTTTTCGTCAGAACCGCGTGAGGAATGCCCGCCAAGTGCCCCCGGTCGGCGCCAAGCGGCTGGCTACACTGGCCGGATGTTCGCCTTCACCGCCCTGCGCGTCGCCCTGCCCCTGCCCCTGCCGCAGCTGTTCGACTACGCCCCGCCCGCACGGGCGACGGTCGACGCCGGCTGGGTCGGCTGCCGCGTGCGCGTGCCTTTCGGCCGCGGCCATGCCATCGGCGTGGTCGCCGAGGTCGGCCCGCCGGAGATCGACCCGGGCAAGCTCAAGCCGGCGATCGAACGCCTCGACACCAAGCCACTGATCGCCGGCGAACTGCTAGCCAGCCTGCGCTGGGCCGCCGGCTACTACCAGCGGCCGCTGGGCGAGGTGCTGGCCGCGGCGCTGCCCGTGGACCTGCGACAAGGCAAACCCCTGCCCGATACCGCCCCGCTGGCTTGGCGACTCACAGCTATTGGCGCCGCCAACCTGCGCCAGCTGCGCACCGGCGGGCGCCCGCGCCAGCTCGCCGACTGGCTGGCCGAGGCCGGCGCGCTCGATGCCGCCGCCCTCAACCAGCGCCTGCCCGACTGGCGCCCGGCCCTGCGCAGCCTGATGGGCCGCGGCTTTGTCGAGGAATGCCTCGGTGCACATGCCCTGCGCGCTCCCGAACGCGCCCCACCCGCGCTCAACCCCGAGCAGACCGCCGCCGCCGAACGCATCCGACAGGCGCTCGGCCAGTTCGACCCGATCCTGATCGAAGGCGTCACCGGCTCGGGCAAGACCGAGGTCTATCTGGACGCTATCGAAGCCGCGCTCAGCCGCGGCGAGCAGGCCCTGATCCTGGTGCCCGAGATCGGCCTCACCCCGCAGACCCTGCGGCGCTTCCAGCAGCGATTGCCGGTGGAGGTGCACAGCTTCCATTCGGGCATGGCCGAAGGCGCCCGCGCGCGCGCCTGGACAGCGATGCGCCGCGGCGAGGCCCGCGTGCTGGTCGGCACGCGCTCGGCGGTGTTCGCGCCGCTGCCGCAGCCCGGCCTGATCATCATCGACGAGGAGCACGACAGCAGCTACAAGCAGCAGGACGGCTTCCGCTACCACGCCCGTGACTTCGCCCTGGTGCGCGGAAAGGCGCTCAACATCCCGGTGGTGCTGGGCAGCGCGACGCCGGCGCTGGAGACCCTGCAGCTGGCGCGCAGCGGCCGCCTCGCCCACGTGCAGCTGAAGAAGCGCGCCGCCGCCGCGCGCGCCCCGCATGTGCGCGTGCTGGATGCGCGCCGCCAGCGCCTGACCCACGGCCTCAGCGAGCCGGCCTTCCAGGCGATTGCCGAGTGCCTGCAGCGCGGCGAACAAGCCCTGGTGTTCCGCAACCGCCGCGGCTACGCGCCCGCCCTGCTCTGCCACGACTGCGGCTTTCGCGCCAACTGCAGCCGCTGCGATGCGGCGCTGACCCTGCACGGCCGCGACCGCCTGATCTGCCACCACTGCGGCCACCGCGAACGCGCCCCCACGGCCTGCCCCGATTGCGGCAGCCTGGCGCTGATGCCGCAGGGTGCCGGCACCGAACGCGTCGAAGTGGCGCTGGCCGAACGCTTCCCCGACGTGCCCCTGGTGCGCATCGACAGCGAGACCACCCGCGACCACGGCGACCTGGCCCGCCACTTCGACACGCTGGGGCAAGGCGCCGGCCTGATCGTCGGCACCCAGATGCTGGCCAAGGGCCACGACCTCGCCAAGCTCTCGCTGGTGGTGGTCGTCACCATCGACGAAGGCCTGTTCAGCGCCGACTTCCGCGCCGCCGAAAAGCTCGCCCAACTCCTCATCCAGGTCAGCGGCCGCGCCGGCCGCGCCCAGGCCCCGGGCGAAGTGCTCCTGCAAACCCACCACCCCGAGCACCCGCTGCTGGCGACGCTATTGGCCGGCGGCTATCCGGCCTTCGCCAAGCTCGAACTGGCGGAACGCGAGGCCGCGGGGTTTCCGCCCTTCGCCCATCTGGCCCTGCTGCGCGTCGACAGCCATCGGGAAGATGCGCTGCAGCTGTTCATGCGCGAGGCGCATGCGGCGGCGCGTTCGATCGTGGCTTCAGATCCGAGCTTGAGCGTGGAGGTGCATGCGCCGATGCCGGCACCGATGGCGCGGCGGGCGGGACGGATGCGCGCGCAGATGCTCTTGTCGGCGAAGCTCAGGGCGGGGCTGCAGGCGGTGTTGCGGGCTTGGAATGTGGAGTTGTTTGGGTTGAAGAGTGGAAGGGGGGTGCGGTGGAGCCTAGATGTGGATCCGGGGGATTTGTATTGAATCGCTTCCAAGCGAGAGGCGGCTTGTCGGCGTATCCGGGTCTGCATGAGGTTCACGAATGAGATCTCCGAGCTCTGGGTGCAGTGTTTCGCGTCGTGCAAGTGATCGCCCCCGACTAAGGACTGCGACTGCGAGGGTCCGAGCGGGGATTTCGCGGGAGCTGCGCGCCTGAGCAAGCTCAGCGGCATGGCTCCTGCATACTCCCGGCGCGCGCACGCCAATGAAGTGCGCCGCGCGCTCTCCGGGCGCTCGTCCGGACTCCTTCAAGACACACGCAGAGGGCCTTCGCATGTCGGATGGATTGCTGTCCAAAGCCCGCGAGCAAATACAGCGGCAGGTCTTGGCTATCGAGCAGCGCACCGACCTGACCGATGACGAGAAGGTCCGTCAGATCGTCGTGATCTTCTCGACGGTCTGTGCGGGCGTAGCCGTCCAGCCCATTCCCTTCGCCGACATCTACATCCTCACGCCCTTGCAGGCCTTCATGGGGACCCGGATCTCGTCAATCCGCGGTGTCCCGCTGAGCGAGAAGCAGACGACCGAGGTGATCAAGGAGCTGATGGGCGTTGTGGGCATGGGCATGCTCGCCCAGCAGCTTGGCATCGCGGCGGCCAAGATCTTCTTCCCGATCTTTGGAGGCATCGCGACGATCCCTGTGGTGTTCACGCTTACCTACGGGATCGGCCATTTGATGGACGTGTATTTCATCAGCAAAGCCCAAGGTCGAACCCTTTCGGCCGCCGAGCTCAAGCAGGCCTGGAAGAAGGCCAAGGCCGAAGGCGAGGCCGAGGGCAAGCGGCGCGAGGCGGACATCAAGCGTGATGCGCCCCCGTAAGCCCGCCGTCCACTACCTGCGCCGCCACTTCGACGAGGCGGCGATCTTGGCCGTGGCCGCCAAGTTGGCCTTTGAAGCGAGTCCGAACTTCTCCGAATCCGAGCTCGCGACCATCGCGGCGATCCAGCGAGCGCATCCCTTTGTCGGCACGGACACAGAGGCCTTGGGCCAGTGGCTCGCGGGCATGGACGAAGGTCAGATCGCCGGCGTGGTCAGCAACGCCAAGGGCGTCCTGCATGAGATGGAGTTCGTGCGCCTCGAGAACGAGGACGGAGACAGCGTGCATGCCGCGCTGTTTGCGGCCACCAACCAGCCCGGGTTCGACATCCAGTTCATGGATGCGGCAACCGGAGAGGCCTGGCAGGCGCAGCTCAAGGCATCCGACTCTGCTGCCTACGTGCAGGCCTGGCTCGACGAGTATCCCGACGGCGAGATCTTGGTGACCGAGGAGTTGGCGGCGCGGCTCGACCTTCCAGGCTCAGGACTGCACAACGCTGAGCTGACCGCTCGGACCTCAGATGTGGTCGACCGATTGCAGGAGGCCGGCGACGACGACACGCTTTGGGACTACTTCCCCGGACTGGCTACGGCCTCGATCGGGCTCGTTGCCTGGGAACTGAACCGGCGCTACCAGCGCGGCGACATCGACTTCGCGCGCTTCCGCTGGCTGCTGCTCAAGACCACCGGGCTCAAGGCTGCCAAGCTTGCCCTGCTGACCACCGCACTCATGATCCCCGGCCTCAACGTCGCTACCGGCGCAGCGTTGGTGGCTAGCATGATCTTCTCGGGCGCCGACCTGATTCGGCGCAGCGCAACAAGACCGGCGCGCTCGGCTTGACCGCCGTCGATGGGCAACCTCTACGCGAACGTACCACTCAACAATCTGACCCGCCTCACAGTGCTGGCGGCTAGGCCCTAAGCCGCATCCGCGCAGCAGAACACGGAGATATTGATGCGAGCAAGATAGTGGTGGCGCACCGGTGCTCGCTGTGGATGCTTGGGCTTTGTTGGCTTGATACCCGCTGGCTTAGATAATGCAAACGAAAAAAATGACGCAGTTGCATCTAGAGCATCTCGAAGCGAGAACTCGACCGTTTTTTTTTGAGGAACTTTGGCATGACGAAGGCCCGATGGTGGTGCTTGGCGCTGGCTCTTGGTTTCGGCCCAGAGGTCAGCGCGGCCGTGTACAAGTGCAAGACCTCTGAGGGTGAGGTTATCTACCAACAGGTGCCCTGCGCCTCAGGCCAAGACGAGGAGCAGGTCCGGATCCTCCGGGGGCCCAGTCGGGTGCAAATCGCAGAGGCACAGGCCAGACTACGCATGGCAGAAGTTGAGAAGGCTGCTAAGGAGCGTGCCGACCTTGAACAGGCCCTCGACAATGCGCTGATGGCCGAGAGCGCGCAGCGGGGATCGCCCGAGGCCGACGCCTACGCGGATCAAAGCAACACGCCTCATCAGGGCCCGTGCCCGCCTGGCAAGGTGCCACTGAACGCGAGTTCGATGGACCCGTCCCAGGGGTGGAGCAGCGGCAAAGGGTACGTGCCACTGCGCTGCGGCAATCCCAACGCATGGCGAGATGATCCACCGCCGCCACCGCCACCCCAGCGGTCTGGCCCGCAGCGCTTCCAGGACCAGCACGGCAACTGGTACTCGCAGCCGCCCGGCTCAGGGTTCGCCCGCGACGAGAGAACTGGCAGGCAGTGCCAGATGAGCGGGAAAGTGATCGTGCGCTGCGACTGACGTGCGGCGTGAGGCTCAGTGGGGCACCACTGGCGTCACAGCGCGAAGGTCAGGTTTTGTTTTGACACATCCCCGCGCTCAGCCCCGCCACGGATCCACCAGCACCACGCCCGTCTCGCGAATGTCCGCCACGTTCCGCGTCGCCAGCGGCGCCGAGTGGACGCGGGCGATGGCGGCGATCCTACCGTCGGGTGCGCGCTTCGAGCGACCCGGCGCGCCGCCTCGCCCATCCGCTCGCCGTAGCTCAGCGCGGCCTCTTCGGTAAGCGCAAAAAGGCGCCCGGCGAAGCGGCTGCGCCAGGCCTCCAGACCATCGGCCAATCGCTGGGCGCGTTCGTCGGGGCGGATCGTGCGGATGCCGAAGGCGAGTTCGGCGATCACCACCGCGGCGCGAGGGTCAGGTCTTGTTTTGACACATCCCCGCGCTCAACCCCGCCAAGGATCCACCAACACCACGCCCGTCCCACATTCCGCGTCGCCGGCGGCGCCGCGTGGACGCGGGCGATGGCGACGGTGGAGATGGCCTTGGTGGCGGCGCACCTGATCGAGCGCTTCGATCTCGCGTCGACCGACCGCGGCGCCCTGCCGGAACCCTTGATCGATCTCGCGCTGAAGCCGAAGCAGGCCCTGCGCCTGCGGTTCACGAAGCGCGCGCTCAGCGCTCCGAGTGCGCCGCCTTGAGCCAGTGCCGGCGCTTGAACAGCCCCGGTTTGATTAGGTCGACGAAGGCGCGAGCCGGCCGCTCAAGTCGATGTTGAGTGCGACGCGGTCGCAGCGGGCATCGGGGGTGTCGATCATTGTGGCGGTCAGGGAGCCCATGGCGGGGTGATGCGGCATGGAAGGCTCAGAGCATGCGAAAAAAGAGCCATGCGCCTACTGCGGCCGCCTCTGGCCGCCCGCGGCGGCAGCACGCTCCGCGAATTCCGCGGTCATTTGGCTCACCAAACTCCCTTGAGTTCACGTACCGCGCTTTACCGCGAACGCCCAGAGACGCCCTCGCTACGGCATCTGGGTGTTTTCACACGCTCTCCGCCCTTACATGCGGTCGAGGATGCGGCGGTCGCGCACGATCCACTGATGCCAGAGCGCAGCGCCGACGTGGAGCGCCGCAACGCCGGCCAGCGCCCACGCGCCCCAGACGTGCAGGTACCAACCGATGACAAGCGACGTCTCGTCATCCGGTCGCGTGGACAACACCGGAGCGACGTGCAGAAGACCGAAGAGGTCCAAGGGCGTCCGCATCCACGCCCACAGCACCAGCCCGCTCAGCGGCAGGAGCAGCATCAGCGCGTAGAGCGCTGCGTGTACAACGGCGGCGATCCGCTGCTGCCATCGCGGATCACCCAAGGGCGGGGGCGGCGTCGGTCGCCAGAAGCGCACGGTGAGCCGCAGGGCCAGCAATACCAGCAGCACCACACCGAGCTGCAGGTGCGCGGCCATGAGAGCCTTGCCCAGCAGGGCGTCGTCCACGCGCTCGGAAAGCCATCCGAGCAGCCCCTGCACCGGCAGCGTCAAGGCAGTGGCCCAGTGCAGCCTGCGATGCAAACGCGAGTAGCGTCCCTCGATCCTGCTCATCGGCCTGCACCACATTCCGGGTATCCGGGTACGCCCGCTCCAAGCACGACGTCACGCGTAACCTCCCAGCCCGCAGGGCTGCGCCTCGGCATGACGACCCCAAGTCCACCCGTCCCCCGCGCCAGCTGACGCTCCTGATCCGGCGTGAGTTTCGAGTCGTCGCGAAACAGCAGGTCGTCCACGAGGTACGTGGCGCACCCGGGCTCGATCACCTGCATATGGATGTGTTCCGGAATGTCCGCCCCCGGATAGCTTCCCGGTCGAATGGTGACGATCCGATAGCGCCCTTCGGAGTCGCTGCGCACCCAGCCACGAAGCCGGCCGTGACGACGCGCCTCCCGGCCCAGGCCTTCCGTTTGGGCACCCGCCGGGTAGATTCCGGTGCTGTCGGTCTGGTGAAGGTAGATCAGCACGTCAGGACGGGGGTTGCCCACCGCATCGATGATGCGGCCATCCACCGTCATCGGCACGCCGGGCGTCGTCTTCTTCCAGAGAACGAGTTCGGTGGGCACCTCGGCGGGCAAGCCATCGAATGCCGCCTCGCAACCCTCGCAAGGCAGCCCGACGAGTGGCTCCTGCGGGCGATCGTCGCGGCCGGCGGCCGACGCTGATGCCAGCGCAAGCGCGACTGAAAGAGCGACGAATGCATTGCGTGCAATAGGCGTGTGCATCGGAGTACTCCTTGGGGTGGAGTTCCGAAGACGCCCGCACGCGGCAAGGTGTTAGCCGGATCCGGATTTCTCGTCGGCGATTCTCGGCAGGGCATCGCGCCAGTGCCACCACCACGCCTTGGTGCGTGGATACGGCAGGGCATCCCACGCACGATCCAGCGCTTCGCGATCCGCCTGTCTCAAACTCTCGCGACGTATGGCGCCTGCGGCGGGCACGACTTCCACGAAGCGATCGAATACGGGGCTGTCGGCGAGATTCGGGTGGCGCTGCATCAGCGAAAGCAGAGTGATCGCATCGGCGGGTCGTGCCAGCGCCGCGAGTGTCGCGATGGCGGGGTCGTCCAGGGTGATGGGGGCTTCTCGCGCATCGATGACTGCGAGTGCCAGCTTGAGTGCCGCCGGTGCATCCTGGGCGTGCGGCGTGCCGACGGCCTCGCCGTCACGCATGGCGACTTCGGCGCCCTGCGGCACCAGTACCTCGACCCCATCGCGTTCAAGCAGCACCCAGCCGCTGTCCACACGCAGCCAGCCGCGGCCGTCGAGGTCGCTCTGCACGCTGAATTCGCAGCCGAGGTCCCACAGCCTGCCTTTGGGGAGGACCACGCCAAACTGCTGAGGTGGAGCCCAGATGCGCGCCGACAGTTGGCCGTGGACCAGGCGCACGCGATGGCGACCCGTCGAGGTGGCCTGCATTTCGATCCGAGACGAAGGCTCCACCCTCAGTTCGCCGATGCGGGCCACGCGCAGGCGCGCCCAGCCATCCGCGCCGGTGACCAGCATGTCGCCCGGCGCCAATGCGGCTGGCGACCCGCCACCTTCGATGCGGACACCATGGCCGGCAATGACGGGCCAAGCGGCACCGTCTGGCCAAAGCAGCCGATGCTGCAACCACGCAGTGATGCCCACCGCAAGGAAGGCCAGTGTTGCGGCGAGCGCCATCCCGATCGCATGTCGGCGTCGTCGCCTCGGCAGCCGCCGCGGAGTCGTGGTGCGGCTCAGGGCGAAGGTGGAGAGCTGGCGCTCCAGCGTTTGGACGTCCCGATCGGGTGTTCCACGTCCGCTCCACAGGTAGTCATCGTGCCCGGTCATTGTTCGTTTTCCTGTTCGGGAAGGCCCAGGGCCTGGCGCAGCAGGTGCATGCCGCGGTGCAGGTTCACGCGAACGCTTCCCGGCGTCAGTCCGGTCCGCTCCGCGATTTCAGGGCCAGACAGTCCTTCAACCAGCCTCAGCATCAGCGTGAGGCGATAGGCCTCGGGAAGTGCCTTCAACGCGCGGAGCGCGCGTTCGGCATCCGCACGATCCTCGTGAGCAGCGACTCCTGATGCGCCATCGACCTCAACGCCAGTGAGTGGTGACGGCCGGCGCGCGAGGTCTGCTGCCGCGCGTCGCGCGATGCTGAGCAGCCAACCGCCAAATGCAGCGTCGTCGCGCAACGCAGGAAGGTGCTGCAGCGCGGTTTCGAACACCTGTTGCGTCAGGTCTTCGGCATCGGCCGGGGTGGCGCGACCGAGCAGGACGCCATGCACCACGGGTGCGTAACGACTGAACAGCGCCGCCCAAGCATGTGGGTCGCCTTGACGCGCCTGGCGTACCCAGTGGGCGGTGCTGCTGGACTCCATCCGATCTGGCTCCCTGCGAATTCACACGCTTTCAGGACGCGCCGGCGGGGTCGACCGTTAACACGGCGTATCGCCCTCCGTCCCCGCGGCCTTGCGGCATGGTGGCGCGACGAGGGCGAGGGTCAGCCTGGGCGAGGGACAGGTCTTGTTTTGACACATGCCCCGGCTCAACCCCACCGCAGATCCACCAGCACCGCCCCGTCTCCCAAAGGGTGCACCACCTTCCGCGTCACTAGCGGCGCTGAGAGAACACCGGCGATGGCAGCGCACCTGCCGTCGGGTGCGCCCATCGGTCGACCGGCGCGCCATGCAACCGGGCACTGCAGTGCCCATACCCGTGGGGCCCTCATCCCCGAGAAGTCGACATGCTGATCCATGCCTCACGCGGATTCTCCCTGCTGCTCCTGGCCGCATTTGCCCTACCGCTGCGCGCGGGCGATCCCATTGAGGCTGCTGCTGCGGCCATTCTGGAGCGTCACGCCGAGGCGCCTCTGCTGGTGCTGGGCGAGCTGCACGGTACGGTCGAAGCGCCGGCCCTGGTCGCCACGCTGGCGGCGCGTCTGCTCGATTCCGGAGCGCTCACCGTGGCGCTGGAAATTCCCGCACAGGAGCAGGCACGGCTTGACGCCTATCTGGCCTCCGACGGATCGACGCGGGCCCAGCGCGAGCTGCTTGATGGCGAGTTCTGGCAGCGCGCACCGGAACGCAGCGACGGTCGACGCAGCCGGGCGATGTTCGCGCTGATCGAACAGCTGCGACGGCTGCGCGCCACGCATCCGGAACTCCACCTGCTGGCGTTCGATGACACCGGCGTCTTCGATCACACGCGCAGCCGCGATGCCTTGATGTCCGACGCCCTGCGCGCCGCGCGGGCAGCGCACCCGGAGGCGAAGCTGCTGGTGTTGACTGGCAACTACCATGCGCGCCTCGATCAGTCGGCACGCGCACGCTCCGGCGATCGCTGGATCCAACCGCCGCTGCCGATGACCGCACAGCTGCAGGATCTCGGCGCGATCAGCATCAAGCTGAGCGCGGTCGAAGGTGAGCAGTGGGCCTGCCGCAAACCCACCGCCCCTTGCGGAGTCATCCCCCTGCCGCGGCCTGCGTTTGCGCCCAGCAGTTCCGGCCTTGCGGCGTCGAACGCGGCCACGGCAGCCGAGCCCGTGCGTGTGTGGTCCGGTGGCACCAGTTTCCATCTGGAGATCGAGCTGCCGCGCCTGAATGCCTCCGAGCCGATCGCGCTGGACGACGCCTTGCCCGCGCGCTGAGGAAATTCCTGGGCGACGCGCCTCGGCGAACGCTTTGTTGCCCGCATCGGGTGAGACCAGCCGCCAGCTCGGCGTCCGCTGCAGGCGATGACCGAGTCCAGACTTTGGCTGATGGCGGGCCGGGGCCCAGCCTATGCTCCGTGGATTCCGTGGCCAGGTTTCAGGTCAGGACGGCCAGGGTGCACCCCAGGCTCGGCGATGTGCGCTTTCCACTGTGCGCTCTCTCTGTCGCAGCGAGGCCTGACACCCCTGGGCCGCGACGCCCGGCGCGCGTGAGTGGCATCAAGCAACTGCCAACATGGGCCAAGGGGTGCCTGCGGACAGGTTCATCGACCGTTGTCGGCCACAGGCCTCGGCCCGCCCTCTGCGCGTCCCCGCAGGCGGTGCAGTACCGTTCATGCTCGGAATTTTCTCGCTGGTCGGAGAGTGGCCGCGCGTTGTCGCCTGCGGCCGCGTTCCTGCGCCCGGTTCTCCTGCCCGGTACTCGCGCGTTGATGTGCGAAACCGGCCGACCCCACCTTGCGGAGAACGCCGATGCCCCTGCGCCAGATCGCCAGCCGCCTGTCGACTGCCTGTTTCCTGATCGCCTTTTCCAGCTCCGAGCCAGCGCAGGCGGAGGTGCAGACCCTGCCCTCCTCCGCAGATCTCGCGGTGGTTCCGGAACTGGTGACCGCCGAGACCCCGGGCGACTTCCTGCTCGCCTTTGGCACCCGCACCGGTGCCTACGCGGTGCCGGTGGTGGACGGCGAACTGCATCCCAGCCAGAGCCTGGTGCCGACGGGCTGGGGCCTCTTTCCCGCCGCTTCGGTCCAGCTCAGCCGCATGCCGGGGCGGGGCATGCAGCTCGCCTTCGCCCAGGACAACCGCGCAGCGATTCCCTCCCTCACGCTGTGGTCGTCGGTGCTGGACAACAGCCTCAGGCCATCGGCGCCGGTGCGGATGCATTTCGCAGGCCCCGGCTCACGGGCCAGGCCCGCCGAGATCGACGTGCTTGCCGACGCTTCGGATGAGGTCTGCTGCAGTCTCGTCGCCTGGACCTACCCCGAAGCGCACCTGGCGCAACTCGAACTGCGCAATGCGCGCGGCGAGCGCGTCGCCAGTCATGAGTTCACGGTGGACGGCAGCACCGACGCGCGCGTGCGCCGGCCGTCGTTGGCCTATCAGGCCGATGCCGGCTTCTTCCTGGTCGCCTACGAAACCCGGCGCGATATCCGCGTGCGGCCGGTGTACGCAACGCGAACCTCTAACGGAAGCGGCAGCTTCAAGTCGATCGGCGCTGACCTGATCGTCGCCACCAAGACCCAGCCGGCCCGCTACGAGGACCTGGTCGACGGCCATCCGCACGTCGCCTACTCGGCCGAGCTGCGCCAGTTCCTTGTGACCTGGCTCGACCACACGAGTAGCACGGGCACTGCGCGACGGGTGATGGCGCGCGCCTTGACCCGCGCGGGCGTGCCCAGTGGCGCCAGCTTCGTCGTGCAGACCAGCTGCGCGCCCAGCAACTGGACCTGCCTGCTGACGCGTCCGACCGCCGACGGCGCCCCGCAGGTATTCGCGATGCCCGGTGGCTTCCAGCTGAGCTTCGCCGCCATGCCCTGGAACCAGGCGGGTCGTTCCTGGGGCGTGCTGGGCTTTCGGCTCACGGCCGCCAGCAGCGGTTTCAACCTGAGCTCGCAATGGCTGCCGGGCAGCCTGGAGCAAGCGCGGATCAGCGCATTGCGCACGGCCTACGACGCGCGCTCCGGCATCGCTGCGGCGACGTGGCTGGCTACCACCCGCGACCCAGCGGGCCCGCTGGTTTTCGAGGAGACCTCGCTGAAGTTCGCCGACTTCCTGCCGTAGCCGGGCAGCGCGCAGCTGCGGAGCGACGCGGGGCACGCGACGCGGTTCGACCATCGTGTGCGCCGCGACGGTCCACCGCATTTGCTGGGCCTTGGCCCCGCGCAGCGCTGAAGCGCGCTCCGGTGAATCCGACGACGGGGGCGCGTGGCGAAGGCGCAGCGATGACCAGGGCCAGGTTTCGGGCCAGGGTGAACCAGGGCCCATCCGATGGCAGACGCGAGGCGCAGCAGCCCGGAGGGCTTGGCGGGTGGTCCAGCTGCTGGCTTCAAGCCACTTGCAACTCGAGCACGCGGCCATCAGGCGATGCCGTGAGAGCACGGCGAGCGTGAAGCTGCGGGTGGGCCGGTGCCCACCCTATGGCGTTCGCAGGATGCGGCAGCCCCGACGTGACACCGCTTGGTAGACGACGCAGCGGAAGCGCATGCTCTCCGTGAGACTGGCGAGGCCTGCGCCGTGGCCGGAGCACGATGCCGCGGCCGATGGGGGAATGTCGGAGGGGGGCACGCCAGTCCGTATCGGCACCACGGGAACTGTTCGTCCACGTCCAAGGGGAAGGTCATGCGTGTGCTGCTCTGTGTGCTCTGTCTGCTGTTGGGAACGTCTGCGCTGGCGCAGACCTCGGCGGTTCTGAACGCCAGCCCGGGTCCCAGCGACAACGGAAACTCGGCGGGTGCCGCCCTGCTGTTCGATCTTGAAGCCTCGACAGGCGTTGTCATCACCGGCTTCAGTACCGCCAGCAGTGCCCTGCCCGGTGCCACCTACCAGGTCACCGTGCATACGCGTCCGGGTACGGCGCTGGGTGGCCCGGTCAGCACGGGGCCCGGCAGCTCGCCCGACGGCTGGCGGAATCTCGGCAGCTTCACCGTGACCCAGGGCAGCGGCGAGGTCTCGCTACCGATCGCGCTGCCCTCGATCGCCATCGGGGCGGGGCAGACGCTGGGCGTCGCGGTGGTGTTTCCGGTGGGTCTGTCGGTGCGCTACGTGGGCATGGGCACACCGCCCATCCAGGCATTCTCCGACGGCAGCTTGACCCTGCGCAGCGGCGACGCGCGCTCCGCTCCGTTTACCACCGGAGGCGACTTCTTCTCGTCGCGCACGCTGGTCGGCAGCATCGAGTACCGGCTGGCGGACCCCACCCTGAACGCCAATCCAGGGCCGACGAACAACTCCGGCCTGGTCAACTCGGCGATGTTCTTCAACCTGCAGTCGGATACCGGCGCTGTGCTCCAGGGCCTGACCACGGCGACCACGTCGCCGCCCGGCACGCTGTTCCTGATCGATGTCTACACCCGGCAGGGGACGGCCCTGGGCAATGTGCCGGGGGCGGGCCCGGCCACATCGTCCGCCGGCTGGACCTTCCGCGGCACGGCGACCGGCATCCAGGGCGCCGGCGAGCTCACTCAACCGATGACGCTACCGAGCATTGCGGTACCCGCCGGACAGACGGTCGGCGTGGGCCTCGTCTACCGCGGGGTGCAGCCGCGCTACTTTGGAACGGCCGAAGCACCCATCGAGACCTACGGCACGCCGACGCTGACCTTGACCACCGGCGATGCGCTGTCGTCCCCCTTCAGCTCCGGCGCCCAGGTGTTCTCCTCGCGTGCGCTGGTCGGCAACCTGATCTGGCAGCCGGCCGGTCTGCCGCTTGGGCTCCACCCGGGGCCTGCGGACAACGGCAACAATTCCGGCACGGGCCAGTTCTTCGATGTGGTCGGCCCGTCGGATGCAGCGATTCGCGGTTTCCGCGTATCGACTGACGCCCCCCCCAACAGCACGTTCCAGGTTCAGATCCATACACGCAATGGCACTGCGCTGGGTGGCACTTCGAGCACGGGCCCCGGCAGCAGCAGCGCCGGCTGGACCCTGCACTCAACGTCCACCGTCACCCAGAGCGCCACGGGCCGCCTGTCGCAGCCCTTCATCATTCCGGAAATCCCGCTGGTGGCCGGACAGATTCGGGGCATCGGCGTGGTGATCACCGGGGCAGGCCCTGACTATCGTGGCGTTGGCAGTGGCTCCGTGGCGACCTATTCGACAAGCGGCGTCGAGGTCACCACTGGCGAGGCTCGCACCCAGCCATTCACGACCGGGGGCCAGCTGTTCCAGGGGCGCCAGTTCTTCGGCACCCTGTACTTCCGGCGCAACGAGCTGGTGTTCCGCAACGGCTTCGAGTGAGCGGGCAGGCCGGCAGCAGCGATAGGGTGGGCCCTGGCCCACCAGGGCTTGGGCTCACTCGGTGTGCAGCGCGTTCGAGCTCGCCGCTTGGCGCGGGCGGTGCTCGCCGGCGCTGACCGGGGGCCACGGTGAAGTTCATGGTGGGCCAGGGCCCACCCTATGGCACCTCGCGGAGGGTTTGTTCGCGTGGGGGACCGGATTTCGCCCCTGCTGCCAGCCCCGCGCAGCGCAGAAGGAGATGCGGAAGATCCGCAAGCCCTGCGCGCAGCCTCGGCCTACCGCGCGGCTGCGGCTTCGAGCGATGCCAGGCCTTCCTCGGCGATCGCGCGGCGCACCCCCTGCGCGTCCTGCAGGATCGCTTCCAGCGCCAGCCGGTGCGCCTTGGGCAAGGCCTCGGCGGCTGGCACGGCGACATCCGGAACCACGCCGACGCCCTCCCAGTGGGTGCCGGTGAGGGTGTTGGCGACGATCTGCATGGGGATGAAGGCGACGAAGCCGTGGGCCAGCGGTCGGTAGCCGCCGGGTGTCGCCGCACCCGCGGTGGTCTCGCCGACCAGGGTGGCGCGCCGCATCGCCTGCAGGTCGTAGGCGAACTCTTCAGCGCCCGAGCCGGTGTCCTTGTCGACCAGCACGAACACGGGTCGGTCGGTGTAGGCGGGCGTGCGCGGCTCGGCGTAGTAGGTGCGGTCGGGTGCCGCCTCGTCGCTGCCCTGCACGCGCACCGTGGGCGTGCGCGCGCTGACGAAATGGCCGATCACGTTGGCCACGCCGGCGGGTTCACCGCCCGGTGCGCCGCGCACGTCGACGATCAGGGCGCCGGTATGCGCGAGCATGCCCATCGCCAGCGCCAGCTGCTCGGCGCTGGGTGCGGCATCGAGGAACATGCGGATGCGCAGGTAGCCGACATTGCCCGGCAGCCAGCGCACTTCAGGCACCTCGCCGCCGCGCAGGCGCACCTCTTCATGGAAGGCGGCGACGTCCTCGGCCGAGGGCGGCGCCTCGCTGAAGCCGGCCACCACCTCGGGCCCGAAGTAGCGCGCGCGGAAGTGGCCGTCATCAACGATCGGGGTGATCTTCTGCTCGATCAGCGCCAGCAGTTCGGCTGCGGTGCGGGCCTCGCGAAATGCGCCCTGCTGTTCCAGCGCCTCGATCTCCGCCGCGGCCACGCGGCCGCGCGCGCGGAAAGCGAAACGTTCGCGCAGCACCTGCGCCAGGGACAGCACCACGTCGCGCGTTTCGGCCGGGCTGAGGCTGACTGCGGCGGGGTCCGGGGGCGGGCCGGGCTGCGCGAACACGGCGCTGGCGCAGAAGCTCAGGGCCATCAGCAGGGCGCATAGCGGCCCCGCCGTGCAACTCGCCCTTAGCGCCTTTGCGCGCGGGTGACTGCGGCTTCCCGAAGTCCAGGCTCGCAGGCCGCGTCCAATGCTCGTCCCTGTGCTCATCGGTTGATCCTCCATGCACCACCGGGCGGCAGCGCTTCAAGGCCGTTGGATACGTTGGGCGAGCGTCCGGTTGCAGGCCAAGGCAGCGTTGCCACTCCGCCCTGGGCCGAGCGACGGCGCGTTGATGGGCCTCGGGCGATTCCACATCGCTCTGTGGCCGAGGCTTCAGCCGGGCGCTGTCGTCAAACGGGCGACCAACCTCCGCACGAGTGGCGCCAACGCGATGGCCCTGGTCGCGGAGCTCTACCGCGCCTATGCCTGGGAGGTGGTCATCGCCGAGCCCTTGCAGGGCTCCGGGCTGTTCGGTGAGCCGCGTGAGGTAATGGCGCGCTTCCTCGCGCCCGAACTCGTCGAAGGCGTGCTCGCCGACCGTCAGCGCAGCGCGGAGAGCGGCGACATCGGCGTGCTGGATTACGCGCCGATGTGGGCGTCGCAGGACCCGGGGGCCAGCGAGCTGCGGGTCGAGGCCGGTGCGCAGCCGACCGAAGTACGCGTCGAGTTCATCTACCCGGGCAACGGCCAGCGGGTTGGCATCGACTATCGCCTGGTGCAGACCGCGCAGGGCTGGCGCGTGCTCGATATCAGATCGGATGGCGGCGACTGGCTGCTTGAGCGGCTGCGGCGGGAGTAGCCGGACTGCGCGCCGGACAGCGCTGATGAATGCGGAGCATCGCTCGCTGCCAGGGCGTCAGGCACCCGACCTCGCGAAGGTCGGAAGCCAGTGGAGGTGGGTGGCGCCGCCCGGACCATCCGCCAATGCTTCAAGCCAGGACCGGCAGCGTGGCGACCCTCGGAGCGAAGCGTCGAACACGTGTCCGACGGCAGCGCCTCGCGGAGGCGCTGCCCGAAGCATGGCTTGCCCGAGACACCCTGCTTGCCGTGCCAATCAGCGCGTCGGCGGTGGCGGAGTCTCGAAGCCGTCGAGGAAGATTTCCGGCGCCAGGTTGACCACGCCGGCGCGCAGATTGTCGACCGTCGGCCAGAGGAATCCGCCGGCCGGCTGTACGGACCGCACCGTGAGAGAGGTAATGGTTCCGTTGCTGACGAAACCGCGGAAGGTGGTCTGTTGGGGCCCGAGCAGGGTCAGGGTTTCGGTGTCGCCCAGGCTGTCGACAACTTCAATAATGATGTCGCCGGCGGTGTAAAGACCCGAGATGTTGGAGCCGAAGAACTGGCCGCCGATGGCATTGATGGCCGGGGCGAAACCGTCGAACCGGATGAGGTCGGTGGCGGTGTTCAGGGACAGGAATGGATCCGCAGTGGTACCAGCGCCGAAGAAGTTGGTTTGTGCGCCCTCCGGCGTCGTTGCATTCGCGGTGTACGCGTAGGGCGGAATGCCGCGGGTCAGCGGGCTCGGCGTCGAGCCGGTCACCGAGAATCCGGCGTAGTCGTCGACGGCGATGCCGCTGACCACTGCATCGAACTCGGCCACGCTCTGCACCACCGTGATCTCCGCCTGCGCGGCCTGGGCCATGGCCAGCGCACACACGGTGCCGCACAGCACACCCCACGTGGATCGATTCTTCATGCCTTCCCCCTTTGGATTGATGAACCTCGTGCGCTGATTCGCAGCGCGCACGAGCGGACGGAGTGTGCTCAGCAGCACGTCACCCAGCAAGTGTTTTGTGCGCTCCATCACACCTGTCAAGCCGATGTGCAGCGCTGGCAGGGGCGAGGCCTCGCTGGCGGCGCGCAGCGCGACGGGCGCGCTCGGGCTGCTGTGCAGGCGTATCCTCCGCGCCCCCCTTTTCCGAGATCGACCGATGCGCACCCTGCTGCTGCCCGCCCTCACCCTGGTCCTTGCCTGCATGGCGCCATGCGCCCACGCCAAGGTCTACAAGTGCCCAGTGCCAGGCGGTGGCCACGAGTACCGGCAGATTCCCTGCGACAACGCCGGCAGCGGCGAAGTGCAGATCGACGATCCCACTGTTTCGACGCGCGCGGCCGCGGCGGCGGAACCGGAAGCAGCGGACGCGAGTGCCCTGGTCGGCGACTGGTGCGAAATCGGCGTGTCGACCACGATCGACAGCGAGATCGCGCTCGATGGCATCCACTGGTACTTCGGCCCCGACTACCTGACCTATGTGCATTCGCGCGCCTGGAAGCCCGCCGGCATGACGCCGCCCAAGTATCCACTGCAGCGCAAGGGTGCCGCCTTCGTGGTTGACGACCCCATGTTCGGCGGCGTCGAGTCCGAGTGGACAGTGGTGGGCCGACGCGAGGGCGTGATCCTGGTCGAGGGCCCGATGGGCGGGATCCTGCACATGCGCCCGGGCCGCTGCTGACTCACCCCCTTCCCCTCAGCAATTTAGGCGAGTAGGCTGGGACTCACCTAAACCACTTTGGTGAGACCATGGCCCAGCCCGTCCTGCCCGGCACCCTGGAGTTGCTGGCGCTGAAAGCCGTGTCGCTGGGCGCGGAGCATGGCCTCGGCCTGCTGCAGCGGATCCAGCGCAGCTCCGGCGACGTATTGCTGGTCGAGCAGGGCGCCCTCTATCCAGCCCTGCATCGGCTGGAGGCGCAGGGCCTGGTGCGCTGCGAATGGGGCGTGTCGGACAACAACCGTCGCGCCAAGTACTACGCGATCACCGCCGCCGGCCGCCGGCGCCTGGGCGAGGACACGCGGCAGTGGCGGCAGCTGGTCGAGGCCATGGATGCCGTGCTCGGCGCCGATGCCGGCAGCCTGCGCGCATGAGCCCGCTCCGACTGCTGCGCTGGCTGCGCGACCTGCTCGATCGCCGGCGCGTCGAGCGCGAGCTGGACGCCGAACTGGATTTCCATCTGCAGACCCGCGCCGACCAGCTTGAGGCCGAGGGCCTCGCGCGCGCAGAGGCCCTGCGGCGCGCGCGCATCGAGCTCGGCATGCTGGAGCTGCATCGCGACGATGTGCGCGGCGCGCGCGGGCTGCGCGCCCTCGAACATCTGCGCGGCGACCTGCTGTACGCCCTGCGCGGGCTGCGGCGCAGCCCGTTGTATGCACTCACCGCCACCGTGGTGCTGGCGCTGCCGCTCGCCGCAGCCCTGCTGCTGCACGCGATCTACGCCGTCTATGCCTACCAGTCGCCGCCGATCGAGCGGGTCGAGCGCTGGGTCCAGCTGCAGGGCCACAGCCCGGAGAACCGCGCCTATTCGCGCTTCACCGCCGAGGAGGCCGATACCCTGCTGGCGTCGCCGCCGCCAGCGCTGGCCGGTCTCTACAGCCAGACTCACTTCAGCCAGCCGCTGCTGGGCGGGCAGGTGCAGCGGGGGATGGGCGTGGCGGTGTCGGCCGACTACTTCCAGCAGATCGGCGTCGGCGCACGCCTGGGTCGCGTGTTCGTGCCTGATGCCGAGGACGAAATGGGCGTGGTGCTGAGCGAGGCTGGCTGGGCGCAGCTGTTCGACCGCGCGCCGGACGTGGTCGGCCAGCCGCTCGACATCGGCGGCCAGCGTTTCGCGGTGATCGGCGTAGCGGATCGCGGCTACGACGGCAGCCATCCGATCGCGCAGCTGCTGTTCGTGCGCCAACGCGACTACCGCGCGGTGTTTCCGCAGCCGTCGGACGCCGCCGAGCTCAGCCACGAAGTCGGCGGTTTCCTCGCCGCCGATGCCGATATCGGGCTGGCCGAACAGCAGCTGCAGGCGCGGGTCCAGCCACTGGCGGCACGCCGGCCGGCGGATCTGGCGCTGGCCGGGATCCGCGTACACCGCGCCGAGGGCCGCTTGAACGCGGGCGACCGCGAGGAGATGGTGCTGGCCTCGACGCCGGCGGCGATCGCGATCCTGCTCATGCTGCTGGTGGCCTCCGCAAACCTCGCCAACCTGGTGCTGGCGCGCTTCTCGTCGCGCGCGGCCGAGCTCGGCGTGCGCGCCGCGCTTGGCGCATCGCGGGCGCGGCTGCTGCTGCAGCTGTGGCTGGAGTGCGGTCTGCTCGGGCTTGCCGCCAGTGCACTGGCGCTGGCGCTCGGCGCCCTGCTGCTGGAGCCGATCCACGCGCGGGTGTTCAGCCTGATCGCGGAGATGGGCATCCGTCTGATCGAGGTGCGGCTGAGCGGACACAGCGTCCTGCCGGTACTGATGCTGGCCTTGCTCTGCACCCTCGCCTTCGGCCTGCTGCCGGCGCTGGTAGTGACCCGCCGCAGCCGCGCCAGCGGCAATGCCCAGCAGCTTGGCCAAGCCATGCGCGGCGGCGACGCGCCGCGCCTGCGCGGCGCCTTGATGGTCACCCAGATCGCCGCCAGCTGCTTCCTGCTGGTGGTCGCCGGGCTGATCGCAGCCAACGCGCGACGCACGCTGGAGACGCCGCTCGGCTATGCGCCCGAACGCCTGGTGGGCCTGAGCGCCGGCAGCGCCCCCGAACGCCTGGTCGCGCGCCTGCGCGAGCTCGCCGAAGTCGAGGGCATCGGCGCCAGCAACCTGATGCCGCTGATGGGCGAGCCCGAGCGCGTCGCCGCGCGTGCCGTGCTCGATGACGGCAGCGCGCGCAGTCTGGCCGCCCAGCTGCGGCCGGCGGATGCGGCCTGGTTCGAGCTGCTCGGCCTGGCGCCGCTGCGCGGCCGCCTGCTGCGCGCGCACGAAGACAGTCAGGCGCCGGTCGCGGTGCTCTCGCGCAGCGCTGCCGAACGCCTGTGGCCAGGCGCCGATCCACTGGGTCGCAGCCTGGATCTGGTCGAAGAGCCGGACAGCGCCCAGGCGCGGCTGCGCCTTGCCGGCGATCGCGCGCCGGTCGCGGCCAGCGGCGCGCTGCGCCGGCGCGTCGAGATCGTTGGCGTCGTCCCCGACATCGCCACTGGATTCCTGATCAGCGGCGCCGATGGGCCGGTGGTCTATCTGCCGGCACGCATCGGCGAGGCCGGGCTCGGCAGCCTGCTGCTGCGGCTGCGCGACACGCGACCCCGGACGCGGGCAGCGGTCTACCAGGCCTGCATCGCGCTGACACCCAATGAGGACTGCGCACCGACGCCGCTCACCGATGCGCTGCGCATCCAGCGACTGCCGGTGATCGTCGCCGCCGAGATCGCCAGCGGGCTCGGCGCGGTGGCGCTGGCGATCAGCTGCTTCGGGCTGTACGGGCTGGTCGCCTATGGCGTGCAGCAGCGCCGGCGCGAGCTCGGCCTGCGGCTGGCGCTGGGCGCCTCCCGCGGTCGCCTGATCGCCACCGTGCTGCGCGACGCGCGCCGGCAGATCGCGCTGGGCCTCGCCATCGGCCTGCCGCTGGCCTTCGTGCTGACGCGCCTGCTGGCCCAGCTGACCGATCGCATCACCCTGTTCGATCCGCTGGCCTTCCTTGGCGTGCCCCTGCTGCTGGCCCTGCTGGCGGCGCTGGCGGCCTACCTGCCGGCGCGCGCCAGTGCCCGCATCGACCCCGCCGAGTCGCTGCGCGCCGAGGGCTGATGGCGCGCGCGGGGCCGCCGTGCGCGGCGTTCGCCATCGGGCGCTCCGCCGCGGAGGCAGGGGCCTTTCCCGCGCATCCGATGCTGGGGAAACAGGGCTCCGTCCAGCGCACCGCAGGCCGGCGCCAGGGCAATCGACCGCGCCAGCAGCCTGCTGAAAGACGCCCTTCCCGGGCGTTTCTCTCGTCGGCGGTCAGGCGCAGGTCGGTACCGCCTCACGACGAATCAAGCGCCTACGCGCTCGATTCGTCGCTGCGGCCATGCATGGCTGCTCTCGCAGGCTGTCTATCAACAGCCTGCCAGTCCGCGGCGTAGACTGCGCGCAGCAACGTCCTGCCGGGGCTGCGGCATGTCATCGGCCAGCGCATCGGACAGGCACCGGCTGGAGCCCCCATCCCACCTCTCCGGAGGACCCGCAGATGCGCAAGATCGTCGCCTTTCTCTTGGCCTCGGCACTGCTCGCGGCGGCTGCAGCGCAGGCTGCGCCGATCGTGGTGGGCGCGAGCAATACCGGCCCCATTCCGGACGGTGACCCGGCCGGTCGCACCCTCAGCTTTGCGGTGTCCGGCGTCAGCAGCCCCCTCCGGTCGGTGTCGGTTTCGCTCAATCTCACCCATAGCTTCGCGGGTGACCTCACGGCGACGCTGATCGCTCCGGGCGGCGCGGCGCGGCTGGTGCTGTTCGGGCGCCCGGGCACGGGCCGCAGCAGCAGCTTCGGCGACAGCACGAACTTCGGCGGTGTGTACACCTTCACCGACACCGGCTTTCCGGACTTCGTGCCCCTGCTGCAGGCGCTGACCGATACCGAAGTGCTCCCTCCCGGCAGCTTCCGCACGGTCTCGCGCGGCGCGCCGCTGCGCTCGAATGCCGGCGGCTGCCCCACCTCGCTGCGCGGCGTATTCGGCGGACTTACGCCGCAGCAAGCCAATGGCATCTGGACCCTGGTGCTGACGGATTCAACTTCACCGGACGCGGGCACGGTGTCGGCCGCCACGCTCACCCTCGACACCGTCCTGCTGTTCGCCAACGGCTTCGAGGGAACGGGGCTCGGCGCGCCCGGACCGCTCGAAGACATGCGCGGAGCAGAGGCCCCGGCGCACTGCATCAACAAGGTGATCGGCGACTTTACGGGTGACGGCGTGACCGACTACGCCCTGGTTCGTGCCAACGGCAGCGCTCGCGACTGGGTGATCCGCGAGAACACCGGCAACGGGTCGGCCTCGGCAGCGGAGATCCGCTTCAGCCACGGCGTCGACGGCGACCTGTTCGACAGCTTTGACCTTGACGGCGACCGCATCGCTGATCCTGCGGCGTGGCGGCCAGGCCCGGCCGGCACCGCACGCTTCCTTGTCAGGCTTTCCTCGCGCGACGGCGCGGTGCGCGAAGTCATATTCGGGCAGACCGGGGACACGCCCAACCAGTCGGGCGACTACGACGGCGATGGCATCGACGATCCCGCTGTGTTCCGTCTGCCGCCCTTCGGCGGCAGCGCGGGTCCGATCCAGCTGATCTACCTGTCCTCTCAGAACGAGACCCCACGGAGCGTCGGAACCGGCAGCGGCACCCAGGGCGACCAGTTCTCCATCTCCGGCTTCGACTACAGCGGCGACGGGCGTGCCGACGTGGTCACCCAGTCGCCCGATAGCGGCGCCCCTTCGACGGGTCGGTTTCGCGTCTACGACTCGCTCACCGGCGGCCTGCAGAACACGTTCACCCACGGCAACGCCAGCGACTTCCTGATCCCCGGCAACTATGTCGGCACGCCGCGCGCCGACTACACCGTCAGTCGCACCGTCGGCGGCAATCGCGAGTGGATTTCGCGCGATGCCCAGACCGGCGCGGTGGCGCCGACCGTGGTGTTCAGCGTCACCGGCGACCAGCGCGTTGGCGGCGACTACGATGGTGACGGTATCGCCGATCATGCCTTCTTCCGAGCCACGGCCAGCCCCGGGCCGATCGGCTTCCAGGTGCGGCCGAGCACCAACACGGCCACGGTCTGGACGCTCGACTTCGGGCTTGCACAGGACTTTGCGATCGCCGGTTCCCGCGTGCAGTAGCACCGCAGACATCAAGCGATGCGCGGATGGGCCAGGGTCCATCCACCGCCGCTGCACGCCGCCGCGGCCAAGCTGCACGCATGGAGAATCACGAACGTTCGGCGGACACCGCCGTCATCGGCGCCGGCCTGACCGGTGCCTGGATCGCGTCGGCACTGAGGTCGGCCGGCATTGATGTGCTGGTGCTGGACAAGGGCCGCGGCCCCGGCGGTCGGCTGAGCCTGCGCCGCAGCGACTGCGGCAGCTTCGCCCACGGCTGCCCGCTGGAGGCGATCGCCACCTGGGCCGGCACGCTGCCGGCGGATGCACTGCAGGCGCGTGGGCTGGCGCCGGCGATGGACATCCGCGATCCACGCCTGCAGGCGCTGCCGCGGCATCTGTTGGCCGATCTGCGCACGCGCTATGAAGCACAGGTCGCGCGCATCGAGCGCGGCGACTCCGGCTGGCGCCTGTTCGATGCCAGCGGCGGCGTAATCGCCGAGGCACGGCGGCTGGTACTGACCGCGCCGGCACCGCAGAGCGCAGCGCTGCTGGAAGATGTGCGGCCCGACTGGTCCAGCCGCCTGCGCGCCCTGCCCTGCGCGCCGGCCTGGTGCGTGCTGCTGGCCCAGCCCGCCGATCAACCCGAGCCGGACTGGCAAGCCCTCGCGCCCGCGCTTGCGCAGGTGCAGGCGCAGGACGCCCTGCCTGGAGAGGACGCACGCCGCTGGGTGCTGCAGCTCTCGGAAGCCGCCAGCCGCGAGCGCCTGGAGGACAGCCCGCAGGCCCTGCTGCAGGCCCTGCTGTCGCAGCTCGGCAGCAAGCCCTCGCACTGGCTGCACGCCGCCGCACACCGCTGGCGCTATGCGCGCATCGTCGAGCCGCTGCACGAACCGCTGCTGCTGGACGATGCGCTGCAGCTCGCGGTCTGCGGCGATGCCTTCGCCGGCGGAGGCGGCGACAGCGATCTGCAGCGCTGCCGGCGCTCCGCGGAGACCCTGCTGCAACACTGGCTGCCGGCATCGCCGCGGAACTGAAGCCGCCGCAGCGCGGACTGCGCACGTTCAGCAGCAGTGCGTTCGCCGCGGGTCGCTGCAGCCTCCATCGCGGGCGGTGCTATGGTCGGCGCGGGCACTTCTGCCCGATTCGATCCGAAGGAGTCCGACCATGGGTACGGTCACCAAAGTCATCGAGGTTTCTTCGTCGTCCAGCAGCAGCATGGAGGACGCTGTGCAGTCCGGCCTGCTCAAGGTCGCCGAGACGGTCAAGCACATCAAGGGCGCCTGGGTGAACGACATCAAGGTCCTCACCGAGGACGACGGCCGCATCACCGAGTGGCGCATCAACATGCGGGTGAACTTCCTGGTCAAGTGAGCGCGCCCGCGCCGCGGGCGCCAGCGGCCCCGCGGCGCGTCCCGCCCATCGCCGCGCGTCACGCTCGGGTCTGGCGGGACGTCGCCCGCGCATCCGTTCGAGAAACTCGGAGCATGACCCGCCTGGCCGTGAGCCGCGGTCGCACCGTCGATCGCGCGCGACCACGCCGAATTGCCCAGCCTTGCCCTTGAACCCCGGCCCCGGAGCCACGCCGCATGTCCCAGCGTCCATCCGAGCGCACCGCGCTGCTCCTGCTGCCCGCCCTGGCGGCCCTCGCGGTGGGCCTGCTGCTGGCGCGGCGCTGGCTGCCGGAGCTGCCCCTGCTCGACCACCCACTGCTGTCCTGGTGGTGCGCCTTCGTGCTCACCTATGTCGGCGCGGCCAGCATCAGCCTGCTGCCGGCACCGTTGGGCAAGGCCGTCGACAGCGCGCTCGACCGTCACCTGAGCCAGTGGGGCGCAGGCGTCTATGGCCTGATCGCGCTTTCGGTCTTTCTGCCGCTGGAGCTGCGCAGCCTGGTCGCAAGCCTGCGCGAGTTCGACGGCGGCGGCGACTGGCTGCGCGGCCTGCTGCGCGACTGGCTGATCGGCTTCAGCGCGGAGTCGCTGCGCAATCTGATTACGGCGGCGATCTGGCCGGCGCGGGCGATCCAGGAGGCTGGCGTCTGGGGCTTCCTCGGCTTCCTTGGCGCCTGTTCAGCGGTGTTCGAACTCGGCCGGCGGCTGATGCCCGAGTCCCAGGCTCGGCTGGAAGAGCGCCATACGGCACAGGACGAGACAGCCACGCCGTCGCGCGGCAAGAGCCCGGACGGCGGGGTCTGAGAGGCCCGCCTCGCTGTCGTCTTCACAACTCTGGTGTCCGACCGAAGCCGGCAAGGCCGTAGCCTCCCACCAGAGCCCAGTGCACGAGCACGCGCCCATGCCAGCACCGACCGGACACCCTACCGCCCCCGCCGATGCGGACATCAGGGCCGAAGACCCCCAGACGGCACTGCGTCCCGCCGCCTACGCACGCCTTCGGGCGATTGCCGCGGGTGCCCGGCGGCGTCTGCCGAGCGAGACGCTCAACACCACCGCACTGGTCAGTGAAGCCTATCTGCGGCTGGCAGAGTCCAGCCTGCGCAGCGACACCGACGCCGGGCTGGATCGCGCCGGCTTCTTCGCGCTGTTCGCCAGCGTGGTCCGCAACACCCTGATCGACCAGCTGCGTGCGCGCTCGGCCGACAAGCGCCGCGGCCAGCACACCACGCTTTCGCATGCGCTGCCATTGGCGATCGAGGACGCGCAGGCGCAGCGTCTGCTGGCCGTGGATTCCGCCCTTGATGGCCTGCGCACGACCCATCCGCGGCTGGTCCAGGTGGTCGAGATGCGCTTCTTCGCCGGCTACGACAATCAGGAGATCGCCGCCCTGCTGGAGGTCAACGAGAAGACGGTGCGGCGCGACTGGCTGCAGGCGCGCGCCCTGCTCGCCGAGGCGCTCGACGATGACTGAGCCGCGCCTGGACTCCGCGCACTGGGCGGCGCTGGACGCGGCCTTCGATCACCTGGCCGAGCTGCCGGAAGGCGCCTGGCCGGAGGCGATCGAAACCCTGACCGCGGCCATGCCCGCCGCTGCGGCGGCGCATCTGCGCAGCCTGCTGCAGCGTCTTGCGGCCCAGCCCGACCTGCTGGATGCGCCCGCCGTCAGCCGCCTGGCGCTGGAGCGCGAGGTGGCGCCCGGCACGCGTCTGGGGCGTTGGACGGTGCAGGGTCGACTGGGCAGCGGCGGGCAGTCGCTGGTGCTGGCGGTGCATCGCAGCGAAGGCGGCTTCGAGCAGCAGGCGGTGATGAAGCTGCCGCGCGGCAGCGGCTTCGAACGCGAGGCCGCGCGCCGCCTGCTGCGCGAGCGCCAGGTGCTGGCGCGACTCAAGCATCCCGGGCTGCCGGCGGTCTACGACGGCGGCGTGCTCGACGACGGCAGCCCGCTGCTGGTGATCGAACGCATCGAGGGCGAGCCGATCGACCGCCACTGCGAGCGCGCCGGCCTCGGCCTGCGCGGGCGCGTGCGCCTGCTCGCCGAAGTCGCGGCGATCCTCGCCCATGCGCATGCACAGCTTGTGCTGCATCGCGACGTCAAGCCCGGCAACGTGCTGGTGGAATCCGCCAGCGGCCGCGTGGTGCTGCTCGACTTCGGCGTCGCCCAGTCGCTGGACGAAGAGGCCAGTCGCACCGCCGCCGGCTACACGCTGAGCTATGCCGCGCCCGAACAGGTGCGCGGCGAACGCGGCACGGTCGCCACCGACCTCTATGGCTTGGGCGCGCTGGCGCTGAAACTCTGCTGCGGCCGCGCGCCCTTCGAGGGTCTGGAGACTTCGGCCCAGGTGCAGGCCGTGCTGGCCGGCGATCCTCCGCTGCCGGCCACATTGGACCCGGATCTCACCGCGATCCTCTCCACCTGCCTGCGGCCGCTGCCCGACCAGCGCTACGCCTCGGCGGAAGCGCTGCGGCAGGATCTGCTGGCCTGGCTGGATGGCCGCCCGGTGCGCGCGCGCCGCGGTGGGCGCCGCTATGTGCTCGGCAAGTTCCTGCGCCGGCACACGTTGGCGGTTGGCGCCTCGACGGCGGCTGTGCTGATGCTGGCCGGCACCACCGGCGTGGCCCTGCAGCAGGCCGCTGAATCCGAGCGCGCCCGCCGGCAGGCCGAAGTCTCACAGCGCCGCGCCGAGCAGACCGTGGGACTGCTGTCCGACCTGTTCGTCAGCGCCGCTTCGGGCAATCTCTCCGGCAGCTGGCAGGCGCGGGCCCTGGTCGCTGAGGACATGCCGCCGGGCACCCGCCTTGGCCTGCGCGAGATCATCGATCTCGCCAGTGAACAGCGGCTGCCGCAGCTGGACCCGGCGATCCGCGTGCCCCTGCATGCAGCCTTCGGCGAGGTCTACGCCGGCCTGACTGATCCTGACGCGGCCATGGCCCAGTTCCGCGCTGGCCTCGCGCTGCAGCCCGACAACCCGCGCCTGCTGGCCGGGCTGCTCAAGCAGCAGCTGCAGCGCGCACAGCCGCCCGCCCAAGCGTGGAGCGATCTGGCGAGGCTGATGGCGGCACCCGGCGATGTGCCGCGGGCCGAGCTCGTTGCAGTGATCGAACGTGCCGCCAACACCCGGCGCGTGGCGGGCGAACTTCAGGCCGCCGAAGCGCTGCTCGCCGAAGCGCTGGCGCTGTACGCCGGCGATGCGCCGGTGGAGGCGCTGACCGAGGCCGATCAGCTGGCGCGGGCCCATCTCGACGTGCAGCAGGCCCGACTGGCGCTGGCGCTTGGTGAGCAGGCGGCGGCGTCCGCGCATCTCCAGGGCGCCGACGCGATCCTGCTGCGCGTGCAGGGCTCGCAGGGCAAGCACCGCATCCGCCTGCTCGAAACCCGCGCCGAGCAGCAGCGCCTGCTGGGCGAGTTCGCCCTGGCCGAGCAGGCGCTGCAGGAAAGCCTCGATCTGCTCGCCCTGCACCTGCCCGACAATCTGCGTCTGCAGGCGCGCACTCTGCGCGAGATCGGCATCACCCGCCGCGCCGCGGGCGATCTGGCGGGCAGCCGCGAGGCCTTCGAGTCGGCCGTGGCGCTCAGTCTTCAGTCCGGCCTGCCGCCGCAGCACAACAACCTGCTGTCGCTGCGCACCAGCCTGGCGGGGCTGAGGATCCACGAAGGCGCGTATGCCGAGGCGCTGTCCGAATACCGGGTGCTGATCGCCGACACGCCCGAAACGTTCAGGGTGGCGCTGCTGCCGGAGCTGCAGCTTGGCGTCGCGCGCGCGCGGCTTGCGCTGGGCGAACCCTCGGCCGCGCGCGAGGACTTCATCCAGCTTCTCGCCACCAACGGACTGCGGGATTCGATTGCGCAGTCCGCACGGCTCGGTGCTGTGTTCAGCGCGCTCGCGCTGGGCGAGGCTGTCGAAGCACAGGCCGGGCTGGACGCTCTGGGGGCGAAGAGTCCGGACGATCCAGCCCTGGCGCTGGCGCGACTGTGGCTGGCACAGCTTGGCGAAGGCAGCGCGCGCGAGCGCGATATCGCGAGCCTGCGCGAGGGTATGGCGAGGCCGGAGGGCATCGACCCGGTGTGGCTGCACGTGGCACCGCTGGCGACGCTGTGCCGCGAGTGCGCGGGCACCGCAGCGTCGTCGATATCGCGTGCCCAGCCAGAGTCGGCAGCTACCGACACCGAGGCGTCTCCCTGAGGAGCGGATGGCGCCCGGCCAGTCCGGACGCGAGCGCAGTGCGGCTCGATGGCCCACGGCAGCAGCAGGACACGGGCATCGCTGATTGAGGCCAGCGGGGTGGCTGCGGTGGGCCAGGGCCCCCCCAAGGGATGGGACCCTGTCCGTCCTTGGCGCCGGATTCCGACCTCGTAGCCAAGCCGCGCCCTGCGGCGACTCCGCCACGAGGTCACATCCATGCGTCGCACGCGTTCCGCACTGCTGCCGGGCCTGCTGCTCGGGCTCTTCGCCACCGCCACCCAGGCCGCCGGCGGCTTCTACGAGATCAACGAGGCCTGCCGTTCGGTAGGTTGTTTCCCGGGCGACGATCCGGCCACCGAGACGGTGGAGATCACCAGTGCCGCCACCACCGCCGGCATCCACAGCTTCCGCCTGAGCGGGCGGCTGGTGAACTTCAACGGCGCCACGCCCACCATCCGCATCAGTGCCGACAGCGTGACTCTGGACCTGCAGGGCCACCAGATCTTCTGCGAGCCCGGCGTGGGCTGCAGCCAGAACGGCGGCAGCGGCGTGCTGGTCGAAGCCGATCGCCGCGCGACCATCCGCAACGGCGCCATCAGCCAGTTCCACGCCGGCATTCGCGGCGAGCCCGGAGCCGTGGTGACGGTCGAGAACATGCAGCTGACCGGCATGAGCAGTGACGGCGTGCGCCTGCAGTTCGGCGCGGTGCGCGACAGCCGCTTCGACAGCAACAACGCCGGCATCCTCTCCTACACCGGGCAATCCGTGCTGATCGAGAACAACGTCTTCGTCGATGTCCGGCCGAGCTCGGTGACGGCCCGACAGATTCCGCTGCTTGGCGTGGCCGCCGGCTCCGCCTGCCGCGGCAATGTGATCGCTGCCAACAACCGCAGCACCAATCTCAACCTCGGCAGCTGCACCGAGATCGGCTCCAACCTGTGCGGCAGCGCGCGCTGCGGGTTGAACTGAGATGGCGGGGCGCAGCTTGTATCCGGCGCTGATGTGGGCAAGCGCCACGCTGCTCGGGCTCACGCCTGCGGAGACATGGGCCGGCGGCGCCTGTGGCAGCGATGATCCCACCTGGGTGCTGGCTGCGCCCGCCGCACCGGCGCGCGTTCCGGGCGGAGTGGTACAGCCGCACGAGATCTATGTCGCCTGCCCCGAACCCGACATCCTGCTGCCCTTGGCCGCGGCCGCTGCGGCAGGAGCCAGCATCGACGCCCTGGCGCCGGATCGCACCGACCCGAACGGCGACAGCGTGCTGGTGTCCTTCGACCGCCAGATCGGCAACTTCCGGCCAGCGGACGTGCTGCGCTGCCGGGTCGGTGGCTCCAGTCCCGGCAACGACTGCACGCGCGTTTTCGATTCCGCCGCGCGGGGTATACCGACCCACGTCAACGTGATCGGGCTCGATCAGTACTTCCTCGCCAATCCGCAGTCCGGAGGCACCTCACAGCTCGCGCTCGCCTTCGACCAGACCTTCAGGATCGGCCAGCAGGTGCTGCGACCGCAGCGTCTCTACCGGTTTGCGCAGAACAGCGGGGCAGCGCCACTGGAGGTCCTCGCGGACTCCGACTACGGCCTGGATCGCGCCACCGGCTTCGCCGACCACAGCGTGCACTGGGGAGGCGGGACCGTGCGCGGCCTGGCGCCGACCCGCTGGTCGCGTTCGAGTGGCGGCGGTCTGGTCGTGGGCCCTGGGCAGGTCGCGCTGCAGAACGCGTTCTTCCACCGCGTCGACCGCGTGTTCGATTTCGCTTCGATCGATCCGTCCTGGCGCTCCGTTGGCCTCGCCGGTCTGGGCACCCAGAACGGCGGCCGCGCTTCGTTCAACGCCGACACTCTGACGGTGGCGGAGAACGCCGGCAGCGTCAGCCTGCCGGTCCGGCGCATCTTCGCGTCCGGCCAGGCCCACCAGAATGCGCAAGGCTTCATTCGTTACTCGGTCGTACTGGTCGATGGAAGCGCACGTGCCGGCGTTGACTTCGCGTTCGCACCGCCGCAGCTGGTGCAGTTCGACCATGCTGGCATCACCGACGGCAGCGTCGGCTTCAGCCTGATCGACAACGCGCTCGCCGACGGCAACCGCCAGTTCACCGTGCGCATGACGCCAATCAGCGCCTTCGCCGCCCCCGGGCAGTTCATGGAAGTCCAAGTGACCATCGTCGATGATGAAGGCGGCGGCGACTCGATCTTTGCGAACGGCTTCGAGTAGCGGCCGCACGCATGGCTGTCGCCTTTCGTGGCCGCGCTCCGTTCCCCAGCCTTCACGTCACTGCCGTGCGCCTTTGCCGCTGTGCCTGCCGCCCGGGCACAATCAGCCCGGCAGGATCGGCGTGGGGACGCCAGGGTCGCCGGCTCCGGGCCGGCCGCACGCGGGGAGTGGAATGGAGCGCATCGCAGACGACAGCCCGCTGGGGCAGATCACCGCCATCCTGGCCGCGGCCGGGGATCCGAATCCGCTCGACAGCCTGCTGCCGCTGGTGCATGCCGATCTGCGTCGGCTGGCGCGCGCGCAGCGCCGGCAGATGGAGCCGGGCGAGACGCTGTCGACCACGGCGCTGGTCAACGAGGCCTACCTCAAACTGCGCCGCGCCGACTATCCGAACCTCGCCAACCGCGCGCACTTCTTCTCGCTGGTGGCGCGCGCGATGCGGCAGATCCTGATCGACCACGCGCGCTCGCGGCTGGCCGAGGCCAAGCGCATGCAGCATGTGCAGCGCGAGCTCGACGAAAAACCCGGCGAGGACGCGCGCGAGCTGGCGCGCCTGCTGGAGGTCGACTCCGCGCTCAGCGAACTCGAGAAAGTGCAGCCGCGCCTGGCCCAGGTCGTTCTGTACCGCTACTTCGCCGGCTACTCGGCGACCGAAACCGCCGAGCTGCTGGAGGTCACCGAACGCACCATCAACCGCGACTGGCAGAAGGCGCGGGCTTTCTTGAGCATCGCGCTCGACCAGCCGATGGGCGAGGACGCCGACGGGCTCGCAGCGCCGTGAGCGATTCGCTGTCGGAGCGTTTCCGCCGGCTGGAGCCCCTGCTCGACCGTGCACTCGATCTCGAAGGCGCGGAGCGCGACAACTTCCTGCGCGCCTGCGCCGAGATCCACCCCGATCTGTACGCCGACCTGCTGAAGGGCCTCGGCGCCGACGACCGCGACCTGCCGAAGCTGGGCGGGCTGGCGGCACGCGTCACCGAAGAGCGCACCACCGACCGTCGCGGCCTGAACGCGGGGCCGTGGCAGCTGCTGGAGAAGATCGGCCGCGGCGGCATGGGCACGGTCTATCTCGCCCGACGCGCCGACGGCGCCTTCGAGAAGCGGGCGGCGATCAAGCTGCTGCGCAACTCCGACCTGCGCTTCAAGCAGGCGCTGGAGCGCGAGCGCCAGGTGCTGGCGCGGCTGGAGCACCCGGCGATCGCGCGCCTGCTCGACGGCGGCGTGCTGCCCGACGGCCAGCCCTATCTGGTGATGGAGCTGGCCGAAGGCCTGGACCTCGACAAGTGGGCCGCGCAGGAGAAACCCGATCTCGACACCCGCCTGCGCGTCTTCCTCGACATCTGCGGCGCGGTCAGCGAAGCACATGCACAGCTGATCGTGCACCGCGACTTGAAGCCCTCGAACGTGCGCATCAACCGCGAGGGCCAGGTCAAGCTGCTCGACTTCGGCATCGCCAAGCTGCTCGACCGCGAGGCCGCCCGTGGGGAAACCCGCGGGCTGGCGATGACGCCCGAGTACGCCGCGCCGGAACAGCTGCGCGGCGAGCCGGTCAGCACCCGCACCGACGTGTACGCGCTCGGTGCCCTGCTGTACCAGCTGCTGACCGGCCGCACGCCGCATCCGGGCTTCGACGGCAACTGGGCCGGCTTCATCAGCCGGGTCTGCGAAGAGGACGCCGAGCCGCCCAGCCGGCACGACACCCGCGAGATCCCGCGGGCGCGGCTGCGCGGCGATCTCGATGCCATCGTGCAGATGGCGCTGCAGCGCGATCCCGCGCGCCGCTATGCCTCGGTCGAAGCGCTGGCCGACGACCTGCGCCGCTATCTCGATGGCCGGCCGGTGCGCGCGCACGCGCCCAAGCTGGGCTACCGCCTGGGCAAGTGGCTGCGCCGGCACCGGCTTGCCGCCGGCCTCGGCGCGGCCGCGACCCTGGCGCTGGCTGCCGGTCTCGGCGGCGTGGTCTGGCAGGCCCGCACCACCGCGGCCGAGCGCGATGCCGCCGAAACCCAGGCGCAGCGCTACCTGGCCGTGCTCGACCATCTCGGCCTGATGTTCCGCGAGGCCGCGGCGGAGTCTGGCGACGTCTCGCGACTGTCGGCGCGCGACCTGCTGGTGAACAGCACGCGCCAGCTCGAACAGGCCTTTGAAGGCGACCCCGCCGCCGGCCAGCTGGTGCTGGCCACGGTCGGCGAGCTCTACATCTACCTGCAGGACTTCAGCGCGGCCGGCACCCTGCTGGAGCGCTTCCTGGAAATCGACGACGGCAGCGCGCCGACCCGCATGCGCGCCCAGGTGCTGGGCGACCTCGCCCTGGTCGACGTACGCCGCGGCGAGGCCGCGCGCGCCTGCGAGCGCGCCGAGGAAGCGATCCGCCTGCTGGAAGCCGAACCCTCCGACCAGCGCGGCGCGCTCAGCGGCGTGCTCGGCAACTACGGCCAGTGCCTGCGCCTGCTCGGACGCGTGCCGGAGTCGCTGGCCGCCTACGAGCGGGCGGCCGCGCTGCGCTATGCGGTGTCGGGCGCCAACAGCCCGCTCACCGCCGGCGCCGACAACAACCTCGGGACCGCCTACTACCAGAGCGGGCGTCTGGCGGAGGCGCGGCAGCGCCTGGAGCTGGCCTTGAGCGGCTTCGAGCGCAACGGCCAGGGCCGCAGCAGCCATGCAGGCAATGTGCTGAACAATCTGGCCGCCATCGCCTTCTCGGAAGGCCGGCTGCCGGCGGCGGACGCCTACTTCGAGCGCGCGCTCGACATCCAGCGCGAGGTGCTCGGCGACTCCGCCGCGCTGGGTGCGCTGACCAACAACTTCGGCAAGCTGCTGACCCTGCGCGGCGACCTGCAGCGCGCCGAGCGCCTTCTGCAGGAGTCGCTGGCGCTGCAGACCCGCTTCGTCGGCGCCGACTCGGCCGATGCCGGCTTCACCCATCTCAGCCTGGGCGACCTGCAGCTGGCGCGCGGCGAGACGGCAGCGGCGCTCGATTCGTACCGACTGGCGGCGGCGCTGTTCGAGGGCCGGTTCGGGCCGGAGCACCTGTTCACCGCGCGGGCGCGGCTCGCCCTCGCCCCCGCATTCTCGCGCAGCGGCCAGGCGCGCGAAGCGGCCGTGGCCTATCGGGACAGCCTGGCGGCGCTGGCCGCCCTGCCAGGGGCCATGCCTGCGCGCCTGCGCGGCGGCGGCCACTGCCTGCGCCTGCAGGACTCACTCGCAAGGCGCCTGCCGAGCCTCGACAGCGGCGACCTCGCGGCCTGTGAGGCGCATGCGCAAAGCCTCGGCGCCGGTCACTACGAGCGCCTTGAAGCCGAGCTGCTGCTGGCGCTGGCGCGCGGCGCCGCCGGCCCACGGCCGCCGGCGCTGGCGGCGCTGGAGGGCGTGCTCGGCCCGAACAGCCCGCGACTGGCGCAGCTGCGCGCGCTGGTGCGCTGAAAGCCTTGAAGGGCCTGGGCGCGTGCGGCGAACTGCCCTTCCACGACACGCCGCGCATCGCGGCCGCGAACCCGGTGTTGCGGGCAAGCATGACCACGGTTGCGCAAGCATGCGGTCATGTCATATCCCGGAAGCTCCTTTGTCGCCGACCGCCGCCACGGAGAGGATGCGGGCACCCGTCCATCCGCGAATCAGGACTCCGCACCGTGGCGCGCTTTCTCGTCTTCCAGCATGTCGCCGCCGAACCCGCCGGCACCCTCGACGCCCTGCTGCGTCGGCGCGGCCATCGGCTGCGCTTCGTCAACTTCGAGCGTGATCCCCAGGCCACGCCCGCGGTCGAGCGCTATGACGGCCTGATCGTGCTGGGCGGCGCGATGAACGTCGAGGAGCAGGCCCAGCGCCCGCATCTGCGCATCGAGCTGCGCTGCATCGAGTCGGCCCTGCAGCGCGGGCTGCCGGTGCTGGGCATCTGCCTCGGCGCCCAGCTGCTGGCGCATGCCCTCGGCGCGCAGGTCCAGAAACATGCCCGCCCCGAGATCGGCTGGTACCGCATCGACAGCACCGAGGCCGGCCGCACCGACCCGGTGTTCGCGCCGATGGGCGCCGGCGCGCCCGTGTTCCAGTGGCACAGCCGCAGCTTCGAGCTGCCTTCGGGCGCCCTGCAGCTGGCGCGCTCGCGCGACTGCGAGCAGCAGGCCTTCCGCTACGGCGAGCGCGCCTACGGCCTGCAGTTCCATCTGGAAGCCAACAGCTGCCTGATCCGCCGCTGGCTGCAGACGCCCGCCTACCGCACCGAGCTGGAGCAGGCCGGGCTGGGCCACGGCGCCGCGCACATCGAAGCGGAAACGCGGCGCCTGGTGCACGCCCAGCAGGCACGCGCCGAAGCCGTGTTCGGCCGCTTCCTCGACCTCGCCGGGCCAGCGCCCCGCGCACGCCGTGGCGACGTGGCCGGCTTGGCCTGGTCGCCCTGGCAGCCGCGCTCCCAGCCGCCCCGCCTGCCCCTGCACGCATTCGGCTGACGCCCAAGGGCTTGGCTGACGAGCACGATGTGAGGCGCCTGCTCGACGACAGGCAGCCGCGGCACAGGCATCGCCGGCCCGTCCCACTGCCCGCGCTTTGCCCCCGGCTGCCGGCGCCGCGCCCGCAACGATTGCATCCAAGCGTGAAGGTTCTGCGAGAATGCGCGACGACGCGCGATGCGCGCCGTCGCCGCATGCAGGGGATGCGGCGCCTCCCCTTCCGCTGCACCCACTGATCGCAGGTGAACCCATGATCCGAATCCCCCGCGCGCCGGCCCGCAAGCGCCTGGCGCAGCTGCTGCCGATGCTGCTGCTGGCCGCCAGCCTGCCCATGACCGCCTCGGCGCAGACCGCCATCCGCGCCGGCGCTCCCGTCAGCGGCAGCCTCGGCAGTGACTCGCCCAAGGCCGACGACGGCACGCCCTACGCGCTGTACGAGTACAGCGGCCGCGCCGGCGAGCGCATCCGCGTGAAAATGGAATCCGGCGCCTTCGACGGCTTCCTCGCGGTCGGCAGCACGGCCGCGCCGGGCTGTTCGGACGACTGCAAGTTCGACGACGACAGCGGCGGCGATCTCAATCCGCAGCTGAGCTACACCGTGCCGGCCTCGGGCAAGGTGCAGATCCGCGCCAACAGCATCAGCGGCGATGCCAGTGGCGCCTTCACCCTGACCGTGACCTCGGTGCCGACGCCGCCGCCGGCGCGCCCGCAGGCGCTGCGCCTCGACACCGAAACCAAGGGCACGCTCGGCGAGTCGTCCTCGCGCGACGACAGCGACCGTCCGCACGACCTGTGGACGGTCTCCGGCCGCCGCGGCCAGGAAGTCGTGGTGCGTGTCAATGCCGACGCCTTCGACCCCTATGTCGAATTCGGCCAGATGCAGAACAACCAGTTCGTCAGCAGCGCCAGCGACGACGACAGTGGCGCCGGCCTCAATGCCCGCCTGTTCGTCACCCTCGACAACAACGGTCGCGGCGTCGTCAAGGTCACCACGCCCTCGGGCGATGGCGAAGGCGAGTACACCGTGTTCGTCGGCCAGCCGCCGGCCAAGCGCCCGATCGAAGTGCAGACGATTGCCGTGGGCGATTCGGTGCGCGGCAGCATCGACGACACCGACCCCTTCGATGACGAAGAGGTGCGCTTCGACGTGTTCCGCATCGAGGGTCGCCCGGGCCAGCGCGTGGTCGCGCGCCTGCAGTCCGATGCCTTCGACGCCTACCTGAAGTGGGGCATCATCGAGGGCGATGTGCTGCTGGAAGAAGCCAGCGATGACGACAGCGGCGGCGGCACCAGCGCCCAGCTGAACATCACCCTGGATGCCGACGGCGAAGGCCGGCTGGTGGTCACCAGCCTGGGTGGCGGCGAAGGCGCCTACACGGTGTCGATCGTCAGCGCGCCGCGCGGCGCGCAGCCGGAGCGCTGATCGCCCGGGCCTGCAGAGGGCTCGTGCGGCAGGAAAGAAAGGCCCGGGCATGCCCGGGCCTTTCGCGTTCCAGGACTGCTCTGCGCGCTTGCGTTTCTGGTTGTGCGCGTGAATCATTCGGCCTCCCGCGCGGACGGATGCCGCCGGGACTTCCGGGATGACCCTTTCTTCCAGCACGCAGCGGGATCTGAGCCCGCATGGAGCCAGCCACATGGATCGCAGACAGTTCATTACGGGAATCGGCCTTGTTTCCGCCAGCGGGCTTGCGCTCGCCAGCGAGCGCAACCTCGGCGGCCTGTTCGGTGCCGCCCGCAAGGGCGTGGCCGCCGCCACCCTCAGCGACGAGGAAATCCGCGCCTATGGCGCGCAGATGGCCGCCCACGCCGACAGCCAGGCGCGCGTGGCACCCGCCAACAACCCCTATGCGCAGCGCCTCGCCGTCATCACCCGCGGCCTTGAGGAAGACAATGGCCTGCGCCTGAACTACAAGGTGCACCTGGAGGACACCATCAATGCCTTCGTCACTCCCGACGGCAGCGTGCGCTTCTACAGCGGCCTGATGGACGCCTTCACCGACGACGAGATCCGCTTCGTGATCGGCCACGAGATCGGCCACGTCGCCCACAATCACCAGAAGAAGCGCATGCAGACCGCTCTGGCGGCCAGCGCCGCCCGCGACGCCGCGGCCTCGTCCGGCAATGGCAATGTCGCCCAGCTGGCGTCGAGCCAGCTCGGCGGCCTGCTGGAGGCGGTGATCACCGCCCAGCACTCGCAGGGCAACGAGCGCGATGCCGACGACTACGGCCTGGAGTTCATGGCGCGCAAGCGCTACGACCGCAAGGCCGCGGTCAGCGCGCTCGACAAGCTGGCGGCGATGGGCGGCAACCCGTCCTGGCTGAGCACGCATCCCGACCCGAAGCGGCGCGCCGACCGCATCCGTCGCCAGGTCTGACGCAGCGCTGATCGGCCGCAGAACGCGACAGGCCCGGGCATGCCCGGGCCTGTCGCGTTTCGAACGGGAGAGAACTCAGAAGCTGTCGGCAGGCACCCGCACAAAGCCTTCCATCAGGATGCGCGCGCTGCGGCTCATGATCGCCTTGGTGACGCTCCACTCGCCGTTCTCGCAGCGCGCCTCGGCGCCGACGCGCAGGGTGCCGGACGGATGCCCGAAGCGCACCACGCTGCGCTCACCGCCACCGGCCGCGGCATTGACCACGGTGCCGGGAATCGAAGCCGCAGTGGCGATCGCGACCGCGGCCGTTCCCATCATCGCGTGATGCAGCTTGCCCATCGACAGCGCGCGCACGCGCAGGTCGATCTCGTCGGCGCGCACGGTCTTGCCACTGGAGCTGAGGTAGTCGGCGGCGGGTGCGACGAAGGCCACCTTGGGCGTGTGCTGGCGCTTTGCGGCCTCTTCCGGCGTCTTGATCAGACCCATGCGCAGCGCACCGGCCGTGCGGATGGCCTCGAAGCGTGCGAGTGCTGCGGCATCGCCATTGATCTCGCCCTGCAGCTCACTGCCGCTGCAGCCGATGTCGGCGGCATGGACGAACACGGTCGGAATGCCGGCGGTGATCATCGTCGCCTGCAGCCGGCCGATGCCGGGCACGTCCAGGGTGTCCACGAGATTGCCGGTGGGGAACAGCGCGCCGCCGCCCTCGCCTTCGCCCTCGTCAGCCGGGTCGATGAACTCCAGCACGATCTCGGCGGCCGGAAAGGTCACGCCGTCCAGCTCGAAGTCGCCGGTCTCCTGCACCTGCCCGTTGGTCACCGGCACATGCGCCAGAATCGTCTTGCCGATATTGGCCTGCCAGATCCGCACCACGCAGATGCCGTCCTCCGGCACGCGACCGGCATCGACATAGCCCGCCTGCAGCGCGAAGGCACCCGCGGCGGTGGAGAGGTTGCCGCAGTTACCGGACCAGTCGACGAAGTCGCTGTCGATCGAGACCTGGCCGTAGAGGTAGTCGACGTCGTGCTCGGGCCTGGCGCTCTTCGACAGGATCACGCACTTGCTGGTCGACGAGGTCGCCCCGCCCATGCCGTCGGTATGCTTGGCATAGGGGTCGGGGCTGCCGATCACCCGCTGGAACAGCCGATCACGCGCGCGGCCGGGCACCTGTGCCGATTCCGGCAGGTCTTCCAGACGGAAGAACACGCCTTTGGAGGTGCCGCCGCGGTAGTAGGTGGCGGGGATGCGGAGCTGGGGGGCGTGGGGGTGGTGGGGCATGGTCAATCCTCGACTCGTGTAGGCGTTGCGCCCCTCTCCCCTGGAGGGAGAGGGGTCGGGGGAGAGGGGGAAGACACTTGCAGCACGCTCAAGATCTGCTTCAGAACTGCCTCAGGCTCCCACAAGATCTGGTCGTTCCAGAAACGCATCACCCGATAGCCGCGATCGGCGAGCCATGCATCGCGCTCTCGGTCAGGCGCGGAGTCGGCGTGCTGACCTCCATCCGCTTCGACAACGAGCTTCGCACCCAGATGTACGAAGTCGACGATGTAGGGTCCGATAGGGTGCTGGCGTCTGAACTTCTGACCACAGAGCCGGTTCGCCCGGAGCCTGCGCCAGAGAAAGTGCTCCGCATCCGTCATGTTGTTGCGCAAGCGCTTGGCAAAGTCGCGAGATTCCATCCCCCTCTCCCCAACCCCTCCCCCTCCAGGGGGGAGGGGCTCAGATAACTGGCCCGCGTTGCCAACGACGGGCATCACAACGAAAAAAACTGCGCCCGCCAAACCCCATCGACGCTCTTGACGACAACCAACTTTGGCGCGCCCCAGCAGACCAGTCGTCGCACATGCATTCACCGCAACATTTCGAACTGCCGCATCACTCCCCTCTCCCCTTGAGGGAGAGGGGTTGGGGAAGAGGGGGCAAAGTGCGAAAGCGTCGAGCATGCAGCGCAAGCTCGGACCAGATGCACTCAGCATCCCAGCACTACCTAAGCTCAACTCGCGACAACTGCATCCGCCTCGCTCACCCCACCCCCGCCAGAAAATCCTGCGCAAACCGCTGCAGCACGCCACCCGCCTCGTAGATGGACACCTCTTCCGCCGTATCCAGGCGACAGCGGACCGGCACCTCGACGCGCTCGCCGTTGCGGCGGTGGACCACCAGCGTGAGCGTGGCGCCGGGCGTGTGCTCGCCGATCACGTCGTAGGTTTCGGTGCCGTCCAAGCCCAGCGTCAGCCGCGTGGTACCCGGCAGGAACTCGCAGGGCAGCACGCCCATGCCGATCAGGTTGGTGCGATGGATGCGCTCGAAGCCCTCGGCGACGATGGCCTCGACGCCGGCCAGGCGCACGCCCTTGGCCGCCCAGTCACGCGAGCTGCCCTGGCCGTAATCGGCGCCGGCGATGATGATCAGCGGCTGGCCGCGCTCCATATAGGTCTCGATCGCCTCCCACATGCGCATGACCTGGCCTTCGGGCTCGACGCGGGCCAGCGAACCGCGGCGCACCTTGCCTTCGGCATCGCGGACCATCTCGTTCTGCAGGGTCGGGTTGGCGAAGGTGGCGCGCTGCGCGGTCAGGTGGTCGCCGCGGTGGGTCGCATACGAATTGAAGTCCTCTTCCGGCAGGCCCATCTTGGCGAGGTATTCGCCGGCCGCGCTGTCGAGCAGGATCGCGTTGGACGGCGACAGGTGGTCGGTGGTGATGTTGTCACCCAGCACCGCCAGCGGGCGCAGGCCACTGAGCGTGCGCGGCTTGGCCAGGGCGCCCTCCCAGTAGGGCGGACGGCGGATGTAGGTGCTCATCGGCCGCCAGTCGTAGAGCGGGCTGACCTTCTCGCCGCTGTCGACCTGCAGCTTGAACATCGGCTCGTAGACGGCACGGAACTGCTCGGGCCTGACCGCCTGCTTCACGATCGCGTCGATCTCGGCATCGCTCGGCCACAGGTCCTTCAGCAGGATCGGCGTGCCGTCCTCGCGGTGGCCCAGCGCATCGCGCTCGATGTCGAAGCGGATGGTGCCGGCGATGGCATAGGCCACCACCAGCGGCGGCGAGGCAAGGAAGGCCTGCTTGGCGTAGGGATGGATGCGGCCATCGAAGTTGCGGTTGCCGCTGAGCACGGCGGTGGCATACAGGTCGCGCTCGATGATCTCCTGCTGGATGGCCGGATCGAGCGCGCCGCTCATGCCGTTACAGGTGGTGCAGGCAAACGCCACGATGCCGAAGCCGAGCTTCTCCAGCTCGGACTTGAGCCCGGCTTCTTCGAGGTACAGCGCCACCGCCTTCGAGCCCGGCGCCAGCGAGCTCTTCACCCAGGGCTTGCGCGACAGGCCCAGCGCGTTGGCCTTCTTCGCCAGCAGCGCCGCGGCGATGACGTTGCGCGGGTTCGAGGTGTTGGTGCAGCTGGTGATGGCGGCGATGATCACCGCGCCGTCGGGCATCAGGCCCTGCGCTTCCTGCGCACGCGCAGCGTCCAGGTTGACCGCGATGCCCTTGGCGGCGAGATCGGCCGTCGCCACGCGCGCGTGCGGGTTGGACGGCCCGGCCATGTTGCGCACCACGCTCGACAGATCGAAGTGCAGGGTGCGCTCGTAGGTGGCGGTGGCGAGGTCATCGGCCCACAGGCCGGCGGTCTTGGCATAGGTCTCGACCAGGGCGACCTGCTCGTCGCTGCGGCCGGTCAGGCGCAGGTAGTCCAGCGTCTGGCCGTCGATGAAGAACATCGCAGCGGTCGCGCCGTACTCCGGCGCCATATTGGAGATCGTCGCGCGGTCGCCCAGCGTCAGCGCCGAAGCCCCCTCACCGCGGAACTCAAGATAGGCGCCGACCACTTTCGATTTGCGCAGGAATTCGGTCAGCGCCAGCACGATGTCGGTGGCGGTAATGCCCGGCTGCGGCTTGCCGCTCAGCTCGACGCCGACGATCTCCGGCAGGCGCATCCACGAAGCGCGACCCAGCATCACGTTCTCGGCTTCGAGCCCGCCGACGCCGACTGCGATCACGCCCAGCGCATCCACGTGCGGGGTGTGGCTGTCGGTACCGACACAGGTGTCAGGAAAGGCCACGCCGTCCTGGACGTAGATCACCGGCGACATCTTCTCCAGATTTATCTGGTGCATGATGCCGTTACCCGGCGGAATCACATCGACGTTTCGGAAGGCGCGCTTGGTCCAGTCGATGAAGTGGAAGCGGTCCTCGTTGCGACGGTCCTCGATGGCGCGGTTGCGCTCGAAGGCGTCCGGCACATAGCCGCCGCACTCGACCGCCAGCGAGTGGTCGACGATGAGCTGCACCGGCACCACCGGATTCACTTTCGCCGGATCGCCGCCCTGATCCGCGATGGCGTCGCGCAGGCCGGCAAGATCGACCAGCGCGGTCTGGCCGAGGATGTCGTGGCAGACCACCCGCGCCGGAAACCACGGGAAATCGCGCTCGCGCTTGCGATGGACGATCTGCTCCAGGCACTCGCGCAGGATCGAAGGCTCGCAGCGACGCACGATGTTCTCGGCGTGCACGCGCGCGGTGTAGGACAGGGTCGCCCAGGTGCCCGGCTGGATCGCATCGACCGCCTCGCGGGCGTCGAACCAGTCGAGGGCGGTGCCGGGCAGCGGTTTGCGGTGCTGAGTGTTCATTTGAGAGCCGGGATTGGGGATTTGGGATTTGGGATTCGTTGAAGCCGGCGGACCGGGAAACTGAGGAAATCATGCCGCCTCAAGGCCGCCGGAGCTTCACGCTCTGCTCCCCTCTCCCCACGGGAGAGGGGTCGGGGGTGAGGGGCTGTGCGGAGCCGAGCAAACCTGGCTGCGAGATTGTGGAAGTGCGCTCTGTAACGCTCCTCACCCCGGGTCCACCTTCGCTTCGCCAGCGCTCTCCAGCCATGGACTTCCACCGGCCGTCCAAAGCGGGCTGGGATCGCTCCGCAGGGACAGGCAGATGGCAGGGTCGTCAGGTTTGGCATCTAGTACGACACCTGCTTTTTGAAGCCAATGTGGCTATCGACATAGCCCAGGCCGCGGTAGAACCGATGCGCATCGACGCGACTCGCGTCGGAAGTCAGCTGCAGCAGGCTGCAGCCACGCTCCCGTGCACGCGCCTCGCAGGCACGCATCAGCTGCGCGCCGAAGCCTTGGCCACGCACATCGGAAGCGATACGTACCGCTTCGACGTTGCAGCGCCAGGCACCGCCGCGGCTCAGGCCGGGGATGAAGCTGAGCTGGGCCATGCCGATGATGCGGCCATCGAGCTCGGCCACCAGAAGCTGCTGGTTCGGGTCTGCGCTGATCGCGTCGAAGGCCTTGAGGTAGCTGGGGTTTGCAGCGTCGAGCTCGCGGTTCTTGCCAAGCGTGTCGTCTGCGATCAGGGCGAGCAGTGCGCCGAGATCGCCAACGTGCGCAGGCCTGAAGACTGGACTCAGGGGCTCGGATTGACGCACGTCTGCAGTGCAGGTGGGACTCATCGGAACACTCCGAGCAGGAATGCCGCGGCTTGGAGAAGTTGGTCGCTTCGACCGGACCCTCTCCCCAACCCCACCTTCGCTTCGCTTGGGCTCCTCCAGCCATGGACTGCCACCGGCAGTCCATAAGCGGCTGGGATCGCTCCACCGGGAGAGGGGCTTGAATGCACAGGACGATGGGACTGGCCGAAGGGTGGTGACGAAACGGATCGCTTCAATCGAATCCCGAATCCCCAATCACCAATCCCAGCTTTCGCTCAGCTCCGCTGATCAATCGGCACAAACTTCAGATCCTCAGGCCCCACGTAGTTCGCGCTGGGCCGGATGATCTTGCCGTCGATGCGCTGCTCGATCACGTGCGCGCTCCAGCCGCTGGTGCGGGCGATCACGAACAGCGGGGTGAACATGGCGGTGGGCACGCCCATCATGTGGTAGCTCACCGCACTGAACCAGTCGAGGTTGGGGAACATCTTCTTGATGTCCCACATCACCGACTCCAGGCGCTCGGCGATGTTGTACATCTTCATCGAGCCGGCCTCCTCCGACAGCTCTTCGGCCACGCGCTTGATTACCACGTTGCGCGGGTCGGAAACGGTGTAGACCGGGTGGCCGAAGCCGATGATGACTTCCTTGCGCTCGACGCGGGCGCGGATGTCGGCCTCGGCCTCGTCCGGCGTGTCGTAACGCTTCTGAACTTCGAAGGCGACCTCGTTGGCGCCGCCGTGCTTGGGGCCGCGCAGCGCGCCGATCGCACCGGCGATGCAGCTGTACATGTCCGAGCCGGTGCCAGCGATCACGCGGCCGGTGAAGGTGCTGGCGTTGAACTCGTGCTCGGCGTACAGCACCAGCGAGGTGTGCATGGCGGCGACCCAGCTCTGCTTGGGCTTCTCGCCGTGCAGCAGGTGCAGGAAGTGGCCGCCAATCGAGTCATCATCGGTCTCGACTTCGATGCGCTTGCCGTTGTGGCTGTAGTGGTACCAGTACAGCAGCATCGAACCCAGCGAGGCCATGAGCTTGTCGGCGATGCCGCGCGCGTCGGGATGGTTGTGGTCGTCCTTCTCGGGCGTCAGGCAGCCGAGCACCGACACGCCGGTGCGCATCACGTCCATCGGATGCGCCGAGGGAGGCAGCTGCTCCAGCGCCGTCTTCAACGCTGCCGGCAGGCCGCGCAGACTCCGCAGCTTCGCCTTGTAGGCCTTGAGTTCGGCGCGGTTCGGCAGCTTGCCGTGCACCAGCAGGTGGGCGATCTCTTCGAACTCGCAGCTGCGCGCGACGTCGAGGATGTCGTAGCCGCGGTAGTGCAGGTCATTGCCGCTGCGGCCCACGGTGCAGAGCGCGGTGTTGCCGGCGGCGGTGCCGGACAGGGCGACGGACTTCTTGGGCTTGAAGCCGGGGGTGGCGGGGGCGGTGGATTCGGTCACGGTCATGCTCCGTTGACGGGAAAGAGTGTGCGCTGCGGCCGAGGCTCGCCGCGCAGGCGTCGGGATCGGCTTACTGCCTGGCCTTGGCGAACAGCGCATCCAGACGCTGCTCGAAGGCGTGGTAGCCGATCGCTTCATACAGCTCCATGCGCGTCTGCATGGTGTCGACCACGTTCTTCTGCGTGCCGTCGCGGCGGATCGCGGTGTAGACGTTCTCGGCGGCCTTGTTCATGGCGCGGAAGGCCGACAGCGGATACAGCACGATGCCGACGTCGGCGCCGGCCAGCTCGTCGACGGTGAACAGCGGGGTCGACCCGAACTCGGTGATGTTGGCGAGGATCGGCACCTTCACCGCGGCGGCGAACTGCCGGTACATCGCCAGCTCGGTCATGGCCTCGGGAAAGATCATGTCGGCGCCGGCCTCGACGCAGGCCACGGCGCGCTCGATGGCCTTGTCCAAACCTTCCACCGCCAGCGCATCGGTGCGCGCCATGATCACGAAGTCGGGATCGGTGCGCGCATCCACCGCGGCCTTGATGCGGTCGACCATCTCGGCCTGGCTGACGATCTCCTTGCCCGGACGATGGCCGCAGCGCTTGGCGCCGACCTGGTCCTCGATGTGCATCGCACCCGCGCCGAACTTGATCAGCGACTTCACCGTGCGCGCCACGTTGAAGGCCGAGGGCCCGAAGCCGGTGTCGACGTCGACCAGCAGCGGCAGGTCGCAGACGTCGGTGATGCGGCGGACGTCGGTGAGCACGTCATCCAGCGTGCTGATGCCGAGATCGGGCAGGCCCAGCGAACCCGCGGCCACGCCGCCGCCCGACAGATAGATCGCCTTGAAGCCGGCGCGCTTCGCCAGCAGGGCATGGTTGGCATTGATCGCGCCCGGCAGCTGCAGCGGCTTCTCGCTGGCGACGGCGGCGCGGAACTTGGCACCGGCGGAAACGTGGCTCATGGGAACTCCTGGTCGAAGGATCGGGGCAGAACGCACGTCGCAACGCGCGGGGCTTGAGCCTGCTGCATCAAGACCCGTGCCAGTGCCGGCATGCATCGTGGAGATCTGCAAACCACTGATTCCTTTGAGCATGGGCAACAGAAGAGCGCCTGAACGTCGCAGCACTGTGTTTCAATGCGACACCGCGAAACATGGCAATGAAACATGAGCGACAGCCCCGCCAGCGCCCGCCTGCCCGTGATCTGGACAGCCTCGGTCTCGCGCCTCTCGCAGCTGCTGCGCGAGGTCACGCCCGAATTCGACGGCCGCGCGCGCATCGAAAATCTGAACCTCGGCTTCGAGGACGCCGTACGGCACATCCGCACCCGGCTGCCGCGCGAGCGCGTCGACGTGCTGATCTCGGCCGGCAGCAATGGCGCCTACCTGCGCAACCGCATCAGCCGTCCGCTGGTGCTGGTGCGCGCCTCCGGCTTCGACCTGATGCAGGCGTTGTCGCGCGCGCGGCGCATCGCCGATCGCATCGGCGTGATCACCCATGAGACCGATCTGCCGGTGTTCGCCGAATTCCAGCGCCACTTCGGTCTCGACATCGCCCAGCGCAGCTTCACCACCGCGGAAGAAGCGCGCTCGGCGGTGGGCGATCTCGTCAGCCAGGGCGTGCGCGCCATCGTCGGCACCGGGCTCGTCACCGAGCTGGCCGAACAGGCCGGCGTGGCCGGCGTGCTGATGTACTCGGCCGACTCGATCCGCCAGGCCTTCGAGAGCGCGCTCGACGTCGCACGGCCGCTCATTGCACAGGAAGAGCACGCGCCCAGCCCGCGCGCGAAGAAGCCCGGGGCGCCGCGGCATGCGCTGGAAGACCTGGTCGGCGCCAGCGCCGCAATGGTCGAACTGCGCGAGCAGATCCGCCGCGCGGCGATGAGCCCGGCCACCGTGCTGATCCAGGGCGAGACCGGCAGCGGCAAGGAGCTGGTCGCCCAGGCCCTGCACGGCGTCAGCCCGCGGCGACGCGGGGCCTTCGTGGCGATCAACTGCGGCGCGGTGCCGGAGTCCCTGCTCGAAGGCGAGCTGTTCGGCCACGAGGAAGGCGCCTTCACCGGCGCGCGAAGAGGCGGCCGCGCCGGCCTGATCGAAGCCGCCAGCGGCGGCAGCCTGTTCCTGGACGAGATCGGCGAGATGCCGCTGGGCCTGCAGACGCGCCTCTTGCGCGTGCTGGAGGAACGCGAGGTGCTGCGCGTCGGCGCGTCCACGCCAGTGTCCGTCGACCTGCGGGTGGTCGCCGCCAGCCACGTCGACCTGCGCGCGGCCGTCGCCGAAGGCCGCTTCCGCGCCGACCTGTTCTACCGCCTCGACGTGCTGCGCCTGCGCCTGCCGCCGCTGCGGGAGCGTCGAGATGACCTGCCCGCGCTGATCACCAGCCTGCAGGACAGCCTGCGCCGCCGCGGCCTGGCCCAGCGCGAGCTGAAGTTCAGCGCCGAAGCGATTGGCCTTCTGTCCGCCTACGCGTGGCCCGGCAATGTGCGCGAGCTGCGCAACCTGCTGGAGCGGCTGCATGCGCAGGTCGATCCGGCGGTGGTGGAGATCGAGGCGGCGGTGTTGATTCGGCTGGCGCCGGAGCTAGGGGGACATGCGTCAATCGCTTCGTTTGAGCGATCGCACGTCGCGTCAGGCGCGGCCGGCATTCTGCCAGCAGGATCGGCCTCACCCAGACCGTCCGCCACGGAACTGCACGCTCTGCTCGATCGGCACGGCGGCGCGCGCAATGCCGTAGCGGAAGCCTTGGGCGTGTCGCGCAGTACGCTGTGGCGATGGCTGCGGCAGCACGATGTTCAGTGATGCGCTGCGTCGAATCGCCCTTGTAATGCCCTGCATCCTGAGTCGCGGCGCGACTTCCTCGCGCACCGGCTGCCGTTGATTCGGGCAGCCAGCGACATCCATCTGCGGATTCGCTGGCCGCCTCGGGCTTCCCCTGCGCCACCGCCCGCGCCTCCGGCACATACCGACGACCTGATTCTGGTCGCTTCTGGATTCGAAGCGCCTTGCGTAGGTGGATGGTGCGCGGCACGCGCACCCTATGGGGCACCGCCTCGCCTCGGCATTGACGCCGCCTGGGCGAAGTGCACGGCAGGGCTGTAGGGTGCGCGTGTCGCGCACCGCTCCGTGCCCAAGGTCTTGCGGGGACATGGGCGGCGTGCGCCACAGGCGCGCCCGACGCCGTGCGGAGCAAGGGGGCGAAGCAGAGTCAGCCGGAGATCGCGACGCGCACAGTCGCCATGGGTCACCGCTTGCAGAGCCCGTCCATGTCGCCCTCAGCCGAACGCTTCGCCCAAGCCGTCAGGGCCGACTTGTCCGTGGCGGATGCTCCGAGAGACTCCCAGCGCTTGCGTTCGGACACCACCCACTGATGCACCTGCTGGACTTCGTACGGCGGAAGCGAGGCCAAGGAGAGTTCGATCAGTTGCTGGGCGAGGGCACCCAGCACCTCCGGGCCATAGAGATCCCGCAGCAGCAGCGCGTAGCGCGCGTACAAACGAGGGTTCGGCAACGACGGCCCCATGCCTTGGAAGGGGATTCCAGTACCCGGCGCATGCACGATGGCCAGCCCTTCGAGCGCCAGCGGGTGTCCTGCGCGAAATCCGGTTTCAAGAAACTCGAGTGCACGGTCGGCCAGATACTGGGGATAGACATACTGCTGCGACTGCGAATGGGAGCGATTCGGTGGGTTGACCCGGCGCAGCTGACCGTCTGCGCGCAGCATGGCCAGAACGGTCTTCTGGGATACGCTCAACCGTGGTCCAGCGAACTCGATGATCTCGGACGGGCTCGGCCCCGCGCCGGCGCTGCCCGCGCCGCAGGTCGCGGCCCTGCTCTCCAGAAACTCCAGCGAGCTGGCAGCTGCTGACACCCACGCAGCGTCATCGTTCTCCGCTGCGCCCCGCTCAATTCGCATACGCGCATTGCGCTCCATGATGCGGGTGAACTCAAGGCTGCGCTGGTACTGCAGGCACTCGGTAACCCCCACGGCCAGGCGGCATGAGGCGACGGTGTCTCCGGCGCGGTGGGCGGTGAGCAGGGCCTCGTACTGCTCGGCGAACGGCAAGGTCGCGAGCGGGAGTGCCGGAGTTGCAACGCGGGAATCGTCGGCGATCTCGGGCATTGGCTCAGGTGGCACCGCAACAACGGATGTCGATACTGCCCCGTGCTGCGGGCGTTCGGCGGACGCCGGCGAGACCTGAGGCGGAATCGAAGTGCTTGAGTCTGTCTCGTGCGCGTCATCGAGCACCAGCCAGAGCAGCACTGCCGCAAGCCACAGAGAGCAGAGCGCGAAAGACGTGGAGCTTAGTCGGGACATAGGCGAACGCGAGAGACGCGGAGGTTGCAGGGTAGCGCTTGACGCCCAGGCCTCACCATACGTATCCCACTCGGCCAGCGGTTAGGCTTGCGCCTGCTCTCTCGACCGGACGACGCTCTTGCAGGTGCTTTCGCATGACTCCCGAGGCGCAGAGCGCGCAGTTCTCATCACCGGCGCCCACGGCTTCCTCGCCGGCTTCATCATCGCCGCCCTGCGCGCTCGCGGCTGGCGGGTAATTCGCGGCGTGCGTTCGCAGCCGAGTGCTGCGGACGAACACCACTGCGACTTCGCACAGGCGCAGCACAGCATCGATTGGCACGTCCTGCTCGACGGTGTGGATGCGGTGGTCAACGTCGCCGGCATTCTGCGTGAGACGCGAACACAGACCTTCGAGGCGATCCACCACACCGGCCCCTTGGCGCTGGCGCGGGCCTGCGTCGATCACGGCGTGCGGGACTTCGTGCAGATCTCGGCCCTAGGCGATCCGGACGATGGCGAGTTCATCGCTTCCAAGCACCGCTTCGATGCGGCGCTGCTGGATCTTCCGCTGCGCGCGGTGGTGCTGCGGCCTTCCATCGTCTACACAGCGCGCGGCTCCTACGGCGGCACCTCGCTGCTGCGAGCGCTTTCGGCCCTGCCCTTGGCCGTGCCGCTGCCGGGCGCCGGAGAATGGGGAATGCAGCCACTGGCGGCGGAAGACCTGGGCGCGCTGGTGGTCGCTGCGCTCGACGGAGAGCAGCGCGGCGTGTTCGAAGTGGGCTGCGAACAGCCGATGGCGTTGAGCGAGTACCTGCTGCTCTGGCGGGCCTGGCTGCGCGTTCCCGGCATGCGCACGCTGCCGACACCGACCTGGGTGGTGGACGCGGCGGTGGCCGTCGGCGAACGCATCGGTGTCGGCCCGATGGGCCAGACCATGTGGCGCATGCTCAAGCGCGGCAATGTCTGCGCGCCCGATGCACACGCGCGCTTGCTCGAAGCATTCGGCACCGCGCCGCGCGATCTGGACACCGTGCTGGCGCAGACGCCCAGCCAGGTGCAGGACCGCTGGCAGGCGCAGCTGTATCTGTTGGCCCCCGTACTTCGTTGGACGGTGATCCTGCTGTGCCTGCTCTCGGCCTGGGCCGGCTTCGTCACGCCCGCCGCGCAGATCGAAGCGATGTCCTCCGGCAGCCTGCTCGCGCATCTGCAGCCGGTGGCGCTGGCACGCTTCGCCGGTGGCGTCGACCTGGTACTCGCGCTGTGGCTGGCGAGCGGCTGGCGGCCGCGTGCAGCGGTGGCTTCGACCCTGCTGCTGGTGCTGGGCTACACGCTCGTGTTGGGTGCGCTGGTCCCGGCGCTGTGGCTGGACCCGCTCGGCGGGCTGGCCAAGAATCTCGTGCTGCTGCCGGCGCTGGCCGTGCTGTGGGTACTGAGCGATCGGAGGTAGGACGATGGACTATCTGTGGCTGAAGTGGATCCACATCCTGTCGTCCACGCTGCTGTTCGGCACCGGGCTCGGCATCGCCTTCTTCCTGTGGGTGGCGCACCTGCGCGGCGATGCGCGGGTGATCGCTTCGACAGCGCGCACGGTGGTGATCGCCGATGCCTGCTTCACCGCACCCGCCGTCATCGTTCAGCTGGTGACCGGTCTGCTGTTGTCCGCGCAGCTCGGCTGGCCGATCGAGGCTTTCTGGTGGCGTGCCTCGGTGGTGCTGTTCTTTGTGGTCGGCGCCTGCTGGCTGCCGGTGCTGTGGCTGCAGCTGCGGGCGCGGGATCTGGCGCTTGAAGCGAGCGCATCAGGTGCTGAACTTCCGCCGGCCTACCACCGCGCCATGCGGGCATGGTTCTGGCTGGGCTGGCCAGCCTTCATCAGCGTGCTGGTGATCTTCTGGCTGATGGTGGTGAAGCCGGGGTGAGGTGACGCTAGACCGGGGCGAGGGTGGAGACCATGGTGGGCCAGGGCCCACCCTATGGGTTTGAGGCTGCGATTTCGCGGTGGCGATCCTCTCGGCGTCGTGGCGGCGAGCGGATACTTCACGATTCATGACCGGGTCGAGCGTATAGGCCATGGTGGGCCGGGGCCCACCCTATGGGGTCGCGGCGCGGCTCAGGCGGTCGCGAGCTGCTCGACTTCGCGCCGCGGGGCGCGGCTGGGAAACGCGTGGCGCAGGAGGCGCCAGAGCACCTGGGCGAACTGCCGCGGCATGGAACCGGTGTTGTAGTGCTGGCCGTAGCGGGCGCAGAGCGCGCGCACTTCGACGGCGAGTGCGGCGTAGCGGTTGGCCGGCAGCTCCGGGAACAGGTGGTGCTCGATCTGGTGGCTGAGGTTGCCGGTCATCAGGTCCATCAGGCGGCCGCCGCGCAGGTTGGAGCTGCCGTGCAGCTGGCGCAGGTACCACTGGCCGCGCGATTCATGGCGCAGCACGTCTTTCGGGAAGGTGACGGCATCGGCCGTGAAGTGGCCGCAGAAGATCACCACCCAGGTCCAGACGTTGCGGATCAGGTTGGCCGCGATCGCGCCCAGCAGCACCGGCAGGAAGAAGGGCCCGGCCAGCAGGGGCAGGACCAGGTAGTCGCGAACGATCTGCCGGCGCATCTTCTTCGCCGCCGGCTGCCACTTGGCGCGCAGCTCGGCCTTGCTCATGCGGCCTTTGAAGTAGCGGCCGAGGTGGAGGTTCTGCACGGCGATGCCCCATTCGAACAACAGGGCGAAGACCACGGCAATCAAAGGCTGGAACAGGTAGAAGGGCTTCCAGCGCTGCTCGGGGAACAGGCGCAGCAGGCCGTAGCCGAGGTCTTCGTCCATGCCGCGCACATTGGTGTAGGTGTGGTGGCGGTAGTTGTGGGTGTCGCGCCAGTTGTCGGAGGTGCCCGCGATGTCCCACTCGTAGCGGCGGCCGTCCAGCACCGGATCGCGCAGCCAGTCGTACTGGCCGTGCATCACGTTGTGGGCAAGCTCCATGTTCTCCAGGATCTTCGACAGCGCCAGCAGCAGCACGCCGAGGCCGCAGACCGGCCACAGCAGGGCCGGCAGCCACAGGCCACTGGCGATCGCGCCGAGCACCAGCAGGGCGCGACCGGCAAAGCCGGTGTAGCGCACGGCCGCATACACGCGGCGGATGTGGCGGGCGTCGGCCTCACCGAGCTGGGCGCGGGTGCGCTCGCGCAGGGCGTCGAGTTCGGCGGCGAAGGCTGCGGTCTGGTCGGCGTCGAGCACGCGGCTGTGCGATGAGTAGCGACGCACGGTGGCCTCTGCGGCCTGATCGTGCGGCGCTGGACCCGCAGGCTGCGCGTGCCCATTCGATGCGTGCGGGCCGACGTGGGCCGCAGCAGGCGAAGGCTGGCCGCCAGTGGGTTCGTTCGCGGAGTCGTTGTAGGTCATCACAGATCCAGTACCAGGCCGTGCGCCGCGCTGTGCACACACAGGCGGATGGGAGTGGAGGGTTCGTCGCGCAGCGCGCCGTTCTGCAGGTCGCGGGAGGCACCGGCCAGGCGATCGCAGCGGCAGGTATTGCAGATGCCGCGGCGGCAGCCGAAGGCGGGCGTCTGCCCGGCTTCTTCCAGGGCCTGCAGCAGGGGGCGGTCGGTCGGCAGGTCGAGCGCGAGTCCGCTGCGCTTGAGCTGCACGCGGACCCTCGCACCGTCTGACTTCTCGGGCGTCGCTGCAGTGAAGCCCTCGGCCTGGAAGCCGCGCGCGGACGCGCACAGTTCGCGCGCTCGCGCGATGAAGCCGTCGGGGCCGCAGGCCAGCACTTCGCTGGCGGAAAGCTCAGGCGCAAGCGCCTGCAGCTGTGTGGCGTTAATGCGCGCAGCGGGCGCTTCGGGGTCGCGGGTCAGCAGGAACTCGACGCGCAGAGTGGGGTGCCCCTGCGCGAGCTGCAGCAGCTCCTCGTGGAAGCACAGCTCTTCGCGGGTCTGCGCCCAGTACAGCAGAGTGATCGCTCGCGTTTCGCCCTTCGCCAGCGCATCGACCAGCAGCGCACGCAGCGGGGTGATGCCGCTGCCGGCTGCAAGCAGCAGGGCGGGCGCCGGGGTGCGCATGTTCTTCAGGCCCCTCTCCCCTTGCGGGAGAGGGGTTGGCGAGAGGGGTAGGCTGCCTGCGTCGTGTGTCCGCCCCCTCTCCCCCGCCCCCTCTCCCACAAGGAGAGAGGGGTGTGTCAGTTCCGCAGCCATGCGGCCACTGCTGGTCTGCGCGCGGTCCGCTGCGCGGATGTGCGACAGCGCCAGCCCGCCGTAGGGCGCCGACAGCTCCAGAACTGCCCCCACCTGCGTCATCCGCGCCAGCACCGGGCTGACCAGGCCGCCTTCGACTTCAGCCACGGTGATCTCGATGCAGCCATCCGCGCGCGGCGGCGCCGACAGGCTGTAGCTGCGGCGATGGCGCGCGCCCTCGATCTCGACGATCACATCCAGATGCTGGCCGGCGACAGCGCCCGGCCAGTGGCGGTTGGGCTTCAGCACCAGGGTGGTGGCGCGCGCCGACGCCGCGCGGCGTTCGATCACGCGGGCGAGGATGCGTTCGGCCGACCAGGTCCGGTCGAAGTGGCGCGCCCAGAAGTCGAAGACCGCGGGCTGCAGCCAGCGGCGGGGGCTCAGGCGCGAGGCCGGCCGGTGGCCGGTGTCGGGCGTGCGGATGGCAGGGGTTCTGGCAGGCATGCGCCGCACTATACGCATATATGCACGAGTGTGCAGATATGTGTGCGGAAATACCGCCGGCTAAGATGACGCCCTGCCCCCAGCCGGAGTGCGTCTTGCCTCCTTCCGCCTCACGCCCGGCCGACCACGCGCCGGGGCGCAAGCCCAGCATCGCCCGCGAGGATCTGATCGCCGCCGCCCTGCGCCTGATCGGTCCGCACCGCAGCGTGTCGACGCTGAGCCTGCGCGAGGTCGCGCGCGAGGCGGACATCGCGCCGAACAGCTTCTATCGCCATTTCCGCGACATCGACGAGCTGGCGGTGGCCTTGATCGAACTCAGCGGCGAGGCGCTGCGGCGCATTGTCGGCAATGCGCGCAAGCGCGCCGGCGACGCCAGCAGCATCGTCCGCAGCTCGATCGAGGTGTTCATCGAGCAGGTGCGCGCCGACGACCGCCTGCTGCACGTGCTGCTGCGCGAGGGCACCGCCGGCACCGACGCCTTCAAGGCCGCGGTCGACCGCGAGCTGGGCTTCTTCGAGGACGAGCTGCATTCGGATCTCGTCCGCATCAACACCGCCCAGGGCAAGCGCCTGCAGCAGCCGCGCACTGTCGCCCGCGCCATTACCCGCCTGGTGTTCGCGATGGGCGCTACCGCCATCGATGCGCCGCGCGAACGCGATGCCGAGCTGATCGAAGAGCTGAGCCTGATGGTGCGGATGATCCTCTCCGGCGCACGCGCGCTGGCCGAACGCGAGCCGGGATAGCGGGTTCTTCCCGGTCCGACGCAGAACGGAACGAAGAGCGGCACGCGCGGAGTTTCGCGCAGGCGGCAGGCGCCTCTACCCCGCGTGGTGTCGATCGGCCCCGAGCCCCGGGGCGCGCCAATGGCCGGGCTCAGGCCCGGCGCGCAGTGGCTTCGGGCAAGCGATGGGTGCAGTGGGCGAGGGCGCACAGCCCGCCCATGTCGAGCAGCTGCAGCTTGCGCCCGGCGATGCGGATCAGGCCGTCCTCCTGCAGGCGCCCGAAGCCGCGGCTGACGGTCTCGATGACCAGCCCGAGATAGCTGGCGATCTCGGCGCGACTCATCGGCAGGTTGAAGCGCTGCGACGCGATGCCCTGCGCCTGCAGCCGGAAGCTCAGGTCGACCAGGAACATCGCCAGCCGCTCGATCGCCTGCGGGCGACTCAGGATGGTGAGGTGGTCCTGGTTGAACTCGACCGTGTGGCCCATCAGCCGCAGCAGACCATGCTGCAGGCCCGGCACCTCGCGCGCGGCCTGCTCCAGCTGGGCCAGGTTGAGCTCGCAGACTTCGCCGGCCTCGAGCGCGACCGCCAGACAGCGATGGCGACCGCTGCCCAGGGCGTCGAGCCCGATCAGCTCACCGGGCAGATGGAAGCCGATGACCTGCTCATCGCCCTCTTCGTTGATCGCCACCGACTTCAGGCTGCCGCGCCGCGACACGTACAGCGCGCTCTGGCTTTCGCCCAGTTGGAACAGGACTTCACCCGCGGCCAGGGTGCGCTGGCGACCTTGCAGCCGATGCAGGGCCTCGATGCCTTCGTCGGGGAGATCGGAGGGTCCGGCAAGCTGTCGCAGCAGCAGGGCCGCGCAGCCCTCGCGCGCATCGAGCGCGCGCTGCGAGAACTGGGAGGGTGCGCGGCTGGCCTGCGGCATGGTCATTCGAACGCGTGCTTCAGCGGTGTGGACCCCTGGAGGCCGAGCATCGCAAAGTGCGAAGGGCTTGTGAATCCGAGTCGGCCCGCGGGCCCCATGGGACCGCTCGAACGTGGGCGTCCGCCAGGACGGGACGGCGCGCGCGGAGCGTCCGGGCATGGGACAGGGAGAGGCGCAGCGGCGGGGCGAGGCGGCTCGCTCGATCGCAGGCCAAAGGTGTAGACCACTGGGCCAATTGGTATCGAACTCCGCGGCAAGCTCGGCGCCGCGATGGTCAGCCGAGCGTTCGCAGCGCCGGCCCATGCCATACGTATTAGTACGCTGATGCTGCTCTGCAACACGGGTCCTGCCTCCCTGCCATCGGTTACCATGCAGCGGTTTCGTCCGCGCCCGCGCGACGAGGGTCGAGCGGCTTGCCCAGCCACGAAAGACCACACGCATACCAATCGCACACCACCGCGCACAGCCGCAGCCTCCGGAGGGCCGCCATGAATGATCTGCAGGACCTGATCGACACCGACCTCGACCCCACCGAAACCCAGGAATGGGTGGAAGCGCTGTCGGCGGTGATCGCGGCCGACGGCGGCGACCGCGCCCACTACCTGCTGGAGCGCATGGTCGAGCAGACCCGCCGCGCCGGCACCCACCTGCCCTTCAGCCCGACCACCGAATACGTCAACACGATCCCCGCGCACCTGGAGCCCAAGAGCCCCGGCGACGCCGCGCTGGAGTGGCGGATCCGCTCGATCATCCGCTGGAACGCAATGGCCATGGTGGTGCGGGCCAACCGCAAGCCGGGCGAGCTCGGCGGCCACATCGCCAGCTTCGCCTCCTCGGCCACGCTCTACGACGTCGGCTTCAACCACTTCTGGCGCGCGCCGAGTGCGGACCACCCCGGCGACCTGATCGGCGTGCAGGGCCACTCCTCGCCGGGCGTGTATGCCCGCGCCTTCCTCGAAGGCCGGATCAGCGAGAGCCAGCTCGACCACTTCCGCATGGAAGTCGACGGCAAGGGCATCAGCTCCTACCCGCACCCCTGGCTGATGCCGGACTTCTGGCAGCTGCCGACCGTGTCGATGGGCCTCGGTCCCATCAGCGCGATCTACCAGGCGCGCTTCTGGAAATACCTTGAAGGCCGCGGCCTGATGCCGAAGACCGACCGCAAGGTCTGGTGCTTCCTCGGCGACGGCGAAACCGACGAGCCCGAGAGCCTGGGCGCGATCGCGCTGGCCGGGCGCGAGGGCCTCGACAACCTGATCTTCGTCATCAACTGCAACCTGCAGCGCCTGGACGGCCCGGTGCGCGGCAACGGCAAGATCATCCAGGAGCTGGAAGGCAGCTTCCGCGGCGCCAACTGGAACGTGATCAAGCTGGTCTGGGGCAGCTACTGGGATCCGCTGCTGGCCCGCGACACCACCGGCAAACTGCGCCAGCTGATGATGGAGACCGTCGACGGCGAGTACCAGAACTGCAAGGCCTTCGGCGGCAAGTACACGCGCGACAACTTCTTCGGCAAGCACCCGGAAACCGCGGCGCTGGTCGCCAACCTCAGCGACGAGGACATCTGGCGCCTGAACCGCGGTGGCCACGATCCGCACAAGGTCTACGCCGCCTACGACGCGGCGGTGAAGACCACCGGAATGCCCACCGTGATCCTGGCCAAGACGGTCAAGGGCTACGGCATGGGCAAGGCGGGTGAATCACTCAACCCGACCCACCAGACCAAGAAGCTCGATGACGAGGCGGTGCGCGCCTTCCGCGATCGTTTCAAGATTCCGGTGCCCGACGACAAGCTGGCCGAGGTGCCCTTCTACCACCCGGGCCCCGACTCGCCCGAGGTGCAGTACCTGAAGGCGCGTCGTGAGGCCCTGGGCGGTCCGCTGCCGCAGCGCCGGGTCAAGGCCAGCGAGTCGCTGAAGGTTCCCGAGCTGAACGTGTTCGAGCGCCTGCTGAAGTCCAGCGGCGACCGCGAGATCAGCACCACCATGGCCTTCGTGCAGGCCTTCAACATCATCCTGCGCGACAAGCAGGTCGGCCCGCGCTGCGTGCCGATCGTCGCCGACGAGGCCCGCACCTTCGGCATGGAGGGCCTGTTCCGGCAGATCGGCATCTATGCGCCGCACGGCCAGAAGTACAAGCCGGTCGACGCCGACCAGCTGATGTACTACCGCGAGGACGCCGCCGGCCAGGTGCTGGAGGAAGGCATCACCGAGGCCGGTGCGTTCTCGAGCTGGATGGCGGCCGCCACCAGCTACAGCACCAACAACCTGCAGATGCTGCCGTTCTACATCTACTACTCGATGTACGGCTTCCAGCGCATCGGCGACTCCGCCTGGCAGGCCGCCGACATGCGCTCACGCGGTTTCCTGCTCGGTGCCACCGCCGGCCGCACCACGCTGAACGGCGAGGGCCTGCAGCACGAGGACGGCCACAGCCACCTGCTGGCCGGCGCGATTCCGAATTGCCGTCCGTATGACCCGACCTTCGGCTTCGAGGTCGCGGTGATCCTGCAGCACGGCATGCGCCGGATGATCGAGGAGCAGGTCGACGAGTACTACTACCTGACGCTGATGAACGAGAACTACGCGCACCCGGACATGCCGGCCGGCGCGGAGGACGGGATCATCCGCGGCATGTATCTGCTGCGGGAATCGGGCAACGGGAATGGGGAATCGGGGAAGAGCAAGAGCAAGAGCAAGAGCAAGAAGCCGCATGTGCAGTTGCTGGGTTCGGGCACAATCCTGCGCGAGGTGATGGCGGCGGCCGAGCTGCTGGAGAAGGAGTTCGGCGTGTCGGCCGACATCTGGAGCTGCCCGAGCTTCACCGAGCTGCGCCGCGACGGCTTCGACGCCGAGCGCCACAACCGTCTGAACCCCGAGAAGCCGCCGCGCAAGGCCTACGTGACCCAGCTGCTGGAAGGCCGCGCGGGCCCCGCAATCGCCGCCACCGACTACGTGCGCGGCTTCGCCGACCAGATCCGCGCCTTTGTTCCGATGCGCTACACCGTGCTCGGCACCGACGGCTTCGGCCGCTCGGACACCCGCGCCAACCTGCGCCGCTTCTTCGAGGTCGACCGCTTCCACATCGCCCACGCGGCGATCTGCGCGCTGGCCGAGGAGGGCGTGATGAACGCCAAGGACGTGGCGCGGGCCATCAAGGAATTCGGCATCAACGCCGACAAGCCCAACCCCAGCCACGTCTGAGCCGCGCGTCGGTGACAGACAACGGGCGCCGCGAGGCGCCCGTTGTCGTTTCAGGGCGAGGCGCGCTCAGGCCGGCGCCCGCGCCGGCAGGCTCACGGACGCCGTGGCCCGGGTCAGATGCAGCCAAGGGCCTTGCTGCTCCGGAGACAGCCCTCGCCAGGCCAAGACAGCGGGCAGATCCAGGCGCAGCGGCTCGCCCTGTGTCGTCTGCAGCGGCGGATAGCCCAAGGCCTGCAGCAGAGGTGCCCAATGCGGGCCCAGCAGGCGATGCCAATGCGGCCACCACGCCTGTTGCCACTCGAAAGGCTGGCCCGCCCGATTGAAGACGCGGCTACCGGCGCCGGCTCCGCGCTCCGCCTCCACCCGCTGCAGGTGCTCCACGCGCGATGCCTCGATCGCAGCATCGATCTGCGCGTCTGAACGGGTAAGGCCCAGCCAGTCCAGCACGCGTCGGATACAGGCCTGCGGCGACCGCTTGCTGTCCTCGAAACGCAGCACCAGCGTCTGCGTGCCGCGGGGATCCCTCTTCAACCAGGCCTGCAGATGCAGCCAGAGCAGATCGACATAGCTGGCCGGGCCGCCCCAGAAGCCGCTGCGCGCGAACTCCAGCAGGCCGGTGTCTGCGGCCAGCCCCTCGTTACGCAGATGACGGCGCCACTCGGAGTACAGCGCATCGCGCGGGTCACGCACGAACAGGATGCGGCGCGGCGCGCACTCGATCTGCCAGGGAAAGGCGTGGGTGAATCGCAGTCGCGGTGTGCCGGTGCGTTCGAAGATCTGACCGGGACGGGGACTGGCGAGGGTCTGCGCCCAGGGCCGGTCGTCAGCCACATAGCGCCAGCGCGTGGCGTCGACCTGCTGCCACTCGCGCGCGGTGTCGAAGCCCCACAGCTCGGGCAGGGCAAGACCCAGCTCCAGCAGCGCGTTGGCCAGCCAGGCCGCGCCACTGGGGAACTGCGGCGAGACGATGTCGACGTCGAAGCCGCTCATGCGTCGACGTCTGCGCGGGTCGCCTGGGAGATCTGCAGTACAGCGTCTCTGGGCGGAGATTCCGCAAGCAGCGTGGATTCGTCATCCCCGCGCAGGCGGGGATCCAGCCTTCGCGCGACCAAGTCCAGGCGCTCTGGGCCCCCGCCTTCGCGGGGGCGACGATTGCCGGGGTCGAAAGCGCTCTGCGTCCCTGGTGCGTCTGTCGGGTTCGCCACCATCGATGCAGCACCGGCCCGCTCACGCAGACGCGCCCACAGCGCCAGCGCTGCGGCACGCTGATCCGCCAACGGCAGCAGCGCGGAGATCACCTGGGCAGGCGCGCGCGGCCAATCGGCGCGCTGGCCCAGACCGACCACCTGCGCGGCCATCGCGGGATCGGCATACAGCTCGGGCCGTCGCTGGCGCAGCAGATCAAGCGGCGCCTGCAGCACCAGCAGGCCGAGCTGGCTCTGGCTGGCGCGCAGCGCCGTGTGTATCTCCTGCTGCAGCGAAATCGTGGCCACCACGGCAGGCAGGCCGCCGCGTGTGGCGGCGTGCGCGAGGGTGAGCAGGCGCCGGGCGCGCGCGCGGCGCTGCGTCGGCGCATGGGGCTGTTCCTCGCTGACGCTGTCGAACGCAGTACGCAGCGCATCGCCGTCCAGCAGCAGAACGGGCGCATGCGCCTCTGCAAGATGCGTCTGCAGCGCCCGCCCCAGCGTGGTCTTGCCGCTGCCGGCAAGACCGGTGATCCACAGCAGCGGCGCGCGCGTCGCACCCCATTGCGCGGCCGGCATCGCATAGCGCGGCGACTCGGTCTGGACCTCGCGCCAGAGCGCGTGCAGGCGCAGGTCGTTCGGATCGCTCGCGTCCACGCGCTCAGGCCACCCATCCATGCATCGCGCCGGCGTTCGCCAGATGCGCCTCGTACAGGGCGAGATCCGCGGCCGAGTCGACCTCCAGCCAGCCGCCGTCGAGCTCGATGCAATCGATGCGCTTGCCCGCATCGAGCAGGCGCGCGAACAGACCGGTGAAGTCGAGCCGATCAGGATCGACCCCTTCCGGGTGAGCCGCGCGCAGGACGTCGAGCGCCGAGCTCCACGCCTCCGCGTCGAACAGGCACAGGCCCATGAACTGCGCGCCTTCGGCCTCCAGCGACTCGGCGCGGCCGCCCACCGACAGCAGCCGGCCGTCCGCGCTGCGCCAGCGCTCGGCATCGTTCAGCGGCTGCGCGAAGCGCTGGCGCCACAGCGCAGCCCAGCGACGATCGCCGGGCACGCGCAGCCCTCCTCCGAAGCCCGCGGTCGCCGTCCGCAAGGTCTGCGGCGCAAAGACGCAGTCGCCGTACAGCACCAGGGTCGGGGCCGGCAGCAGCCAGGCCTGCGCACAGCGCAGGCTGGCGACCGGACCGGTGTGCGCCCAGCGCGGCTGCTCGATGATCTCGATCTCGATATCCGGCGGCGACAGCTGTTCGCGCCATGCGCGCAGGGCGTCGATGCGCCAGCCACCAACGATGCACAGCCGGCGGATGCCAACGGCGCGCAGGGCGCCGAGGTTGTGATCGAGCAGGCTGCGGCCCGCCAGCGGCAGCAGGGCCTTGGGCCGGTCGGCGCAGAGCGCGCCGGTGCGACTGCCGCGGCCGGCGGCCAGCAGCACAGCCTGGGTCGGAGGGCATTCAGCGCGGCCGCTCACCGGCGTCGAGCCCGATAGGCGCGCGTGTGGTACGGGACGCGCAGGACCTCTGCACCCTGTACGCAGTGCGCGATATCGGCGAGCACGCGTGCGAACGCCGTGCCGGCCTGGCGCCGCAGGGTGGCGTGTGCCTGCCAGGCGCGCAGCCACTCGCTGGCCTTGACCTCCACTTCGAAGCGTTCGACATCGGCGTCGATCGCCTCGAACAGCCCGCTCTCGCGCACGAGCGGGCGCGGATCCTCGCGGCGCGCGCCCGCCCGATAGCGCGGCACCTGCCGGCGGATGCAGCGTTCGACCTCGGCCTGCAGCGGATCTTCGGTGTCGCGGTGGTTCCACAGGGCCAGCCAGTGCCCGCCGCGGCGCAGGACCCGCGCTGCCTCGGCAAGCGCCACAGACGGATCGAGCACGTTGAAGGACGAGCCGTAGCCCAGCAGATCGACGCTGGACTCGCACAGCGGCAGCGCTTCGCCGCGCGCGGCAAGCCAGTGCGCCTGCGCGCAGGTCGGCTTGGCCGCACCGATCGCGCGCATCTGCGGATTGGGCTCGCAGGCAACGACTTCGGCGCCGCTCGCGCACAGCGCTGCGGTCAGCGCGCCGGTACCGGCACCGACATCCAGCGCGCGCCGGCCGGGGCCCAGCTGCAGCTGCGCGAACACGCGATCGAGCAAGGCCGCGGCATAGCCCGGCCTGGCGTCGTAATTCGCAGCGAGCGCGCTGTAGTCCCAGTCGCTGCGCATGGGCGCAAGCGCGCCAGGCGTCGAAGCCGACGCGGAAAGGATCGAAGACATGGAGGTGCTCAAGCAAGAGAACAGCAAGGTGGAACAGCAGTCTGCCGCGATTCTGGCATCACCCCTCAATGCTCAGCCAGCGCGGTCGAACAGCGCGTGCAGCCAGGGCTCGGCCAGTGCTGGCGATCCCGCTTCGCGCTCGGGATGCCACATCAGGCCAAGCCAGGGCAGGCGCGCATGGCGCATGGCCTCAACGCTGCCGTCCGGCGCGTGTGCCAGTGCGATCCAGCCGGGCGCAGCCTGCTGAATGCCGAAGCGATGCCAGGAGTTGACCTGCTCGTCACCGGGCAGCAGCGCATGCGTGCACGCCACATGTCCGGGTATGCCCGCAAGCACGCCGCCCGCGCAGACCTGCAATCGCTGCAGGCCGCGGCAGATCCCCAGCACCGGCCAGCCCATGCGCTCGGCTTCGGCCAGCAGCAGATCCTCTGCCGCCTCGCGCCGCGGCTGTGCGCCGACATCACCGCCGCCTGCAAGCAACAGCGCATCAACGCCCAGCGCGCGCGCCTGCGCCAGGCAGGTTTCGGCGCAGTCGGTCAGCGGCAGAATCCACGGCAGCGCGTTCGGCAGACGCTGCCGCAGCCACTGCAGCAGCGCGCAGTCGACTGCCTGGCGCGCACCCGCGCCGGCCTCGGCCTGCAGTTCGCGCGGGCTGATCGCGATCCGCCACGGGTGGAGCGAGAGCGCGCTCAATAGAGCCACAGCGCCTGAGCTCCCGGGTCGAGATGGGCTTCGCGCGCTGCCAGCAGGCGCGCCCACACCGCTTCGCCGCAGCCGATCGCGGCAGGCAGGTCGAACTCGGCACAGCGGATTGCCATATGCGAATGCGCGCCGCCCCAGGCGGTGATCAGGCCGCCAATGTCACGCGCGAACAGCCAGTCATAGCCCGGATCAGCCTGCAGCACCGCGACGATCGCGCCGCGCGGCACCGCCTGCGCGGGGTCGCTGTTCGGCAGCACGTGCAGCGACGCGCGCAACGCGCGTCGGCCTATGAAGTTCGGCAGCAAACCCAGGCTGTCGAAGGCATCCAGATCGCTCGCCTCGCGCAGCACCGGACCCAGCAGCCAGCCTTGCTCGCGTTCGGCCCGCCGCCACGCTCGTTCGGCGCAGGTCTGCAGCGCGGTCGGGGCCGAGTCCTGGCCCAGCCCACGCAGCAGCATCGGCAGCGACAGCCAGGACAGCGCTTCGCGATCCAGGCCCTGCCGTGCACCCAGGGCCGCGAGCGCTTCCAGCAGCTGCGCCAGCGGCCGCATCAGCGCGTACTTGCCGGCCTCGCGCGCACGGCTGCAGTGCTGCCACCACTGCAGCCAGGCCGCAGGCGCAAGGGCGAAGCCCGCTTCGTGGAGCAGGCTGTCGAGCGCGCGTGTCTCCGCCGGGCTGAGTTCGAACTGGCGCTTGGCCTCGTCGCGACGGACGCCCTCAGGCGCCGGAAGCAGTGGCTGGGTGATGTCGAAGCTGGACGGCCGCCACCGCGGCGCATCGTGGTGCAGGTCGCCCGGCGTCGCGGTGGCGCCCAGGCTCTGCCGCAGCAGTCCCGCGCGCTCCGGCGTGAGTGCGCCACGCGCGATGGCGCTGCGCAGCTGCGCTTCGGCAGCAAAGGCCAGACGTGCGTCGGCAGCAAAGTCCAGCGCACGCTGCCGGGCCACGCGCAGCAATCGCTTCACTGCATCAATGCTCGGCCGTGCAGGATCGAACGTATCGCCGGCGGCTGCGGCATGCGGTTCCGTGCGCGGCGATGTGCCGAGAAGACGCAGGCTCAGCCCGTGCAGGGCCTGCTCGAAGGCCGCTGCCGCGGACCCATCCAGACACGCGCCGAGAGTGGCGCGCACGATCGGCGCGGGCGTGAAATCACGCACGCTGCGGCAGACCTCGAACTCCAGCTTGTCGTGCAGTTCCGGCTGCCTGCGCACGCGTTCGACCCAGGCCTCGACCAGGCGCGTGCCAGTCAAGGCATCCAGGCCCGCGGGCAGCAGCGAGTTGAGGCTGCGCCGCAGATCGACGTAGGGCCGGCCCAGCACCGGCCGCAGCAGGTGGATCCCGGCGCGCGGCGGCGCGCGGTAGCCGAGCTGTGCACGCGCCCGCCACCAGCTGTCGCGGCTGATCAGGGTCTGGAACAGCGACAGCGCCAGCGGCCGCGGATGCGTGCCGATCAGTTCCGCCGGGTTCCAGTCGGACATCAGGCTGAGCGCGGTATGGCAACCGAGCAGGTCGGGCTCCGGCTCGCGCAGAGCCAGCGTTGGCCGTGTCGGCGGCCGTGGCGACCGGCGCGGCCAGCGTTCGCGCATGCCGAGTGCGCGCAGCTGCAGCAGCCAGGGGGCGCCGCTGTCGGTGAACAGGCATTCGACCTCGAAAGGCTCGCGCAGCCCGCAAGCCTCGATCGCACGCAGCAGGGCGATCACCTGAGCCGCATCGGGGTCGCTGATCAGCGACATCGCCTTGGCCTGCGCGCCTGCGGACGCATCGGCGAACTGCGCGCGCGGCCAGGCCAGATGGCGACCCGTGGCGCGTCCGCCCGTGACCACGGCCGGGTCACCTTGACCGAACTCGATGCAGTACCAGGGCGCTCCGTCGCTGAGGCGATGCGTGCTGGCCACGCAGGCGCGCCGGGTCGGTGCCAGCATCGGCTGCAGCAGCACCTGGTCCTCGGCATGACCCGACATGGCGTCGAACACGGCATCGATGGCCTCGGCCACCGCATCCGACGCGACATCCAGAAGACTCAGATAGCGCCCCGCCTGCGAGGCAGCACTGCGGTCTTCGTCGAACGCATCGCTGCGCACGGCATAGCGCGCGGCCCTCAGCGTGTGCCCAACCTGCACCAGCACGGACGCGCGCTGCGCGCGCCACTGCCGGCGCGTGACCGACAACGACTGCGGCACGCGCAGCGGCGTCGGCCTGTCAGCCAGGACTTGCGCGACCCAGCGCAGCGCTGCCGACTTTCCTTCTGGGAGCGATGCTCCGCCTGCCGTCGCACGCGCCGACCCCGCCCAGCGCGGCGCCTGCCCCGAATCCGCCATCCCTGTGCCTCCCGCAGCACGCCCCGGTCACGCATTCTGGACGCTGCGGCAAGGACACGCAGCTCACAGAACGATCCACTCGACCTCAGGATTGTGGCGGCTTGGTACGGACTCTGTAGTCCGCGCGCTTCGCGCTGGCTTCGAAGCCATCCGCGAAGATGGCGGTGCCCTGCCCGGTCAGCGATTCCATCCGCAGTTCCGCGGTGCTGCCGACCGTCAGCGCGTGGTTGTGCGAGCGGACCACGCCGCCCACGGTCAGCTGCGTCACCGTCTCGACGCCCAGCGTCGGCGCGGCGCTGTGTCGAAGCCGCAGGGCCAGCGCAGCGGGCGTGCCGCTGCTGTTGGCCCAGAGCAGGCGCGGGTTGGCCTCGTCGGGACTTTCCACGCTGCTGTCGCCGACCTCGAGCCCGCCGCTGCGCACGCGCAGCGGCACGCGCACGAAGTCACTGACCCCCGGCAGGCTCAACACGCCGCTGTCGACCATGGCCCCCGGCGCCACGCCCTCGAAGCGCAGGGTCGGCGGCAGCGTCGGCAGAAGGTCCAGCGCGGGGAGGCTGTCGAGGGTCAGCACCCAGCGGTTGGAGAGCAGTCCGCTGGCCTCGGTCACGCCGGTGCCGAAGCCCAGCAGCTTCCCGCTGTCCGGCAGATAGGCCAGCGCCGACAGGCTGTGGTCGCGGGCGCTGGACGCAAAGCGGCCAAAGAAGCCGCCGCTGAAGCCGATCCCCTGCGGATAGACCGCCACCAGCGCGCCGGTAACGCTGGCGTCGGTATAGCTGCCCACGGCGACGGCACCGGCATTCGGCAGCAGCTGCACGTCGCGGACGACATGGAAATCGTCGAGTTCTTCCGAGGCCGACGCCATCAGCTGGCCGCTCACATCGAACTGCCACAGATAGGGCGCATTGCTGCCGCCAGCGGTGCTGAAGCCACCGACCAGGATCACGCCCTCCGGCGAGACATCGGCCGCGCTGCCGGCGGTGCGCAGGCCGGTGTTGTTGCCGCGACGGTGCGCATACAGGCGCGGCGCACCGCCGTTGAAATCCGGATCGACGCTGCCGTCGGCGCGCAGGCGCCGCATCAGCAGCTCACTCTGGCCACTGGTGAAGTTGCTGGCCGTGCCGACCAGCTGGATGCGGCCGTCGGCGAGCAGGCCGATGCCGCTGAAACCAGGCTCGGGCAGGAAGGTCTGGAACTGGTTGGGGCTGGGCAGCCCGGGCTGACGGAAGAAGCCGTCGGAGGAGAAGCTGGTATCGAGGCTGCCGTTCGGGTTCAGACGCAGTGCCACCGCCAGCCGCTCACCGCCGCCGTTGAGCGACGGCTGACTGCCGGCCATCAGGATCCGGCCATCGGCCTGCAGGGCCAGCGTGTGGGCCTCGTCGGCGCCGAGCGTCGCATCGAAGACGAAGGGCGTGAAGCCGGGCGCGGGGTCGCCGTCGGCGTCCAGCTTGATCACACGGGTGAAGCTGTCGCCGGGTGAGTTCGGATTGGCAAGGGTATAGGCCAGCAGCACGCCGCCGTCCGGCAGGGCCAGCAGGCTGCGCGCGCCGAGGCTGATGCTCGCGCTGTGCTCCAGACTGAAGCTGTAGGCCGGATCGGGCGTACCGTCTGGATTGAAGCGCCGCAGCAGCAGGGTGACCGGCGTGCCCTGGCCGCGGACGAAGGCCGTACCGGCGACGGTATAGCTGCCGTCGGCATGCACCGTCAGCGCGGCGCCCAGCGCGTTGTTGGCCTCGCCGAAGGGGCTGAGGTATTGCACGCCCTCGGGATCGAACTGGGCGTGCGTGGTGCTGGGCAGGAAGGCGGCGAGGACCAGCGGCAGGGCGGACAGACGGATCAGGGCGCGCGGCAGGGCGTTCATGCGGGGCTCGGTGCGGACGGCGGATGTCCGGGATACGCGGTACCCACCCCGAGTCCGACATGCCTGGGCCCGCTACGAAGCGGCAGCGCAGTGCCCTGGCAGCGCCCGGCGCGCCGGTCTATCCAGACGAGGTCCGCCGATGGCCCCCGCCCCTGCGACATCCCGTCGCATCGACCATTCACGCGCGCGGCGCTAGTCTGCGCGCGCTCACCATCCGGATGATCGCCATGCTGCTTCGCGCCCTCGCTTCCGTCCTGCTCTTCGCCGCGCTGCTGCCGGCGCCTGCCGTCCTCGCTGCCGACAGCAGCACCTTGCACTTCAGCGGCGCCTGGGCGCGGCCGATGCCGCCGGGCGCGCGCGTCGGCGCTGGTTACATCGAGATCCACAATGCCGGCGAGACGACGCGCCGCCTGCTCGGCGCGGACAGCCCGCGGGCGTCGAGCATGGAGATCCACACGATGGCGGACGTCGACGGCGTCATGCGCATGCGCCGCCTGCCCGACGGCATCGAGATTCCCGCCGGCGCGAAGTTCAGCCTGAAGCCCGGCGCCGAGCACCTGATGTTCTTCAACCCGGCGCCAGCCTTTGCCGAAGGCGAGAGGATTCCCGTCAACCTGCGTTTCGACGGCGATGAATCCGTACTTGTGGAGTTCGAAGTCGCGGACCGCAGCGGCAAGCCGGCGGATGCGCACGCCGGACACTGAGGCCAGACGCAGGCGCGCGGGGCCTCAGAGCCTGTGAGAACCATCCGCCTAGTGCGGCCGCCTCTGGCCGCCCGCGGCGGCAGCGCGCTACGCGAATTCCGCGGTCACTGCCTCTCCGGACTTCACTGAATTCACGTACGGCGCTTTGCCGCGAACGCGCAGAGACGCCTCGCTACGGCGTCTGGGTCTTTTCACACGCTCTCAGCGGAAGCCGTAGATCAGGCCGATGAAGGCTCGCCGCTCGCTGCCGCGATCGACCAGCGGGCTGTCGGTGATCTCCGAGGGCAGATCGTCGAAGGACAGCCGCGCGAACACGCTCCACTGCCCGCCGAGCGGCGCCAGCGCATTCACCGCGACCCGCGGCACCAGCGCCGTATCGCCGCGGTAGGCCGGGCGCAGGGCGGAGGCTTCGTCCGCACGCACCCCGAAGTAGTAGTCGACCAGATCCTGGCTCTGCCAGCGCAGGCCGACTTCCGGCTGCACGCGGAACGGGCCCTGGCCGAAATCGCCGCGCCACATCAGGTCGAGCTCCTGGCCGCCGCTGCGGTCCAGCGCATCGGTGAAGGCCGCGAACTCGATGCGGCCCGGACCCAACGTGCGGCTGGCCGAGGCGCCCAGCTCCAGCGAGCGCTCGCGCTCGGCCATGCCGGCGAAGACCGGTGAATCCTTGGCCTCGAAGCCGTCGAGGCGGGCGCGCGCGATCAGCTCGATCTGGATGTCCGCCGTGGGGTCTAGCTTCCAGCCGAGATTGAGGCCGCGGAAGTACAGGCGCTCGCCCTCGTACTGGAACACCGGCACCACCAGACTGTCGTTGTCGGCCTCGCGATAGGGCGTATCGCGAACGATGCCCATCACGCCGACGCTCAGGGTCGGCGGGCCGCGTCGATCGTTCTGGGCCTGCGCATCCCAGGCCGGCAGCGCGAGCACGGCCAGCAGGCTTATCGAAGACAGGGGTCGGACGAAGGACATGGGCAGGCGCCGGACAGTGAAGGTGGCGCGCAGACTGCGCGGCGCGGCGGCAAGGCGGCGTCAACTGCTCAGGCAACCCAGCGTGCTTAGCGGATCCATCGCCCGGCCCCCTGAGAAGGCATCGACCTCGGCATGGGCAAGGCTGACTCTAAAGAAGCAGAATCGTAAGTGGTTGATCGTATTGGATCGCCTTCGCGGCAGCACGGCGTGAAAATCCGGCCCAAACAGCGTCTAGCGACCCCTGGCTCGTCGCCCCCGCGGAGGCGGGGGCCCAGACCGGACCTGCAGCAGCGGCCAGATCACTGGATCCCCGCATGCGCGGGGATGACGCCCCCATGTTTCTTCGAGAACACCCGCCCCCCCACGCGGGGCTGAGAAGCTCTCAAGGACAGACCCCTCAACCCCCGTAGATGTCGCCCCTCGCGAAGGCCGGCTGATTGTAGACACTCTCTTTCAGGTCAAGCCTCCTCGGTGGCGTGTAGGCGAGCGCGCGACCCGCACGCTGGGTGCAGGCCGCAGGCTGCGTGCAGAGCATTGGCTGCGGTTGAGCCCCTCTCCCCCCGTGGGAGAGGGGTTGGGGAGAGGGGGCACACTCGCG
>NZ_CALART010000098.1 GCF_937888285.1 uncultured Aquimonas sp.
GAGGTCTTCGCCGAAGCCCTCAAGAAGCGTGTTGCGATTCGGAATTGAATCCGCCCGGCTTGTAAGGATATCCTAGCGCTGGTTTGCGCCGAACGCTGTCTGACGGGGTTGAACGTGACCTGCCCGGCGATTTTCGGACCAAGTCTAAGTTGACAGGATAGCTCCCACAGCAGCGGGTTGCCGCCGGTCAGCACGTTGACCTGACCGGCCGCCGGCTGATCGACGGTGCCGTACGAACCACTGGGAACGCCGGACAGCGCGCAGAGCGCCTGCGAGGCGGTGGGGTTCGCGCCGGCGCAAGGATCAACCGCAAGGTTGCTCAGGCCGGTCACCTGCGGCGCGAACAGCTCGTTCACGTTCGGCGCGCGGTTTGCGCGCTGCTGCAGGGCGCGGAAACGCAGGCTTTCGATCGGGGCCCACTCACCGCCGTGCTTGTAGGTGTTGTAGGTCGTCGGATTGCCCGCCGTCTCGAAACGGCTGCGACGGAAACCACCTTCGAAAGACAGCGAGTAAGCGCCGGCTGCGTAGTTGATGATCGGCGCGATCACTTCCGCGTAGCCTTCGAACAGTTCGAAGTCACCGCGACGGTCCGGGGTCGGCGCACCGGTGCCGATGACCTCGCTCTGGATCTGGGAAGCCTGGTCGGACTTGGTGCCAGCGGCGACGGAGCGCTGCTCGACACCTGCCGACACAGCGATCGGATACGCCGCCCAGGGGCTCTGCAGCCCTTAGCCGAGGTCACTGTTCACGTTACCAGCCAAAACATCCTGCGCGACGAACTGGGTGGCCAGGCTGTCGAGGTTGATGAAGCGCAGCATGGCCGGAGTGATCGGCGCGCCCGAGAAAATGTCGAGCGGCACGCAGCCGTTGGCCGGGTTGATGCAGGTGCTCGTGTTGGTCGCACCCAGCGCCTGGATGAAGCGCGAGCGCGAGCCCCAGTTGCCACGGGTGGTGGTCTGATCGGCTTCGCCGAAGCTGTAGTAGGCGTCGTACTGCCAGGTCTCGGTCAGGTATCCACGCAGACCGACGGTGCCCTGGAAGGTCCGGTTCTCGAAGTTGTTCAGACGCGGCCCGAGCTCGACCAGGCGACGGCCGATGGTGACCGGCACGAGGGTGCCGTTGCCGACCACGCACTGGGCCGCCGGGATGTTGCGCTCGGCGCAGATCTGCTGGCGGGCCGCATTCGGCAGGAACGGGTTGCCGATCGGCAGGCTCACCGGCACACCACCGGCCGGCGACTCGGCCAGCTGGGTCCGCACATCGCTGCGGGTGAACATCAGGTCGGCGTACGCCTCGTGGTCCTCGGTGATGTCGAAGGAGGCCAGCGCATTGGCCTGGACGCGATCCAGCGGCGTCTGGAACAGGTTGAGCGGGTTGAAGTTGAACGAGCCCACGCAGCTCGCCGCCAGCGAGCCATCCGGGCACAGACCGCGGTTGCCGATGCCGGCGATGTTGATGGTGGTGGGCACGCCGGTGGGCGATCCCGCCGCAGCGCCCGCGGTGGAGCTGCGCGATACCTGACCGAAGGGCCGGTCGCCCTGCAGCACGGGGCGGCGGTTACGCAGCGGCTTGTGCGAGCCTCGCACCGTGCAGCCTCCGCTCTCAGGTGCGCGGCTGGCGGCCGGCGGCCTATCGCAGCCAAAAGAAAACCCGCCGGTACAGGGGGAACTGCGCACGGCGGGTTGAAGAGGTACTGCCCCGATACCGATGGATCTGCCAGTCACGAAGACTTAGGAGTGCCGAGCAGAGGACACGGTCGGCATAGGCTGCGGCAGCAGCAATTAAATCGGAGTTAAGGACGGCTTGGGCCCGCGTTAAACCGCGGCGCTCGAAGGCCTCGACGCCGCACCGGCATACAAGGGTGGACGGCTTGGGCTCAGCTCTTGCTGCGACGCGCGCGCAGGCGGCGGTCGATGTAGTCGATGATGTGTCCCGCCACGTCGATCTCGGTGGCGCCTTCGATCCCTTCCAGGCCGGGTGAGGAGTTCACCTCGAGCACCAGCGGCCCGCGCTTCGAGCGGAGCAGGTCGACGCCGGCCACGCCCAGCCCCATCACCCGTGCCGCGCGGATTGCGATTTCGCGCTCCTGCTCGCTCAGTTCCACCGCCTTGGCGGTGCCGCCGCGATGCAGGTTTGAGCGGAACTCGCCGGGCTTGGCCTGGCGGCGCATGGCGGCCACCACCCGGCTGCCGACCACGAAGCAGCGCAGGTCGGCGCCTTTGGCCTCGCCGATGAACTCCTGCACGATGAAGTTCGCATACAGGCCGCGGAAGGCCTCGATGACGCTGCGCGAGGACGAGGCGCGCTCGGCCAGGATCACGCCGGTGCCCTGGGTGCCTTCGGTGAGCTTGATGACGTGCGGCGGTTTGCCGAGCATCGCCAGCAGATCGGCGGTGTCATCCGGATTGTCGCCGAACACGGTCTTGGGCAGGCCGATGCCCTGTCGCGCCAGCAGCTGGTGGCAGTGCAGCTTGTCGCGCGCGCGCAGGATTGCTTCGGAACTGTTCGGCGTGTAGCTGCCCATCATCTCGAACTGCCGCAGCACCGCGGTGCCGTAGAAGGTCACCGAGGCGCCGATGCGCGGAATCACCGCGTCGAAGTCGGTCAGCTCGCGCCCCTTGTAGTGCATCTCGAAGCTGCCCGGCGCGATGCGCATGTAGCAGCGCAAGGGATCCAGCACGCGCACCGTGTGGCCGCGCACGCGACCGGCCTCCACCAGGCGCTGGGTGGAGTAGAGCTTGGAGTTGCGCGAGAGGATGGCGAGTTTCATCTGAGCCGGGATTCGGGATTGGGGATTGGCGATTCGCCGACAGCCTAGCGATCGCGCGGGTCGCGCGGGTTACTGCGACGTGTCGGTCAGGGCGTGTTTGCGGGCGGGGTCGACCAGGAAGCGGCCGGCCAGCGCGGTGCGGCCCAGCAGCATGGGGAACTTCAGCCCGCGCCGCGCCGCCAGGTTCACTTCGATCGGATAGCGGATACCGGCGATGGCCAGCGTGGTCAGGATGAACACGCGCTCGGTCTCATGGCCACCGGAGTCGCGCACGGCGCGGCGGTCGTGCACCGGCGCTTCGGCGTGTGCGGAGAGCCGCGCGGCGGCGCCATCGAGATGCAGGGCGAAGCGCACCCAGTCGCGTCCGTCGCGCGTGAAGCCCTGCTGGCTGTCGACATGCAGGGACGAGCTGCGCGCACCGGTATCGATCTTGGCTTCGATCGCCGGAATGGACAGGTCGGGGAGGGCGAGTGTTTCGCACCAGCCGAGCACGATGGGGAGTGGATCAACCATGGCCCGGGCGGCGTTCGAGTGGAGCGGGTGATGGGAATCGAACCCACGTCGGCGGCTTGGGAAGCCGCTGCTTTACCATTAAGCTACACCCGCGCTGCGGTGCGAGAGCTTAGCTCCGCTGGCCTCGCGCAGGCAATGCCGCACGAAGGCGCACACGTGGCGCTGCACCCCTCGGATCCGCCCCTCGCTCCGAACTCAGAGCACCCATGATCCAGATCCAGTTGAACGGCGAGGCGCGCGAGTTGCCCGCCGGCACCACCGTCGCCGCCCTTATCGAACAGCTCGGCCACGCCGGTCGCCGCATCGCCGTGGAAGTGAATCGCGAGATCGTGCCGAAGAGCCGCCATGCCGAGCACGCGCTGGCCGATGGCGATGTGGTCGAACTGGTGCACGCGCTCGGCGGCGGCTGAAGCGATTCCGACGCAATCGCAGCGATCGTCGCGACAGCGCCTGCGGGTTCGGTCGATAATCCGGCGATGGACAGCGCAGCCCAGCCCGCCGCCGACCGGCTCAAGATCGGCACCCGCAGTTTCTCCTCCCGCCTGCTGACAGGCACCGGCAAGTTCCGCGACTTCGACGAGACCCGCCGCGCCAGCGAGGCGGCCGGTGCGGAGATAGTCACCGTCGCCATCCGCCGCACCAACCTCGGCCAGAACGCCGGCGAGCCCAACCTGCTCGATTTCCTCCCGCCCGAGCGCTACACCCTGCTGCCCAACACCGCCGGCTGCTACAGCGCCGACGATGCGGTGCGCACCTGCCGGCTGGCGCGCGAGCTGCTGGACGGCCACAACCTGGTCAAGCTCGAGGTGCTGGGCGACGAGAAGACCCTCTACCCTGACGTGGTGCAGACCCTGCGCGCTGCCGAAGTGCTGGTGCGCGACGGCTTCGAGGTGATGGTCTACACCAGCGACGACCCGATCGTGGCGCGCGAGCTGCAGAAGATCGGCTGCGTGGCAGTGATGCCGCTGGCCGCGCCGATCGGCTCGGGGCTGGGCATCCAGAACCGCTACACCCTGCTGGAGATCATCGAGAGCCTGAGCGTGCCGGTGATCGTCGATGCCGGCGTCGGCACGGCCTCGGACGCCGCCATCGCCATGGAGCTCGGCTGCGACGGCGTGCTGATGAACACCGCGATCGCCAGCGCCAAGCAGCCGGTGCTGATGGCCAGCGCGATGCGCAAGGCTGTCGAAGCCGGTCGCGAGGCCTTCCTGGCCGGGCGTATCCCGCGCAAGCGCTATGCCAGCGCGTCCTCGCCGGTGGACGGACTGTTCTTCTGATGAGCGAGCTGGAAGACAAGGCCGAACGCGTTCTTCCCGAGGCCGCCACGCGCGTGCTGCGCAGCTTCGTGCAGCGCGCCGGCCGGCTGACCCCGGCGCAACAGCGCGCGCTGGACGAGCTCTGGCCGAAGTACGGGCTGGAGATCGCCCAGGGCAGGCTCGATGCCCCTGCCCGCTTTGGCCGCACCGCGCCCCTGGTGCTGGAGATCGGCTTCGGTAACGGCGAGGCGGTGATCCACGGCGCCCTGCACGCGCCCGAGCGCGACTTCATCGGCATCGAGGTGCACAAGCCCGGCGTCGGTCGCGCCCTCAACGCGATCGAAGCGAACGCGCTGACCAACCTGCGCCTGTACGCCGAAGACGCCGTCGAAGTGCTGAAGCAGTGCATCGGTGAGCGCGCGCTCGACGAAGTGCGGATCTACTTCCCCGACCCCTGGCACAAGAAACGCCACGTCAAGCGGCGGCTGATCCAGCCCGGCTTCGTCGAGCTGCTGGCCAGCCGGATCGCGCCGGGCGGGCTGCTGCACCTCGCCACCGACTGGGAGCCCTACGCCGAGCAGATGTGGGAGGTGATGGATGCCAGCCCGCAGTTCCGCAACAGCGAGGGCGCGCGGGGCCATGTGCCGCGCCCGGACTGGCGACCCGAGACCCACTTCGAGCGCCGTGGCCTGCGCCTCGGGCACGGCGTCTGGGACCTGCTCTACCGCAGGGTCTGAGCCTTCATGGACGCCACCCGTGCAGCGCCACCCGATCGGCACACGCCGTCCCACTGCCCGGGAACGGACTGAATGACGACGGCGCTGTCCACCGACATGTGGCTGGTGCTGGGCCTGATGGTCTTCACCATGGCCATGTTCGTGTGGGAGCGCGTGCGCCAGGACGTCACCGCGCTGCTGGTGCTGGTCTGCCTCGGCCTGTTCGGGCTGGTACCGGTGGAACAGCTGTTCGATGGCTTCGCCGGCAACGCGGTGATCAGCGTGATCGCTACCATGATCCTGGGTGCAGGGCTCGATCGCACCGGGCTGCTGAATCGCGTGGCGGTGTGGCTGCTGCGCAAGAGCAAGGGCTACGAGGAGCGGCTGGTGCTGCTGACGAGCAGCGTCGCGGGCCTGGTGTCCTCGGTGATGCAGAACCCCTCGGTCACCGCCCTGTTCCTGCCGGTGGCCGCGCGCCTGTCGGCGCGCACCGGCGTGTCGCTGGGCCGTCTGCTGCTGCCGATCGCCGTCTGCGTGGTGATGGGCGGGGCGCTGACCATGGTCGGCAGCTCGCCGCTGATCCTGCTCAATGACCTGCTGGTCGCGGCCAACCGCAACCTGCCCTCGGGCGTGGCCTCGCTGGCGCCGCTGCCGATCTTCGCGCCGCTGCCGATCGGGCTCGGCCTGCTGGTGCTGACGCTGGCCTTCTTCCGGCTGTTCGGCGCGCGCCTCCTGGGCCAGGGCGAAGACAAAGGCGTCGCACCCGGCCGCACGGAGAGCTATTTCGCCCGCGCCTACGGCATCGAGGGCGACGTCTACGAACTGACGGTGACCTCGGACAGTCCGCTGGTCGGCATGTCGGTGCTGGAAGCGGAGTCCATGCGCGGCGCGCCCCTGCTGCTGGCGCTGAAGAGCGGTAACGAAGCGCGTCTTGCGCCACCCGCCGACGAGATGATCTGGGTGGGCAGCGTGCTTGGCGTGATGGGTCCGCGCGAACTGGTGGCGGATTTCGCGCAGAACCAGCTGCTGCGCATGCAGGCGCGGCTGCGCAACTTCGCCGACCTGTTCAACCCCAGCCGCGCCGGCATTTCCGAAGCAGTGATTCCGCCGAACTCGCAGCTGATCGGGCAGACGCTGGAGCAGCTGCATCTGCGCAAGCGCCTCGGCATCAGCGTGCTCGCGATCAACCGCGGCAACGAGATCTACCGCGAGGACATCCGCCGCACGCCGCTGCGCGCCGGCGACCTGCTGGTCTTCCACAGCTTCTGGCGCGATCTCGGCTCGGCCGCCAGCAGCCGCGACTTTGTGGTGGTGACCGACTACCCCAAGGACGAACAGCGCCCGCACAAGCTCTGGCACGCGCTGTTCTGCTTCGCGCTGGCGCTGGCGCTGGCGCTGTCCAGCGAGGTCGCGGTGCCAGTGGCGCTGATGACCGGCGTGGTCGGCATGCTGCTGCTGGGCGTGATCAACATGGACGAGGCCTACGCCTCGGTGAACTGGAAGACCGTGTTCATCATGGCCAGCCTGATTCCGCTCGGCTGGGCGGTGGACAGCTCGGGCGTCGCCAACTTCGTCGCCAGCCAGACCCTGGAGCATTTCGGCGCCCTGCCCCACTGGGCGCTGCTGGGTGTGCTCGGGCTCATCACCACGGGTCTCGCGATGGTCATCAGCAATGTCGGCGCCACCGTGATCATGGTGCCGATGGCGATCAACATCGCGATCTCGACGGGTGCAGCACCGATCCAGTTCGCGGTGGTGGTGGCGCTGTCGGCCTCCAACAACTTCCTCACCGGCAGCAATCCGGTGCTGTCGATGGTTGCGGGCCCGGCCGGCTATCGGCTCGTGGACCTGCTCAAGGTCGGCCTGCCGCTGTCGGCGCTGTACGTCGGCTGGGTGCTGGCGGTAAGTTTCCTGCTGTTCTGAAGCTCAGGCCGGATCGCGCGACAGGCCTGCAGCCGCCAGCGCCTGCAGGTAGGCGTCAAAGCGTGTGCGCTGCTCCGTGCCCAGCGCATACAGGGTGGACCAGCTGTAGATGCCGGTGTCGTGCCCGTCATCGAAGCGCAGCAGCACGCCGTAATGCCCCACCGGCTCGATCGCGCGGATACCGACGCCGCGCTTGCCGGAGACCAGCACCTTCTGGCCCGGCCCGTGGCCCTGCACCTCGGCCGAGGGTGACTCCACCCGCAGATACTCGCAGGGCAGTTCGAAGCGGCTGCCGTCCTCGAAAGCGACTTCGAGGACGCGCGAGCGCTGGTGCAGGACGATGTCGGTGGGCGTGGGCGTGGGCGTGGTACTCATGGCGATGCCGGTCGATGCCTGGAAGTCGGATCAGGAAGCGGGCTTGAGCGCGCGCAGCAGCAGCAGGGGCAGCGCCAGCCAGATCAGCAGGCGGAAGCCCCAGCGCGCCGGCGCTGCGAGCGATTGCGCATCGAAGCGCTCGAAGTAGCGCCGCCAGCCGCGATGCTTCTGCCAGGCCACCCACAGCGGACGCCGGCGGCTGCTGGTGCCCTTGAGGTGCGTGATGCGAAGCGCAGGCGCGAACACGATACGCAGGCCCTGCTGGCGGAGTCGGCGGCACAGGTCGAGGTCCTCGAAGTGGAGGCGATAGCCCTCATCGAACCCGCCAACCGCCTCGAACGACGCGCGCGGAACCAGCATCAGCGCGCCGGAGATGGCCTCCACCTCGTGCATGCCCTGCGGCGTCGGCGGCACCGGCTCGATCGCGGAGCGGCCCTTGAACACAGCGCTGATGAGCCGCCCGGGTACAGGGTCGCGGCGCAGCGACGCTGCCTGCGCGCTGCCATCGGCGTCCAGCAGCTGCACGCCCAGAGCCCCCAGCGGGCCGTCGCGCTGCGCAGCCTCGCCGAGCGCGAGCAGCTGCGCGAGATCGTCGGGACCGGGAAAACAGTCGGGGTTGAGGAACAGCAGCCAGGGCGCCTCGGAGGCCGCCGCCGCCTGGTTGCAGGCGACCGCGAAGCCCGGGTTATCCGGATTGAGAATGCACACGTCCATGCGCGGATCAGGCCCGGGCGGCTGGCGCGAACCATTGTCGACCAGCACCCGCTGCAGTCGGACCCCGCGCTGTGTGGCCAAGGCCTCAAGGCAGCGCGGAAGCACATCCTCGCTGTCGTGTGTGACCACCAACACGGCGAGCTGCGGCGCGCTCAAGAGCTTGCGATCCAGGCGGGCGCACGCGCCCTGGCGATCCCGATCGCGTCGGGCCAGCCATGCAGACCGCTCGCGTAGCGCGACAGATAGCCTTTCCAGATGCCGGCACCCGTCTGCGCGTCGGTGTCCGCCGGCCATTCCGCGAATCGCGCGGGGGCATCATCCAGCAGCGCGCGTCCGTTGGCCTCGATCAGCGTCGTCTGGTCCAGTGCCCAGTGCGGCGGCGGTGTCGGCGCGTCCTGCAGCGCGTGGCGCAGGCCGTGGATCGCGCCGGCGCGCAATTCGATGAGGCTGGACTTGAGGAATTCGGCGGCTTCGGCATCGCTGACGCTCGCCATCGACTGCAGCAGGGCGGCGGTGGCGCGCAGGCGCAGCGTCGGATCCGCACCCGCCAGTCCACGGGCGGCCTGGCGCAACTGCTCAGCGAGGACGTGGGCCAATGCCGGCGTGATGGGGCTGTGCGTATAGCCGCTGCGGTCGGGCGGCGCAGGGCGCCGGTGGCCGATGCCAAGCGGCAGCTCGACCAGCATGCCCTCACGGTGCACGCAGCCGAGCTGCGCGCAGAACACGCCGTCCTCGCCGCGGCCGCGCGGCGGCACCGCCGGCATCAGCTGGCTGCCGTCGATCATGAAGGGCGTGACGCCGCAGCTGTCGAGCCGACGGAAGCGCGAGGACACCTGCGCCACCGCCGGGCGCTGCATCGCGGCGGCATAGGCGTGGTGACTGGCGAACGCGGCCGGCCGGGCGCCGGCGGGCAGACTGAGCAGCCACAGCAGGCCCATCGCGCAGGTGTCACCGCGATGCCCATGGGTGCTGGCCGTCACGCGTCCCTGTGGCCCCAGCCGCGGCAGCGCAGCGGGCGCAAGCCCCGCCAGCGCCGCGGTGTCGATCCGCGTGGAGGGCGCGCTCAGCAGCTGCGACAGCGTGGCGCCGCATAGTGCGGAATGTGCAGCCAGAGGATCGGTGTCGGACTCGCGGCCGGACCCCAGCGCCTCGTCAACGCTGGCGAAGAAGGCCGGCGTCTCGGCCTGATCAAGCAGCTGCAGCCCGGGCTTCCAATGTGGATGCCAGCGCAGCGGGAACAGGTGGTCATCGTCCAGCAGCGCGTAACGCTCGCCGGCCCCCAGCAGGTGCATCCAGTTGAGGCTCACCCCGTAATCGCCGTGGTAGCCAAGCTCGGCGCCGCAGTCGCCGAGCAGATGGCCGAGTCCCTCGGCATGTTCGGGCAGGGCGTCGACCAGCTCCTGCAGATGACGTGTCTGGCGGGCGCGATCGAAATGCGCGACCGCGCAGCCCGAGGACGCGGCGAAGGCCGCGAGGGCTTCGCGATTGAGGGCGACAGCCTGCGGGTCGCGGCTCATGTCCACGAGCACGTAGCGATGCCCGCTGCGCCAGCGCAGCGCGTGGTCACGCAGGCTGTCGAGCAGCGCGGACAGCGCGCGCGGACGCTCGCAGGTGCGGATGATCAGGGTGCGGAACGGGGCCGCGCTGGCGGCTGGCGCCGCGCGGAGTGCGTCCAGCCAGGCATCGGCGCGCAGCAGCAGGCCTCGCTGCGCCAGATCCTGCAGTACACCGCGCACCGCGGACTCCTGTCCGTGCAGGCCGCCGAACCGAGCGCAGACGTTCTGCACATGGCGCTCGATCGGCGCGAATGCGGCACAGGCTTGCAGCGCCTGCAGCACGTTCGCGGCCAGTACCGCGGTGCGCCCGCTTTCGCGCTCGCGAACCACGAACTGGTCGCTGCCGAGGGGATGCGCGTCCAGCGGCGCGGCGGCGTACAGCGGTGCATCGGCGGCACTGCGCGTCTGCCCGAGATCGAGGCCATAGCTGCCCCAGCTCACACGCGATCTCCGTGCCCCTCGATACCGGCAAGCTGCCGCCTCAGCGCTTCGACCTCACGCTCCAGCGCCTGGATGCGATGGCCGGCCGCCATGTTCTTGCGGATCTCCTGGTTGTAGTGGGCGTAGACGCTCTCTTCCGCGTCGCCGAACAGGTGCAGGGCCGGCAGCGCCGGCAGCGGCTGCAGCGCGCAGGCGGCGATGTAGTACAGCGGCGGATAGGCCATGCCCTCGCTCAAGCCGCCCTCGCGGGCCAGGGTGGCCGCGGCCGGCCTGCCGGTATCCGCATCCAGCGCCCACAGCGCCGACTGGAACAGCAGCTTCTGCGCGTACAGGCGACGGTGCGGAAAGAGGCCGGCCAACAGGGCCTCGAACTCCTCGCGGTAGAGCTCGCGCACGTGGTGTTCGTTGTGGAACTGAGGGATATCCGTGTAGTTGCGTTTGTCCGGCGTCGACACCAGCAGCAGGCCGCCGGGCGCCAGCAGGCGGCGGAAGCCCTGCAGCATGGTGTCCTGGGCGTGCAGGTGCTCCAGCGTCTCGAAGCTCAGGATCAGGTCGAAGCTCTGGGCGGGCAGGTGCTCCAGCGCGGTGACGTCGGCCTGTTCGAAACGCAGGTTCGGCTGCGCATAGCGGGCGCGGGCATGTGCGATGGCTTGCTCGGATACATCGAGGCCCAGCACGGATTCCGCAACGCTGGCGACGAGGGCCGAGCCATAGCCTTCGCCGCAGGCGGCATCAAGCACGCGTTTGCCGCGCGCCAGCGGCTGCGCAAAGGCGTAGCGGTGGTAGTGCTCGTACCAGATCTCACGCACGCATTCAGGCGTGAAGCGTTCGCCGGTGAATTCCAGCGCCGGCGTCGATTCGCTCATCGCGGACAACCTCGGATTGGTTATTGGAACAACTGACCCTGCAGGCCGGTAGCGTCGGGCTGACCGGCGGCCAGCGCGGCGTAGCGCTCGACCACGCGCAGGCGCAGGGGCTTGATCGGGTCCGCCATGATGAACTCGGCAACGCGGCGGTTGTAGTCCGGGTAGCGGTTCAGGAGCCGCGTGAGATTGCCGCCTCCGGGCGCAAGCCCTTCAAGGCTGAAGGAGGCGCCGCCCTCATGACCGACGAACGCGTCGGCGCAGAGCACATTGCGCCAGCCGTGGCCCTCGGCGCGCAGGCAGAAGTCGTTCTCCTCGCCATAGCCGCGCCCGAAGGTCTCGGCATCGAAGACACCGATGCGGTCGAGGCAGGCGCGGCGGATCGCCATGCAGAAGCCGACGCCGGTCGGCAGATCGAGGTACGCATCGCGACAGGCGTCGAGGCAGGCGCGCGCCCACCGGTCGGGATCATCGGGCAGCGGCCCGGGTCGACACAGATGCGGCAGCGAGCAGATCTCGGCATTGTTCGACCAGGGCGTGGCGGTGGCGATGCGGGCATCCGCCGCGAAGCAGGTCCGCAGTCGATCCAGCCAGCCGACCCCGGGCAGGGTGTCGCTGTTGAGCAGCACCACATCGTCCGCACCGGTTTCCGCGAAGGCGGCGTTGACGTTGCCGACAAAGCCGAGGTTGCGCTCACGCCGCAGCACGCGCGCCTCGAAGTGCATCGTGCCCGGCAGGCCCTGCAGATAGGCGGAGACTTCGGGCTCGGGCGAGGCGTCATCGCAGAACAGCACGCGCTCGCCGGCGCCCAGGGTGCGGCGCAGGCCTTCGACGAGGCGCTGCAGCGCCGGCAGCGCGCGATAGACCGGCACGATGACCTGCATGGCGGGCGCACTCACGGATGGGCTCCCGCATGCAGCCAGCGGTGTGGCAGGCGCACGCAGCCGAGCTCGCGGCTGGCGCCACGCAGGGTGAAGGCGCGCTCGACCGTGTCGAAAACGCGCAGTCCCTCCGGGTCCATGGCATGCAGGCGCAGCACATAGCTGCCGGGCAGCAGGGCGGAAGGATCGATTTCCAGCGCGTAGCGGCTGCGATTGCCGCCAATGGGCTCGCCGCGCACGCCTTCGATCTCGGCCACCTGGCCGTACAGCGCGGTGCCATCGGCGCGGATCACGCCGAAGCTGAACTGCGGGCTGCGGCCATCCGGGCTGTGCAGTTGGGCCTCGACGCGCAGCGACGCGCCTTCCGCGAGCAGGCGCGCGCCCTCGTCCTCGCTGTCGTTGATGGCCACGCGGACCAGCCGGTACTCATTGCCGGCATAGCTGGCATCCAGTTCGGGGCCACGCTCGGCGGCGCTCTTGCGCTCGTGGTAGGCGAGGTAATCCTGGGTCACGTCGAACACGTCGCCGTAGGCCTGCACCCTGCCCTCCCGCAGCCACAGGGCGTGCTTGCAGAGCTTCTGGATGTGGTAGGTCGAGTGCGAGACCAGCAGCAGGGTGCCGCCGTGCTCGAGGTAGTCTTCGATCCAGCGGATGCATTTGCGCTGGAAGCTCTCGTCGCCCACCGCCAGCACTTCGTCGGTGATGAGCAGCTGCGGCCGCACCGTGGCGATGATGGCGAAGCCCAGGCGCACCACCATGCCCGAGGAGTAGTGCTTGACCGGCTCGTCGAGGTAGCGGCCGATGTCGGCGAAGGCCTCGATCTCGGGCGTGCGCGCTTCGATCTCACGACGCGACCAGCCCATCAGGCCGGCGGCGATGCCGATGTTCTCGCGGCCGGTGCGCTCCAGCTCGAAACCCGCTCCGAGCTCCAGCAGGGCACCGACCGTTGCGTTGAGCTGCACCCTGCCTTCGCTGGGCGTCAGCACGCCGGCGATGAGCTTCAGCAGGGTCGACTTGCCGGCGCCGTTCTCGCCGATGATGCCGAGCGATTCGCCGGACCGGATCTCGAAGCCGATGTCGCGCAGCACCGGCGTGCGCGCGATCGGTCGCCCGACCAGTGCGCGCAGCAGGGCCGAGGCGCGCGCGCGCGGGCTGGCATCGATGGGCCAGCTCTTGCCCAGCCCCTCGACCCGCAGCAGGGGCGCACTCATTCGAATTCCTCGAGGTGCGGCCGCAGCCGGCGGAACACCAGCCAGCCCAGCAGAGGGATCAGTACGGCGCCGATCCAGGTGGCCACGGCGCTGCCGGGCAGTGCGGCGAGACCCGGCAGCAGCGTGCGCTGGGCGTCGACGATGCCGGTGACCGGATTGAGCGCCAGCCATTGCGAAAGGCCGCCGGGGACGGTTTCAGGCGCGTAGATGATCGGCGTGAGGAAGAACCACAGGGTGATCAGCAGCCCGATGGTCTGCGCCAGGTCACGGATGAAGACCTGTACGGCGGCGAGCGCCAGCGCGAGTCCGCCCGCCATGGCCAGCAGCGGCAGCCAGTGCAGCATGGCGTAACCGAGCTGCGCCCAGTCGAGGCCCGGCCCCAACAGGGCTACAGCCAGCAGCACCAGGAGGTAGCCCAGCCCGTGCAGGAGGAAGGCGGTGCCGACGGCCGCCAGCACCGGCACTGCGCGCGGTACCGCAACCTTGCCGGCGAGGCCGCTGTGATCCGTAATCGCCGTGCAGCCGCGGGTCACCGCTTCGGAGAAAGCGAACCAGGGCCAGAAGCCGAGCGCGAGGAAGACCAGGTAGGTGCTGCCCTCAAGACCCGGCACGCGGGCCTTGAGGATGTGCACGAAGACCAGATTGAACACGGCGAGCTGCAGAAGCGGCGCCAGAACCGCCCAGGCGATGCCGAGCAGGTTGCCGGAGAAGCGCTGCCGAAGGTCCTGGCGGACGAACAGTCGGAACAGCGCGAGACGCTCGCTGAGTGCCAGCGTAGTGAGGCTCACGGCTCGGCCCGCGTCACCTCGCTCAGGGGGTTTCAGCGTCGGGCGTGGCGTCTTCCGGCTGCGGTTCGCTGCCATCAAGGGCTGGCGCAAGGATGCCTTCGGCGGCGCGTTCGTAGCGGGAACGCAGCTGGGCAACGACCAGCGGATTCGCCTCGACAGGCAGGCTCTGCAGTTCCGCCAGCTGGGAGGCACGACGCTCGTTGAGGAAGCGCTGGCGCTGCTCCTCGACAAGGGTTGTCTTGACTTCTTCCCATGTCTGGAGCTTCGGTTCCGTCCGCTTCATCAGGCGCACCACATGGAACCCGTAGTTGGTCTGAATGAGCTCTGAGACCTGCCCGACTTCGGTCAGTTTGAATACCACCTCTTCGAATGGCTTTTCGGTCACGCCCGGGATGATGTCATTCAGGATGCCGCCCCCCACTATCCGGGGATCAGCGGCTTCATCGCTGTACTCCATGAACAGCTCCTGGAAATCGCGCTCACCCGCGACCAGAGCTGCACGGGCGGCCTGCGCGCGCTCCCGCGCTGCTGCTTCACCTCGGCCTCCGATCCGGACCAGGATATGCTCCAGTTGGAGGGTGACTGGACGCCTGAATCGATGCGGGTGCGAGCGATAGATCTCCTCGGCCAGCACCTCGAAATCGGGTAGGTTCTCCAGCAGTTTGTCTTCGTGCAGATTGCGCGCCCTTCTGGCGAGCCAATCCTCGCGGGCCGCAGCAAGCTGGGTATCAAGGAAGGGATCGGTATCGACGCCTGCGGCCAGCGCTTGCTGGGTGAGCTGCTTGTTGATCAACAAGCCGTAAACGACCTCTTCAAGACGCTCGGGATTGTCCAGGTAGCGTGCCCTCAAGGCCTTGGGCAGTGCCATCACCTGTGCATCGACCTCATGGAGGGTGACGCTGACGCCGCCCCGCGCGACCACGACGACCTCACGCGGATCCTTGGGCGCAATCGGTTGGGCGTATGCCGATCCTGCGGAAGCAAGAACCAGAGTAGCGAAGAGCAGCAGTGCATTGCGAAGCATGGATGTGCCTGTTCTTTCTGTCTGATGTGTTTCAAGTGCGCGATGCGCAATGCGCAATCTGCGGGCGTGGTGCATGCCTTGCGCCCATGAGACTCGACGGCAGCGTGCTGCTGCTGGCCAGGTTCACGAGGGTGACGCTCGTCGTTGCAAGACCAAGTGGTACGAGCGAGCCGAACCTTGGATCTAACAGTCAGCGCCGAGGTCCTGACGCTGACGCTGCGGCAGTGCGGTGCCACAGCCGCATCTGTTGAAGCCGTCTTCCAACGCATACCGGGCCGCGCGTCATCACGCGGCCCGGTCGGTCAAGGCTGCTGGCTTAGGGCGTGCTGAGTACGCTGACCTGAATCATGGTTTCACAGTACTGGCGACCACCGTCACAGGCCGTCTGAGTCAGGTTCAGTTCACCGCCATTCAGAAGCGTTGCCGGGTTATTCATCATGAACGTGAGCCAGTAGGTCTGGCCCGGCGTCACCTTGCAGGCCGATGCTGGTGCGCTAGCCAAGGTGGTGAAGCGGAACACGTCCTCGTAAAGCAGCGCCGATCTGCATACGCGCAGCAGCTGATCGGGGGAGCCCGGGGCGATCGGCCGGACATCGCCTGCGCAGGGGCTGATCGACATGAAGTTGCCGCCCGCGCGCGATGGATCTCCGAAGTAGCCCGCCGCGGCCACTGCCTGTGCAGTGGCGTGGTTAAACACGTAGGTCTTGCCCGGCTCAGGCACGATGGGCACCGTGATATACATCGCAGCGGCGCTCGCGCCTGGGAAAGAGCGACCGATGGTATAGGAGCCGACCGGATTGAGGTAGCCAGGTGCGTTCGGGAACGGCCCCACCCGGAACAGGTCATTCCAGGTCAACACATAGCGGGTAAAGCCCTGGGGCCGAATCAAAGGATCCGGGGGCAACTCGCACAGGTCGGGATTGACACCTACCGCTGCCGCAACCACGAAGCGGAGCTGGGTTGCGGTGGGTGCTGCGCCCGCCTGGTTGTAGCAGCGCAGCCCCAGGGTGACCTCGCCACTGCCGGAGAACTGCACATTGGCGACGCTGCTTGCCGCCGGTGCGAACACATTCAACCAGCCACTGGCTCCTGAAGCAGGCGTTGCGCTGGCGATGCAGACATCAGCGGAGTTGGTGATCGCGCGAGTCACCGCGACCTGCTGGCCGGCATTGACCTCGAAACGACCTTGCGAATCCTGGGTCAGCCCGGTCACGCTGAGCGTCACTGCCGGCACCTGCTGGTTCACAGGGGGGCTGACGCCCTGGCAGACGGTGGTTCCGGTCTGGAACAGGCAGGTCGCCTGCACCGAGCCGTCGTCGGCGACCGTCACAGGCTGCGACACGTCAAGGGGAATAGGGGAAAGGCTGGAGCCACGAAAGGTCAGGGAAGATTGCGCCTGCACTGCCGTCGCTCCGAAGAGGAGCCCGACGGAGGTGGCGAGCACGCTGAATTTAAAGCTCATGAAGCACTCCGATTGAGCCGGCACGGTGGTGCGCCGGACGTACGCTAGCTTGTTCCTGCGGACTTAATCCGCACTGAATACACACAAAGGGGGCCCGAGGGCCCCCTTTGTGAGTCACGCGTTGACCGCCGTATTACAGCGCGGAGGTCGGTGCGCGCCACACCGGCGTGGTCGCCGGCGGGGTGGTGGTGGAGCCCGGCACGTTCACGATCTGGGTCGAGATGTCGGCAACCAGGCGATCGGCGCGGTGCTTGTGCACGATCGAGTAGTTGGCCAGCACGCCCGGAGTACCCGTACCGGCGTAGTTGGCAGCCCAGAAGCCGGTGACCGGCAGACCCACCAGAGCGATGGTGTTCTGCGCGGTCGCGGTCGGGGTGGCCAGCGGCAGGAAGTTCTGGGTGAACGAAGCCGGATCCTGGTCGCCCAGACGGATGCGCGCCCAGCCCTCGAGAGCGTTACCAGTGGCGATGTTGCGGCCGTAGTAGGAGCCCAGCACGCCGGTGCGGTTGCCATTGGTGCGGTAATCACCAATGTTCGTCTGGTTGAAGGTCACGACCTGAGCCTCGAAGCACAGCTGCGGGTTGGTCGAGGTCTGGCCCGGGGGGGGCGGCGAGAAGCCGGTGCCGCCCGGAGCCACGGCGCTCTCTTCGCGGTTCCAGAAGGTGATCTGGACAGTCTCACACGCACCACCGTTGGTGATGTTGTAAGCGGTGCGGAACGGCAGGCGCGCCGGCTGAGCCTGGCGGATGTGCAGACGCTTGGTCGGGAAGGTGATCACCCACTCCGACTGCACCGACAGGTTGGCCGAGGTGCGGCTGGCGAACTCGTTGTAGATCTCGTTGTGCATGAACACAGCCGAGACCGCCTTCAGGCCCGCGCCAGCGCCCACGAACGGGAACTGGGTCAGGGTGCCGTTGCTGAACACGATGGCGGTGGCGTCACCGAAATCGTTGGTCTGCGCCTGCGCCAGGCTGGGAAGCACCGAACCCGGGTTGGTGTGCAGGTTGCCCGTGGCCGAGATGTAGAAGCCTTCGATCGCATCAGCGTTGTAGCTGATGTTGGTGCCGTTCGCCGGGTTGACGATTTCGGCGCCACCGAACAGACCGCCCGACGGCGGGTTCATCTGCACGGAAGCGTCGGCCAGCCAGATGCCGGTGCCGCCCGGCGACCAGGCGCTGTCCAGCACGTTGCAGTTGGCGGGGACGCCAGCCGGGCTGTGCTTGGCAGCGTTGGCGAACGAACCACCAGCGGTCAGATAGCCCATCTCGATGATTTCGAGGTGGCCTTCACGCGTACGGCTCAGCTCCCACGGGCCGGTGACCTTCACGTCGCCGGTGGCGTACTGGAAGTTCTTGAACGGCTCGCCGGCGGCCGGAATGGCCGGCACGGTGCAGCTCGTGTCGCTGGTGAAGATGCGTGCCGGCGGAGCAGCGGCCGGATCGGTGCCCTCGGCGCCGTCGGAGACGATCGCCGCGGTCCACACGTCGAACGGCGACATGTACAGGTTGAAGTCGAGGACTTCCTGCGAGTCACGACCTTCCAGGAAGCGGACCTTGACGGCCTTGGTCTGGTTGGTGGTGTTGACGACCGAGATCAGGGTGTTGTTGCCCTTGTTCACGGTGTAGTACGGGTAGATCAGGGCCTGGCCCAGACCGTCCGGGTTGATGTTGACGGCGTTGGACACGCTCACCAGACCGGCGGCGCCAACGATACCAGCGACCACGGCGGTGGTCAGAGAACTCTTTTTCATCACAACACTCCTAAATTCAACCACAGGGCTTTTGTGCTTTTGCCAACCGACCAACCGCACGCCATGACGGCGGTGTTCCACCCGCCTTACATGGGCGAGGTTAGACAAGAGCGCTGGCAGTCTGCCACATCGATCCAGCACGCGCAACGCCGCCTGAGGGCGGCGCTGCAGGGGTGGAACGATGTGTCTGACACCGGCTCCGCCCCGCCCGGGAGCCGGCTTCCAGAACCATGGCCGCGCCAACGGCGCGACCCGCGAACTCAGCCCGAGACGTCTTCGGGCACGTAGTACCAGGTGTCGCCGGACTTGATCCAGCGCTCGGTGACGAACCCATGGGACTGCAGTTCGCCGACGCCGATCTGCCGCGACATCACTTTGAAGAGCACCTTGAGGTTGACCTCGCAGAAGCTGCCCTCGTCGATGCAGCGGTGCGAGTCGTAGGTGGCACTCAGCCAGGTCACCGGACGCGTGGTCATCTGCGTCACGTAATCCTCGCGCACGCGTGTGGCGCGGTAGCCCGGGCTCAGGTATTCCCAGGCCTGGTCGGCGCGCTTGGCGATGAGGTGCTCCCAGCGCTCGATCGGACGCGTGGTCAGCTGTTCCTCGTCACTCAGGGCAGCAGGCGTGGCCTTGGTGCCGCCGCCGGCCGCACAGGCGGCCAGCAGGGGTAGCAACAGGGCGAGGGTGGCAAGACGCAGGGGGGACATTCGTGCTCCTTATAGATAGGTGTGTCGGTACGCGCCGGCTCAAGGCTGATCGGCGGCGGGGGTGTCGTTGATCACGCGCAGCGGCTGCAGGCCGCGGAACTGGCGCATGTAGTCATCCGTCAACTTGCGCGCGTCGTCGGAATTGGTCACCACGCGCGGGGTGATCACAACCAACAGCTCGGTGCGCAGGTCTTCGCGCTTCTTGTTGCCGAACAGACCACCCACCACAGGAATGCGGCTGAGGAAAGGCAGGCCGTTGGAACTGCGGGTATCGGTCTGCTGGATCAGGCCGCCAAGGATGATGGTCTCGCCCGACTGCACGGCGATCTCGCTGGAGATGTTGCGAGTCGAGATCTCGCGATTGCCACCTTCCGTGGCTGCGCCGGGCGAGCTGTCCTCCTGCTGCACCTCCATGAACACGAGGCCGCCGGGATTAACGCGCGGGGTGACGTTGAGGGTGATGCCGGTCTGCAGGTACTGGGTATAGCTGCTGGTACCGAGGTTTCCTCCGACGCCGCCGCCGGGTACGCCGATCGACACGCTGTTGACCGGGATCTGTTGGCCAACATTGATGGTCGCGCTCTTGTTGTTCAGCACCAGCAGCGAAGGGGAGGACAGAACTTTGGCATTGGTAACCGTCTGCAGCAGGTCCAGAGCGGCCGAAGCATTTGGTCCAACAAAGTTCCACAGCGAGCGCCCGCCCTGAATGCGTCCACTCACGCTGCTCCAACTGTTGCGCGCAGCTGCAGCTTCCGCGAAGGCCTCCGGCACCAGGCCCTCGAAGAAGGAGCTCACGCCGTACTCAAGCGCGTCGTTGAGGGTGACCGAAACGATCTTCGCCTCGATATGCACCTGCAGCGGGATCTGGTCCAGGCGCTCGATTACTCGACGGATCGACTCCCACTGCTGGCTGGTCGCCTTGACCAGGAGCTGGTTGTTCTCCTCGATCGCCGAGACCCGCACGTTCTCTTCGGAACCAAGCGCAATGCCGCCGGCAGCGTCAACCACCGGCCCTGACACGCCGTCCACGCCCGGAATTCCGCTGCCGCCGCCGGATGAGGGCGGGCTGGCGGTGCCGAAGGCGAGCTCGGTGGCATCCACGCGTGCCGGCTGCGGATTATTGTCGAAGCGCGGCTGCTCGCCGCGGCCCAGGGTGCTTGCGCGGACGGGGTCAAGACCTGGAGCCACCGAGCCAGACTGGCTGGCGCGCGGCTGGCGAGGCTGACCACCAAAGATCTCGCCCAGCGTGCCGGCGAGATCGGTCGCCTTGACGTTCTTGACGTCATAGACGTACAGGCGCGATCCGCTCTGGCTGCCGCCGGCGTCAAGCCGCTCGATCCATTCCTGGACCTGGGTCAGGTAGCGCGGCTGCGGGGTGATCACGATGATCGAGTTCACCCCCTCCAGGGGAATGAAGCGGAACATTCCGGACAGCGGTGTGCCCGCCCCCTCGCCGAACACCTTCTCAAGCTCGGTGACCACCTTCGCGGCCTCGGCCTGCTCCAGGCGATAGGTGCCCACCGACATGCCGGCCAGCCAGTCGACATCGAAGATCTCGACGGTCTGCAGGTAGTTGGCGAGCTCGGCGGCCGTACCGGCCAGTACCAGCATGTTGCGCGCGGGGTCGACGTTGATGATGCCTTCCGGCTTGGCGTAGGGCTTCAGCAGCTTCTCCATCTCGACCGCCGAGATGAACTGCAGCGGCACGGCGCGGACTTCATAGCCACGCGCGCTGCCGGCCGGGCCGGTGCGCGGAGTCAGGTTGCCGGGCAGCGCCTGCGCCACCGGCAGGATGGTGTAGCGGCCGTCCTGCCAGACCGCCGTGGCGTTGTTCCAGCGCAGCAGCATCTCCAGGATCGACAGCGCCTGGTCGCCGCGCAGCGGCTTGGCGGTCGAGAAGGTGACCGTGCCCTGCACGCCGGGCGCGATGACGTAGTTCTCCTGCAGGAAGTCGCCGAGGATGGCCTTGACCACCGCATGCAGGGACTCGCCCTCGAAGTTGAAGGTCACTTCGCCGCTGGCGCCGGCACCGGCCGGGCCGCGGCTGGCCAGATCCCGGTTGATGAAGCTGCCGGACCCCAGGCGCACGGCCTCCTTGGCCTGCTCTTCCTTCGACTCGCCAGCGCTTCCGGACTCTGATTCCTCCAGCCCCTCGGGCAGAGGCAGCGACTGTGCGACCGGCTGGCTGGGCTGCGGCCGGGACTGCAGGGGCGCATAGGTTCCGCCGGTGCTGGCGCAGCCGCCGAGGAACACGAGGCTCGCACAGGCGAGCAGTCCGATGATGCGTTGGCTCACGCGAAAGACTCCTGCTGCGGGAGCAGCGAGCGCTGCCCCGGACTTGGGGACGGCGACAGAACGCGCGCCCTGGTAAAGGTTCCCACCGGCGAGGGCGGAATCACTGGCGTGCACGCTCGGCCTCCTCGCGCATCTGCCGACGCCGCTCTTCGATCCGACGTCGGATCATCTCGGCGCGCGCCTCCGGGGTATCTGCGGCCGCCTGCTGCGGCTGACCGTCGGCCCCGACCACGGGGGCGGAGCCATCCTGCGGGGCCGCAGCCTGCGCAGGCGCGACATCAATGGGTGTCGGCGGCTGGCCGCCGGTGCCGTCGAACACGCGCAGCTCGAAGGACTTGCGGCCGCCGCCGCCCTCGAACACGGCCCCGCGCGGCGCCAATTCGATGAGCGTCCAGCCGGCCAGCTCGGCCTGCAGGGCGGCGCCGACGGCAACGGTCTGGCTTTTGCCCGAGGGCGTGTGCTGGACGATGGCGATCTGCTTGTCGCCGCTCTTGATGACGCTGGTGAGGATGAACTCGGGGGGCGCCGGCGGCGCCGCCTCGGCCGTCTGCGCGGCATCCGGCGAAGCCACCGGCGGCAGCGGCCGGCGGTCGAAGTTGAACAGCGGGCGATCGCCGATCGCGGCGTAGGTGCCGGCGCCTTCAAGCGTGCTCACGGCCTGCTCCAGATTGATCTGCGGCAGTTCGCCGACCAGCGACGGGTCATCCGGCAGCAGGCCGTAGCGCCCGCCCAGGCCCAACACCCCGGCCAGCGCGAACAGCGCACTCCAGGCGGTCACCGCGCCAAGGGCGGCAGTCAGCAGGATCTGCGAGCGACTGGCCATCAGCGACCTCCCTGCGGGCGCAGATAGCCGTGCGCATTGAAGGACACGTCCACGTAGCCGATGAACACCTCGCCACCGGGATGCGAGGGCATGCGGCGGGCGACGATGTTGAGCTCGGAGAGGAACAGCTGCGGGCTGCCGCTCTCCAGTTCGTGCAGCACCGGGTACAGGTGCTCCAGCTCGCAGCGCAGCCGCACCTGGATGGTGACGCGCTCGAACTTCTCCGACTGCTGCCCGCGGACCGGCTGGCTGTTGATGGTCAGGCAGCGCTCCGGCTGCCCCTGGCGCTCGACCGCGCTCTGGATGCGCATGATCAGCGAGGGCGCGGCGAGGTCGAAGCTGGCCTCGGACAGGAAGCCGGGGTTGCCCGCCTCGAAGGCGCGGACCTCGGCCAGGCGCGCCTCGATCTCCTCGCGCTGCGAGGCATTCGCACGCAGGCGCTGCTCCTGGGCGCGCTCCTCGATGAAGCTCTCGCGCGCCTCCAGGAAGGGCACCACGAACCACCAGTGCACGAACAGCAGGTAGAACAGCCCGAGGACCAGGCCAAGCAGGCCCAAGGCGAGCCAGCGGCTCTGCTGCGGACTCAGCGTGGCCAGGTTCATGGCGTCGCCTTCGGGTCGGGGCCGTAGGTGGCGTTGATGGTGAACATGTCGCGAGAGACCCGCGGCTCCTGCTGCACGCCGCCGTTCAGCGCGGCATCCTTCAGCAGCTCGGACTTCTGCAGTTCGCCGACCAGCTTCAGCGCCTGCGCGCTGTAGCCGCTCAAGCTGACCTGGTTGCCGCTGACCGACAGGCGGGTCAGGAAGGTGTCGTCCGGCAGGCGCCGGGTGAGTTCGTCGAGCAGCAGCACCATCGAGGCCTGGGTCTGCTTCTGCACGGCGAGGAAGTTGGCGGCGGCCGCTGAATCCTCAAGCTGGCTGCGCAACGCGCTGACCTCGCGGGCGCGCTCGCGCTGCGCTTCCGACTCGGCCTGGATCGACTCGACCGCGGCGACGCGGTTGTCGACGATCTGACCCAGGCCGAAGAACACCAGGACGATGCTGGCCAGCAACAGCCCGGCCTGGATCAGCGGCTGGGTGCGCGGCTGGCTGGCGCGGCGCTCCGCCGGCAGCAGATTGACCCCGACCCGGCGGCCACGCGCGTCAAGCACGTCGACGCCAGCGAGGGTGTCGGACAGCGGGCCCAGCGCGGCGACCGCTTCATCCAGCACGGGGCGCGGCACGACCAGCAGTTCGACCTGGACCTGCTTGCTGCCTGCGTCCTGCCTCAGCACGCGGCTGGCGAAGTAGACCTGGTCGGGCTTGAAGGGCGTCTGCCGGTCCAGCTCGAAGCCCAGCACGGCGTCGAGGTTCTCAAGCGCCGCCGCGGGCAGCGACAGACTGCGGCGCAGCAGCCTGGCGGCGGGCAGGCCCAGCACCTGGGGCAGGCCGCGCAGGTTCTCGTCGAGGCCGCGCGACAGCAGATCGCGCCAGTCTTCGCGCTGTTCGTCCTCCAGCTGCAGCAGCAGGCTGCAGGTGCCCGCGCGCTCGACCTGGATATCCAGTCCGCTGGGGCTGCGGCTCAGGAGCAGGCAGGCGTGCTCGACCGCCAGCGCCTCACGCCAGCGCGGCGGCAGGAAGGACAGCAGCTCGGCCGTCCACCACTGCCAGAACTGCGGCAGCGGGGTGTGGGCCAGGCGCGACCGCAGTCGCGCAAGCAGCGGGTTGAGGGCGTCCGCCAGGGTCATGCGCCAGCTTCACGTGGGTTGATCGGGGAAAGGACCGGGGCCCTCACAGCGCGCTTCTGTCCTGCCAGCGCAGGACGCTGAAAGCGCGGCCGGAAATGCCGGAGCCTCCGAGTCGCAGAGTCACCCGAAGTTCCGTGTAGGCACCGTTCGGGAGGGTGGCACGCGACTCGATACTATACGTCCCGGTGCCACCCTCCGCCACGAGCGGGGTGCCGTCCGGCAGGGTCGGGGGTGGCAGGCCGAGCCCGGGCAGCCAGGCCTGGCGCTGCTCGATCAGCAACTGCGCCATGGCCGGATCGATGTTGGGGAAGGCGCGCATCACCTCGATCGGGGCGTAGGCCAGGTTCGGCACCGCCTGCCCGGAGTACACCGTCAGCGCCGGCGCGATCTGTTGGTAGAGCTCGTAGCTCATGCCCATGACCTGCTGCACCTCGGCGACCAGGTCGAAGGGCGCGTCCTTGGCGCCATAGGGATAGCCTTCCGCGCGGTAGTCGGCGTCCTCCGCACCATTCAGCAGCTTGAGATCATCGCCATCACGCCAGTCGAGGATGGCGTCAGCAATGGCGGTTGCCTGCACCAGCTCGACGCCGGCGCCAACGAACAGGTTGACGAAGGTCTGGGCGTCGGCCGCATTCAAGTCGATCAGGCCGGACTCGTCGGTGATCCGTACCGAGAGCTCCGCATCATCGAACTGCAGCCGGTAGTCGCGGCCGTCCGGCAGCCAGCGCAGGGTCGGATCGGGCAGCGACAGCGCCCAGGCCGCGTGGTTGATGCCGGCTTCCGCCGCGTAGCGGGCGCGGGTGGTATCAAACAGATGCCGCGCCTGCAGGGACTCGGTGCGGCTGATCAGCGCGAAGCTGCCGAGCAGCAGGGTCAGCAGGGCCAGCAGCCACAGCACGAAGATCAGGGCCACGCCGCGGCTGCGGCGGGCTGTGCAAGGCGCGAGGTGCCGGCTCACTGCGGCGGCCTGCTCGGGGTGTCGCTGTCGCGGTCGCGCCGCTGGCGCGAGAACTGCAGCCGGCTGTAGAAACTGCCGACCGAGCCGGCTGCGCCCGCATGCACCGGCACCTCGAACTGCGGCCACTGCTGCGGACGGTCACGCGGGAACTCGGCGACCAGCCGCACCATCATCGGCAGGAACTGCGGATAGTCCCAGTTGCGCGACCACGGCAGCAGCTGGCCGTTCTCATCGACCGAGCGGTACTCGAAGTAGGCGTCCTGCAGGCCGTCCAGCACGACCACCGGCGGGCGCTCGTCGCTGCGATTCTGCGGATCGTCATAGCCGTTCAGCAGGGTATGCGTGAACTCGATGCGCTTCAGGCCGCGCTCGCCGCTGCCGATGCTGATCTGCTGCACGTGCGGACCGCCGCGGGCGAGATGGCCGGGCATCGGGGCGACGAACTTCATGTCGCGGTCGCCGCCCTCGAAGACGAACACCATGCCGAGGTCGTCGGTACGCTCGAAGGGCAGCGCCAGTGCCTGCGAGAGCTGGCGACGCATGAACTCCTGGGCGATGCGCACGCTGTCGGTGCGGCTGACCAGGGCTTCGCCGGAGCGGACCGAACGCACGCTGCTGGTCAGCGCGGCCATGGCGCCCAGGATCATCAGCGCCAGCAGGCTGGTGGCGACCAGGATCTCGACCAGGGTGAAGCCGCGCTGCTGTCGAGTCATCCGCCGGCTCCCGCCGGGTTCACCGGCACATTGGGGTCGGGCGACATCGCCCGCAGCGTGCTGAAGCGCTCGCTGCGCTCGCCGCGACCCGCCGGCCAGCGGATGGTCAGATCGAGCTTGAACAGCTGCACCGCGCTGAGGCCCGGCGCAAGAGGGCTGGCCGACTGCAGATCGGGCTCGTACGGACTGACCTCGATCTCCCAGCTGTAGTCGCCTTCCAGCCGACCGCTGCTGCGGCCCGGCTGCAGCCGCTCACCGACCCCATGCAGGTCCAGCAGCGATTGTGCCAGCAGGGCGGCCTGGGTCTGCTCGGCGGCGATCCGCGTCTGCCGCAGGCCGGCGGTGGCGATCTGCATGCACACGCCGACGGCGACGGCAAACACCGCCAACGCGATCACCACTTCAATCAGGGTGAAGCCCTGTTGGCGCCTGCCAGGAAACAGAACGCTCTTCCGACCTCTGTCACCGTCGCCCCCGCGAAGGCGGGGGCCCAGATGCCTGGCCCTGAACCCTGGATCCCCGCCTTCGCGGGGATGACGAATCCGGGTTTCTTCTAGAACCGCTGGCTCGCAAGGCGGGGCCACGAAGCTTTCGCGGAAACACTGCTCTGCAGGCGCGAATGCCGTCGCCTCCGGGCAAGCCCGCTGCACCCGCAGCGCTGCAATCGCCAGCGGATTCGACGCTGTCGCACGTCCACTGGATCCCCGCCTGCGCGGGGATGACGAGCGGCAAGCCTCCGCTCGGACGCCCGCGTCAGCATGCAGGGCAAAGACTGGCTCAGCGGCTGCCGGGTTCACGCAGGGTCACCTCGCCGGTCAACCAGTTGATGTCGATGCGCCAGACGGTGTCGCCGCGCGAGAGTTCGATATTGCCGCCGGTGGAAGAGCCATCGGGGTAGAAGCGGATGCCCGCCTCGCCCTGGCTCACCATCTCCTGGCGCGCGGTTTCGATGGCGAGGTCGAACTGCTCCGGCAGCCTTACCGGGGCACGGCTGGCCGCACGGTAGGACTTCTCGTCGACGTTGAGCATCAGCACCTGCGGCTCGCGCTTCACGATGGCCTGGCCGCGGGTGTAGCGCAGGGCTGCGATCAGATCCCGACTCGCGCTGCGCATCTGCTGGCCGGTGAGGCTGTAGCCCATGGCGCTGCCGATCATGGCAGCAACCGCGCCCATGATCATGATGACCACCAGGATCTCGACGAGCGTGAAGCCACGCTCGGCGCTGGGCGTGCGAGGCCTCACCGCTGCGCGAGCTCTCAGGGCTCGTAGGTGATGTCGGCGTTCACCGAGGTGCCGCCCGACTGACCGTCCTTGCCGAAGCTGGACAGCGCGAAGTCGGTGGCGCCCGAGCCGCTCGCGGAGTACTGGAAATCCCGGTTCCACGCGTCCTTCAGGTCCGTGGCCTTGGCATAGGGACCCAGCCAGCCGCGCACGCCGGAGGGCTGCTGGACGAGGTCGGTCAGGGTGCCGGGCAGGCTGCCCACATCGGTGCGGTACTGCTCGATCTTCTGCGCGACCACGTCCACCCGCGCCTGCGTCAGGCGCACGTCGGCGCGATCCTTGCCGCCGAAAATCTGCGTGCCGATGAGCGCCATGATGCCGCCGATGATCACGATCACGATCAGGATTTCGATCAGGCTGAAGCCCGTCTGGCGGTTCCGGGTGAGACGAAGCGCCGTATCGGTGGAGCGCGCGTTTGCAGCATTCATGAGCGTTATCCCACAGTGTTGGTGAGTTCGAAGATCGGGACCAGGATCGCCATCATGATGACAGCGACGGTCAGCGCCATCAGCACGGTGATGACCGGGACCAGCGCAGACAGCAGCCGGTCGATGGTGTTCCGCACTTCGACGTCGAAAGTGTCGGCGACCTTGCCGAGCATGGTGTCCATCGCCCCGGATTCCTCGCCGACGCTGATCATCTGCACGGCCAGACGCGGGAACAGCTTGCTGCGCGCCAGCGCGATCGCCAGCCCGCCACCGGTCTTCACCTCTTCCGCGGCCTGGCCAACGGCCTCCGACAGCGCGCTGTTGGTCAGCACGTTGCGGGCGATCGCCAGCGAGGTCAGCAGGGGCACGCCGTTGTGCACCAGCGTCGCGAGCGTGCGCGCGAGCCTGGCGGTGTCGAGCTTGGCCAGCAGCTGGCCAATCAGGCCGCGCCCGAGGATCCAGGTGTCGAACTTCAGGCGTCGCGCTGGATCCGCGAGCGACTTCATGGTCCCCCAGACCGCGGCTGCAACGCCGGCCAGCAGCAGCCACCACCAGCCCTGCACGAACAGGCCAAGACTCATGATTACCGAGGTCAGCCAAGGGATCTCGGCGCCCATGTCCTCGAACAGCGGCAGGAACTGCGGCACCACGTAGCCGACCAGCAGGCCGATCGCGCCCAGCACCAGCACCACCAGGATGGTCGGGTAGATCATCGCGTTGATCACGCTTTCCTTGAGCGCCTTGCTGCGCTCGAGGTAGTCGGCCAAACGCTTGAGCGTGTCATCCAGCGCGCCGCCGATCTCGCCGGCCCGCACCATGTTGACGTACAGCCGCGAGAACACCCCACTCTGCGCTTCCAGCGCCTGAGACAGCGGCGTGCCGCCGCGCACCGCCTCGCGGATGCGGTCGATCACCCGCCGCGCCTGCTCGGACTCCGGCAGATCCAGCAGGATCTGCAGCGCGCGGTCCAGCGGCTGGCCGGCGCCGAGCAGGGTCGAGAGCTGCTGGGTGAACTGCAGCACCTGGTTCGGCCCCATCGGCGAACGCTGGAACAGCGCGCCGAGCCCTGCGCCCTGCGCCTGATCCGCAGGCAGCGCCTTCAGCGGAATATTGCCGGCGTCCTGCAGCTTGGCGATCACCTCCTCGGCATTGGCGGCCTCCATCAGGCCGTCCAGCGCCTCGCCGGCGGGGCTCAGGGCTTTGTAGCGGAATTGGGGCATGGGTTAGGGCCGGGATTGGGGAATCGGGATTCGGGATTCGCAAAGGCGGTACGGCACGGCACCACGCAGCGGCAATCCCCAAACGCTGTCGACCAGCGACCCAGGCGCGAGCACGGCTCTCGCCGAGCGCGGCTCCGCCGAATTCCGAATCCCCAATCCCGAATCCCGGCTCTCCATCAGCCCTCCTGCGTCACCCGCAGGACCTCCTCGATCGTGGTCACGCCTTCGAGGGACTTGACCAGGCCGTCCTCGTACATGGTGCGCATGCCGCTGTCGCGCGCCGCCTGTTCCAACTCGCCCATGCCGGCGTGCTGCATCACCAGCCGGCGCAGCGGGTCGTTCATGACCAGGAATTCCATGATCGTGGTGCGGCCGTGGTAGCCGGTGCTGGAGCCAGGGCTGGCGACCGGGCGATACAGCGTCACCGGGTCGGTGCTGGTGAATCGGCGCAGGCCGAACTCCTCGATCACTTCGGGCATCGCGGCATAGGCCTCGCGATGCTCGGGCACCAGGCGGCGGACCAGGCGCTGGGCGAGGATGCCGTTGACGGTGGAGGTCAGCAGGTAGTCCTCGACGCCCATGTCGAGCAGTCGGGTGATGCCACCAGCGGCGTTGTTGGTGTGCAGGGTCGACAGCACCAGATGGCCGGTCAGCGCCGACTGGATCGCGATCTTCGCGGTCTCCAGATCGCGCATTTCGCCGATCATGATCACGTCCGGGTCCTGGCGGACGATCGAGCGCAGGGCGTGCGAGAAGTCGAGGCCGATCTGCGGCTTGGCCTGGATCTGGTTGATGCCTTCGATCTGGTACTCGACGGGGTCCTCGACCGTGATGATCTTGAGGTCCGGGCGGTTGAGCTTGGACAGCGCGGTGTAGAGCGTGGTGGTCTTGCCCGAACCGGTCGGGCCGGTGACCAGCAGGATGCCGTGCGGCAGCTCCAGCACCTTGGTGAACTTGTCGAGGAAGTTGTCGGTGAACCCGAGCCGGTGGAAGTCGAAGACGATCGACTCGCGGTCGAGGATACGCATCACCACCGACTCGCCGTGCGCGGTCGGCACGGTCGAGACGCGCAGGTCCAGCTCCTTGCCCTGCACGCGCAGCATGATGCGGCCGTCCTGGGGCAGGCGGCGCTCGGCGATGTTGAGCTTGGCCATGATCTTGATGCGCGAGATCACCGCCGCCGTGCTCGATGAAGGCGGCGATTCGACCTCGTGCAGCACGCCGTCGATGCGGTAGCGCACCTTCAGGCGGCTCTCGAAGGGCTCGATGTGGATATCCGAGGCGCGCTGCTCGACCGCGCGCTGGATGACCAGGTTCACCAGTCGGATCACCGGCGCCTCGGAGGCGAGGTCGCGTAGATGCTCGACGTCGTCCTCGCTGCGCACGTCACCTTCGGCGAGGTTCTCGACAATCGTGCCCATGGCCGAGCGGCCGGCGCCGTAGTAGCGCTCGATCAGGTCGTCGATCTCCGAGCGCAGCCCCACATGCAGCTTCACGTCCTTGCCGGTCGCGAGCTGCACGGCTTCCACCAGATAGTGGTCCTGCGGGTCTGCGGTCAGCAGGTCGATATGGGTGTCGCTTTCGCCGATCGGGCAGACGTGCTGCTGCTTCAGGAAGCGCAGCGACAGCTGCACGTTCTGCGGCGGCTGCTCGGGCACATCCTTGGTCGAGACCAGCGGCAGGCCCAGCACTTCCGCGCTGGCTTCGGCGACATCGCGCTCCGAGGCCAGGCCGATGCGGGTGATCAGCGCGATCAGCGAACCGCCGGACTCTTCCAGCAGTCGGCGGGCGCGCAGCAGGTCGGCTTCCTTGAGCCGACCGCGGGCCATGAGGGCCTCGCTGATGCGGTTCTCGAGCGCGACCAGGCCCTCTTCGGACGCGTCTTGGACGGACGTGGTGTCGGCCAGCACTGCGTTCAAACGGTATGCCTCGGTCAGCCAGGACGGTGGGGCCGGCAAGGATAACCCCAAGGCCGGCTGCAGGGCTGCCGCAGCGCGGAAGCCTGCCTCAGACTGCGGGCGGCTCCGGTGGTTCCCGGGTGAACTCGACGAGTTCCTGCAGGAAGGCGCTGTTCAGGCCGATCCAGATCACGATCGGCACCACCGGCGGCAGGATCAGGTAGCCGAACTGGTAGCCCATCGCCACCAGGTTCGGCGCGAGCCCCGCCTGCTGCAGGGCGGCTTCGCCGAGCGGGCCGGCCTGGAACTGCAGCAGATAGAGGGCGTCGAAGATCGCGCCCCAGCTGACCACCAGCCACAGCACGGGGATGCCGATCGCGAACTGCTTGAGCTTTTCGCGCCCGGCGATCGGCGCCGCCATCACCAGCCCGGCGAACAGCGGCAGGCACCAGGCGTAGATCATCGGGGTGGACGTCAGCACCAGCTGGCCGACACGGCCGCTGGCGTCGGCTTCGGTCAACAGCCGCGTGACCACCTCGAAGTTCTGGCCGTCCTGCTCGATCAGCTCCACGGTCTGCGGCAGCAGCTGCAGCAGCACCGCCTGGGCGATCTTGGCCACCGGCAGCAGGATCGGCGAGATCAGCACCGCCCACAGGAAGAAGCAGGCCGGCAGCCACAGGGCCGAGGCGAGGATGAACTGGCGCAGCGGCGAGAGCTGCATCACTGCACCCAGGCGCGCGCGTTGCGGAACAGGCGCAGCCAGGGCGAGGCCTCGCCCCAGCCGGCCGGGTGCCAGCTCATCTGCACCGTGCGGAACACGCGCTCGGGATGGGGCATCATCAGGCTGACCCGGCCGTCGCGATTGGTGAGTCCGGTGATGCCCCCGGGCGAGCCGTTCGGGTTCAGCGGATAGGAAGTCGCCGCGCCACCGCCGTGGGTCGCATAGCGCAAGGCCACCGCTGCCCTGCCCTGCTGCTCGGCCGAGGCGAATACCGCGCGCCCCTCACCGTGGCTGACCACGATCGGCAGGCGCGAACCGGCCATGCCGCGCAGCAGGATCGAGGGCGAGTCGAGCACTTCGACTTGCACCAGCCGCGCCTCGTACTGCTCGGAGGCATTGCGCTGGAACTGCGGCCAGTCCTCGGCGCCGGGGATCAGGTCCTTCAGCTGGCTCAGCATCTGGCAGCCGTTGCAGACGCCCAGCGCGAAGGCATCGGTGCGATGGAAGAAGCGTTCGAACTCGGCGCGCAGGCGGGCGTGCTCCAGGATCGACGTGACCCAGCCGCGGCCTGCCCCCAGCACGTCGCCGTAACTGAAGCCGCCGCAGGCGGCGAGGCCGCGGAAGCCCTCGAGCGAGCCGCCGTTCTCGAGCAGGTCGCTCATGTGCACGTCGACCGCCTCGAAGCCGGCGCGGTGGAAGGCCGCGGCCATTTCGATCTGGCCGTTGACGCCCTGCTCGCGCAGGATCGCCACCCGCGGCCGCGCGCCGGCGTTGACGTACGGCGCGGCGATGTCGTCCGCGGGATCGAAGCTGAGTGCAGCTTCCAGCGGCGCGGCCTCGAAGTCGCTGGCCAGGGCCCGTTCGGCATCGGCACAGCCAGGTTCGTCGCGGCGCTGCTGGATGGCATGACTGGTCGACCACCAGGCCTCGAACAGATCCTTCCAGGCCCACTCGGCCAAGGTTTCGTCGCCGTCCAGCACGCGCACGCTGGGCCGGCGACTGGGCCGCCCGATGCGCTGCGCGCAGTGGATCAGGCCATGCCGCTCGACCAGATCGGCGAAGGCGGCGCGGTCCTCGGTGCGGATCTGCACGACCGCGCCCAGCTCTTCGTTGAACAGGGCCGGCAACACCTGCTCGGACCAGCCCTGCAGCTGCAGCTGCAGGCCGCAGTGGCCGGCGAAGGCCATCTCGCAGGCGGCGGCAAACGCGCCACCGTCGGAACGGTCGTGGTAGGCGAGGATCAGACCTTCCGCGCGCGCGGCCTGGATCAGGTCGAAGAATTCGCGCAAGGTATCGGCGTCCTCGATATCGGGGCTGGCGCCGCCGAAGCGATCAAAGCACTGCGCCAGAATCGAGCCGCCCATGCGCTGCTTGCCGGCGCCGAGGCCGATCAGCCACAGCTCGGTTTCGCCCTGGTCGGTGGCCAGCACCGGGGTCAGGGTGGCGCGAACATCCTCGACGCGGGCAAAGGCGCTGATGACCAGCGACACCGGCGAAGCCACGGTCTGGGTGTCCTCGCCGTGCTGCCAGCGCGCCTGCATGGACAGCGAGTCCTTGCCGACCGGGATGCCGATGCCGAGCGCGGGGCAGAGCTCCATGCCGACCGCTTGCACCGCGTCGAACAGCAGGGCGTCCTCGCCATCGAAGCCGGCCGCGGCCATCCAGTTGGCCGAGAGCTTCACTTCCTTGAGCGAGGCCACCGGAGCGGCGGCGAGATTGGTCAGGGCCTCGCCGACCGCCATGCGCGCCGAGGCGGCGGCATCGATCAGGGCCAGCGGGCTGCGTTCGCCCAGCGCCATCGCCTCACCGGTATAGCCCTCGAAGTCAGCCAGGGTGACGGCGACATCGGCCAGCGGCAGCTGCCAGGGCCCGACCATCTGGTCGCGGGCCGAGAGGCCGCCGACCGTGCGGTCGCCGATCGTGACCAGGAACTGCTTGGCGCCCACGCTGGGATGCGAGAGCACGCGCAGGCCCGCGTCGCGCAGCTCGATCGTGGCTGGATCGAGCCGCGGCCAGGCCACCGCGCGCGGCGGCCGGGTGTCGCGGTGCATCTTTGGCGCCTTGCCGAACAGAACATCCATCGGCAGGTCGATGACCGCCTCCGGCGTGCCAGTGACAGCGAGCGCCTGCGGGCGCGAATCGCTGACGCGCAGATGGCGTTCGGCGGTGACCCGGCCGACCACGGCGTAGATGCAGCGCTCGCGCCGACACAGGGCCTCGAACTCGGCCAGGCGCTCGGCGGCGATGCCCAGCGCATAGCGCTCCTGCGCCTCGTTGCACCACAGCTGCATGGGCGACAGGCCGGGATCGTCGGAGGGCACCCGGGCCAGGTCGATCTCGCCGCCGACCTCGGAGTCGTTGAGCAGCTCGGGCAGCGCATTCGACAGGCCGCCCGCGCCGACGTCATGCGCCGACAGGATCGGATTGGCTTCGCCCAGCAGCCAGCAGCGGTCGATCACTTCCTGGCAGCGGCGCTGCATCTCGGGGTTGTCGCGCTGCACCGAGGCGAAGTCGAGGTCCTCGCTGCTCTGGCCGGAAGCCACCGAGGAGGCCGCACCACCGCCGAGACCGATCAGCATGCCCGGCCCGCCGAGCACGACGACGGCATCGCCGGGACGCAGGCGGCGCTTCTCGACCTGGTCGCGCTCGATGCTGCCGACACCGCCGGCCAGCATGATCGGCTTGTCGTAGCCGCGATACACGCCAGGCTGCTCAGTGGGCAGTTCGAAGCTGCGGAAGTAGCCGGTCAGGGCCGGCCGGCCGAACTCGTTGTTGAAGGCGGCCGCGCCGATCGGGCCGTCGCGCATGATCTCGAAGGCCGTGGCCATGCGCGGATTGAGCGGGCGCGCGCTCTCCCAGGGGCGCGGCAGGCCGGGAATGCGCAGATGGCTGACGGTGAAGCCGGTGAGCCCGGCCTTGGGCTTGCCGCCGCGACCGGTGGCGCCTTCGTCGCGGATTTCGCCGCCGGAGCCGGTGGCCGCGCCCGGAAAGGGCGAAATCGCGGTCGGGTGGTTGTGGGTCTCGACCTTGATCGCGAACGCCGAGGGCGCAGTCGGTCGCTCGACATAGACGCGATCGGGGCCGGCGGCGAAGCGACGCGCGCTGAAGCCCTCGACGACGGCGGCGTTGTCCTTGTAGGCCGAGAGGGTCAGCTGCGGCGACACCTTCTGCGTGTTGCGGATCATGCCGAACAGGCTGATCGCCTTGTCCTCGCCCTCGATCCGCCAGCTGGCATTGAAGATCTTGTGCCGACAGTGCTCGGAGTTGGCCTGCGCGAACATCATCAGCTCGGCGTCGGAGGGCGCACGATCCAGCTCGGCGAAGCGCGCCTGCAGATACTCGATCTCGTCCTCGGACAGGGCCAGGCCCAGGCGCGCATTGGCCGCCGGCAGCTCGGCCGGGGCGATGCGCTCGGCGCGGGCCGGCGCCTGCGCGGCGAACAGACCGGCGAGACGGGAGCCCTCGACCACCAGGCTCTGGGTCATCGGATCGTGCAGCAGCGCGGCCAGGCCCGGTGTGGCCGGCAGCTCGGCGTTCAGCGCATAGGCGAGGCCGCGCTCGACCCGCGCCACCGGCAGGCCGGCGCCGCGCAGGATCTCGGTGGCCTTGGTCGACCAGGGCGAGCGCGTGCCCAGCCGCGGCAGCACCCAGGGCGAGGTCGGCGCCGGCTGCGCGCTGCCGGGACGAGCTTCGAGGATGCGGCCGATGCGGAGGCTGTCGGCCTCACCCAGGGCAAGGCCAGGCTCCAGTTCGATGAAGTACAGCCAGCGGGTGGAGACAGGGCCGAGGCCCGGTGCCAGGCTGCCAACGCGGGCGGCGAGCGCCGCCAGACGGAAGGACGACAGGGCCGCCTGGCCCTCGAACACGATCATGCTGACCTTGTCACGCGCGCGCGGCGCGAGGAATGCGGGGCGCGAATTCTACCAGCTTGCTCACTGATGACCGGCCACGAGCGCCCAGACGCCAAACGAAGAACGGCGACCCCTAAAGACAACGCTGAAGAATTCAGCGTTGTCGCGCGCCATGGAGGGCGCGCCCGCGGATCGAGCGCGTAAGCACTTGATCCAGCGCAAGCGAGTCCGGACCTGCGCCGGACTCGCGATCACTGATCGAGACCAGGATGGACTTGATCAGTGTTGCCTTACATCGGAGCCGCCGTTCGATCCCACGCCCTGGGTGGCGCGACTTACTGCTTCGGCGCGGCCGCCATCGCCTCCAGGCGCTGCAGCAGCTGGTCCGGCGGCATGTAGCCGCCGAGCTGGGTGCCGTCCTCGGTGAACACCGCCGGGGTACCGGTCACGCCGATCTGCTGCGACAGCGTGTACTGGTCGGCGATCGGGTTCTCGCACTCCTTGCGGTCCAGCGGCTGCCCGGCCTTGGCGTCGGTCATGGCCTTCTGCTGGTTGGTCGAGCAGTACACCGAAACCGCTTTCTGGTAGCTCTCGGAATTGATGCCGGCGCGCGGAAAAAACAGGTACTCGATGGCGATGCCGGCGCTGTTGTACTCGGTCATGTGCTCATGCATCTTGCGGCAGTAGCCACAGTCGATGTCGGTGAACACGGTGAGGGTGTACTTGGGGTTCGGCGGCGCAAACACGATGCGGCCGGTGGTGACCTGGGCCAGCGCCTCGCGACGGACCTTGGAACGGCTGGCTTCGGTGACATCGACCCGGTTGGGGATGTCGAACAGCGAGCCCTGGATCAGGTAGCGGCCGTCGGCGGTCACATAGACCACGCGACCTTCGATGGTGACCTCGTAGAGGTTCGGCACCACCGACTCGGACACGCTGTCGATCTTGGCATTCGGCACCAGGGTTTCGATGGCACCGCGCACCGCGGACTCACCGGACTGCGCGAAGGCGGGCGTGGCGGTGGCCACGAAACTCAGGGCGGCGATCACGGCGCCGGCAAGGATGCGGGTCATGCGGTTCCTCGAAGCTGGATGGGGCCGGCGGACTGCGGGCCTGTCGCGCTGCGACCGTGCCCCGGGCCGGAAAGTTCAGTGCCGCGCCAGACGCGGGCGGCGCGAGTGTACCCGAGCCGACCGCCCTGCCGGCGGCGCCCTCAGCCGCGCGGATGGTGCTGGCTGTGCAGGCGCTTCAGGCCTTCACGCGCGACAAAGGTGTAGATCTGCGTGGTCGACAGGCTGCTGTGGCCCAGCAGCATCTGCAGGGCGCGCAGATCGGCGCCGTGATTCAGCAGATGGGTGGCGAACGCGTGCCGCAGGGTGTGCGGGCTGACGCGCTCGCCCGGAATGCCGGCGCGCAGTGCCAACTGCTTCACGCCGTGCCAGAACATCTGCCGGCTCATGCCCTCGCCCAGCCGCGACAGGAACAGGGCCAGCGGCTGGCGGCCGCGCGCCAGCAGCGGGCGGGACTCGTCCAGATAGCGCTGCAGCCAGTGCTGGGCCTCCTCGCCCATCGGCAGCAGGCGCTCCTTGCTGCCCTTGCCCATCACCCGCAGCACGCCCTGGCGCAGGTTGACCGCTGCCGCCGGCAGCTCGACCAGCTCGGACACGCGCAGGCCGGTGCCGTACATCAGCTCCAGCATCGCCCGGTCGCGCAGGCCCAGCGGCGTGTCGAGCTCGGGCGCACCCAGCAGGGCCTCGACCTCGGCCTCGGTCAGCGCCTTGGGCAGGGGCCGCCCCAGCTTGGGGCTCTCGATCAGGGCCAGCGGATCGCTGGCAATGCGGTTCAGGCGCAGGGCCTGGGCGTAGAAGCGGCGCAGGCTGGATAGAAGTCGCGCGCCGCTGCGCGGGCTGTAGGCCTGGGCGCTGCGCCAAGCCAGATAGGCGTAGACCTCGCTGCGCCCGACCTCGAACAGGCCGGGGCCGTGATCCACCAGCCAGCGGGCAAAGCCTTCAAGGTCGCGCCGGTAGCTGTCCTGGGTGTTGCGCGACAGCCCGTCCTCGGCCCAGGCGCGCTCGATGAAGGCCTCGATCAGGCGCTGGTCGGCCTCGCGAGCGGGCGGCAGGGCGAGCGTGCGCTCACGACGCTCGGCGGCCGAGGCGGGTTTGGGTCGGGGCGTGGGCGTCGACGACATGGGCATGCGCGCAAGCTTAGGGCAACACTGATCAAGCCCCGCCTGGGCTTGATCAGTGGTCGCGAGTCCGGCACATGTCCGGACTCGCTCGGCCACTACGCGGCGACGCCTTCGCTTCGCTGGGTCACGCTGGATCAAGCACGTGCGTGCTCGATCCGCGGGCGCGCCTTCCTTGGCGCGCGGCAACGCTGGATTCTTCAGCGCTTCCTTGGCGAGTCGGCCCGGTATCCTTGCTGCCCATGAGCACCGCCCCTGCCCGCCTCGAAGTCGAAGCCGCCACCCTGTGGCCGCGCCTGTTCGCCCTGGTCTACGACTTTTTCCCGGTGCTGGGCATCTGGTTCGCCGTGGCGGTGCTGAGCTACGCCGCAAACGGCGGCGAGCCGGTCACCCCCGGCAGCCTGGGCGCCTGGCTGGAGTTCGTCGCCCTGGTCGGCGCGACCTTTCTATACGCGGGGCTGTCCTGGCGCTTCGGCGGGCAGACGCTGGGGATGCGCGCCTGGCGCCTGCGCGCCGTGGATGCCCAAGGCAACCCCCCAGGCTGGCCCGCCATCGCACTGCGCTTCGGCGTCGGCGCGGTATCCCTCGCTGCCGCGGGCTTCGGCTTCGCCTGGGTGCTGATCGACCGCGAACGCCGCAGCTGGCACGAGTTGGCCTCCGGCACCCTGACCGTGCGCCTGCCCAAGCGCTGAACCCGGCTGTCAGGCTTTTCCTGACTGCAGAGCGTGCCCGCGTTGACTTAACGCGAGCCGCAACGCGCCTACACTCGGCGGACTCAAGCCACCCGCGGCAATGACGCCGCAGGATCGCCATGCAGATCAACGCCAAACCCACCTTCGCCGCGCAGACCACCCGCGCGCTCGACCTCGACACCCAGTCGCGCGCCAGCCAGCGTCTGGACGCGGGCCAAGCCCTGAATCCGACCGGCTCGGCCGCCAGCCAGCCGGCGCCGAACCTCGGGCTGCAGGTCGACCAGCGTATCCAGCCCGGACAGGACACCTTCGCGCTGGGCGCCGAGTTCCTGGCGCGCCCCCGTCCTCTGAGCGGAAGCACCGAGCTGGCCCGCGCCGCGCAGAGCAGTGATGCGGCATCGGCCCAGAGCCTGGAGGCCGCCCGCAGCGATACCGCGCAGCGCATCGGCGAAAGCGCCGGCCGCCTGCGCGAGCAGGCGCAGAGTTCGGGCGCACAGATGCTGAGCGCACAGGCCAACGTGCAGCCGGCGACGGTGCTGGCGCTGATGCGCTGAAGCGCGGCGCGGCTTGAGTCCACAGGCAAACACCACGGGCCCTGCGGGGCCCGTGGGCGTTTCGGGATGTCCGGAACGACCTGCCCCGGACCCGCTGTCAGGACCGCCCTGACACGTTGGGCGCGAAACGTGGCCCTAAAGATTCCGACCGCGCGGACGTTAAATGACTCAGCAGGCGCCGGGGCCTCGGCAACAGGCCATCCCCCTGCGGAATCCAGGCCCACCGGGCCAACGGAACCCGAACCCCGAGGAGAGTCATCATGCAAGTCATCAACACCAACGTCGCCTCGCTGAACGCACAGCGCAACCTGTCGACCTCCGGCTCCCAGCTGGCCACCAGCCTGCAGCGCCTGAGCTCGGGCCTGCGCATCAACAGCGCCAAGGACGACGCCGCCGGCCTCGCCATCTCCGAGCGCTTCACCAGCCAGATCCGCGGCGTCAATCAGGCCGCCCGCAACGCCAATGACGGCATCTCGCTGGCGCAGACCGCCGAAGGCGCGCTGGCCGAGGTTGGCAACAACCTGCAGCGCATCCGCGAGCTGGCCGTTCAGGCCTCGAACGGCACCAACAATCAGACCGACCGCGACGCCCTGAACGCTGAAGTCACCCAGCTGAAGGCCGAGATCCAGCGCGTCGCCGAGCAGACCAGCTTCAACGGCACCAAGCTGCTGGACGGCTCGTTCACTGCGGTGGCCTTCCAGGTCGGCGCGAACGCTGGCGAGACGATCAGCATCTCCAGCATCGCCAACGCCCAGGTGGGCGCCATCGGCGGCACCTTCACCCGCGTCACCGGCAGCTTCAATGCGACCGCCCTGACCGGCTTTGCCACCCCGATCGCAGCGGGCGGCCTGGTGCTGAATGGCACCGACGTCGGTGCGATCGGAGCTGCAGCCAACGCCCAGGAGCGTGCGGGCCAGCTGGTGGAAGCCATCAATCGCGTGTCGGCCCAGTCGGGCGTGGGCGCGTCCTACGATGCGACCACCGGCGACATCACCCTGGTCAGCAATGCCCTGGTGACGGTCACGGGCACGACCAACGACGCCACCATTGCCGGTATCGCCAACGCCTTCACCGGCACGGCATCAACCAGCACCGGCATCACTTCGGTCAACGTGTCGAGCTTCACCGACGCCCAGCTGGCGATCGGCCAGATCGACAACGCCCTGACGGCGGTCAACTCCTCGCGCGCTGAGCTCGGTGCGATCCAGAACCGCTTCAGCTCGGTGGTGACCAACCTGCAGACGAGCTCCGAGAACCTGTCGGCCTCGCGCTCGCGCATCCGTGACGCCGACTACGCCAAGGAAACCGCCGAGCTGACCCGCGGCCAGATCCTGCAGCAGGCCGGCACCGCGATGCTGGCCCAGGCCAACCAGCTGCCGCAGAACGTCCTGAGCCTGCTGCGTTAAGGCAGGATTCCGGGCTCCACCGGGGGGCAGGGTCGCACCCTGCCCCCTTCGGTCCGAGGTGAGCCATGAACACCATCAATCCACTGCTGAGCACCTACGGCCCGGCCGCTGCCCCACGCAGCAGCGGGGCTTCGTCGCTTTCCGGGCCGCCGCAGCCCGCCGCCCCCAGCGCGCCGGCAGCCAGCGCCACCGGATCGTCGGCGCAGGCATTGCAGGGCGGCACCGCCGCGCCCGCACAGGCGGCAGCGCAGGAGCGCGAGCCGGCAGGGCGGCGCGAGTCCAGCGAAGAACTGCAGCGCCAGCTCGACGAGGTGATGAAGGATGTGCCGACCTCGCTGCGCTTCCGCGTCGACGACGACTCCAACCGCGTGGTGGTGAGCATCGTCGACCAGGAATCCGGCGACGTGATCCAGCAGATCCCGTCGGAGGTTTCGCTGCGCATCGCCCAGCGCATGGCCGAGCTCGGCTCGGGCATGATCAACGAAAGCGCCTAGCGCGAAGGAGTAGGGCAGCCATGTCCAGCATCGGTGGCGTCGGTTCGGGCCTCGACATCCAGGGCCTGGTCAGCCAGCTCGTGGCGGCGGAGCGCGCGCCGCAGGCGCAGCGCCTGTCGCGGATCGAGTCGAGCGCCCGGGCGCAGCTGAGCTCGCTGGGCAATATCAGCAGCGTGCTGGCCCAGCTCAAGACCGCAGCCAGCGCCTTCAGCACGGCCAGCGGCTTCGGCGCGCGCACCGTCAGCCTCAGCAATGCGAATTACCTCAGCGCGACGGCCGGCCCACAGGCCCAGCAGGGCAGCTACGACATCGAAGTCGTCAGCCTGGCCCGCGCCGGCAAGCTGAGTTCGACGGCGCAGGCCACAGCAGGCACCTCGCTGGGCAGCGGCAGCCTGACGCTCAACGTCGGCAGCGCAAACTTCACGGTCAATGCCAGCGGCGGCGCGATCACCCTTGAAGGCCTGCGCGACGCCATCAACAACGCCAGCGACAACGCCGGCGTGTCGGCCAGCCTGGTCACCACCGACGACGGCGTGCGCCTGGTGCTGACCGGCCGCGAGACCGGCGCAGCCAAAGCCGTGTCGATCAGCGGCACGGGCGATCTTGATGCCTTCGCCACGGCGTTCACCGTCAACGCGGCGGCCGCCGATGCGCAGGTGCGCGTCGACGGCAACCTGGCTTCGTCCAACAGCAACACCTTCGCCTCGGTGATTCCGGGCGTGAGCTTCACCGCGACCAAGTCCGAGACCGATCCGGCCACGACCCGCACCACGCTCACCGTGGGCCGCGACGACGGCGCGGCGCGCAAGCAGGCCGAGGCTTTCGTCACCGCCGTGAACAGCGTGATGAGCACGGTCAAGGTCGCCACCCTGGCCAATCCGCAGACCGGCGTGACCTCGCCGCTGACCGGCGATGCGCTGCCGCGCTCCCTGGTCAGCCAGCTGCGCAATGCCATCGGCGCCAGCGTGCCCGGCCAGCCGGTCGGCTTCGAATCGCTGAACTCGGTGGGCATCACCTTCCAGGCCGACGGCAGCCTGAAGCTGGATGCCGCGCGATTCGATGCCGCGATGAACGCCAACCCGCAGGCCGTGGCCAAGCTGTTCAGCGGCGATGGCAGCACAGGCAAGCGCGTCGCCGATCTGGTCGACAGCTTCACCGGCACCAACGGCGTCATCACCAGCCGCAACAAAGCGATCAATGATCGCCTGAATGACGTGACCCGCCAGCGCGAGGCCCTGGACGTCCGCATGGAGCGCGTACAGAAAACCTACCTGGCACAGTTCACGGCGATGGAAAAGATCGTCGCGCAGCTGCAGGGCACCAGCAGCTTCCTGGCCAACCAGCTCAGCCAGCTGCCGTCTGCCGCCCGCTAAACCACGAGGACATCCCCATGCACGGCGCACAGGCCTATCTGAAGCAGTACCGCAGCACCGGCCTCGAAGGTTCGGTGATCGACGCCAGCCCTCACAAACTGATCGGTTTGCTGCTCAGCGGCGCCCGCGAACGCATCGCGCTGGCCCTGGCCGCGATGAGCGAGGGCCGCATCGCCGCCAAGGGCGAGGCGATCAGCCGCGCCTGCGCGATCATCGACAGCCTGCGCGGCTCGCTCGACCACAGTGCGGGCGGAGACGTGGCCGCCAGCCTTGATGCGCTCTACGATTACGCCACCCGCCGCCTGGTCGAGGGCAATGCCGCCAACGACCCCGGCGCGTTCAGCGAAGTGGACGGCCTTCTGGCGGAAGTCCAGGCCGCCTGGGCGGCGATCCCGCCCGAGCTGCAGCAGAAGGCCGGCTGACGCCGAGCCTTCGCTGGCGTCGAAGCCTGCCGCCCCGGCACGCACCCCGGAGACGCCCCATGCGCGAGATCCTCGAACGCTTCGAAGCCTTGGCACAGCGCCTGGAGCACGGCGATATCGAGGGCGCCGAAGCCGCCCTGGCCGAGCACGATCGTGCAGTGCGCGCCGCCTTCGCCAGCCCCGAGCCCATCGACGAAACGGCGGCGCGCCGCCTGCTCGCGCGGCAGCACCAGGTGCATTCGCTGCTGCTGTCGGTGCGCGACCGCTTGGGCGAACAGCTGGGCGAGCAGCGTCGCCACCACAGCGCGCTGCATCACTACCTGCAGGACCAGGGCGAATGAGCCCGGACGAGGCCGAGCTGCAGCTGTTTGGACAGGCGCTGGTCTGTCGCGACGAGCTGGCCTGCACCCTGACGCCAGGCCCCGAGACCGTGGCGGAGATCCAGCGCCACCAGGCCATGGCCGAACGCCTGCTGCGCAGCGCCACCCTGGCAGAGACCGCCACCCCCGAGGACCCGGAGCACGCGCCGCAGGATGCTGCCCTGCTGCGGATCGAAGCCAAAGTCGACCTCGCCCTGGAGCTGCTCGGCCGGATGCTGGCCGCTGAACAACCGCAGTCGCCGCCGCGGCCGGTACGCTGGTCACGGCTGGGCGCGCAGATCAGCGTGGCTCAGGCCCGCGTCGTCGGCAGCCGCCATCTGCTCAGCCTGCAGCTGCCGACCGGACTGAGCCTGCCCCTGCGCCTGCCGGTGCAGGTGCTGGCCGGTGTCGAAGGCGCCGATGGCCAGCACGAACTGTGGCTCGCGTTCCCGCCTGATACCTGTGGCCTCGAGGCCGCGCTCGAGCGCTTCCTGTTCCGCCAGCATCGCCGGCAGATCGCAGCCAGCCGGCGTGGCGCCTGATTGCCCTCTGCGGTTCGGCCCCTTCGATTGGGTCAGGCTTGCGGGTGATGCAGGGCGGCCAGCCTTGCGCGTGGCGAGTATCCGGCGGATGCGCTGCGCTTATCCGCCCTACGACCTCGATCGACGCCTTGCACCCAGCGAAGCCGCAGCGCGCCGTCCGCGTAGGGTACGTAAGCACAGCGCATGTGCCAGCACCCGGCCCCAGGCTTCGAAAGCGCCAGATCCGGCGCATCCCTCGCCATCGCTGGCGGATGCGCTGCGCTTGTCCGCCCTACGACTACATCGCGCCCTGCACCCGTCTCCGCGGCGATTCCTCGGAACCCGCGCAACGCGAAGTCCATCCAGCGCGATCCGCGAACCAACGCACGCTTTCGCTGTCCGGCGCACTGCGCTAAGTTTCCCCCAACCGCTCCCGCCCCCTTGGACCTGCGCATGCGCGTACTGCTCGCCGACGACCACACCCTGGTGCGCGCCGGCATCCGCCGTCTGCTGGAGTCGCAGCCCGACATCGAGGTCGTGGCCGAAGCGCAGGACGGCCAGGAGGCGCTCGACCTCACCGCCATCCACCGACCGGACATCGCCCTGATCGACCTTGCCATGCCGGGCCGCAACGGCCTCGACGTGCTGATCGACATGCGCCGCCTGTTTCCCGACACGGCCATCGTGATGATGTCCATGCACGCCGATCCCGCCTATGTGCGCACCGCGCTTGAGCGCGGCGCGCTCGGCTTCGTGGTCAAGGAAGCCGCGCCGGCCGAATTGGAGATCGCCCTGCGTGCTGCCCTGCGCGGCGATACCTTCCTCAGCCCGAAGATCTCCTCGCGCATGCTCGGCAACAGCCACCAGCGCGTGCCCGGCGCGCAGGACCTGGAATCGCTGCCGCCGCGGCAGCGCGAGATCCTTCGCCTGCTTGCGCAGGGCAAGGTCACCAAGGAGATCGCCGCCCTGCTCGGCATCAGCGTGAAGACCGTCGAAACGCATCGTGCGCGGATGATGGAGACGCTGGGAATCCGGCGCTCCAGTGAGCTGCTGCGCTTCGCGGTGCAGCGCGCGCTCGACGCCTGATGTCGGTCCGCCGGCGCGGGCTCGCCCATCCGACCCCGACTGGCCCATTGCTGCCCGGATGTTCCGTCAAAACTCCCCCGATGCCGCGGAATCCGACGACGGGATTCCGTTTTTGTGGGGGATTTCCCTACCTGTGTAGGGCTCACCCTGATTAAGTTTCCGACGTTCCGCGCCGAGAATGTTCAGTACGTTCCCGTTGGTCGGGCGCCGCTACACCTTCGAGGGGTTCCCATGAAACAGGGCATGCGCCAGCAGCTCAGCCAGACGCTCAGCCTGACGCCGCAGCTGCTGCAGTCGATCCGCCTGCTGCACCTGAATGCGATCGAGCTGGAGGCCGAGGTCAATCGCGCCCTCGACGAGAACCCTCTGCTGGAAACCGACGTCGACGACGAAGCCGCGGAGGACGCCGCCGAGGCCGCCCAGGTCGAGTTGGAAGACGCGCTCGATGGCCCACGCGAAGACCTGCCCAGCGACTTCATCGAGGCAGGGCTGAGCCGGGTCAACGGCAGCGGCAACGACGATGACGACCCGCTGGCGCGCTGCATGGCGCGGGAAACCGGCGGCGTGCGCCAGCGCCTGCTGGAGCAGCTCAGTCTGGAGCTGCACACCCCCGAGGAACTGGAAGCGGCCGCCTGGCTGATCGACCAGGTCGACGACGCCGGCTATCTCGAACTGCCCCTGCAGGACCTTGCCGCCGCCGCGCGCGCGCGCGGCATCGACCCGCTGCGGCTGGCCGGCATCCGCCAGCGCCTGCTGCGGCTGGAGCCCGCCGGCTATGGTGCGGTCGACCTGCGCGAGTGCCTGCTGGTGCAGCTGGAGCAGCGGGACCATGACGAGCCCGGCCACGGCCTGGCCCTGCGCATCGTCTCCGAGCACCTGCAGCTGATGGCCGAGCACGACCACAACGCCATCGCCGACGCGCTGGACGTCAGCGCCGACGAGGTCATCTGCGCCGAGCGCCTGATCATGGCGCTGGACCCCAAGCCCGGCAGCCAGACGCAGCCCGAGCCGCAGCAGTACGTCGTCCCCGACGTCATCGTGCGCAAGGGGCGCAACGGCAACTGGGTGGTCAGCCTGAACCCGCTGACCGCCCCCAAGGTGCGCATCAGTCCGGTCTGCGAGGCCCTGCTGGAAAGCGCCTCGCAGGACGACGCCGGCGCGAAGAAGATGCGCGAGCTGCTGCAGGACGCGCGCTGGCTGACCCGCGGCCTGTCGATGCGCTACGACACCCTGCTGAAGACCACCCAGGCGATCGTCGAGCGCCAGCTCAACTTCTTCGATCGCGGCGAGGAGGGCATGGGCCCCTTGACCCTGCGCGAAGTCGCAGACGCCATCGGCATGCACGAGTCCTCGATCTCGCGCATCACCACCGGCAAATACGTGCAGACCCCGCGCGGCACCTTCGAGCTCAAGTACTTCTTCGCCGTGCGTCTGGAAGGCGCCTCGGTCGCCGGCGTCGCCGTGCGCGCCATGGTCAAGCGCCTGATCGAGGCGGAGAACCCCTCGGCACCGCTGGCGGATGACACCATCGTCAGCCTGCTGGCCCGGCAGGGCGTCAGCATCGCCCGCCGCACGGTCGCCAAATACCGCGAAATGCTCGGCATCGGCGCCGCCAAGGAGCGCCGGCTGCAGGCCATGGGCGATCATCGTGCGCCCCGCGTCCCCCACCTTACGAGAACCGCCCAATGAATCGCCTTACCGTCCTGCTGGTCGATGATCACGATGGCTTCCTCAACGCGGCGATGCGGCACTTCCGCAACGTCGGTTGGCTGGAGGTGGTCGGCCGCGCGATGAACGGGCTGGAGGCGATCTCGCAGACCGAGCAGCTAAAGCCTGCGGTGGTGCTGATGGACCTCGCCATGCCCGAGATGGGCGGCCTGCAGGCCACGCGCCTGATCAAGGCGCAGACCGCCCCGCCCTACATCGTGATCGCCAGCCACTTCGACGACGCCGAACACCGCGAGCACGCCGCCCGCGCCGGCGCCGACGCCTTCATCAGCAAGCTCAACTACGTCCAGGAGGTCATGCCGATCCTGGCGCGGCTTGCCGGGGAGCGAGGCCATGTCTGAGTCACGCGTGCTGGTGATCGATGCCGACCGCGGCCGCGGCGAGCGCATCGGCACCATCCTCGATTTCATGGATCTGACCCCGCGCGTCGTCACCGACGCCGACGAGCTGCACCTGTCGCGGCACGACCCGCAGGACTGGCTGGCCGTCGTGCTCGGCGAGGTCACCGACGTCAAGAGCTGGAAAGCCTTTCTCGACTGGCTGAAGCGCGACCCGCTGCATCCGCCGATCCTTGCGCTGCCCGAGCATCACCTCGACGGTCCGCAGGCCTTCGGCCTGCACGACGCCAACTTCTGGCCGCTCGACTACCCGATCAAGCAGCCACAGCTGGTCGAGCACCTGCGTCGCGCCTCCATCAAGAAAATGGAGGACATCGCCGACGCCGGCGTGCCGCGCGGCGGCCCCACCGGCAGCAGCGCCTCGGTGCAGAAGCTGCGGCGGATGGTCGAGCAGGTGGCGAGCTTCGATACCACCGTGCTGATCCTCGGCGAATCCGGCACCGGCAAGGAGGTCTGCGCCCGTGCCATCTACGAGCGCTCGGCCCGCCGCAACGGCCCCTTCGTGGCGGTCAACTGCGGGGCGATTCCGGCCGAGCTGCTCGAAAGCGAGCTGTTCGGCCACGAGAAGGGTTCGTTCACCGGTGCGATCACCGCGCGCAAGGGCCGTTTCGAGCTGGCAGAGGGCGGCACCCTGTTCCTCGATGAAATCGGCGACATGAGCATGCCGATGCAGGTCAAGCTGCTGCGCGTGCTGCAGGAGCGCAGCTTCGAGCGTGTCGGCGGCAGCGACACCATCCGCTGCAACGTGCGCGTCATCGCCGCCACCCACCGCAACCTCGAAGAAGCCATCGTCAAGGGCAGCTTCCGCGAGGACCTGTTCTACCGGCTCAACGTCTTCCCGATCGAGATGCCGTCCCTGCGCGACCGCCGCGAGGACCTGCCCGAGTTGGTCGCCGCGCTGACCAAGCAGCTGGAGAAATCCGGCCGCGGCAGCGTGCGGCTGTCGCCCGAGGCCCTGCAGGTGCTGCAGGCCTATCCCTGGCCCGGCAACGTGCGCGAACTATCCAACCTGATCGAACGCCTGGCCGTGCTGCATCCCGGCGGCCTGGTGCGCGCCCGTGACCTGCCGGCGCGCTACCGCGACGGCGTCGAGCTGCCGGAAGAGAACGAGCTCGACGCGGCCATCGCCAACGAAAGTCCCAGCTCGGTCGACACCCTGCCCGCCGAGGGCATCGACCTGAAGGACCACATCGCGCGCATCGAGATGAGCCTGATCCGCGCGGCACTGGAGCGCGCCGACGGCGTGGTCGCACACGCCGCCCAGCTGCTCGGCCTGCGCCGCACCACCCTGGTCGAGAAGCTGCGCAAGTACGGCCTCGGTCGCGACGGCGACTTGAATTTGACGCCAGATTCCTGACAACCCTGCGGCACAGCTCTTGCCTCGATCGGCCTGAATCCCGTCAGGACGGTCCAGGCCCTCCATGAGCGACGCCAGCATCAACGCCATCCTCTCGCAGATCCGCAGTCTGCAGGGGCAGCTGCAGACCCAGCGGCCCAACCCGGTCGAGACGCCCGCGCCCGCAGCCGCCGAGGGCGGTTTCGGCAACACGCTGAAGCGCGCGGTCGGCCAGGTCAACGCCGAGCAGAACGAATCGGCGGCGCTGGCGAAGGCCTTCGAGATGGGCGATCCCAACGTCGACCTGGTGCGGGTGATGCTTGCCTCGCAGCAGTCCTCGGTCAGCTTCCGCGCCACCGTCGAGGTGCGCAACCGGCTGGTCCAGGCCTACCAGGACGTCATGAACATGCCGCTGTAAGCACGGACGCCCGGCCATGGACACCCAGATCACGCTCTCCCAGGTCAAGGACATTCCGGCCGTGCGCCAGGCCGGCCTGCTGCTGGCGCTGGCCGCAGCGGTCGCGCTCGGCATCGCCGGCTTCTTCTGGTCGCTGTCGCCGACCTACGTGACCCTGTACTCGGGCCTGCCCGATCGCGACGCCGCCGAAGTGGTGGGCTCGCTGCGCTCGGCGCAGATTCCCAACGAGATCGATGCCGTCACCGGCGCCATCAAGGTGCCGGAAGCGCGGGTGCGCGAGGCGCGCATGCATCTGGCCACCCAGGGCCTGCCGCAGACCACGCGCCCCGGCATCGAGTCGATCAACCAGAATCCCGGCTTCGGCACCAGTCAGTTCGTCGAGGGCGCGCGTTACCAGCACGCGCTGGAGATGGAGATCGCCCGCACCATCAGCGAGCTGCGCCCGGTACGCGAGGCCCGCGTGCATCTGGCCCTGCCCAAGCCCAGCGCGTTTACCCGCGCGCGGCAGCCGGCTTCGGCCTCGGTGATGCTGCAGCTCTACCCCGGCCGCCAGATGGAGCGCGACCAGGTCGCGGCGATCGTGCACCTTGTCGCCAGCAGCATCCCCGACCTCGCCACCGAGCGCGTCACCGTCATCGACCAGACCGGCCGGCTGCTGACCAACAACGACCCCAACGACCCGAACGTGCTGGCGGCCCTGCAGTTCGAGCAGCGCCGGCGCCTGGAGGAGACCCTGGTCGCGCGCATCCAGCAGCTGCTGGAGCCCTTCGCTGGTCCGGGCCGGGTCAGCGCCCAGGTCAGCGTCGACATGGACTTCTCGGTGGTCGAGGAAGCCCGCGAGAGTTTCGTGCCCGACCCCGCCAAGCTGCGCTCCGAGCAGGTCGCCGAGAGCACCAGCAGCGCGCCGCCCAACGAGGGCGTGCCGGGGGCGACATCGAATACGCCGCCGGGCGCCGAGGCCACCGCCGCCACGGAAGGTCCGCAGAGCGCTTCGCGCAGCGCCACCCGCAATTTCGAGATGGACCGCACGGTCAGCCACAGCCGCAACGACACCGGCCGCGTGCAGCGGATCACCGCCGCGGTGCTGATCGACCACGTGCTGTCGGTGCCGGACCCGGCCGCCGCCGTCGCCGCACCTGACCCCACAGCCGATCCCGCGGCAGACCCGGCCGCCGATCCGGCTGCCGCCGCCGCGGCGACCACCACTGCCCTGCCCGCCCTGCAGCCGCTCAGCGCGGAACAACTCGCCCAGGTCGAGCAGCTGGTCAAGCAGGCGATCGGCTTCAACGACGCGCGCGGCGATGCGGTCAGCGTGATGAACGCGCCCTTCCTGCGCGAGGCCCCGGCGCCCATGGACATGAGCGTGCCGCTGACCGAGCAACCCTGGTTCTGGCCGCTGCTGAAGTACGGCGGCGGCCTGCTGCTGGTGATCCTGCTGATCCTGTTCGTGGTGCGGCCGGTGATCCGCACCCTGCTCGGCCCCGCGCCGCGCCGCCGCGACGAGATCGCCGCCGACGAGGGCGACCTGCCCCTGCTGAGCGGCGACACCGAGGGCGGCGAGGACGAGGCCGGCGTGCGCATGCTGCCCGGCCAGGTCAACAACACCCGCGAGCAGCGCGAGGCCATGGTGGCCTCGGCGCGCACGCTGGACGAGAAGCTTCAGCTTGCCCGCAGCACGGTCGCGCAAGATCCGAAGATCGTGGCGCAGGTGGTGAAGAACTGGGTGGCCGCCGATGCCTGACAACAACGACAAGCTCAGCGGCACCCAGCGTGCCGCCGTCCTGCTGATGTCGCTCGGCGAGTCCGAAGCGGCGGAAGTGCTGCGCCAGCTCAGCGCCAAGGAAGTGCAGAAGCTCGGCGTGGCGATGGCGACCATCAGCAACGTCACCAAGGACCAGGTGATCGAGGTGGTCGACGGCTTCGTCGAGGACCTGCAGAGCCAGACCGCCTTCGGCCTGGGCGCCGACGACTACGTGCGCAAGGTGCTGGTGCAGGCGCTGGGCGAAGACAAGGCCGGCGGCCTGATCGAGCGCATCCTGCTCGGCCGCAACAGCAAGGGCCTGGAAACCCTGAAGTGGATGGACCCGCGCTCGATCGCCGACCTGATCCGCAACGAGCATCCGCAGATCATCTCGATCGTGCTGAGCTTCCTGGAAAGCGACCAGGCCGCCGACGTGGTCAAACTGCTGCCGCCGCGCACGCGCGTGGACGCGCTGATGCGCATCGCCACGCTGGAGGGCATTCCGCCGAATGCACTCAACGAACTGAACGACATCATGGAGAAGCGCTTCGCCGGCAACCAGGGCCTGAACCAGAGCCAGGTCGGCGGCGTCAAGGTGGCAGCCGACATCATCAACTTCCTCGACACCAGCACCGAGCAGCAGATCAGCGGCGGCATCCGCGAGGTGGATCCCGAGCTGTGCGACAAGATCCAGGAACTGATGTTCGTCTTCGACAACGTCGCCGATCTCGACGATCGCGCCATCCAGACCGTACTGCGCGAGGTGCAGGGCGACAAGCTGGGGCTGGCCCTGCGCGGCGCCGAAGGCAAGGTCAAGGACAAGATCCTCAAGAACATGTCGCAGCGCGCCGCGGCCATGCTGGTGGAGGACATGGAGGTGCGCGGCCCGGCCAAGTTGTCCGAGGTGGAGGCGGCGCAGAAGGAGATCCTCACCATCATCCGCCGCATGGCCGACGCCGGTGAGATCCAGCTCGGCGGCAGCCGCGAGGAGCTGCTGTGAGCGCCGCGGCGGCGGGCCCGATCCGCCCCACGCCTGGCGGCGAAGGCTTGCAGCGCTGGGAGATGCCGGTGCTGGACCTGCCAACGGCCGACCCGTCCCGGCCGGCCACCTCCGAGGAGGACGCCCCGCTGCCGCCGCCCCCCTCGCTGGAGGACATCGAGGCGATCCAGCGTGCCGCCCACGAGGAGGGCTACGCGGCAGGGCGCGCGGAAGGCCTGGCTGCCGCGCAGGCCGAGATGCGCCTGCTGCAGGCGCGACTGGAGGGCATCCTCGATGCGTTCTCACGCCCCCTGGCGGAACTTGACCAGGAGGTCGAGCAGGCCCTGGTGGAACTGTCTGCGCGGATCGCCGGCACCCTGGTGCGCCAGCACTACCGGGAGCACCCGGAGCTGCTGGCCGCACTCACCCGCGAGGCGATCGACAGCCTGGGCGAGCGTCCGCGCAGCGTGGAGGTGCGCCTGCACCCCGAAGACCTGGAGGCGGTCGAGCCGCTGCTGACGGCGGCCACCGGCACCCGCCTGGTGGCGGACCCGGCCCTGGCCCGCGGCGACCTGCGCGTGCACGCCGAGGACGTGCGCCTTGACGCACGCCTGGCCAGCCGACTGGAGCAGATCCTGCCGCGCCTGCTGAACGCCTCGGCCGAGGCGGAGGGCGAGCCCGCGACTCCGCCGCCGGAGCCGCGGCCGTGAGCGCCAGCCTGCGCCAGCAGCGCCAGGCCCGGCTCGCCAGCCGACTGCGCCGGCATGGCCCGCCCCCTCCGGGCGCCCGCGAGTTCCTCCGCGAGGGTGTCCTGAAGCGCGTGGTCGGGCTCACTTTGGAAGCGGTCGGCTGCGAGGTGCCGCTGGGCGCCAGCTGCCGCCTGCAGACCGCCGACGGCAGCTGGGTCGAGGCCGAGGTGGTCGGCTTCTCCGGCGATCGCACCTTCCTGATGCCCAGCACCGAGGTGCAGGGCCTGCTGCCGAACGCACGCGTGGTCCCCGTGCCCGGCGGTGCCGCCGGCGTGCGCGTCGGCGATGCCCTGCTCGGCCGCGTGATCGATGGCGAAGGCGTGCCGCTGGACGGCCGCGGCGAGCCGCGCTGCGAGGCCACGGTCAGCCTCACCGGCCCGGTCATCAATCCGCTGCAGCGCGAGCCCATCCACCAGTCGCTGGACGTCGGCGTGCGCGCAATCAACGCGCTGATCCCGATCGGCCGGGGCCAGCGCGTCGGCCTGTTCGCCGGCTCCGGCGTCGGCAAGTCGACCCTGCTGGGCATGATGACGCGCTACACCTCGGCCGACGTGGTCGTGGTCGGCCTGATCGGCGAGCGCGGCCGCGAGGTCCGCGACTTCGTCGAGAACACGCTGGGCCAGATGGGCCTCAACCGCGCGGTGGTGGTGGCCACCCCCGCCGACCGCCCACCGCTGGCGCGCCTGCACGGCGCCTGGCGCGCTACCGCGATCGCCGAGTACTTCCGCGACCAGGGCCGCAACGTGCTGCTGCTGATGGATTCGCTGACGCGCTTCGCCCAGGCCCAGCGCGAGATCGGCCTGTCGGTGGGCGAGCCACCGACCACCCGTGGCTATCCGCCCAGCGTGTTCGCGCGCCTGCCGCAGCTGGTCGAACGGGCGGGAAATGGAGCGGCCGGACGCGGCTCCATCACCGCCTTCTACACCGTGCTGACCGAGGGTGACGACGTGCACGAACCGATCTCGGACGCCGCCCGCGCGATCCTCGACGGCCACATCGTGCTCTCGCGCGCGGTGGCCGAGAGCGGGCGCTACCCCGCGATCGACGTGGAGGGCTCGGTCAGCCGCGTGGTCAGCGAGATCGCCGACGCCGACTGGCGCGCGCAGATCAGCCAGGTGCGCCAGCTGATGTCGGCCTACTCCAGCCACAAGGACCTGATCTCGATCGGCGCCTACCAGCGCGGCTCGGATCCGCGCGTCGACGACGCCCTGCGGCGCTGGCCGGCGCTGATGCGCTTCCTCAACCAGGATGTGGCCGACGCCGCAGACATCGCCAGCAGTCGCGCCGCACTCTCGCAACTGATCCACGAAGGTAGCTAGAGGACCTGCTCATGGACAGCAATCGCCTGCGCCCCATCCAGCAGATCGCCGCCGACCGCGAGACCGAGCGCGCACGCGCGCTGGCCGAGCGCAGCAAGCACCTGGCGACGCACCAGCAGCGCCTCGACGAGCTCTCGAAGTACGCGCACGAGTACGCGCAGCCGCCGGCCGAGCTGACCAGCGCCGCGCAGCTGCTGAACCGCCGCGCCTTCCTCGACAAGCTCGATGACGCGCTCAAGCAGCAGCAGCAGGCGGTGCGCCGCGCCGAGGAGAACTGCGAGCTGGAGCGCACCCGGCTGCTGCTGGCCAGCCGCGAGAAGGCGGTGCTCGAAAAACTCTCGGCCGCGTACGTCAAGCGCGAGGCCCATGTCGACAACCAGCGCGCCCAGCGCGAACTCGACGACCACGCCGTGCGTCAGCACCTGCGCGGCAGCGGAGGTTCCGAATGAATGCCGCACCCATGGCCGCCCCGGCAGCGGCCAGCGCCCCGCGCGGATCCAGCGCACGCACCGAATCGACAGTCGGGGCGTCCGGCTTCGCTGCGCTCTTCGCCCAGCTCGAACCCTCGACTTCACAGGCCGAGCCGACCGCGCTGCCGACTGCTGCCGCGCAGCCGGTCGAACAGGCGGAGACGCCGGCGCCCGAGGGTCCGGATCCAGCCCTGCTCGCCGCGCTGGGCCTTGCGCCGCTGCCGCCTGCGCTGCCGGGCAGTGCTTCCGGCTTTGACTTGGGCTTCGGCGGCATGGCCGTACAGGCGCAGGCGAGCTCGGCTGGCGCTGCGGGTGCAGGGCTGACGGCGGAGCCTTTGGCCCAACTGCCGGGCCTTGGCGCCGTCGCTGCGCCCTACGAGCGCCTGGCCACGGCGCAGGTCGGTACAGAAGTTCCAGCAGACACCTTGTTGCGTCACCCTCGCGCAGGCGGGGATCCCGCGGCGATGCTCCCACCATCGACCTTCCCGGCAACCACGGGCGACGCTGGCCCGCGGCTTTCGCCCGCTGCCATCGCCGCACAGCTCGCGCGCGCTCCCGCGGTCAACGCCGTCGACGGCCACTTGGCCGCAGCAGCTACGGGCGGCGCTGCAGGTGCAGCAGAAGCATCGGCGTCGACAGCAGCGCAGACACTCGCGGGAGCGCTGGCAGCCAGCGCGGAAGCGCTCGCCGCCGCCGAGACCGCGACCACCGCAGCACCGCGACCCGGCGCCAACTTCAGCGCCGCGGCCAACCCGCAGACGCCCGGCCTGACACCGCCTTCAGCAGGGGCCGCAACGGCCCTGCCTGCGGGCGAAGCCGGCATCGATCTGGCGGGACTGAGCCAGCTTCCGGACACAGGCGAAGACGCGCTGCCGGCGCGCACCTCTCCGCGCAGCGCGCCCAGCAGCGTCCTGCAGGCAGCGCTGGGCGCAGAGCGCGCCGAACTTGCCGCGAGCCCGCGCGAATCGCTGGCGCCGACGCTGCTGCCGGTCCTTCCCAGCGCACGGCTTGAGCCCGGCTCGCCGCAGTTCAGTGCCAGCTTGAGCCAGCAGGTGGTCTGGATGGCTTCGCAGCAGGTCGGTCGCGCCGAGTTGAAGCTGTCGCCTGACGAACTCGGCCCGCTGGAGATCAGCCTGGAAATGAACGGCGACGAGATCCGCGCCGAGTTCGCCAGCCGCAGCGCCGACGTGCGCAGCCTGCTCGAAACCCAGGTGCCGCGCCTGCGCGAACTGCTCGCCGAACAGGGCTTCAACCTCGCCGACGCCCAGGTCGGACAGGAGCGCGCCGCCTACCAGGACGCGCCGCAGCAGCGCGAGGGCTTCACCCGGCGCGATGCAGCCAAGGGCGGATCGGACGAGGGCGTTGCAGCCGAAGCTCCCGCCGCGGTGGCCATCCGCCACCACAACGGCCTGATCGACGATTTCGCCTGAGATCCGGGATCCGGGATCCGGGATCGGGATCGGGATCGAGAATCGGGATCGGGATCGGGATCGGCTGAAGCATAGGGTGGGCCCTGGCCCACCAGGAGCTCCGCACCTGCCCCGGTCCAACTCTCCCCCATCCCGCGCACGCACCCCGTGCGAAGCCGCCTGCCGCTTCTCTCAACACGTCGCGTCACTCGCGATTTGCGGTGGATGCGCTTTGCTTATCCACCCTACGCGTAGCGCGGTGGTCGACTTCGTTGGAGGCATCGCGTCATTCGAACTCGTAGGGCGGATAAGCGCAGCGCATCCGCCAGCTCTCACGCGCCTTGCTCGGCAGCCCGCGCTCAGGCAGCGCTGCCACCGCGAATCTGACTCTGCTGATAGCGCTCCAGGCCGATCATGCGGATCAGCCGCAGCTGCTGCTCCAGCCAGCGCGTGTGGTCTTCCTCGGTGTCCTTCATCTGCGCGACCAGGATGTCGCGGGTCACGTAGTCGCCGTGCTGCTCGCACAGGGCCACACCCCGGGCCAGATGTCCGCGCACCGTGTACTCCAGCTGCAGGTCGCGCTCCAGCATTTCCTCGACCGTGCGCCCCGGCTCGAAGGCATCGGGCCGCATGTCGGGGTCGCCTTCCAGGAACAGGATCCGCCGCAGCAGGGCATCGGCATGCTGGCCCTCCTCTTCCGCCTCGTGGTTGATGCGCTCGTAAAGCGCAGCGAGGCCAAGGTCGTCGTAGCGACGCGAATGGATCAGGTACTGGTCGCGCGCGGCCAGCTCGCCGCGCAGCAGGAACTTCAGGTAGTCGACAACTTCAGGATGGCCCTTCATCGGACGGTCTCCTCGCACACGATGCCGGGGAGTATGCCCAAGCCGGCGTGGAGGCGATCGGATGAGAAGCGTTTGCCAAGAGCCGGGATTGGGGATTCGGGATTCGGGATTCGCCGACGGTCGGGACGGCGGTCAGGCCTGAAGGCCTTCGACGATCACCGCTCCAGCGAGCAGCATCTCAGCCGCGGGAGCGCGCGCTGTGAATCCCCAATCCCGAACCCCAGCTCCTCACCCCCTCATCGCACTCCGCACCTGCGCTTCCACCGCCGCGATCGCGCTCATATTGACGACGCGTCGCACGGTCGCCGAGGGCGTGAGCACGTGGGCGCTGTGCGAGACACCCATCAGGATCGGCCCGAGGCCGACGCCGTCGGTCATGCTGCGCACCAGGTTGTAGGCGGTGTTGGCGGCGTCGAGGTTGGGGAAGACCAGCACATTGGCGCGGCCCTTCAGGCGCGAGTCCGGGAACAGATGGTTGCGCACCTCTTCGCTGAGCGCGGCGTCGACGTGCATCTCGCCTTCGACCTCGAGCTTGGGCGCACGCACGCGGATGCGCTTCAGCGCCTCGCGCAGCTTGATCGCCGACGGCGAATCGTGGGTGCCGAAGTTGCTGTGGCTGACCAGCGCCACTTTCGGTTCGACGCCGAACATCTTGACCCGGTAGGCCGCCTGCAGCGCCGCTTCGGCGATCTGGTCGGCGGTCGGGTCGACCTGCATGTGGGTGTCGGTGAAGAAGAACACGCCCTTGTCGTTCAGCACCGCCGACATCGCGGCGACCTTGTCCTCGCCCTGGTCGGTGCCGAGCACGTCGATCACATGCTTGGCCTTCTTCTGGTAGCGACCGACCAGGCCGCAGAGCAGGGCGTCGGCCTCGCCGCGGCGGACCATCAGCGCGGCGATCACGGTGGCGCGCGAGCGCACGATCGCCTTCGCGGCCGCCGGCGTTACGCCGCGGCGCTGCATGATCTGGTGGTAGAGCTGCCAGTAGTCGTTGAAGCGCGGGTCGTCGTCGATGTTGGTGACGTCGACATCCACGCCCGGACGGATGCGCAGGCCCAGGCGCTGGATGCGCGCCTCGATCACCGCCGGGCGGCCAATCAGGATCGGCCGCGCGATGCGCTCGTCGACCACGGTCTGCACCGCGCGCAGCACCACTTCCTCCTCGCCTTCGGCATAGGCCACGCGCTGCAGGCTGGCGCGGGCGCGCTCGACCAGCGGCTTCATCAGCAGGCCCGTGCGGAACACGAAGGTGTTGAGCTTCTCGCGATAGGCGTCGAGGTCGATCGCGCGCGTGGCCACGCCCGACTCCATCGCCGCCTGCGCCACCGCCGGCGCCAGCGAGGCCAGCAGACGCGGATCGAAGGGACGCGGAATCAGATACTCGGGCCCGAAGCTCGGCGTCTCACCGGCATAGGCCGCGCCGAGGTCGCTGGCTTCCTTGCGCGCCAGTTCAGCGATGGCCTTGACGCAGGCCAGCTTCATCGCCTCGTTGATCGTGGTGGCGCCGACATCGAGCGCGCCGCGGAAGATGTAGGGGAAGCACAGCGCGTTGTTGACCTGGTTCGGGTAGTCCGAACGGCCAGTGGCGATGATGCAGTCCGGGCGCGTGCTGCGCGCCAGCGCGGGGTCGATCTCCGGCGTCGGATTGGCCAGGGCCAGAACCACCGGGCGCTCGGCCATGGTGGCCAGCATCTCGGGCTTCAGGATGTTGCCGGCCGACAGGCCGAGGAACACATCGGCGCCGACCAGGATGTCGGCCAGGGTCCGCGCGTCGGTGTCGCGCGCATAGCGGCGCTTGTCGGGGTCGAGATCGGTGCGCCCAGTGTGGATCACGCCGTCGCGATCGACCGCGAGGATGTTCTCGGGCTTCAGGCCCAACGCCACCAGCATGTCGAGGCAGGCGATGCCGGCCGCACCCGCGCCCGAGGTGGCGAGCTTGACGTCCTCGATCTTCTTGCCGACCACGTGCAGGGCGTTCAGCACCGCGGCGCCGACGATGATCGCGGTGCCGTGCTGGTCGTCGTGGAAGACCGGGATCTTCATCCGCTCGCGCAGCTTGCGCTCGACGATGAAGCACTCCGGCGCCTTGATGTCTTCGAGGTTCACGCCACCGAAGGTGGGCTCCAGTGCGGCGATGATGTCGACCAGCTTGTCGGGGTCGTTCTCGCTGACCTCGATGTCGAACACGTCGATGCCGGCGAACTTCTGGAACAGCACGCCCTTGCCTTCCATCACCGGCTTGGCCGCCAGCGGGCCGATGTTGCCGAGCCCGAGCACGGCGGTGCCGTTGGTGATGACGGCGACCAGATTGGCGCGGGCGGTGACGGTGGAGGCCTCGGCCGGATCCGCCACGATCGCCTCGCAGGCCGCGGCCACGCCCGGCGAATAGGCCAGCGCGAGATCGCGCTGGTTCACCAGCGCCTTGGTCGGCGTGACCTTGATCTTCCCCGGCGGGTGCTGGCGGTGGTAGTCGAGGGCGGCTTGCTTGAAGGCGTCGTTGTCGGACATGTCGGGCGCAGGGCTCAGGTGACAGCGGGGTCGACCATGGTAGCGCCCCGCGACGCCGCTGGCCGCCCGTGCCCTGACGTATGTCGAACGCACCCACGCGCTGGCCCGCCCTGAGCTCAAACCTCGCAGCACCCTTTCGGACCCATAGGGTGGGCCCTGGCCCACCATGAGCTCGAACCTCGCCCCACCCCTTCGAACCCATAGGGTGGGCCCTGGCCCACCATGAGCTCGAACCTCGCCCCACCCCTTCAAACCCATAGGGTGGGCCCTGGCCCACCCTGGCCTTCGCTTTCGCTCCGGTGTGCGCCGCACCGAGCGTTGAAGCGGCTCGGCTCGCCCTTCGCGGTGACCGGGGCTGGAGTCGAGCTCCGGTGGGCCAGGGCCCACCCTATGGAGCCGTGGACCTTGACGCGGAGCGGCCCACGCTGTGCGTCGCCGCTATAGGCCGAGCGTGAGGTCCTCGGCTTCGACGCGGTCGATGCGGATGCGGTTGGCGAACAGCGAGAAGGCCAGCACGCCGGCGAGGCCGTTCGCGCGCTGCGCCCAGGGCGGCAGGTACAGCGGCTCGGCGATCACCCCGTCCTCGAACAGCGGCTCCAGGGTGAACACGTCATGCAGGGCCATCTTGCCGGCGAACAGCAGGTGCGACAGCCGCGGCCGGCGGTGGCGGATGGTCCAGCGGAAGAAGGTGTGCACGCTGAGCATGCCGTGCAGGTAGACCGCGTCCTTGGTGAAGGCTGCCCCGCCCGAGGTTGGGCAGCCGCGGAACACCCGCTGCGCCGAGGCGAAACTCTCCACTTCGCTCTGGCCCGAGTCGAGAAAGAAGCGGAACACGTCGATGAAGTCGGCACCGTTCAGGGCCATGTCGATGGCGAGGATGCGCAGCGACAGTCGCTTCAGCCGCGGCAGGTCGATCGCCCCGGTCATCAGCTCGGCAAAGGTCGCGAGCCCCTCCTGCGTCGCGGTGACCCGCGGCGCGCTGCGCGACAGGCTCTTCAGATGCGGCTGCTCGCGACCGTTGAGCGCGGTCAGCGAGTGCACGAAGGCCTCGTGCTCCAGCAGCTGGCGCAGGTCGTACTCGCTGAAGCTGGCGCCGCCGCGCAGGCGGATACGGGTCGGGCCGGCCGCGGCCTTGGCGATCAGCTCGGGGTCGACCTCGACGCGCACGCGATGGCCGACGAAGAAGGCGTCCAGCGCGGCCTGCAGCTCGGCGGCCATGGCCTCGGCGCTGTACACGGCCTCGCCGTCTTCGGCCGGCAGGGTGCCGCTGACCTCGTCGGCGATCTCGATGAAATGGCGGGCGGCGTCGATATTCGTGTAGGCCGAGCCGGGCAGCGCATCGCCGGGCCGGCCGAAGATCTGGATGGAGTGCCAGCTCGCCGCTTCGCTGCCCGCCGCTTCGATCAGCCAGGCGGCGTGCAGCCAGCTTTCGGCGCTGCGCTGCAGGTACTGGCCCAGCGGGTGCTGCGGATCGGCGGCATCGCGGATCGCCGCCAGCTCGGCGCGCGCCGCCGAGAGGTCGCGACCGCGGTAGCGCGGCGTCGGCAGCTGCGGCTGGCCGCGGCGGAAGCCTTCAAGGAAGCGCTCCTGCTCAGCCACCGGCCAGCTGACGGCCTGCAGCAGGCGGATCGCCCCCACGGCATCGACCAGACGGGCGTCGAGTGCGATGTGGTGGGCGAGTTCGGGGGACATGGCCGCACTCTAACCAATGCGCCGAGCGCTTGGGCGCCTTGCGCGGTCGCGCCTTCGCATAGGGTGGGCCCTGGCCCACCGTGGGCTCGACCGCAGCTCTCTACGCCCTGTTGCTTCGGCGTTCGCTCTGCGAAGGGAGCCCGCCCGCATTGATGACCGCGGCCAGTGCTGCCCATGGTGGGCCAGGGCCCACCCTATGCACGGGGCTCGACCGCGTCTGTGCGCTTCCGTTGCTTCGGCGTTCGCTCTGCGAAGGACGCCCGCCCACATTCAAGACCGGGGCACGCGTGGTGTCCATGGTGGGCCAGGGCCCACCCTATGCACGGGGCTCGACCGCGTCTGTGCGCTTCCGTTGCTTCGGCGTTCGCTCTGCGAAGGACGCCCGCCCACATTCAAGACCGGGGCACGCGTGGTGTCCATGGTGGGCCAGGGCCCACCCTATGCACGGGGCTCGACCGCGTCTGTGCGCTTCCGTTGCTTCGGCGTTCGCTCTGCGAAGGACGCCCGCCCACATTCAAGACCGGGGCACGCGTGGTGTCCATGGTGGGCCAGGGCCCACCCTGAACGCGACGCGGAGCGCCTTGACCTTGGTGCAACTCGCGTCAAGGCCTGTGCATGCCGCAGAATCAGGCGCCACCCGCCGCATCGGAGCGCTCGTGATCCCACGCCTCGGACTGCCACGCCTGCTCGTGACGCTCGCCCTCGTCGTCCTGCTCGGCGCCTGCGCCACCAAGGGCGGCGACAACATCAAGCTCGACGCCGCCCTGTTCAACTATGCCGGCGCGATCCGCTTCAGCGATCTGGAGCGCGCCTACGAGTTCGTCGACCCCAAGCTGCGCGTCGAGAAGCCGATCAGCCGGCTCGAATGGGAGCGCTACGCCCAGGTGCAATTCACCGGCTACCTGGTCAAGGCCAAGGAGCCCGCCGGCCAGGGCGAGGTGCGGCAGCTGGTCGAGGTGCGCCTGATCAACCGCCACACCCAGGTCGAGCGGACCTTCCTGGTGCGCGAACTGTGGCGCTGGGACGCCGAGGCCAAGCAGTGGTGGCTGACCACCGGCCTGCCCGACATCTCGCAGGGCTGATCCCATGCCCCGGCGCCTGATCAGCGACTTCCGGGGCTTTGTTCCGCAGCTGTACACCACGCTGGCCCGCGGCTACGGCGCGCGTGACCTGCGCGCCGACCTGGTAGCCGGGCTCACGGTCGCCATCGTCGCCCTGCCGCTGGCGATGGCGCTGGCGATCGCTTCCGGCACCACGCCCGAGCGCGGCCTGCACACCGCCATCGTCGCCGGCTTCCTGATTTCGGCACTCGGCGGCTCGCGCGTGCAGATCGGCGGCCCCACCGCGGCCTTCATCCCGGTGGTGTTCAACGTCATCGAGCGCTTCGGCTACGAGGGCCTGATCCTCTGCACCCTGCTGGCCGGGCTGATCCTGATCGCCGCCGGCCTGCTGCGCCTGGGCGTGCTGCTGCGCTACATGCCGCAGCCAGTGATCACCGGCTTCACTGCAGGGATCGCGGTGTCGATCTTCGCCAGCCAGGTCAAGGACGCGCTCGGCCTGCGCATGGACCAGGTGCCCGGCGAGTTCTTCGAGCGTTGGGCGGCCTACTTCGCGCATCTGCCCACCTGGCAGCCGGCCGCGGCGGCGCTGTGCGCCGGTGGACTGATCGCGCTGGCCCTGCTCAAGCGCCATCGGCCCGGCTGGCCGGCCTTCCTGATCGTGGTGGTGGCCGGCAGCGTTGCCGCGCTGGGGCTACCGGTGCCGACCATCGGCAGCACCTTCGGCGAGCTGCCGGCGGCGCTGCCCGACTTCGCGATCCCGAACATTCCCTTCGAGCGCACCTTCGAGCTGCTGCCGGCGGCGCTGACCATCGCCTTCCTCGCCGGCGTCGAGTCCCTGCTGTCGGCGGTGGTGGCGGACGGCATGACCGGCCAGCGCCATCGTTCGAACGCTGAACTGGTGGCCCAGGGCGTGGCGAACGCGGCCTCGGCCCTGGTCGCCGGCCTGCCGGCCACGGGCGCGCTGGCTCGCACCGCCACCAACATCCGCGCCGGCGCGCGCTCGCCTGTCGCCGGCATGGCGCACGCGGGCTTCCTGCTGGCCTTCATGCTGGTGCTGGCGCCGCTGATGGTCTACGTGCCGCTGTCGGTGCTGGCGGCCCTGCTGCTGGTGGTGGCCTGGAACATGGCCGAGATCCACCGCTTCAAGCAGCTGCTGCGCGCGCCGGTGGGCGATCGCGTGGTGCTGCTGGTGACCTTCGCCCTGACCGTGGCCTTCGACCTGACCCTCGCCATCGAAGTCGGGGTGGTGCTGGCGGCCTTCGTCTTCATGCACCGCATGAGCACCAGCGTCAGCGTGGCACCGGTCGAAGACGGCGATGCGGACGAGGAACCCGATGCCCGCCAGCGCCTGCCCGAAGGCGTCGAGATGTTCCGCTTCTCCGGGCCGCTGTTCTTCGCCGTGGCCAACCGCCTCGACCAGGTGCTGGACCCGATCCGCGAACCGCCGAAGGTGTTCATCCTGCGCCTGCGCCAGGTGCCGCTGATCGATGCCTCGGGCGTGACCGCGCTGGAGGAGTTCGTCAGCCGCTGCCAGAAGATGGGCACGGCGGTGATCCTGTCCGGCCTGCACGGCCAGCCGCACGCGATCCTGCACCAGATGGATTTCGGCAAGCACCCCAACCTGCTCGGCCTCGCCGCCGGCTTTGACGAAGCGCTGGCGATGGCGCAGGCCGCGATGAAGATCGAAGCCCCATAGGGTGGGCCCCGGCCCACCACGAGCCCAAGGCTCGCCGCGGTCACGATCCGCGAACCCGCCCCGGCGCCCCCCATCACAGCGTCATAGGGTGGGCCCCGGCCCACCATGAGCTCCACGCTTGCGCCGGTCACAGCTTCGGAGCGTCGATCCACACGCACGCCTTCGACACCGTTCGCGAGAGTCAAATCCACGGTGGGCCAGGGCCCACCCTATGCAGCCCGCTTTGAATTCCGAATCCCTTCCCCGCCCTCGCGCGCAGCGCTCGGGCGTTCGGCAGCGCGCGCGGCAGTGCCGCGCAAGCGCGCCGGCTCACCCCCAATCCCAGCGCTCAGAGCGCGTCCGGCCCGACCTCGCCGGTGCGGATGCGGATCACCTGGTCCAGCGTGTGCACGAAAATCTTGCCGTCGCCGATCTTGCCGGTGTTGGCGGCATTGCGGATGGCCTCGACCACCTGCTCGACGCGGTCGGCCTCGATCGCCACCTCGATCCGCACCTTGGGCAGGAAATCGACCACGTACTCGGCGCCGCGATACAGCTCGGTGTGGCCCTTCTGCCGGCCGAAGCCCTTGACCTCGGTGACGGTCACGCCGGTCACGCCCACTTCCGACAGCGCCTCGCGCACGTCGTCCAGTTTGAAGGGCTTGATGATGGCGGTGACCATTTTCATGGGTGGCTCCGGGCATTGAGGGCGCGCACAGGATAGCGGGAATGCCCCGCCGAAGCCGCGACGCGCCCGGATCGTGGACGGGCATCCATCAATCGGCAGCGAGCACGGCTGGGCCATGGACTCCGCCCCAGGCACCGCATCCCCCGGACCCGCTGGTGGATGCGCTGCGCTTATCCACCCTACGACCGCGAGTGACGCCTTGCTCCGAACGCAGCCCCACGCACATAGGCGCGTAGGGCAGATAAGCACAGCGCATCTGCCGCCTCCTGCCCCGGTCTTGGCAATCCCCCTGCCCCGTTCTCGGCCATCCCACCTACACGGGCCTCGGCCATCCCACCAGCGCGGGTCCCGGCAATCATTCAACCCGCACGGCTCGCGACAAATCTCATGCCCCGGCCGGTCGCGCAACCTCCACCCGCAAGATTCCCCTGCGGGGCCTGCTCCCCGGAATCCAATCCCCCAAAAAGCACACGGGCCGCTTGCGCGGCCCGTGTGGGGTCTTGACTTGAACCGCGGCGGTGCGAACACCGCCGCGGGCTGCTGGCTTACTTGGCACCCACCGCGAGGCGGGTCTGCAGCTCGCCGTTGGCGCTGGCGTAGTCGATACGCACCGCGTCACCCGGCCACACCTCGATCCAGCGGGTGCTGCTCAGGCCCTGCTTGGCGCCCGCCTGAAGCAGGCGGACCTGCAGCAGACCGTTCACTTCGCGAACCTGCAGCTGCAGCTGCTGTTCACCCAGCACGTAGCGGGCGGCGTTGACCGACTTGTAGCTGTCAACCACCGCTTCCAGGGCAGCACCGTCGATCTCGACCACACCGCCCGAGGACTTCAGCGCTGCGTTGACCTGCAGGCTGTCGCCTTCGAAGCCGTCCGCGAACAGCGCCACCGTGAGGTTCAGGGTGAACGTGTTGTTGGCCGGGTTGGTGTCGGTGATGCCGTCCGGCGCGATCACCGACGCGGTGTTGCTGATCGCCGCCGGGGTGCCGATCACATTCGCGGTGATGGTGATCACCACGCTGCTGTTGGCCGGCAGGTTGACATCCACATCCACGTCGCCGGTGCCGCTGGCCGTGGCGCAGGTGCCGCCGCCGCTGTTGGTGGCGCAGGTCCAGCTGGCGTTCTCGACCGTGTTCGGCAGGGCGTCGATGACGCTGGCGCCGTTGGCCGCGCCCGGGCCGGCATTGCTCACCAGCAGTTCCCAGGTGATGCCGGTCAGGGTGTAGCGGCCGGTTTTGACGATCGACAGATCCACCGTGGCCGGGTTCACCGTCACCACCACCGAGCCGGTCTGCACCAGGTAGTTGGCATCGGCCGCCTTGGTCGCGGTCACGGTGCAGGTGCCCGCAGCCAGCGCGGTCAGGGTGCTGCCCGTCACCGAGCAGTTTGCGCCGCCAGCGGTGACCGCGAAGCTCACCGCACCCGTACCCGAACCGCCCGTCGTCGTCAGCGCGCTGGTCTGGCCAGCGATCACCGGGTTCGGCGTGGCGGTGACCACCAGCGGCTGCTGGGTGGCCGGGTTGATGACCACGGTCTGGGTCACTTCCGGTGCCGCCAGGTAGTTGTCGTTGCCGGGCTGGTTCGCGGCCACCACGCAGTTGCCCGCGCCGATGATCGTGATCGCACCCGTCACCGCATCCACCGAGCACACCGTCGTGCTGGCCGTGCTGTAGCTCACCGCCAGACCGCTGCTCGCCGTCGCCGACACCGAGCCCGCCGTGCCACCGAAGGTGAACGGACCGGGGTTGGCGCCGAAGGTGATGGTCTGAGCCGCCTTGTTGATGACCACCGTCTGGGTCACTTCCGGTGCGGCTTCGTAGTTGTCGTTGCCGGCTTGGTTCGCGGCCACCACGCAGTTGCCCGCGCCGATGATCGTGATCGCACCCGACACCGCATCCACCGAGCAGATACCCGCGCTCGCCGTGCTGTAGCTCACCGCCAGACCGCTGCTCGCCGTCGCCGACACCGAGCCCGCCGTGCCACCGAAGGTGAACGGACCGGGGTTGGCGCCGAAGGTGATGGTCTGAGCCGCCTTGTTGATGACCACCGTCTGGGTCACTTCCGGTGCGGCTTCGTAGTTGTCGTTGCCGGCCTGGTTCGCGGCCACAACGCAGTTGCCTGCGCCGATGATCGTGATCGCACCCGTCACCGCATCCACCGAACACACCGTCGTGCTGCCCGTGCTGTAGCTCACCGTCAGGCCGCTGCTCGCCGTCGCCGACACCGAGCCCGCCGTGCCACCGAAGGTGAACGGACCGGGGTTGGCGCCGAAGGTGATGATCTGCTCAGCCTTGTTGATGACCACCGTCTGGGTCACTTCCGGTGCGGCTTCGAAGTTGTCGTTGCCGGCCTGGTTCGCGGCCACCACGCAGTCGCCCGCGCCGATGATCGTGATCGCGCCCGACAGCGCATCCACCGAGCACACCGTCGTGCTGCCCGTGCTGTAGCTCACCGTCAGGCCGCTGCTCGCCGTCGCCGACACCGAGCCCGCCGTGCCACCGAAGGTGAACGGACCGGGGTTGGCGCCGAAGGTGATGGTCTGAGCCGCCTTGTTCACCGTCACCGTGATGCCCGTGGCCGTGCTGCTGGCCTGGTCATCTGCGTCACCGGCGTAGGTCGCAGCCAGCGTCCAGGTGGCGGCTTCCAGACCCATCAGCGTGCAGCTGCCGGCCGTAGCGACCGCGCTGCAGGTGACCGGATCCTTGCCCGCCGCCGTGGCGGTGACCGTCACCAGCCCCAGGTTGCCGTTGATGCCGCCGCTGACGCTGGTGGCGATCGAGATCGACTGACCGAAGGTGATGGTGCTGTCGGCGGTCGTGAACACGATGCTGGTCGGCACCTTCTCCACCACATAGCTGGCCACGGTGTTGCTGGTGGTGCCGGTGAAGTTGCTGTCGCCCGCGTACTCGGCGCGCACGTTCGTGAAGCTCTGCTCGCTGGTGAACGTGACCGCGCAGCCGCTGCCCGGCAACGTGTAGCTGCAGATCAGCGTGCCCGCCCCGTGCACCACGTTCACCGTGCCGGTCGGCAGCGGCGAACCCGGCGTGCCGGTGACCGTCACGTCGAAGCTCACCGACTGGCCGATCTGCGCCGGGCTGGCCGGCGAAATCGCCAGCGTCGCCGCGGTGCTGCCCTGGTTGACGGCCTGCGAGAACGCTGCCGAGGCGCTGGCTGCGTGCTGCAAATCGCCCGCATAGGCGGCGGTCACGGTGCGCGCACCGGCGGTGTTGAAGGTCAGTCCGCACTGGCCCGCCGCCACCGTGGCAGTACAGGTTTCACCGGTGCTGGCGGTCAGCGTCACGTTGCCGGTCGGGGTGGTACCCGCGACGTTGGCGACCACGGTGTAGCTGAACAGCACCTCGGCCGACAGCGCCGACGGGTTGGCCGAAGCGCCCGTGATCGTCGTCGTTGTGGCCTTGGCCGTGACCGCGTAGTTGCGGTTCTCGAAGCTCTGCAGGTAGTTGGTGGTCTGCGCGTACTCGGCGCGGAACACATAGTTGTTCACCGGCAGGCCTGCCGCCACGTTGAAGGTGGCCACACCGCCGACCAGCGGAACCTCACCGATCGACTCGCCATCGCGCAGGAACACGATGGTGCCCGGCGGGATACCGCCGCCCGGAGCCACCGCGGTCACCGTCGCGGTCAGGGTGAAGCCCTGGCCGAAGGGCGAGCTGGTGACCGGAGCGATGGTCAGCGCCGTGTTGGTGTTGGAGCGCAGCACAGTCAGCGTCTGCGAGGCCGCCGTGGTGGACGCGCCGTCGTTGGCATCACCCGCATAGGCCGCCGTGACGGTGTAGCCGTCCGCCAGCACAGGGCCGGTAGTGACCAGACCGGTCAGGGCACAGGTGCCCGCCGAAGCCGGCGCTGTGCAGGTCACGGTCGAACCCGGGCGGGTCGCCGTCACCGTCACCGTACCTTCGTTCGGAGCCACGCCACCGGACACCGTGTAGGCAACGTTCACCGTCTGGCCGAAGCGCGCCTCGGTCAGGTTGCCGGCATTGAGCGTGATGGTGGTGCCGGTCAGCACGACCTGGGTGACCGTGTTGCTGGTCGCGGTCAGGTTGTTGAGGTCGCCGTTGTAGACAGCGGTGACCGGGTTGCTGCCCTGCGGCAGCGCCGTGGTGACGCACTGGGCCGTGAGACCCGTGAGCGCCACGTTGACGCAGCCGGCGATGTCCACACCGTTGTTCTGGAAGGTCACCGAGCCGGTCGGGCTGAAGCCACCGCTGACGGTCGCCGTGAAGGTCACCGAATCACCCGGGCTGGTCGGCGAACCACTGCCCACCAGGCCAATGCTCGGCTGCTCCTGGTTGATCACGACGTCCTGCGTGACCTGCGTAGCGGCGTTGTAGAAGTCATCGCCACCCTGGTTCGCCGTCAGCACGCAGGTGCCGGCGGTAATCATGGTGATACCACCGTTGCTCGGGTTGACGTCACACACCGTCTCACTGCCCGCAAACACACCGTACTCGATGGTCAACAAGCTGGTCGCCGTCGCCATCACGTTGCCGGTCGAGCCGCCGATGGTCAGCGGGCCCGGGTTGGCGCCGAAGGTGATGGTCTGGTCGGCCTTGACCGCGGTGATCAGCACCGTGGACGTCGCGACGTTGTAGTTGGCGTCGGCCGCCTTGGTCGCCGTGACTTCGCAGGTGCCGATGCCGGTCGCGGTGATGGTACTGCCGCTCAGCGAGCAGGCGTTGCTGCCAGCCGTCGGCGTATCCGCCGTGATCGCGTAGCTGACTTCGCCCGTGCCGTTGCCGCCGGTGGTGCTCAGCGCACTGGTGGCGTTGTAGGCAATGGTCGTCGGGTCAGCCGCGACCTCGAAATCAGCCTGTTCGGCCTTGATGGTGTCGACCACGACCGTACCGGAGACCGGCAGGTAGTTGTCATCACCCGCCATCGTCGCCGTCACGGTGCAGCTGCCGTCGGCCGCGATCGCAGTCAGGGTGCTGCCGGTGATCGAGCAGAAGGCTTCGCCGGAGGTGACCACGTAGGTCACCGCACCGCCAGTCGTGCCACCGGTGACGCTCAGCGCGCTGGTCTGCAGGTAGACGACCGGATTGGTCGCTGCGGCTGCGATCAGCTCGGCCTGCTCAGCCTTGGCCACTTCGATGTCGAGCTCGACCTGATCCGCGGGCTCGTAGTCGTCGTTGCCCGCCTGATCGGCAGCCACGGTGCAGGTGCCCGCCAGCAGCGGCGTAACCTGGTCGCCCGTGACCGAGCAGATCGTCGGCGTCAGCGAGCTGAACACCACCGGCTGATCGGAACCGCCGCCAGTGGCGGACAGCGTCGCTGCAGAACCCTGGTAGACCAGGCTCGCGGGGGTGGACGCGAACGCGGTGATGACCTGCGGGTTCTTGGCGATCACCAGGGTGTACTCACGCGAACCGCTGTACGGCGTGCCGACGTTCGGAGCGTTGCTGCTGTCGGTGGCGGTCACTGTGAAGACGTAGCTGCCCGCCGAGGTCGGCGTGCCGCTCAGCGCACCGTCTGCGGCCAGGCTCAGACCCGGCGGCAGGCCCGCACCCACGGTGAACGTGAACGGCAGCGCCGCACCCGTACCGCTGGCAGTGAACTGCGCACTGTAGGGCGCGTTGCGCGTGCCGTCGTCCAGCCCTTCCGGACCGACCGTCACTGCCACGTAGGCGAAGGCCTGCACGACATCCGGCGCCGCGTTGTAGCTGGCGTTGCCGGCCTGGCTGGCGGTGATCGAGCAGGTGCCCGCATCAACGTAGCTCACCGTGGTACCGCTGACGGTGCAGATGTCGGTCGTGGTGCTGGCGAAGCTGACCGCACCGGCAGGCGCCGTCGCCGCGAGCTCAAACGTGCCGGCAGCCGCCGGACGGTTGGGCAGCGGGTCGAAGCTGATGGTCTGGTCGATCGGAGTGATCTCGACGTTCACCGTCTGCGGCGCAACCGCGTTGTAGTTGTTCGACTGCGGCACGCTGGCCGTGATCACGCAGGTGCCGCCACCGAGGATGCTGATGGAGACATTGCTGCCGCCGGTGCTCGAACCGCTGCCCGAACACACGCCCGCCGGACCGGCGCTCAGGTTGACCGCCTGACCACTGGGCGCACTGGTGAACACCGCCGTCGCCAGCGCCGACACGTTGAAGCTGCCGCCGTCCGCGAAGGGCAGCGAGGTCGGAGCCGACACCTCAACCGTCTGGTTGTCGCGGTTGACCAGGTGGTCATAGCCGAAGTCGTTGGCACCCGCGAAGTTCGGGTTGGTGATCGTCGCCGCCACGAAGCGCCAGCCGTTGGGCAGGGCCACGTCGCGGGTTAGATTGGCGATGCTCGCCGTGGACACACCCGGCGTTGCAGTCGGAGCCAGGGTCACCACGCCGATGGCATTGCTTTCGCCATCGAAGAAGTTGACGTCACCGGTCGGGTAGCCCTCGGAAGGCGGCGTCGCCGTGACCGTCGCGGTCAGGGTGAAGGGCTGGCCGAACACGCTCGGCGCCGGGCTGCTGCTCAGCACCAGAGTGGTGCTGGCCTGCAGGATGTTGATGCCCGCAGCTTCTTCACCCGTGCTCGAGAAAGCGTCGTTGCCTTCCACGCCCGGGATGAAGTCGGCCATGAAGGTCCAGGTACCCACCTGCTCCAGGCCATTGCCATTGCCCACGCTGAAAGTGCAGCTGCCCTCGCCGGTTTCGATGTTGAAGCTGCCGTTGTCGCAGATCGCCGACAGCGGGCCAGGGCCGTCCGCGTACACCGTGACGCTGCCCTCGTACTCGCCGAGGCCGCCGCTCACGTCGAAGCTCACCGTCACCTGCTCACCCACCAGGGCCGAAGTCGCCGGCGAGGCACCGCTGGTGAAGCTGCTGACGCGGGTGATGAGGATACTGGTGTCGCGCGGCTCCACGGTGTAGGCCAGCGGCAGGCTGTTGCTGCCGGCGAAGTTGTCGTTGCCGACGTAGCGGGCCACGAAGCTGTAGTTGCCCACGGCTGCGAAGCTGCTCGGGCAGGTGCCTGAGGCCGCACCGTCCGTACCCGCGCCACTCAGGGTCGCGGTGCAGAGCGCGCTGCTGCTGTCGCAGACCGGCGAAGAAGCCAGACACACATAAGCCGTGCCGCTGGCGACGTTGCCGGCGTCAAAGCCGTCCAGACTCGGACCGGTGATTGCTGCGGCATTCACAGTGAACACCACGCTCTGGCCGGCCTGCTGCTGGGATGCCGGCGCTGCCGACAGGCTCAACGAGGTGCTGCGCGGATCGACAGTGAGCACCGAAGCATCGCTGGTGGAGTCGGCATCGTTGCCGAGCTCGACGCCATCGAAGGCCACGACGAAGCTGTAGTCGCCCGCGGTCTGGAACAGACCCGGGACGCGGCAGCTGCCAACACCCGTGGTGGTGTCGAAGCTCAGGGCCGGGCTACAGGTCACCGGGCTGCCGTTGACGCTGACGTTGATCACGCCCTCGTAGGTGCCTTCGCCGCCGTCGACGTCGAAGCCGACCGTCACCGCGTCGCCGACCTGCGGATTGGCCGGCGTGAAGCCGGTGATCAGGGTCTGGGTGGAGGCCGAGGTCACGTCGTGCAGCGTGGTCGCCGAGTCACCCGCGAAGTTGGTGCTGGAGGGCACGAACACCGCCGACACCACCTGGTCGTCGCCGAACAGGGTGAAGGCGCGGGTGCAGTTGGCCGTGAAGGGCGAGGCCTGGCCGCTGACCGGAATGGTGCAGCCCGAGCTGGGCGTGCCCGCATTGGTCAAACCGTTGGCAGTGACTTCGATGCTGCCGTCGAGTGCGCCCGTCCCGTTGGTCAGGCTCAGCTCGACCGCGAACAGCACGTCCTCACCCGCCGCCGAGCTGCTCGGCGTGGTGGTGACGGTCAGCTCGGTGGTGGCCTGCACGATGCTCAGGCTGTCGCCGTCAATGGCGGGCAGGTCCTGGGTATCGCCCGCATAGGCACCGTCCAGCGTGTAGGCGCCCACATCCTGGCCGCCGGCAAAGGTGCAGACGCCGGTGTTGTTGGCCGGGGCGCTGTTGCTGACGCAGGTGGCCGTGGCATTCGTCGGGCCGGTCGCGCTCAGGCTGACCGCACCCTCGAAGTCGCCGGCACCGCCCGTGAGGCTGTAGGCCACGTCGTAGCTGTTGCCGAAGAAGGGCGCAGCGCCCGGCGGCGTCAGCGTCAGCGTCACCGGCAGGCCCAGCACCGTGACGGCCTGGCTGTTGCTGCTGGCGGCGAAGTTGGCGCTCTGCACGTAGCTGAAGACCAGCGTTGCACCGCCCTTGGTGCTGAAGCTCAGTTGGCAGGTGCCGGTGCCGCCGGACAGGCTGATGTCGCAGCCGGTGGTGGCAGCAGCGTCACCGCCGGTGCCGCGCACCTGCACGGTGCCGTTCGGCGTGCCTTCGCCCGGGGCCACCGCGGCCACCGTGGCGCTCACCGTCACCGTCTCGTTGACCTCGATGTCCGGGCCTGCGGCCGGCGAGATCGAATTGATCGTCACCGTGGTGCTGGCGCGGTTCACCGTGTGCACGGTGCTGTTGTTGCTGCCGATGAAGTCGGTGTTGTCGAGGATCACCACGTTGTAGGTGATCGGCGACAGGCTGACATCCGGGTTGGTGGTGATCGTGGTGGTGGCCGTGCTGGCCGCGCCCTCGATGCCCGGCACGATCGGCACTTCAACGACCGTGACGTTGCCCGGCTGACGCACGAAGCGCGCCGTACCGGTGACCGGATTGGCGCCCGGCGCGGTGGCGTTGAAGCTGGCGCTCAGCACGATGTCCTGGCCGAACACGCTGGGGCTGTTGCTGGTCAGCGTGCTGGTGGTGTTGCTGCGGGTGACATCAAAGGCGAAGGGGCCGGACTGCGAAGCCAGCAGGCGCGGCGTCTGCGCCAGCGAGGCCACGAGTCGCGCCACGTTGTCGCTGGGCTTCAGGCCGCTCAGCACGCAGCTGCCAGCGCCTGCGGTAGCCGCGCCGCTGCAGCTGCCAACCACAGCGCCGCCTGCTGTCTGCGCTTCAACCGTGACCGTGCCGCCTTCGCTGACGCCGGTCGCATCCGCACTGCTCACCGTGAAGTTGACGGTGAAGCTCTCGTTGGTGCGCGCACGCGTGCCGCCGTTCAAGGACGCGGTGGTGCCGGTGATGGCGGTTGTGCTGGCGGTGCGCTGGGGAAAGACTTCCGGGGAGGGGCTGGAAGCAGCGCCGCTGCCGGCGCTGTTGGTCGCGACAACGGTAAAGGTGTATCCAAGGTCGTTCGACAGACCGGCGACATCGCAGGTCGTGGCCGGCGCCGTCGCCGTACAGGTGCCCGAGGGCGAGCCTGTCACGGTGTAGCTGGTGATCGCGGCACCGCCATCGTTGGTGGGTGCCGTCCAGTCGACCGTGGCTGACTGGTTGCCTGCGGTGGCACCGACGTCGGTCGGCGCATCCGGCGTCGCCGCGAGGATCACGATGGTGGTGCTCGCGTCACTGAAGCTGCTGGCACCAATCGCATTGATGGCGCGGACGCGGAACTCATAACCGGCGCCGGGGGTGAGCGGGCTGGCCACGCAGGAGGTTGCGGTGCTGGCCTCGGTGGTGGCCGGCGCGCAGGCACCCGGCGCATCGGACCAGCTGCTCCCGCCGTTTCCGGAAATCTCGAGCGTGTAACCGATGATGGGCGAACCGCCGTTGGCCGGCGCGGTCCAGTTCACCGTGGCCTGACCTGCGCCAGCGGTGGCGGATGGCGCGTTCGGGGTGTTGGGCGGGCCGACAAGGGTGAAGTTGACGGAGCCATTGGTGCTGACGGTGACGCCGTCAGACTGCAGGATCTGGATCTGGATGGACTGGTTTCCGCCCGTGGGGGCGTTGACCACGCCGGTGATCGCCACGCGGTAGGTGGTTTGTCCATTGAGCGACTGGAAGCCGTCGGTGATTGCGAGGTTCAGGAAGCGCGCCCCGCTGTCGATGGCATTCAACGTGGGCTCAGTCCAAGTTCCGGCGTTCGGAGGAGTAGTGAGACCTAGCCCCGACCCTGCTTGATTCCAGGAGGCACCACCCAAGCCGTAGCCCGCCGGGAAGGTGATTCGGATGTTCGGATCGGTTGCGTCGGCATTGCCGCCACCATGCCGGAAGGTGAACTCGTAGTTGGCCGTTTCACCCGCGATGTTGCTGGTCGCAGTGACGGTGCCGAGCTCCAAATGGCTCTTGACCGAAGCCGGCTCGGGCTTGTTCTGGGCGATGGCGGCGCCCGCCAGCAGCATCAGCGAAGCCGCGGATGCGGCCAGCCTCCTGCCCCAGCTCCGTGCCGGGGGTGCGCCCCGCGGCGATGTGGGATGTGTATCAGTCATGGTGAGGTCTCTTTCTTGATGATGATTTGAGAGAACAACAGGCACCGACTGCGGTGCCCCGTCTACTACGGGCACCGCCTAGCCGGCTGGATGACCCATCCCACGCTCGCGCGTGGCGTCAAACAGCCCGAAGGCCGTGGTGCTGCAGGCCCGGCCGGGGGGGAGTCCCACCCGGGCCGCGCGCTCCGGGCAGGCCGCCCGGAGGGATCGCGCCGCCGGCCAGTGGCCAGCGGCGGAACGCAGGCGCAGCCCGGGCGCGAGGGCCGGGCTGCGGAGAAAGGGAGTACGAAGGAGGACGGGCGCCGCCGACGTCTGGCCGACGCGGGCAGGGCGCGGCGCCGGACCGAACAGCGCCGGAAAGCTGACACCGACCGGGAACGCGTGCCGAAGGGCCACGGCGGAAATCCGGCTCAGCAGAAAGCAGATCAGGTTTATCAAGGGTTTAAGCACGTCCTCTCCTCCTTCGCATCCGTGATGAGCCGTTCCGGCCCATAGCGGTGGTGTTCGAAGTGCAAGGCGGATGCCACGGGCGAGCGGCGGCCTGATGTCGCGCTGCAGTTCGCGGCACGGGTCTTGCGCGACTTGGTGCGCGGCGTGGGCGTGGATGCGCGGGCGATGGGGGCGATGGGGGCGACGGATCGCGCGGCCGCAGCGCGCCCTGCCTGCGGCGCCGATTGCAGCGGCGTGTTTCGCGCCGGCTGCGTTTGGACGGGCGGCTTCTTTCGGACCTGCTGCGTTTGGGCGGGCGGCCTCTTTCGGACCTGCCGGCGCATGCGCTGCGCTTATGCGCCCTACAACCACGAGCGACGCCGCGCCTCCAACAAAGCCGACGTCCCTGTGCGCGTAGGGCGGATAAGCACAGCGCATCCGCCACCAAACCCCGAGTGACGCCACGCCTCCAACGAAGCCGACAGGCCCCGTGCGCGTAGGGCGGATAGGCGCAGCGCATCCGCCACCAAGCCGCGGGTGACGCCGTTCCTTCAACGAGGCCAGCGCCACGGCTCCGCTTGGGGCACGGCGTCTTCCGGACCCGCTGGCGGATGCGCAGCGCTTATCCGCCCTACAACAGCGAGTGACGCCGCGCATTCAACAACGCCGACAGCCCCCGTGCGCGCAAGGCTCGCGCCCCCGCGACCCACCTTCCGCCCGGCACTGTCCTTTCGTACAGCTGCGCAAGCGCATCGGCGGGCGGAGCATCGGGGCTGGCGAGAGACGGCCGACCACGGCTGCCCGTCATCACCCTGGGGAGGGAACAGCATGAACACTCTGATCCGCGCGGCCTGCGTGGCCGCTCTTGCCATGTGCGCGCTGCCGGCCATGGCGCAGAGCTGCCGCGACGCGGTGGTTCTGGTGCATGGCAATACCGGCGCGCCGGCCGACTGGGCCAACACCGTCGCCGAGTTGAAGCGCCGCGGCTACACCGATGCGCAGATCCACCGCCCGAGTTGGGGCAGCAAGACCTGCGCGGCCTGCAACGACCACAGCGGCAGCGAGGAAACGCCGGTGCTGAACGCGATGGTCAATGCGATCGCCGGATCGTGCACCGGCAAGATCGACGTGATCACCCACTCGATGGGCGGCACCCTGGCCGGGCGGGTGATCCAACAGAACGGCCTGCGCCCCTACGTGCAGAGCTTCGTCGGCATCGCCGGCGCTTTCCGCGGCCTGTGGACCTGCGGCAGCTACCCGTGGAATGTCGCCACCAGCACCTGCGGCTACTGGGGCCTGTCAGTGGGCAGCCCCTTCCTCAACGGTTTGAACGGCGCGCGCTTCGGCGACCGCGTGCATTCGATCAAGTCCTACTACGACCAGATCGTCTGCGGCAGCGGCGTCTGCACGGTCGGCGGCGTGCACTCCAGTGCGATCTGGGGCGAGAACAGCAGTACCACCTATACGTATGGGCACTTCGGGCTGCTGGACTACACCGCGGCGAAGCAGGTGGACCTGATCCAGTAGCTGGCGTGGTGCGCAGCGCCCCGGGTGCGGTGGGTGTGTGGCTCATGGTGGGCCGGGGCCCACCCTATGTGGTGCGCGGCGGCGGCGGTGCGATGGGCTCGCGGCTGCGGTGCGGGCGTGTGCTTGGCGCGTGCGGGGCGCTGGTGGGTGCGGCGGGCGTGTGGCTCATGATGGGCCGGGCCCACCCTCTGTGGAGCGGAGGTTCTCGCAGCAGCGATCTTCGAAGCGGCCGCATCTGCGTCCACCCGAGCGCATAGGGTGGGCCCTGGCCCACCGTGGCCTGCAACCCGGCCCCGGTCGCAACGCCGCACCGTCAAGGCAGGGCCGGAACCTGGCCCGTGCCGCGCAGGCACACCGCCAAGGCAGCCTCCGCGACTCGCCGCGCCCGGTGGCACGGCGGAGCGTTCTTCGCTGGAGGTATGACAGTTGCATTCGAGCCCTGGGGCTTTGTACCGGGGGTTGTCCATGTCCACTTTCCGACGCTGGAGCGTCGCCGCCAAGGCGGCGCTGCTGATTGGTCTCCTGACCGTACTTGGCTTCATCGCGGCAGGCGTGGTGATCTACCAGCGCGCTGCGGCGATCGCGCGCGACAGCGCCCTGCAGGAGCTGCGCGCGGTGGCCAGGGCGGAAGCCAACGCGGTCGCCGACCTGTTGAACCAGGGCCCGCTGCTGACCCGCTCGCTGGCGCGGACGCTGCTCGACGACATCGAGCAGGGTCGCCAGGACCGCAGCCGCGTCGCCACCCTCACCGCCAGCCTGCTGGCCCCGCAGACCCAGTTCGTCGGCATGGCGGTGGGCTTCGAGCCCGACGCCTTCGACGGTCGCGACGCCGAATTCTCATCCGCCGATGCCATGCACGACGCCAGCGGGCGCTTCGTGCCCTACTTCTTCCACACCCCGCGCGGGGTGGAAGCGACCGTGCTGGAGAGCTACGACACGCCGGGCGACGGCGACTACTACCAGCTGGCCAAGCAGACCCGCGGCGAGGTGATGATCGAGCCCTACCTCTACCCGATCGACGGCAAGGACGTGCTGATCACCACCTTCACCACGCCATTGATCCGCAACGGCGAGTTCATCGGCATCGTCTGCGTGGACACCGGCCTTGCCGCGCTCCAGCAGCGGCTGGCGGCGGTGAGCGTCGGCCAGCAGGGGCGCGTGCGCCTGATCTCGGCCAAGGGCGCGCTGGTCGCCGATCGGGATGCCAGCCTGATCGGCAAGCCCTATGGGGCAGCGGACGCCGCTGAGATGCTGGCGGCCGTTGGCGCCGACCGCAGCCACGAGAGCTTCGACGCCGACAGCGCCCAGGTCTACATGCCGATCCGCATCGGCAACTATCCGGGCCGCTTCGCGCTGGCCGCCGAACTGCCGATGAGCGAGCTGCTGGCCGGCGCACGCGCAGTCGGCGTCACCGTGTTCTGGGTGGCCCTGCTGATGTCGCTGGCGGTGATCACCGCCACCCTGCTGCTGCTGCGAAGGCTGGTGGGCGCGCCCCTGGGCGCGGCCGTCGCCACCGTCGAGCAGCTGGCCAGCGGCCGCTTCGACGCGCGCATCGACCGCACGCGCGAGGACGAGATCGGCCGCTTGAACCGCTCGCTGCTCGACATGCGCGGGGCCCTGCAGGGTTTCATGTCCGAGCAGACCGAGATGAGCCGCAGCCACGAGGCCGGCGAACTCAATCACCGCATCGATGCACAGCGCTACCCGGGTGCCTTCGGCGAGATGGCGGCCGGCGTCAATCGCCTGGCCGAGGGCCATATCGGCACCAGCGAGCAGATCGTCGCGGTGGTGCAGAGCTATGCGCGCGGCGACATGAGCGTGCGCATGCCCGAGCTGCCCGGCGAGAAGCGCCGCATCAGCGAAGCGGTGGACGGCGTGCGCGAGAAGCTGCTGGCCGTGCGCGACGAGATCCTGCGGCTCTCGCAGGGGGCGGCCGCGGGCGCCTTCCATCTGCGCGGCGAGGCCGAGCGCTACGAGTTCGCCTTCCGCGAGATGGTGGATTCGCTCAACCAGCTGATGGCCACCGCCGACGACGGCCTGGAGCGCACCTGCCGGGTGCTCGCTGCCGTCGCCGAGGGCGATCTTTCGCGCAGCATCGAGGGCCAGTCGCAGGGTCGTTTCGCCGAGCTGCAGCGGGCGACGAACGCCACGGTGGCGCGCCTGCGCGAGATCGTCGGCGACATCCAGCAGGCGGTTGGCGCGATCAATTCCGCGGCCGGCGAAATCGCCTCGGGCAATGCCGATCTTTCCTCACGCACGGAGCAGCAGGCGGCGGCGCTGGAAGAGACCGCGGCGAGCATGGAAGAGCTGACCTCGACCGTGCGCCAGAACGCCGAGAACGCGCGCAGCGCGAACCAGCTGTCGATCGGTGCCGCCGACGTCGCCGAACGCGGTGGCAAGGTGGTCAGCGAGGTGGTCAGCACCATGGGCCAGATCAATGCGCAGTCGCGCAAGATCGAGGACATCATCGGCGTCATCGACGGCATCGCCTTCC
>NZ_CALART010000099.1 GCF_937888285.1 uncultured Aquimonas sp.
GGAAGAGCCAAGCGGGAAGAGCCAAGCGGGAAGAGCCAAGCGGGAAGAGCCAAGCGGGAAGAGCCAAGCAGGGAGAGCCAAACACTCGCTTCACAGCTGCCGTTTTCCAAGGCAATCTCGGTCCTGATCCAGTCACCGGGGCGATTGCATCCCCGGCTCGTCGCCCCCGCGCAGGCGGGGGCCCAGAGGCTCTTGCCTCGGGCCGGAAACCGTCCGCTCATTGCAGATGGGCGCTCCACTTCATGCCTCGCGCGGTCGGCGAGGCGCCAGCGATTCGAGGCATGGGCCGCTCGCATCCCGAGCAAAGTGTTCGGCTTGGACCCGGCACCGCGGCCACGGCGGAAACGGAAGCACCGCGTGCCGCACACAGTTCGGACTACTGGGCCTATGGCCTCTGCGAACCAACTGGCGCAGATGGTGGGTCGTGAAGGATTCGAACCTTCGACCTACGGATTAAAAGTCCGCAGCTCTACCGCTGAGCTAACGACCCGGTGATGTCATCGGATTCGACAGGCTGCGCGGCGAACAGCCCGGGCTGGGCCTCACGCAGGGGCGCGCAGTGTAGTCAGGGGGCGGCGCAGGCACAAGTTTGCGCCGCGTGGGGCCGGGCCGCCATTCATCCAAGGTAGCGCGTGGGGTCGGCGACGCCGGCGGCCTCGAAGCCCGCCGCGCGCAGCCGGCAGGCGTCGCAGTGGCCGCAGGCGCGGCCCTCGGCATCTGCGCGGTAGCAGGACACGGTCTCGCCGAAGTCGACGCCGAGTTCGATTCCGCGGCGGACGATATCGGCCTTGCTCAGGTCGATCAGCGGCGCGTGCACGCGCAGCGTATGGCCCTCGACCCCGGCCTTGGTCGCGAGATTGCCCAGGCGCTCGAAGGCGGCGATGAACTCCGGCCGGCAGTCGGGATAGCCCGAATAGTCGACCGCATTGACCCCACAGAAGATGTGCTGCGCACCCAGCACTTCGGCCCAGCCGAGAGCCACGCTCAGCATGATGGTATTGCGCGCCGGCACATAGGTGACCGGAATGCCCTCGCCGCCGTGCTCGGGCACCTCGATGTCGTCGGTCAGCGCCGAGCCTCCGATGCTGCGCAGATCGATATTCACGACCTTGTGTGCGGCCGCGCCAAGTGACTTCGCCAGCCGGGCCGCGGCTGCGAGCTCGGACGTGTGGCGCTGGCCGTAGGCCACGCTCAGCGCATAGGCCTCATAGCCCTCGGCGCGGGCGATCGCCAGCACGGTGGCGGAGTCCATGCCGCCGGAAAGGAGCACCACGGCTTTCGCTGGATTCATGGGCGTGTGGTTCCTGTGCTTGATCGGGAAGGGTGAGTCGGCAATCGGCAACCGTTGAGCGGGGCTTTCGACTCGAACCGACGCCGCCATCGGCAGGGCACATTGGTGGATGTCGACGGCTGCGTGGAGCTTGCCATCCCGATGGGATTGCGGCTCTTGCGAATCCCAAATCCCGAATCCCGCGCGCGCAAGCGCGCTCAGCGCCCCTGCGCTTCCCCCCACAGCTGCTTGTGCAGCTGCATCTGGAAGCGGATCGGCAGTTTTTCGGCCAGCAGCCAGTCGGCGAGCTCGGCGGGCTGCACCTGGCCGAAGCTGGGCGAGACCAGCACTTCGCAGCGCTCGTGCAGGCGGTGTTCGCGGGTGACCTGCATGGCCCAGTCGAAGTCCGCGCGGTCGCAGACCACGAACTTGATCTGGTCGGAGGGCTGCAGATGATCGAGGTTCTGCCAGCGGTTCTTCGCCAGCTCGCCCGAGCCCGGGGTCTTGAGATCGATCACCCGCTGCACGCGCAGGTCGACCGGGGCGATGTCGATCGCGCCCGACGTTTCCAGGGAGACGCTGTAGCCGGCGTCGCACAGCCGCTCCAGCAGCACGAGGCAGCGCTTCTGCGCCAGTGGCTCGCCGCCGGTCACGCAGACATGGCGGGCGCCATGGCGGGCGACCTCGGCGAGGATGTCCTCGATCTCCCACCACTGCCCGCCGTGAAAGGCATAGGCGGTATCGCAGTAGCCGCAGCGCAGCGGGCAGCCGGTCAGGCGCACGAACACGGTCGGCCAGCCCACGCTGCGCGACTCGCCCTGCAGCGAGAGGAAGATCTCGGTGAGGCGGAGGCGGTCGCTCTGGGCGATGGGATTCGGGATTGGGGATTCGGGATTCAATGCGGTGTCGCTCGAACGACTGGGTGGCGGATTCGTGGCCGGGCGTTCCGTGCTCATCGGGCCCCGAACGGAAGGGGCCAGGCGAGATAGGCGAAGCGAGCGCTACAGCGGTAGTGGGGGCGGGCGAATCCCCAATCCCGAATCCCCAATCCCAAGATCGCCGGCGCTACCGGCGATCTTCCAGCCGCATGGCCCGCAGTCGACCCTGGGCCAGACGTGCGACGGTGGTGTCGGGGTACTGCTGCATCACCCGGTTCAGCGTGGCCTCGGCCTCGTTCCACTGGCGCAGCTCGTACTGGCAGTAGCCGAGCTTGAGCAGGCCGTCGGGCGCCTTGGTGCTGTTGGGGAAGCGGCGCAGCAGGGTCTGGAAGGCTTCCAGCGCGATCTCGTAGTTCTGGGTGACGTAGTAGGACTCGCCCAGCCAGTACTGCGCGTTCGGCGCATAGTCGCCGTCCGGGTACATCTGCAGGAAGCTGTTGAAGCGACGCGCGGCTTCGGCGTAGCGGCCTTCCTTCAGCTCGTCAAAGGCGGCGTCGTAGCTGCGGCGCTCGTCTTCGGGGTTGCCACGCACGCTTTCGATGGCGGCGGGGGCGGTGTCGCTGCCGCCGAGTGCGGCGGTGCCCACCAGCCCTTCGACCGGGGCGCGCACTTCAGGCTCTTCGAATTCGGTGGTCGCGGGCGCGGAACTGCCGCCCAGCGCGATCTCGTCCACCGGGGCGGCACTTGTCGCGCCGGCGCCACCCGCAGGCGCAGCGCCCGGGCTGGCGCTGACGCCACCTTCGATGCGGCCGATGCGGCTGTCGAGATCTAGGTATTGGTCGCGGTTGCGCTTGGACAGGGCTTCGATCTCGAAGGCCTGCTGCTCCACCATGCCGCGAAGGCTGGCGATTTCCGCCTGCAGCTCGCTGATCCGGTTGAGCAATTGAATATTGGCCTGGGCCTGGTCGCCGCCGGACTGCTGCTGCTCCAGCCGCGCGACGCGGTCGGCCAGCGACAGGCGCGAACCCTGGGCAGCCGCCGGAGCGGCAACGGCGACCCAGAGGGTCGCCGTTGCCAGGCAGCCTGCGAGGAGGCTGTACGCGCGCATCAGCGGGCGGTGTAGACGATCTCGACGCGACGGTTCTGGCCCCAGCAACCTTCGCTCGAATCGGTGCAGGTCGGACGCTCTTCGCCGTAGCTGACGACGGTCAGCTGGCTGGCGGAACCGCCGTTCGACAGCAGGGCGCCATTGACGGCGTTGCCGCGGCGCTCGCCCAGGCCCAGGTTGTACTCGCGCGAACCGCGCTCGTCGGCATGGCCTTCCAGGGTGATGCGGGCCGACGGACGGTCGGTCAGGTACTTGGCGTGGCAGGCCAGGATCGAAGCGAACTCGGACTTGATGTCCGACTTGTCGAAGTCGAAGTAGACAACGCGCTTGACCAGGCAGGGGTCACGGTCCAGGTCTTCCGGGGTGTAGCGGCCGTCGGACGGGGCAGCCGTCTGGGTCGGCGGGGTCGTGGTGGTGTCAGTGGTCGGCTGGACAGTTTCTTTCTTGGCGCAGGCGGCCAGGGCGGCCACGGTCGCGGCGGCGATCAGCAGGCGGGTCATCGTGTTCATCGGAGCAGGGTCCTTGGGGTTGCGATCGGATGCAGTCTTATGGTTTGAAGCGGTGACATTGAGCCCATCCTCAGAGCGGATACTTCGGCGCACACGCTTTCCAGCGCTTGGCACCGAGCGCAGACCCGACCTTGAGCCTCGCGGCGCTGGCCTGCCTGCTCCCGCCGTCCTGCAGCCTTGCGGCCTTCGGACCTTGCCCCACGACATCCTGTCGTGGGGGTGGCGCAACCCAAGGGCCGCGCCGGGGTGGAACGCACTGTGCCGGTGAGGGCGATCAGCGCTGCCGATAGGGCGACCAGGCGGGCTCCCGGACGTCGCCATCGGCGAGAACAAGTCGCTGCCGCACGCGGGCATCGGCCGACACGGCATACAGAACGCCGCGGCGGCCCTCGCGGGCGGCGTAGAGCAGCATGCTTCCGTTCGGTGCAAAGCTCGGCGATTCGTCCAGATTGCCGACCGAAACCAGATTCTGGACGCCGGGGTTGCCCACGGTGCGGTCCAAAACCGCAATACGATAAACATTTCCCTGACCCTGCGCCATCGCCAGCTTCTTGCCCTCACAGCAGACCGTGGCGCGGGCGTTGTAGTCGCCGAGGAAGGTGATGCGGCGGGCGTCGCCGCCGCCTGCCGGCACTTCGTAGATCTGCGGCTTGCCGGCGCGGTCGGAGGTGAAGAAGATCGAGGCACCGTCCGGCGCCCAGGTCGGCTCGGTGTCGATGCCCCAGTGCTGGGTCAGCTGGGTCAGCTGCTTGCTGCCCAGGTCCATCACGTAGATCTCGGGGTTGCCGGTGCGCGACAGGGTGAGCGCCAGCTTGCTGCCGTCCGGCGAGAAGCTGGGCGCGCCGTTGATGCCGCGGTGGCTGGCCACCAGCTCGCGCTGGCCGCTGCCGATGTCCTGGATGTAGATCGAGGAATTGCCGCGTTCGAAGCTGACATAGGCGACGCGGCGGCCGTCGGGGCTCCAGGCCGGCGACAGCAGCGGCTCGCGCGAGCGCACCACCGGCTGCGGGTTGAAGCCGTCGGCGTCGGCGACCATCAGCGCGTACTGCATGTCGCGGCCGAGGCCGGTGGCGGTGATATAGGCGATACGCGTCCAGAACGCGCCGCGCACGCCGAGGATGCGCTCGTAGATCTGGTCCGACACCTGGTGCGCGACGTCGCGCAGGCTGCCGCTGCGGCCGATCATGGCCAGGCCCAGCATGCGCTCCTGCTTGGCGACGTCGAGCAGCTCGAACTCGACGCGGTAGCCGCCGTCGCTGCCGTCCAGCACGCGACCGACCACCAGGAAGTCCTGCTTCAGCAGGCGCCAGGTGGCGTAGTTGACGTCGGCCGAGCGGATCGGCTTCTCGACGATGTCGCGCTCGGCGAGCGCGCGGAAGGAGCCGCTGCGGTTCAGATTGGCGCGGATGACGGCGCCGATGTCGGTCTCGGGGGCAGCGCCGGCGCCGAGGTATTCGAAGGGCACGACGGTGATCGGCAGGGCGGACGAATTCACGCCGAGGATGTCGATCTCAAGCCGCTGCGCGTGCGCAGAGCCCAGCGCGAACAGGGCGCAGGCGGCGAGCAGGAGGGCGGCGAAGCGGGGCATCGTCGGGGTCATGTCGGGCCTGGAATTGCGTTGAGCGCAGCCGCAGCCAGCCGTTCGTGGGGTCCGGGCCGGATCGGGGTTCGCGTGAAGCGCGAACATTACACGAGGGGCAGCGGCGAAGCTGAACGGAGACCCCAGTGCAGTCGCGAGGCGCGCGGCCCTGCGCGGGTCGCCGGGACGTCTGGCTCGGGCTCCAGGGGGGGCGTTCGGCCGCATCGGACCTGCTGAGGCTTCGCCACGCGTAAGGCTTCCCTCGAACCCCCTGGCGGATGCACTGCGCTTATCCGCCCTACAACCGCGAGCGACGCCGAGTCAGCGTCGGCGCCGGTGCACATCGACGCGTAGGGCAGATAAGCGCAGCGCATCTGCCAAAGCTTGAGTCAGCCGTCAGGCGCAGAGCTTGGCCAGGTGTACTCGCGCCTGCCTGAGGCTCCGCCGCGCGCCTGGCTTCCATCAGGCCTGTTGTAATTGCATGGACTCAGAGGTGGGGGGCACCTCGGCGCGTATCGGCCTACTCGCCGTCCCAGCGGAACGTGAAACGGATCTGCCGCGAGAACACCGATTGGAAGCCCTCGTAGGGCAGGGGGTTCGCCTTCATCACCGCCGCCTCAATCGATCGACGCGTGAGTTCATCAGCATTGCAGGGCGAAGTCACGCTGACGCTGATCACCTCGCCGCCGGGAATCTGCACGATGTCCACCGTGCATCGCAGACCAGGGCGGGCGGTTTCCGGCCGCAGCCAGTTGCGCTGCACGCTCTGCTGGATCGCCACCTGATAGCGCCCCAGCAGACTGTCGTCGGTGCCGCGATTACCCACCTCGCCCACATTCTGCGTCGCCGGCTGCTCGCGATCGGCATTGCCCGGGCGGTTCTGCGCGTTCTGCTGGCTGCGCATGTCCTCCAGCTGCTTCAGGCGCTCTTCCTCGATCCGGCGCTGGCGCTCGGCGGCCTCGCGCTGCTGACGGATCTTGTCGAGCTCAGCCTGCTGCTCGCGCTGCTGCTGTTCGCGCAGGCGCTGTAGGCGCTGGGCTTCTTCCTGCGCCTGCTGCTCCAGCAGCACCTGCTCCTGGCGGCGCTTCTCGCGCTGCTCCTGCTCCAGCCGCTGGGCTTCGGCCAGCGCGTTGCGTGCGGCGCGCTCGGCGTCTTCGGTGTCGGGCGTGGGTACGGGCGCCTGCGGTGCGGCCTGCGGCGGCGCTTCGGCCGTCTGCGGCGCGCGTTCCGGCGTGGGCTGCGGTCGCGGTGCGGTCTCGCGCTCGGCCTGGCGCGCAGGCCGCGGTGGCGTTGGCGCGGACGGCTGCGCGCCGCCCATCACCAGGGTCGCTGTGATCGGCTCGCCGCGCACCGAGGGCGACTCGGGCGGCTTCTGCCACAGCATGCCGACGAACAGCAGGCCGAACAGGGCCAGATGCAGGCCGATCGCCAGCACCAGTGAGACCAGCTTGTCCTCGCGGGTTTCCATTGCGCTCGTGGCGGCCTTCTCAGTTCGCCTCGGGCTTGCTCATCAGCCCGACCTTGGTCACCCCGGCTTCCTGCAGCAGCACCATGCCCTGGTAGACGGTGCCGTAGTCGGTGCGGCGGTCGCCGGCCACCATCACCTGCACTTCGGGGTTGTTGCGCACGAAGGCGCCGACCTTGGCGACCAGCGCCTCGGCATCGATCTCCTCAGCGGCGGCGCCCTGCAGGGTCAGGAAGAAGCGGCCGTCCGAGCTGACCTCGACGATCACCGGGTCCTTCTGCGTCTCGACCGGGCGTGCGTTCGACTCGGGCAGCTCGATTTCCACGCCGAGGTTCAACAGGGGGGCCGTGACCATGAAGATGATCAGCAGCACGAGCATCACGTCGATATAGGGGACGACGTTGATCTCGTTCTTCAGCTTGCGCTTGGTGCGCTTGCGCATGGCGATGCTCGCTCGGGTTCCGTGCCGTCAGTCGTCGACGTGGGCGTGACGCTGCAGGATGGTCGAGAACTCTTCGGCGAAGGTCTCGTAGCGCGTGTGGATGCGCTCGACGCGGGTGGCGTAGCGGTTGTAGGCCCACACCGCCGGGATCGCCGCGAACAGGCCCATGGCAGTGGCGATCAGCGCTTCGGCGATGCCGGGCGCGACCGTGGCGATGGTGGCTTCCTTGACGTCGGCCAGGCCAATGAAGCTGATCATGATGCCCCACACCGTGCCGAAGAGGCCGACGTAGGGGCTGATCGAGCCGACGTTGGCGAGGTATTCGAGGTTGTGCTCGAGCGCGTCCATCTCGCGCGACAGGGCCGTGCGCATGGCGCGCTGCGCGCCTTCGAGCTGGGTGCGGTTGTCCATGCTCTTCTTCTGGCGCAGCCGCGCGAACTCGCGGAAGCCGGCCTCGAAGATCGCCGAAAGCCCGCTGGCGCGATCGTCCTGGTTGCCCAGCTCACGCATCAGCGCGCTCATGTCGGTGCCCGACCAGAAGCGCTCCTCGAACTCGTCGGCGCCCTTGGAGGCGCGATCGAGCACGCGCTTCTTCATCAGGATGATCACCCAGGACGAGATCGAAGCCAGCACCAGCAGCAGCATGACGAGCTGCACCGGCAGGCTGGCGTGCAGGATCAGGTCCAGCACGTTGATGTTGTTCGACATGGCGGCCGTCTACTCCGAAGCCTTGAACAGGGAATGGGTTTCTACGTCGGTGAACAGGTCATCCGGCAGCGGCTGCGGGCGGAAGCTGCTGGCGGTCAGGCAGACCGCGCGCACTTCCGCGCGCAGCACCAGCGTCTCGCCGCGCCAGATGCCCTGCTCGAACACCAGGCTGGCACCGCGCCGCGAGGCCAGCGAGGTGCGCACCGTGAGTTCGTCGTCGAGCTTGGCCGCGCGCAGGAAGTCGAGCTGCATGGCGCGGATCGCGAACAGCAGGTCGCGGTCCGTCGCAAGCGCCTGCTGGTGGATGCCGAGCGCGCGCAGCCATTCGCTGCGGCCGCGCTCCAGGAATCGCACGTAGCTGGCGTGGTAGACCACCCCGCCAGCGTCGGTATCTTCCCAGTAAACGCGTACCGGCCAGCTGAATTCGCGTTGAATGTTTCCGCTGCTGGACGTCTGCATCAGCTGCCCGAGAACAGGTCGGGCGGCGGGCCGCCCTGGGGTTTCAGGCCCAGCATCTTCCAGGTGCGGCTGGTGGCCATGCGGCCGCGCGCGGTGCGCACCAGATAGCCCTGCTGGATCAGATAGGGCTCGACCACGTCCTCGATGGTGCCGCGGTCCTCGCTCAGTGCGGCCGCCAGCGACTCCACGCCGACCGGGCCGCCGTCGAAGCTCTCGACGATGGTTTTCAGCAGGCGGCGATCGAGATCGTCGAAGCCTTCGGCATCGACCTTGACCATGGCCATGGCCGCCTGCGCGGCTTCGAGCGTGATCACGCCTTCGGCGCGCACCTGAGCGAAGTCGCGGGCGCGCCGCAGCAGGCGGTTGGCGATCCGCGGCGTGCCGCGCGAACGGCGCGCGATCTCGGCCGCGCCCTCCGGCGCGCACTGGATGCTGAGGATGCGCGCCGAGCGCCGCACGATCGCGGTGAGCTCTTCCGGCGAGTAGAACTCCAGCCGTTGGACGATGCCGAAGCGATCACGCAGCGGGCTGGTGAGCAGGCCTGCGCGGGTGGTGGCGCCGATCAGGGTGAAGGGCGGCAGGTCGAGCTTGATCGAACGCGCGGCCGGGCCTTCGCCGATCATGATGTCGATCTGGTAGTCCTCCATCGCTGGATAGAGGATCTCCTCGACCACCGGCGACAGCCGATGGATCTCGTCGATGAACAGCACGTCGTGCGGCTGCAGGTTGGTCAGCAGCGCCGCGAGGTCACCCGCGCGCTCGATCACCGGGCCCGAGGTCTGGCGCAGGTTGACGCCCAGCTCGTTGGCGATGACGTGGCTGAGCGTGGTCTTGCCCAGGCCCGGCGGGCCGAAGATCAGCACGTGATCCATCGCCTCGCCGCGCTTCTTCGCGGCCTCGATGTAGATCTTCATCTGCTCCCGCACAGGGGCCTGGCCGAGGTAGTCGTCGAGCACGCGCGGGCGGATCGACGCCTCAAGCCGGGCTTCGTCGAGGGATTCCTCGGGGGAGACGATTCTGTCGGTCACGTTGGAGCCGGGATTGGGGATTGGGGAATGGGGATTCGCAGCCGGCGGTTTGCAGGCTGCAGGGGGCCCCTTACGCAGCGCGGCAGTTTACGGGGTTGGCGATAGCAGCGGAGCGCGGCGCTGCAGCCCTCGCTAGTACCGGCGGCGCCTCGGGGCTCTGCTTCTGAGCCCCTCTCCCGGTGGGAGAGGGGCTCAAGTTCCGATTTCGAACTCAGCTCCAGGCTACAAAGCTGCTCCGCTTCCGCTTCCGCGGTGCGAAGCCGCCGCTCCAGTCCAGCCGAAGGTGCCCGCAAACGAATCCCGAATCCCGAATCCCCAATCCCAAATCCCCGCTCTCACGTCCGCAGCGCCGACTTCAGCGCCTTGCGAATGATCGCCTCCGCCGTATCCCCGTCCTCGCGCGCCTTCTCCGCCATCCGCTGGGCTTCCACGCCCTTGTAGCCCAGCTGCTGCAGGGCCACGATCGCTTCGCTCAGCGGGTCGGTCGGCACGGCCGCGCCGGGGGAAGGCACGAAGCTCAGGCCGCTGCCGCCCATGTTCGAGGCCTTGTCGCGCAGCTCGACTAGCATGCGTTCGGCGGTCTTCTTGCCGATGCCGGGGATGCGCGTCAGCGCGGTGACGTCGCCGGCCTGCAGCAGGCGCGCGAACTCGTCCACCGACACGCCTGACAGCACGGCGAGCGCGATCTTGGCGCCGATGCCGGTCACCTTCTGCAGCTCGCGGAACAGCCGGCGCTCGGCGTCCTTCAGGAAACCGTAGAGGGAGACCGAGTCTTCCTTCTGCGCGTAGTGGGTGAACAGGCTGACCTCGCGGCCCAGCTCCGGCAGGTCGTAGAAGGTGCTCATCGGCGCCTCCAGCTCGTAGCCGACGCCGTGCACGTCGACCACGATCTGTGGAGGGGCCTTGTGGATCAGGGTGCCGCGCAAGCGACCGATCATCGTCTGCTGCCTCGACGTCGAATGAGTTGGGACGCCGCCACGCCGGTGCGCGCGGCCAGGGTTCGGGTGTGCGCATGGGTGATCGCCACCGCCAGCGCGTCGGCGGCGTCGGCCTGCAGTTTGCCGTCGATGCCGAGCAGCACGCCGACCATGTGCTGCACCTGGGCCTTGTCGGCGGCACCGCGGCCGACCACGGCGCCCTTGATCTGCATCGGCGAGTATTCGTGCACGCCGATATCGCGCGCCACCACCGCGCAGATCGCCGCACCGCGCGCTTGGCCCAGCTTCAGCGCCGAGTCCGGATTGCGCGACAGGAACACGCGCTCGATCGCGACCTCATGCGGGGCGAAGCGATCGATCAGCGACCACAGGCCGTCGAGAATCCCGCGCAGGCGCTTGGGAAACTCGTCCTCAAGGCCGACGTGCAGGGCCTCGTGATGCACGTGCACGCAGCGACCGGTGCCGTCGGCGTCGACGATGCCCACGCCGGTTCGGACCGAGCCGGGGTCGATGCCGAGGATGCGGGTGCTCATGGCGCGACCTCGGTGGCTGCGCCGGGATTCGGGATTCGGGATTCGGGATTCGGAATCCGCAACTCGCCGACGCCGGGAACGCGCAGGCCTCGCGCCCCGCCAGGAAACACGCGCCTCGCGCTGCCTTCATTCCCGTCGCCCCCGCGAAGGCGGGGGCCCAGATCGGCCCGCCCCGATCGCTGCAGCACTTCGATCCGCGCCGATCGCGGCGGCACTTTCACCTGCCCCGGTCGCTGCAGCACTGGATCCCCGCCTGCGCGGGGATGACGAGCGAGGGGAGCGCGCAGGCCTCGCGCTTCACGGTGATGTGGGAGCCTCGCGCCACACCCACTCCCGTCGCCCCCGCGAAGGCGGGGGCCCAGATCGGCCAACCCCGATCGCGGCGACACGTCGCCCCGCCCCGATCGCGGCAGCACTTCGATCCGCGCCGATCGCGGCGGCACTTTCACCTGCCCCGGTCGCTG
>NZ_CALART010000100.1 GCF_937888285.1 uncultured Aquimonas sp.
ACAGGCAGTTAGCTCACTTTCGGCCCGTTTTTACACGAATCCCTGCCGACCCTCAAGTTGGTCGGCGCTCTATAGGTCAGACGAGTCAACGCTGCTTCGCAACACGGGTCAACCGAGGCGGCAAGTGGGATGTTACGTCAGGTCGGGAGCGGGCCTTCTACCCCCGATAAATCTTCCTAATCGAGTCGAGCCGCACCCGCCGCCGTCGTGAGGCTGCCCGCTCGTCGCCCGGATGCGCGCTTTCGCAAGACTGAGACCTGCATCACGCTTCCGTCAACCTGTCAGATCTGACAGGTCACCAGAAGCCTCGCATCCACGTGCTCTTGCCTCAGGCGAGGGCGCGGCTGTCCGCGCGAGGTGTCACAGCTGCAGCAACTTCGTGGACGATAGTCGCGGTGTCTGGGGCTTGCAGGTTGACCGACGGGCGCCGTCCGCGGTCTCTGGACTGACACGCTCTTCGACAAACCAGCAATGTCGGACCAAGCCTTAGACTCCAGACATGCCCGGACCATCGCTTCAAACTCACCCACCGTCAGATTCCGGCAACCATGAGCGCTTGCCCCACTCTGCTTCACCGTGGATCTGGTTTTCCGCGCTGCTCTCCCTCGTACTGTTCGCCATCGACGCCTCGTGGCCGCAGCTGGGCTGGATCGCACGACCACTGATCTGGCTGGGCACGCTGTTTCACGAGCTTGGCCACGGCATCGCCGCGATCGCGCTGGGCGGCGAGCTGGTGCAGCTGGCGATCTACGCGGATGGTTCGGGCGTCGCCATGCATCGCGGTGCGTACTCGGGGCTCGATCGAGCACTGATCGCTGCAGCCGGTCCGCTGGGTGCGCCGCTGGCCGGGCTTGGTTTCTTCATCGCGCTCGGGCATCGGCATGCGGCGCGTTTGCTGCTGGCAGTCCTTGCGGTGTTCCTCGCGTTGGCGATTCTGCTCTGGGTGCGGAACCTGTTCGCACTCGGCTTCGTGGCCGCGCTGGCACTCGGACTCGCGTGGGTGGCCTGGCGTGGTGATGATCCTGTCGTACTGGCCGTGACAGCCTTCGTCGCTGTGGAGATGAGCCTGTCGGCGTTCACCCGCGTGGATTACTTGTTCAGCGCGGGCGCGAACACTGGCGCTGGCACCCTGCCCTCCGACACCGCGCAGATCGCGCAGGCGCTCGGGTTGACGTATTGGATCTGGGGAGCGCTGCTGGCGTTGATTTCGATTGGCATTGTTGGCCTCGGTCTGTGGCGAGCGATCCGACTGGGTCGAGTTCCAGAAGGCTGAACTCTCGAAATTTCATGGCATTCCCCAAGGACCGCAAGTACTCCAAGGCAACGGCGAACAGGTTCGATCTGCGGATTTGCATGTGGAGCGCCGCTCAGAGGGGCAAAGATTCTCGCCACCGCCAGACAACGCGGCAAGGACAACGAGGCGGGCGTGAAGCACCACGCGCTGAACGTCGCGAGGCTGGTGCCGCACGCGCCTGGCGAGTGACGGCGGCGCGCTGCCATGGCGCCCTGCGCAAGGATGACGGCACCGCGCAGGACCACTGCTTGGCTCCTCATCCCGACCGTCGGGAGAGGCCTCGCTACGCCAGGAGTGCGCGATGACCATTCTCTACACCGGTTCCCCGGACCCCGAGTTGCATAGGGTCGTCCGCGACCGCTGCCAGACCCCCCCTGCTCGAGAGCGTCGATCTCGGCGAGGTGCTGCATGTCCGGCTGCATGCCGGCTACGGCTTCGCTTGGGGCGACGGCAATCTCGTGGAGCTCGAACTCTGTGATGCCTGCGCGCACGCCCTGCTCGCGCCCTACGCGCGGGTGACCTCGAGCGCCGAGCTGCTGCCTGGCCACCTTGACCTGTCACTCGATCGCCACCACCGACTTCCCCGGAGCGGGAACCGCGCACTGCGCGGCTTTCTGCGGGAACGCCCTCCTGCCCTACCCTCAGCGGGACTCCGCGGCGTCCGCGCGTGGGCGCGCTACTGGCTGGGGCGCGGCGTCATTCCCCTGCGGCTGTGCCTGCGGCCGCTGCAGGCAGCATGGGCGGCGCTCGCCAGCCGCTGGGACACCGAGGAGAGCATCCTGCGCGCCGACTACTGGGACTCGACCGATGACCGCTGACCAGCCGACCGACACCGCTCGCCTCAAGGAAGCTGCCGCCCAGGCCCGCGTCGCACTCGAACGCGCTCGTGCCGGCCGCGCGTCCCAGAGCCTCGTCTTGGTGGCCGCGTCGCCGCCGGCGGCGGCCGCCCTGCTGGATCAGATTGACGTGGAGACCCGCGCACTGGGGCTGCTGACCCTACGCGCCGATGCCGGTGCCGGCGCCTCGCTACCAGCACTGCTCGCGCGGCAGCTGCGCGACACCCTCCAGCCCCTCGCCCTGACCCCGAGCGCGCAAGGACTGGCTGCACAAGCGGACAGCGCGCTGGTGGGTTTCGCTCGCGGCCTACGGGACCGCTACCCGGACATTCCCCTGCTGGAGGGCACCGCCGAGCCGGGCCTTGCCGACAACGGCGCGCTGGAGTTCGACCTCGTGGCACTCATGGAGAGCGTCGGCCGTGCGGCCAAGGCCGGAGACGCGATGCTGGCACTGCTGATCGACCGGCTCGACAGGCTCGATGCACCGCAGCTGGGTGCCCTCATCGCCGCGCTTCACCGCTGCGCCCAGGCAAGCTTGCCAGTGCTGCTGATCGGAGCGGGCGGGCCGTCACTTCGGGCACAGATGGCCTCAGCAAAGTCTTACGCGGAGCGAATGTTTGCGTTTCCGTATCTCGGGCCCACTGAGCGCGAAGCTCATTAATCCCAAAGTTTTAGGGACTCTCTGTCCACTTCATGGGAATGAGTACGCAGCTTGGTGCTTGCCGTTGCCGTGCCTATGCTCGGCCCGAGGCGGGCCAAGCTTTGGCGGCGATCCCATGTCTGGCTACTCGTTGTCGCACACCCGGACTGTCGCGGACGCTCTCTGCAAAACACCGCCTGCGCTTAGCACCCGCCGTGAGCCAGCGAAGCGTGCTCGCATTCACCCCTCCACCAGCGCCAGCACCCGAATCCTCTCCGCCTCCGACAGCCGTGGCCACGCCAAGAGTAGCCTCGCGAGCAGCTCATCCGACGTCACCAGGTAAGCCGCGGGTATGTCGAGGACACGCGCCAGCTCCAGCAGCATTTCCTGCCGCGGTTGGTGGACTCCGTTCTCGTACTGGTTGATCCGAGGTCCGGCCACGCTCTCGTCCAGCCCGACGAGGATGCCGAGCTTTTGTTGGGTGAGCCCTGCTCGTTCGCGGGCTTGTCGCAGTCGCTGCGCGAACAGGGGCGGTGCGGCGGGCGCTGCCAACGCTCGGTCTCCATCGGACGGAGCGCAGAGACTGCCGAGCATCGCCTGCCATTCATAGTAAGTTATCCTTAATTTTTCGGCGACCAGAGCGCATCGCTTGATGCTCACCGACGTGCCTGCATCGCTCGATGACCTGGGCGCACTCAACGTGTTCGGGCTCGCATCACTGCTTCTCGTACGCGAACAGCGCCTGCCGGTAGCGCCGACCCGCAGGCTCACGACCCAGCTGATGCGCCGCTTGTGCGATGCCGGCGTCATCGTGACCCCGTGGCCAGAGGCTCAGTGGATGGCCGAACCTCGCGCCGAGACGACGCCTCTGGAGCGCTTGCACTGGCGCTACGTCTGGCAGGCCTACACGCTCGACGAGCTCCTTGGCCCTCTGGTCTCGCATCTTGCAGACCTCTGCTCGACCGCGGCGGGGAAGGAACTCTGTGCCCTCATCTGGTCGCAGCTTGCTGCAGCGGAAGCCGAAAGCTTTTTTGCTGGGCAGTTGAGGAAGCACGGCTTCGACGATGAGTGGGCCCCGGACATGGAGTACGCCATCCGCAACGCCCCCATCGCCCTGTCCATCGCCCAGTGGCGCTACTGCGCGTGGGCAGCCGTCAGGCATGGTGCTTCGCTCAGCCAGCAGCGCTGCGGACAGCTAGCCACAGACGTCCTGCGTGTCTTGCCACCCAGTTCCCTTGGACCCGCTCATCCCGGATTTGTGTAAGTCC
>NZ_CALART010000101.1 GCF_937888285.1 uncultured Aquimonas sp.
GATCCATGCCCGGCAGCTTGCGGAAGCGCTCGGCCATGAAGCCGCCGCTGCGGTAGTGCAGGAAGGCCGGATCGGTGTGGCGGGTGGCGCGCGCCACCATCGCATTGCCTTCGTGGCCGCTGCTGCCGATGGTGTAGAAGACCTTGTTCTGCACGCGCAGAACGCGCGCCATCAGATCCAGATGCCGGCTGATCAGTTGCGACTTCAGCAGCTCGTCGAAGGCCGCCGCGCTGAGCGCGCTGCCCGGCATGACGGGCTCATCGCCCGAGGCAGGCTGCACGCCGCCGCGCCAGTCACGCACGAATTCGATGAAGTTCTGGTCGCAGATCTCGGCGCGGTTCAGGCCGCGCATGCGGGCGGGAATGGGGCTGGGGCTGGACGTGCTCATGGGCTCGGGGGGCTGACCCGGCGGGGGCGCCGGAAAGCCGCGCATGATACGCGTCGGGCCCGGCGTTTCGCAGATCGAGCGATCCACGCGCAGGCGGACGACGGGCGCGACACCGTGAACTCGGCCGGCTGTGCCCGACGAAGCGCAACCGCCCAGTTCAGTTCGGGCCAGGCCGAAGACTGCTGGACTCACGCAGCGCAATGCCGTCACCGGCTGCCGGCGCCGGCCTTCGCAAGGAGTCAGCGGTCACGCGCCTTCAGCCCTCGACCCTGTTGCGACCGTCCGCCTTGGCGCGATACAGGGCGGCGTCGGCCCGCTGGATCAGCTTCTCGTGGTGTCCCAGGCCGGCCAGGGACGCGAGCCCGATGCTTACCGTCACCCTCAGGCCCGCATGCAGGCTGCCGAAGTCGTGGCGCTCGATGGCCTCGCGCAGGCGCTCGCAGACGCGGCGGGCCTCATCCATGCCAGCGCCCGGGAACAGCAGGGCGAACTCCTCGCCGCCCCACCGCGAGGCGAGATCGCTGCTGCGCACGTGCTCGCGGATCAGCATCGCCACCTCGCGGAGCGCCGCGTCGCCTGCCGCATGCGAGCACTGGTCGTTGATGCGCTTGAAGAAGTCGATGTCGAGCAGAGCCAGGCACAGCGGCTCGCCGCTGCGCTGGGACTGCTGGAACGTCTCGGCGAGCCCGGCGTCGAAAGCGCGCCGGTTGAGCAGGCCGGTCAGGTAGTCCTCATTGGCCTGGCGCTCGAAGGCGCGCGCCTGCAGGTGCAGGCGATCGGCCAGCTCGCCGCGCTCGCGCGCCAGGCGCTCAAGGTCGGTGGCCTTGGCCGCCAGCGCCGCGGTCTTCTCGTCGACCAGCAGGCGCAGGCGCTGCTGGCCCCGACGCAGACGCGCGATGCGGTACTGCACCGCCGCAGCCGCCAGCAGCAGCAGGCCCAGGATCAGCGCGCCCTGTACCCAGCGCAGCTGCCACCAGTACGGCGCCAGCACGAAGTCCACCCGCAGCGATTCGCCCCAGGCCCCCTCGGGATTGCGCGCCTGGGCCTCGAAGCGGTACTCGCCCGGGCGCAGCGCGGTGAACTGCAGGGTGTCGCGGGTCCCGACCTCGATCCAGCGGTCCTCGAAACCGCCGAGCCGGTAGCGGAACTGGATGCGCTCGGGCATCAGCAGGCTCAGGCCGGCAAGCTCGATCTCAAGGCGACGGCTGCCTGCGGGGAACTCCATCGCAGCCGCGATCGGCTGGGGCTGGTCATCGACCCGGACCGCCTCCAGCACCACCGGCACCCTCGGAACGCGTGCCAGCAGCACCGCCGCGGGATCGACGATGGCGAGGCCGCTGGCCGTGCCGAACCACAGGCGACCGTCGGACCTGGCCACCGCAGCAGGCCCGGCCGCGCCATTGCACTGCGCGCTTTCCATCCCGCTGCTCTCGTTGAAATGCCGGACCTCGAGCTCGGCACGCTGCCCGCTGGCCACCACCTCGGCCGCATTCGCATCGATGCGGAACAGGCCGCGATTGGTGCTCAGCCACCAGCCGCCCAGCGCGTCAGGGACGATCTGGAACACCGCATCCACAGGCAGCCCCGCCGCACGCCCCACGCGACCCGACGGGCCGTCCTTCCAGCGCAGCAGGCCGAGGTCGGTCGCCATCCACACGCTGCCGTCCCGGGTTTCGTGGAAGTGGAAGATGTCCTTGACCGGCTGGTCGCCCAGATCGAGCCGCTGCAGGCGACCGGACTCGATCATGGCTGCACCGTTGGAGGTGCCGATGAAGATCCGACCGCGCTGGTCCTCATGCAGCGCGATCACGAAATCTCGCGGCAAGCCGTCGGCGACGGTCCAGTTGCGGATCTGTCCATCGCGCAGCTCGGACAGCCCGAGCGTGGTGCCGACCCAGAGGGCGCCGTCGCGCGCCCGCAGGAGCGCACGCACCTGGTCACCGGCGAGGCCGGCCGCGCGATTGGCGATCGTCTGCATGCGCTCGCCGTCCCACTGTGCGAGGCCGCCGGCCGCGGTGCCGATCCACAGCCTGCCGTCGGCCTCCGCGAGCAGGCTCATGACCGAATCCATGGGCAGGCCTTCGGCCTTGCCGAAACTGCGCACGTCCGTGCCGGAGATGCGATACAGACCGGAGCTTGTGCCCGCCCACAGCACACCATCGGCTGACTCCGCCACCGCGCGCACATAGGGCGTCGCCAGGCCCTGCCGGCGAGAGAACACCCGCACCGGCGGCAGCCGCAGGCGGAACAAGCCGCCGTTGGTGCCCACCCAGAGACTGCCCTCGCGATCCTGCGCGAGCGCCGATACCCGGCTGTTGGGCAGGCCATCCTCGACATCGATGCGCTCGACCGGTGCTGCCTCGCCCAGCGGCGCACTCATCCGCAGCAGGCCATAGCTGGTGGTGCCGACCCACAGGTCGCCGCGCGCGTCGATCAGCAGGCGATTGACCTGGTCGGCCGGCAGCTGACTGGACAGCGGCGCGAAGCCGCTCGACGCCGAACCGATCATGACGCCGCGATCCGTGCCCACCAGCAGCTGCCCGTCGGCCAGCAGCTGCAGACTCAGCACGGGCCCTGCGGCGAGGCCATGCTCCGGGCCAAAACGCCGCACGCTGTCGTTCTCGATCGCGGCGAGCCCGCGCGTCGTGCCCACCCAGAGGCGGGCTTCCGCATCCTCCAGCAGCGCGTTGACGTAGGCGCTGGGCAGACCCGCATCGATGCCGAACTGCTTCTGGCTGCCGTCGGCATCGAAGCGGATCACGCCCGAGTTTTCACCGCCGGCCCAGACCCGTCCGCTGCGCCCCACGGCCACCGTGATCGTCGCATCGGCCACGTCCTGCCCCGCGAGACGCAGAAACTCCCAGCCGTCGGCCGTTTGCCGGGCGACGCCATCACGCGTGGTCGCGAGCAGAACGGCGCCGTCAGCATCCACGGCGATCGAGCGCACTGCGTTGCCGCGCAGGCCCGGCACATTGCCGGCATCGAACACGCGGAACTCGCGGCCGCTGTAACGCACCGCGCCCTCCAGCGTCGCCATCCACAGGTAGCCGTCCGGCGCCTGTACCAGGCCGGACACCATGTTGTGCGGGAGGCCGTCGCGGCTGCCCCAGCGCTCGGCGTAGTACTCGGCCAGCGGCGCGCGCGCAGCCGTCGCTGCGCCGGGCTCGGCTGCCCGCGCCGACTGCAGCAGCCAGCCAGCCAGCACCAGCAGCAGACAGGCCACCACGAGACGGGCTACGCGCGGCGGGCTGCGCGCGTCATCTGGGCGGTCGGACTTGGCAGCGCGCATCACGGGACGTCCAGCGGGAGTCGGCGTCGGCGAGTATGCAGGCCGCGTACCGAGCCTCATGCAGACGGGACGTGAATTCCAGCCCGCCGTCGCCATCGCGCCCATCCACAGGGAGACCGGATCGCAGGGGCCATGCAGAGGCGTCAAGGCAGGATTGGAGAACTCGACCTTGTGGCGCGCCATGGAGGGCATGCCCGCGGATCGGGCACGCAAGCACTTGATGCAGCGCAAGCGAGTCCGGACCTGCGCCGGACTCGCGGCCGGCCATCAGGCCGAGGTCAGCGGTGTCCCAGGGATTCGCGCCGTGGTTCAGCCGCGGCCGCGGCCATCCAGCGCCCGCACCAGGGCTTCGATCTGGCGGATCAGCGCAGCCTGCTGCGCCTGCGCTTCGGCGCGCGCCTGGGCACTGCCCTGTACGGCATCCACCAGCGGCCGGAAGCCCACGTCGAGCGCGTTGCGCAGGCCGCCCAGCCACATCGCGGCATCCGACGCCGTGTCGCGACTGAAGGTGCGGTTCAGCACCTGCTCGTCGAGGATGCGCTGCAGCAGCTGCACAAGCTCAGGTGCGGTCTGCGGCGGCTTGGCAGCGCCGGCCTGCGCGCCCAGCGCCTGCACGCTGGCCACCAGATCATGCAGCTGCGCGATGACCCGCGTGCCGGTGTCGCTGTCGGCGCCGCCCAGCGCCTTGTTGCGCTGGAAACCCTGCTTGATCGCCTGCCAGCGCTCGGCGCGCGCGGCATCCAGCGTGCCGCGGATCTCGGCCAGCTTGAGCAGGTTCTCCTCGGCGCCGCCGGTGAGCAGCTGAGACTCGCCGAGGTAGTGATCGTCGATGAGCTTCTGCAGCTCGACGGCGTTCATGACCGACGAGATCTTCTCGGCCAGCTTGTTCATGTTGCGGTAGCTGCCCTGCAGCTTGAAGGGCGGCTCGGTGCGGTAGGCCTCGGCCTGGGCGGCGCTGGCGATGTAGGCCTGGTTGACCCGGTAGACGATGTCGCGCACCGCCAGCAGGTTCTTCAGCACGGCGGTGATCTCGTTGAGCTCGGCGGCCGAGTAGGTGTGACTCAGCGCGCTTGCCGAGAACTCGCGGCCCTGCGCGCGCTCGACCAGCTTGTAGAGGTCGTTCAAGTCGCGCGTCGCCAGCGGCGCCAGCACCGGCTGCGCGGTCAGGCAGTTCTCGACGTAGCTCAGCAGGAAGGCGTCTTCCTTGCCACCCAGCACCTCGCCGAGGTTGTAGACGTCGGCGCGGTTGGCCAGCATGTCCGGGATCTTGAAGACCTCGCCGCTCTCGGTGTACGGGTTGCCGGCCATCACCACGCAGAACTTCTTGCCGCGCATGTCGTAGGTGCGGCTGCGGCCCTGCCACACGCCCTCGATGCGGCGGGTGCCGTCGCACAACGAGATGAACTTCTGCAGGAACTCCGGATGGGTGTGCTGGATGTCGTCGACATACAGCATCACGTTGTTGCCCATCTCCAGCGCGAGATTGAGCTTCTCCAACTCCTGCCGCGCGCCGGCATCGGGCGCCTGGGCCGGATCGAGCGAGCGCACCTCGTGGCCCAGCGAGGGCCCGTTGACCTTCATGAAGATCAGGCCCAGCGCATGCGCCACGTACTCCATCAGCGTGGTCTTGCCGTAGCCGGGCGGGCTGATCAGCATCAGCAGACCCATCAGGTCCGAGCGCTTGCCCTCGCCCACCGTGCCCATCTGCTTGGCGAGGTTGTCGCCGATGATGGGCAGGTAGACCTCGCTGATCAGCTTGTTGCGCACGAACGAGGTCAGCGGCCGCGGCTTGAACTCGTCGAGACGCAGGCGTGCGCGGCCGGCCTCGATCAGCGCATGGCGTCGCGCCTGGAAGGCGCGCAGGCCGGGCAGATGCTGCTCGCGGTGGCGGCGCAGTCGCGCCTCGAAATCATCGATGCGCAGGCGCAGCAGGCCCTGCTCGATACGCGCGTGGCTGCTCAGCAGGCCCTTGATGTCGACCGCGAGATCGGCCTCGCTGATCCGCGTGGGCAGGTGCCCCTCGACGCGCATCAGCGCGGCGGCCTCGATGGCGTGATCGGCCAGCTCGGCAAACGCAGGCTCAGCGCACAGCGCCTCGAACCATTGCCGCCACAGGCCCAGCGCCTCGCCCGGGCGCGCCGCCAGTGCATCGGCCGCCGCCTGCAGGTCTTCCCAGCGATGGCCGGTGGCCAGCCGCTCCTTCAGTGCCTGGATGAGCCGGCGCGCGGCGCTGGTGAACAGGAACTGCGGATGCTCCTCGCCCAGCAGCTCAACCAGATAGCGCGCGGCGTCGCCACTCAGGCTGGCATCGAATTCGATGCCAGCCGCGGCACGGAAGCGCTCGACCTCGCGCGCGACCTCGGCCATCAGGCGCTCGCTGGCGCCGTTCTGGTTCAGCGCTTCGATCAGCTGCCGCGCCTGACGCGCACGCAGCGGCCATAGGCTGGCGCTTTCGCTGTTGGCCTGGGCCTGCCAGGCCAATGCGGCCAGCGCACGCGCGGCCGGCGCATGGATCAGATGCCCCGCCGCCTGCCGCAGCGGCAGCCAGGCCGCGAGGATGCGCGCAGCATCGGCGTCGTGGATGCCTTTCTCGTAGCCCTCGCGATACCGCGAGGCGGCGAATTCGCGCAGGCGCTTCGACAGCGCGTCGAGATCGCCCAGCTCGGACTGCAGCGTCGCAAGGCTCTGCCCCTCGCTGCCGGCGCGCGCGGCCTCGAACAGGCTGGCGGCCAGATACTCGGCGCGACTCACCTGCGCCGACTCCGACTCCAGCGTGTGCTCGGCGAACTCGCGCAGGCGGCCGAGCTCTTCGTCGCGGATCGGCTCGTAGTACTCGGTTCCGGTCAGGTGCAGGCAGAGCTCACCGCCCTTCGGCAGCAGGGTCAGGTCCAGCACCTGCATGTTGACGCTGAAGCGGTGGCGCGGGCCCAGCTTGATGGTGTTGCCGCCGTCCTCGAACAGCTCGCTGCGGTCGCGCTGGCCGCGCAGCGCGGCATCACGCGCAGCCTTGATGCGGGCTTCGATGTCGTCGGCCTTGACGCTGTCGCGCAGCTCCCGCAATCGCGTCGCCAATTCGCGTAGCTTGAGGATCAGCGCGTCGCCGGCAAAAAACGCGTGCAGGGCCTCGACCGTCTGCAGGCGCTCGGTGCGCCGCGGCAGCCCCTCGAAGATGCGCAGCGCGGCCTCGTGCAGGCCCTGCGCGCGGCGCTGGCGTTCATCCAGCAGCGCCTGGCGATGGCTCTCGAAGGTCTCCAGCACCTCCTCGCGCTTGGCCAGGATGTCCTGCAGGAAAGCTTCGTGCTCGCCGAAGCGGCTTTCGAGCTCTTCCAGCTGCAGCAGCACGCGCGCGAGCTGCTCCTCGCTGCGCTCGGGATCCGTCGACAGGCTCAGCGCCGAAGCGAGGCTCTGGCCGAACAACGCGAACTGCGCGCCGAACTGCGCCACCGCTTCGCGGCTCCCCAGCGATTTGCGCTGTTGCTCGGCGCGGGCGCGGGCCTGGTTGAGTCGCGCATACAGCTCGGAGATCGTCTCGACCACCTGGGTGCGCTGCTGCGCATCCTCGATCGGCAGCCCGGCCAGCAGGTTCGACAGCAGGTCGAGGTCCAGCGACAGCTGGGCCATGCCCTCGAGCGGCACCTTCAGCTGGGCCACGCCTTGCGCCTTGCCGGCCTCGGCATCCAGCGCGCGCAGGCGCTGGTCCAGCGGTTTCAGCGCCGCGGCCGAGGCCAGGAACTCCCCGGTCGCCGACGCCAGCGTCGACTGTGCTGCGACCACCTCGGCTTCCAGCGCATCGATCGCGGCCACGTCCATGTAGCGCGCCTCGCGCAGCGCCAGCAGACGGCCGCGCTGGGCCTGCAGGCCCGACAGGCCTTCGACGTAGTCATTGACCGACTCGCAGCGCTCCGGCCGCGCCCTGGCGAGCAGCTCCGACTGCGCACTGCGCGCCTCGCGCAGGCTGCGCTCGCTCTGCGCGCGGATGCTCTCGACCTTCTCGAACTCATCCAGCACGGACTCAGCGGTGCCGGCGATCTCGCGCACCAGCGGCGCCACGCCCGCGCACTCGGCGCTGTCCAGCCAGTGGTGCAGATCGAACAGGCGTCGGCTGTTCTGGCTGAGCAGGCCGTAGCGGGTGGCGCTGACTTCCTCGCTCGAAATCTCTCGGACCAGCGAGAGCAGATCGGAGATGCCGCGCACCAGCTCGGCATTGCCGATGCGGCCCATGAAGCTGGTCGCCGGTGGCTTGGCGGCGGCGAATTCCTCGCTCCAGAACGGCGTCTGCCAGACCTGCATGGGATGCACACGGGTCGGCTCGTGGCTGTCGACCGAGAACAGCACGAAGCGGCCGTCCTCCAGTCGCGCATAGCCGTGGCCGAACAGCGGCGTGGCCAGCCGGCGCTCGATCAGGTTGTAGGTGAACAGCGCCTTCGCACCGCTCTCGGGCTCGTAGAAGACGTAGAGCACGTCCTCGCCGTTCGGCGAACGCAGGCTGCGCTTGAAGCGCATGCCCTCCATGCTGCGCTCGAAGGCGCGCTGCTCGCCGTTCTGCAGCACATAGCCGCCGGGAAACACGATGCCGTGGTCCTCGGGCAGCTGCACGCAGCTCTGGCCGATCGCGTCGATGCGGTAGACACGGCGCGCCACCAGACTGTAGACGAAGTGGCGCACCACCTCTTCGCGGTAGGGCTGCACCCGCAGCAGGATGAGATCACCGACGCGGGCATAGTCGATGCGCGCGTCGTCGATGCTCTGGGTGGCATCGTCAACCGGCTCGCGGTAGATGCCGAGGCCATCCTCGGTGTTGTTCTCGATCTTGATGGTGAGGTCGCCGCCGATGGTTTCGACGAAGACGTGATCGAGCACGTTCATGTGCGGGAAGCGGCCCTCGACCACATGCTCGCGGCCGCAGCGCGTCCATTCGAAGTCATGGATCGGCGGCAGCGCGATATCGCGTTCGCCGCGGTTGTCGACGTAGCGCACCTCGCCCGCGGGCGAGACGCTGAAGCGGAACACGCGCACGTCCGACAGGCGCTCGCCGATCTGGAAGGCCGCCAGCAGCAGGCCGTCGCGCGCCACCAGCTGCAGCAGGCGGGTGTTCTTGTAGTAGGCGTAGAGCTCGCGGAAGTCCTGCGCGAAGCCCTGCGCGCCGAGGAAGCTGCTGGCAAGCTCGACCGGCTCGACGTCAAAGCCGCCCTCGGCCTCGACCAGGCGGTACAGGGCGAACACATCGCTGACCTGGGTCTCGCGCTTGAGGCCCAGGAAGACGTTGTAGCCGAACAGCAGGAAGTCGCCGACCCGCACCAGATCGCGCGCCACCGCGTTGTGCTCGGTGCGCACCCGCAGGCGACCGATGATCTTGAGCTCGCTGCTGCCGAACTCCGCGAGCCGCTGCTGATTCAGCCCTTCCGCAAGCCCGCGCAGGCGCGCGCCCTGCTCCAGCAGCCGCGCGCGCAGCACTTCATACGCGCCACCTTCTGCGACGGCCTGGTCTACGAGGGATTCGGGTGTGGTCATGCTTTGAACTCTTCGAGCAGGAGGAGGCTGTAGATCGCGATCCGCGACGATCCCTCAATCGCGATTGTCGAGATCTCCCCTCTCCCCATGGGAGAGGGGTCGGGGGAGAGGGTTCGGGAGCCCTCAGTCGCAAAGCTGCGGCAGTCCGTCTCCGCAGCTTCAGGAGCTCTGTCGCTTCAGGAACAGGGGCGGATGCGCAAGACCCGGACCCTCTCCCCAACCCCTCTCCCACAGGGAGAGGGGCTCTGACTGAGGACTAGGACGGTTTCGGGGAACAGGCAGCACACAGCTTCGTTCACCGAAACCCGGTCATCTCGATCACGCGGACGCAGTGTCCCCTGCATCCGTATCGCCCCCCGCCGCGCCCGCATCCCCCGCCTTCAACGCCGCCACCTTCCCCGCCGTCACCCCACCGCCCAGGAACTTCGACAGCACGTCCTGCACCACCGGGCTTTTGCCGACCGCGCCCTCGATCGCCTTGCCGACGCTGAGCGCCTTGGCGAAGGTCTCGAAGAACTCGCCGCCGCCGCCGACGATGTCGACCTTGGCCTTGGACAGCGCGGCCGCCAGCACATCGGCCTGCTCGCGGGCGATGTCCTTGTTGGCTTCGATCGCGGCCATGGCCTGCTCGAAGTTCTTCTCCAGCTGCATGCGGAACTCTTCGTGCGCACGGGCCGAGTCCGACAGGCCCGACAGCGCCTCGAACTTCTTGACCAGACCCTCGGCCTCCGACTCGTAGCGACGCTTCAGCACCTCGGCTTCGGACAGACCGACCTCGCGGATCGCCACCGCCTTGGCACCGCCCAGCGCCTCTTCGCCGCGCGCCTGCGCGCCTAGCTTCTCTTCCAGCACCTTGGCTTCCGCCAAGCCGTCCTTCTGCTTGGCCTCGGCCTGGGCCTCGATGATTCGCGCCTGCGCAAAGCCTTTCTCCTGCTCGCCGCGGGCTTCGGCGGCCAGCTTCTCGGCGACCACCTTGGCCTCGGCCAGACCTTCCTTCTCCAGCGCCGCCGCGTTGACTTCGCGCACGCGCGCATCGGCGAGGCCCGGCGCCGCGCGCTCGGCCTCGATGCCCTCGGCCATCTTGCGCTTGGCCTCGGACTGTTTGCCGGCGGCTTCCAGCTCGGCCTGCGCCAGGGTGGTGATCTCGACGGCCTTGTACTTGGCCTTGCTCTCGTCGGCCTCGGCCTGCTTGACCTGCTTGACCAGCTCTTCCTCAGCGCGGGCCTGCGCATCAAGGATCGCCACCTGCTTGGCGCGCTCGGCCTCGGAGATCTCGCGCACTTCCTTGATGCGCTCCTCTTCCTGGGCCACGGTCTTCTCGACCGCGATGCGCTCGCGCACGACGTTGGCGATCAGCTTGCGCTGCTCTTCCAGCGCCTTTTCCTTCTCGATGCGCTGCAGCTCGACCTCGCGCTCGCGCGAGACGACTTCCAGCGCCCTTGCGCGCTCGACCTTTTCCTTCTCGATGATCACCGCGCGCTGGCGGTTCTGCTCGGCCACCTCGACCTCGCGCAGACGGTTCTGCTCGCGGATGTCGATCTGCTCCTGCGCGGCGAGACGCGCCTGCTCGGCCTTCAGGCGCTCCTCTTCCTGCACCTTGAGCGTCTCGGCCTCCTCGCGCGCCTTGATGGTGGCGATCTCACGCGCCTGCCGCGCTTCGGCGTCGGCCTGCTGCCGAGCCAGCGCCAGCAGCGCTTCCCTGGTCTCGACGTTCTTCTTGGTCATCGCCAGCTCTTCGTTGCGCTCCAGCTCGTTGGTGATGACGTTCTGGGCGGCGGTGAGCTCGGTGATCTTGCGGATGCCCTCGGCATCGAGGATGTTGCTGGGGTCGAGCGAGGACTTCGGCGTCTGCTCGAGGTAGTCGATGGCGACGTCTTCCAGCACATAGCCGTTCAGGTCATTGCCGATGACCTCGACGATGCGGTCGCGGAACTCCTGACGGTTCTCGAACAGGTTGACGAAGTCGATCTTCTTGCCGACCGTCTTCAGCGCTTCCGAGAACTTGGCGTTGAACAGCTCGTTGACCGCGTTCTTCTCGGACGCACGATCGACGCCGATGGCCTTGGCCACCTTCAGCACGTCCTGCTGGGTCTCGTTGACGCGCAGGTAGAAAGCAACGGTGATGTCGGCGCGCATGTTGTCGCGACAGATCAGGCCGTCCTTGCCCCGCCGATCCACCTCGAGGGTGATCAGCGAGATCTTCATGAACTCCTTCTTGTAGATCACCGGTAGCACCAGCGCGCCGGTGAAATGCACCTTGGGCGTGGCCGACAGGTCGTTGACGATCAGGGCTGTGCCCTGCGGGACCTTGATGTAGAAGGACTTGATCAACGCGAACAGCGCGAACAGCGCAAGCAGGACCACGCCCGCAATGAGGAGGATGGGAATCAAGGCTTCAGTGCTCACGTCATGTCCCTCGTCTGAGTGATGGAAAGCTCGTTCTATGGGGCTGGAGTGTCAGCCCCCACGGCGGGTTGGAAAGGCTCAATCAGCCCGATCAGCAGCAACGGAATCCGGCGCCGCGGCGGGCCGCGCGATCCGGTAGGCGTGACGATCAGGCATGTAGTCGACGATCAGGGCGGTGTCGCCGCGACGAAACTCACCGTCAGGCGCCCGCACCTGCAGGATCAAGCCAGCGGCGCCATCGTCGTACTCGGCGAGGCCTTGCTGTTCGCTAACCTCGGGACTGCGTATGCGCACATGCTCGCCAAGCAGAGACACCGCATCCCGCCCTGGCACTGGCGTAAACAGTCTGCGGAATGGCTGAAGCAGCAGTCCCGCGAATGGCAGCGCCAGGAACAAAAGCACCGGCGTGAGCACCACGCCGGCAAGCAGGCGCAGCATGGCGGAATCAAGCCCGGTCAGGAACAGGTAAACGACGAAATAGCAGGCCAGCCAGGCCAGCGAAACGAGCGCTGTGTAGATCAAGCCAAAGGGCAGACCACCAAACCCGAACTTCAGCATCAGGGCGCTGAGCAGCCCTCCGCCGTTGCCCGCACCAACGCCGTCGGACAAGTCCAGAACCTCGAGATCGAACAGCCCGAGCAGGGTTAGTAGCCAGTAACCCACGGCCACCAGAAGCAGCACGCTCAGGATCAGCGTCGGAAACGACAGTGCGATGTCGAGGAATCGGTCCACGCGGCCCCCTTTGATGCCTCCACCGCCCCTCGCGGGTGGATTCAAGCGCTCACGACGGCGCTAACCGCGCTGTGTGACCGTCGATGCAGCAGCGGAAGGATACGTGGCGAAACCGGTTTTGGAACCCCTCGGCTCGCGCAAACAAGAACGCGCCGGATCGCTCCGGCGCGTTCGTGGCGCAGCTTGAGGCGGATCGCGGCGTCAGCGCAGCCCGGTCTCGTTGCGGGCGATGACCAGGCGCTGGATCTCGCTGGTGCCCTCATAGATCTCGGTGATCTTGGCGTCGCGGAAGTAGCGCTCCAGCGGCATCTCCTTCGAGTAGCCCATGCCGCCGTGGATCTGCAGGGCCTGATGGGTGATGTACATCGCGGCTTCGGACGCGGTGAGCTTGGCCACCGAAGCCTCGGTGCTGAAGCGGCCGCCGGTCTTGTCGGCCTCGGCCTTGGCCCAGGCGGCGCGCAGGGTCAGGATCTCGGCGGCGTCGAGGCGGCACTTCATGTCGGCGATCTTGGCCTGGATCA
>NZ_CALART010000102.1 GCF_937888285.1 uncultured Aquimonas sp.
CTCCCCAGGGGCCCCGTGGAAGAGCGCGGGCTCCTGCCCGCAAGAGCCGGAGCAAGAGCAACAGCAACAGCAACAGCAACAGCAACAGCAACAGCAACAGCAACAGCAACAGCAATGGCATCTGGAGCCGGAGCGTCCATAGGGTGGGCCCTGGCCCACCATGCGCTGAAGGCTCGCCGTGATCCGGGTCTGGCCTGCGCCGCCTCAGGCGATGTGCCGTGAGGCAGAGCCGCGCGCTGCGGTGATACCTCCGGCATGGGCGACGCATCGCGGGATGCCGTGCACCAGCGCTGCGGGGACTTGCCTGGTGTGAACCACATTGAGGATCGGAGCCAGGCCGCCTCAGGCCTCCCCGGCCGAATCCGCGGGCTCGGACACCACCACCACGCGATTGCGGCCGGCCGTCTTGGCCGCGTACAGCGCGCCGTCGGCTTCGTCGAACAGGCCTTCGGGGCGCAGCCGCGTGCGACCCGACAGCGAGGCGACGCCGACGCTGATAGTGATCGGGGGCAGGTCTTCGCGGCGCAGGTTCTCGACCGCAGCGCGCAGGCGCTCGGCCAGACCTGCGGCGGCCTGCGTGTCGGCGCCCGGGATCAGCACCACGAACTCTTCGCCGCCCCAGCGCGCCAGCAGGGTGCCGGCGCGCAGCAGGCCCTGCAGGGTGGCGGCGAGCGCACACAGCACGGAATCGCCGACCGCATGGCCCTGGGTGTCGTTGATGCGCTTGAAGTGGTCGACATCGATCAGGGCGATCGACAGCGGTGCGTGCCGGCTCATTGCGTCAGCCCAGTGCACCTCGAAGCGTTCGACGAAAGCGCGCCTGTTGGCGATGCCGGTGAGCGGGTCGATGCTGGCGGCATGCGCCAGCGCTTCCGCGCGCTTCTCCAGTTCGAGGTTGGCGCGCGCGAGCGCTTCGCGATTGCGCTCCAGCTCGGCATTGGTCTCGGCCAGCTGCTGGCCCAGGCGCCGGCTTTCGCGATAGCGGAAGGCCAGGAGGCCGGCGATCACCAGCAGGCTCAGCACGCCGAAGGTGGCCAGCCAGCGGCCCAGCGACTCCTGCCGCAGCTTCAGCGCCTGGATCTCCAGGTCACGCTGCAGCAGCTCGATCTGGCGTTCGGCTTCCTGCGCGCGGTAGGCGCTTTCCATGACCGCGACCCGGCGGTTCATGTCGAGGCCGGCCAGCTGCTCCTGCAGGGCCAGGCTTTCGATCGCGGTCTCCAGCGCGCGGGTCTCGTCGCCCTGCTCGCGCAGCAAGGGGATCATGAGCCGGTAGCTGTCGAGCAGCTGTGGCTGGTCGTCACCGGAACGGAACTCGGGCAGGGCCTGCTGCCACAGCGCCAGCGCTTCGTCCGGCCGCCCCTGGCGCGCGGCGACTTCGGCGAGGGTGGCGCGATAGCGCGCCAGCGTGCTGCGCTGGCCGATCCGCTCCGCCACGGCGGCGCCGCGCAGCAGGGCCTCGCGCGCTTCGTCGAGCTTGTTCAGGCCGAGCTTGGCGCGGCCGTTCTCGAGCAGCGCATAGGCCTGCCCCGGCGGGCTGCCGAGGCGCTCGGCCAGCCGTTCGGCCTCCAGCGCCAGGGTCAGGGCTTCGCCGTAGCTGCCGGCCAGGTTGGCGGTGCGCGCCATGCTGCCGAGCAGGGGCGCCTCGCGCGAAGGGTCGGCCAGGCGACGCGCCTCGGCGAGGCCGCGGTCGAGGTAGCTGCGCGCGGTCTCGTACTCGCGCAGCCCGGCATAGAGCAGGCCGAGGTAGTGGTAGGTGCGCTCGATCTCGGCCTTCGCGCCGGCCTGCTGCAGCTTGAGGCTCTCGCGCAGTGACTCCAGGGCGGTGGAGTACAGGCCCTGGTTCAGGCGGATCAGGCCGATGTGGGTGAGCACATCGGCAATGCCGTTGTTGTCCTTGAGCTGGCGATACAGGTTCAGCGCGCGCTCGAAGCCCGACAGTGCCGGCGACAGGTCGCCCTGGCGGCGCAGCAGGATGGCGATGTCGGTCTCGGCGCGGGCCACGCTGGCGGTGTCGCCGCGGCGGCTGGCGCGCTCCAGCACGGCGCGCTGCAGGGCCAGGGCCTCGGGATAGCGGCCGCGGCGGAACTCGATCTGCGCCGACACCCGGTCAACGGCGTCTTCCTCGGCCGAACCTTCGGATGCCAGCCCAGCGGCTTCCTTGAGTACGGTGCCGGCCATCGCGAAGTCGCCGCTCGCCGCGAGGCGCTCGGCCTCGACCAGGCGCGCCTGCAGCGGGGCCGCGATCTCGACCGGCGCGGTCGGCGCCAGCGGATCGCCCGCCCAGCGCTCCTCGACCGGCTGCGCCTCAAGGGCGACCGGCATCAGCAGCAGGCACAGCGCTGGCAGTGCTCGAAGCAACCGGATCCCCGCGATCATGAATGGGCGGCCCGTGGGCTGCGGGCGACAGGCGTCGGGTGTGGCCCCGATCTGGGCGCAAGTGTATGCGCTGGATCGCGCTGGCGTTGCGGCCGGGTTCCTTCGCGGTTGTGAAGGCTGCGCTCAGCGCGTTGCCGATGCTGCCAGCGCCGAGACCAGCGCCTGCGGTTGCGGGCCCGCGGCCGCCACGATGTCGCCAAATCCGCGCAACCGCGCATGCTCGATCAGACGCTCGCTGCTGGCCGCCACGCGGGCGCGCTTGAGCCGTGCGACCGCCTCGGCCGGAAGCTGGCCCAGCACGTTGTCGAGCGCCTCGGCGCTGGACAGCAGCAGGCCCAGCGGCGCGCCGGCCGTCAGAACTGCACGCGCATGCCGCGCATCCAGCCGCGCCGGCCCGCGTCGATAGACCTGCACCTCCTCCACCGCGAAGCCGCGCGCGCGAAGCTCCGGTGCGAGCACGCCGCGACCGCCGGGGGCGGCCACCAGCAGCACGGTCTCGCCAGCGCCTTGCGCCAGGCGCGGATGGGCCAGCAGGCCCTCGCTGATCTGCGGGCTTTGCTCGATCGGCGCCAGCACCTCGGCGAATCCCGCGCGGCGCAGCGCCGCCGCCGTGCCGGCGCCGACGCCGGCGCCGATCGCTACCCGCGTGGCAATCCGCGGGTCGAGCTGCAGCAGAAAGCGCACCGCGGCGGGGCTGATGCACAGCGCGATCGTCGGTCGCCTCGCCAGCGCCTGTTCGAGCGCCGCGCCTGCCTGCAGCGGCTCAAGACGCAGCCCCGGCAGGGCCAGCGCCCTGGCACCCGCCGCTTCGATCGCGCGCTTCGCCGCGCCCTGCTGGCTGCGCTCGCGCAGGCTGATCACCGTCCAGCCCCTCAGAGGAGGCGATATGACAGATGAGTCCGTACTCGTGGGTATCCGCGTGCGCATGCTAGATAGTCTGCCCCGCCGCACCGGCGCCTGTCCGAACGATGCTGTCCATGAGCCAAGCCGCACCGCTGATCGCCGCACCTGAAGCCACCCTTGGACAGGATCTTGAACGCGTGCTGCTGTCGATGCCGCCGCTGCGCGCGATGGGCTGCCGCGTGGCTTGCGTCGAGCCCGATCGGCTGGTGCTGGCCGCACCGCTGGTCGCCAACGTCAACGACAAGGGCAGTGCCTTCGGCGGCAGCCTGGCGGGGCTCATGACCGTGGCCTGCTGGGGATTGTTCAGCGCGCGACTCAAACAGGCCGGGCTGATCGCCGAGGTCTACGTGCAGGACTCGCACCTGCAGTACTTCGTACCGGTGCTGGAAGACATCGAGGCCGAAGCGCGGCTGGCCGAAGGCGAGGACATCGAAGCCGCGATCCGCAGCATGCGCAGCCGCCGCAAGGCGCGTCTGAAGCTGGTGGCGAGCGTGCGGCTGAAGGATGGGCGCGAGGCGGCGCGGCTGGAAGGGCGGTTTGTGGCCTTGGGGGCGGTGGGGTGAGTGAACCACCGCGTCCGATGTGTCTCTGCAGGCTGCAGCGGTTGGCAGCGGAGCCCTGCAACGGATGGCCGGAGACCGTGCTCTTTCTCGGAGACATTCCGAACATGCCGGGGCATGCCGCAGTCGCGGACCCGGCATCGGGACGAGTGATCGTGGGAGTTCACCTTGATCGGCTCGTAGAGCTGACAGAGGACGAAACCTAGGAAGAGCCCGAACCCGGCATGGACACAGTGCTGGGCCTTGGCCGGTGCACATAGGGTGGGCCCTGGCCCACCGAGAGATCGACCCTCGCCCCGGTTCCCGGGAATGCAGCGCTGCCGCGCGCTGTAGCGCTTGGATACCGAGGCGAAGTGATGGCCACGGTGGGCCAGGGCCCACCCTATGGGCGTCCGCGCGGCTTGGATCTCCGCCATCATTGGCTAGCCCTTGTGCTGCCTCCGCGCTCACCGGACGCAACGCCCGCGGCACGCAGCGATGGCTCGACCTCAGGTCGTGTTGCCGTCCGCTCTACTTGCAAGAGCGCCAAGGCTCGGTAGCGCTCGCTGCACCTTGGAACTGCACGCGCCTACCGCGGCCCACGCCCCACGCCACTCGTGCGCCCGTGCAAGCCACCGCACGCTCAGCCGTACCGGCTGCGAATCCCCAATCCCGAATCCCGAATCCCGGCTCTCAACGCTGACAGCGCGGACACCACACCGTCGCGCGCTGGCCCAGGGCCATGTGCTTCAAGGGCGCGCCGCAAACCTTGCACGCCTCGCCCTCGCGGCCGTAGACCAGCAGCTCCTGCTCGAAGTAGCCGGGCGCGCCGTCAGGCGCGAGGAAGTCACGGAGCGTGGTGCCGCCGCGGACGATGGCGTAGGCGAGGATCTCGCGCACCGCTTCGGCCAAGGCGTGGTAGCGCACCACGCTCACCTTGCCAGCCGCGCGGCGCGGGTCGATGCCGGCGCGGAACAGGCTCTCGGCGGCGTAGATGTTGCCGACGCCGACCACGATGGCCTGGTCCATCAGGAAGGTCTTGACCGGTGCCGCGCGCCCGCGACTCAGACGGAACAGGTGTTCACCGGAGAACTCGGCCGACAGCGGTTCGGGCCCGAGCCCGGCCAGCAGCGGATGCACCTGCCCGCGCGCCTGCCAGAGCAGCGCGCCGAAGCGGCGCGGGTCGTTGAAGCGCAGCAGCTGGCCGTCGTCGAGTTCCAGATCGACATGGTCGTGCGTGCGCACCGGCACGCCGGCGGGCAGCACGCGCAGGCTGCCGGACATGCCGAGATGCAGGATGGCATCGCCGGTTTCAGCGCGCAGGATCAGGTACTTGGCGCGGCGTTCGACGGCTTCGATGCGCTGGCCGGGCAGCTCCTGCGTGATCTCTGGCGGGATCGGCCAGCGCAAGTCGGGTCGGCGCAGCACGGCGCGGGCGATGCGCCGCCGCAGGAGATGCGGCTCGATGCCGCGGCGGGTGGTTTCGACCTCGGGCAGCTCAGGCATGGCTCGGAACTGTGCCGGCGTTCGTGAAAGCGGGGTGGAGGCGGGCTGCTAACATCTGTTCACTCAAAACGCAGGCGACGCAGGGTTTCATGGACAACGCATTCTTCGGCTGGGCCACGGAAGGTCTGTTCGGCAACGCATGGTGGCTGGTGCTCGGCGCCTTCCTCGTGATGGCGCATCTCACCCTGATGTCGGTGACGATCTACCTGCACCGCTGCCAGGCCCACCGCGCGGTGGATCTGCATCCGCTGGTCAGCCATCCGATGCGCTTCTGGCTGTGGTTCACCACCGCCATGGTCACCCAGGACTGGGTCGCCATCCATCGCAAGCACCACGCCCGCTGCGAGACCGCCGAAGACCCGCACAGCCCGCAGGTGCTGGGCATCAACAAGGTGCTGTTCCATGGCGTGACGCTGTACCAGAGCGCGCGCAAGGATCGCACGATCCACGCCCAGTTCGGCCACGGCACGCCGACCGACTGGGTCGAGCGCAAGGTCTACGCGCGCTTTCCCGGCCTCGGCCCCAGCCTGCTGCTGTTCCTCAACATCGGCGTGTTCGGCGTCATCGGCATCACCGTGTGGGCGCTGCAGATGCTGGTGATCCCGGTGCTGGCGGCCGGCGTGATCAATGGCCTCGGCCACTGGTGGGGCTACCGCAACTTCGAGACCGACGACCGCGCCACCAACATCAGCCCCTGGGGCCTGATCATCGCGGGCGAAGAGCTGCACAACAACCACCACGCGTTCCCGAGCTCGGCACGCTTCGCCCTGCGCCGCTTCGAGTTCGACATCGGCTGGGTGGCGCTGCGCATGCTGTCGGCGCTGGGCCTGGCCAAGATCCTGCGGGTCGCGCCCAAGCTCGATATCCGCCCGAACATCCAGATGCCGGACACCGACACCGTGCGCGCGGTGCTGGCGCATCGCTTCCAGGTGATGACCGACTACTTCCGCATCGTGGTCGCCCCGCATCTGAAGGCCGACATGGCCGGTGCGCAAGCCAATCTGAAGGCGCTGCCGGGCCGACTGCGCCGCGCGCTCAAGGATCACGGCCGCTGGCTGAAGCCCGAGCAGCAGGAAAAGCTCGACCGCTGGATCGCCGAGCACCCGCAGCTGGCGGCGGTCTACGACTACCGCCGGCGCCTGCGCGCGGTATTCGAGCGCACCAGCCAGGGCTCGGAAGCCACGCTGGAAGCCCTGCGCCAGTGGTGCCATGAGGCCGAGCAGTCGGGCAATGCGGCGCTCCAGCAGTTCGCCCAGCGTCTGAAGGGCTACAGCCTGCAGCCTGCGCGCGCCTGAACCCTGCGGACGTGGCTACCGGTCCAGCGCGCGCCTCGCCCTATCATGCGGCGATGCGCGCCCTGACCCTCCTCCTGCTCCGTTCGCCCGCCCTCGCGTGGGCGTTTCCGAACGCGCCCGCCGAACAGCTGGCGCGCGTCGATTTCGACGGCGACGGCAAGGTTAGCCGCGCCGAGTACCGCGCCTGGATGAGCCGCGGCTTCCGCGCGATGGACGTCAACGGCGACGGCATGCTGCAGCCGCACGAACTGCCGCCGGGCACGAGTTTCCGCCGCGGACAGGCGCTGACGCTGGTCGAGCACCACGCGCGCATCGATGCCCGGTTTGATCTGCAGGATGTCGATGGCGACGGTTTCCTCGACGTGCGCGAGCTGACCGCGCCGCCGCGCCCGGCGCGCTGAGCGCGCAACGGCTGCCTGCGATCCAGAGTCTGGTTCGGGGCGAAGGCTGCGGTCGCCTGCAAGCAGGCTCCTACAAACAGCGACAGCGGGCGAACAAGAAACGGAAGGTTTGCGCTCCGCGGGTTACCCCGCGAAGCCTAGCTGTTTGTAGGAGCGAGCTTGCTCGCGACCGGCAGGATTGGCACGAAGCGTGAGCCGCAGAGGCTTGACCTGAGAGCGTGTCTACGAAGAGCGCGCGAAGACAGGCGCGTGCCGAGCGCGCGAGCGGTCGCATCAGGCTTCCGCAAGACCCCACGCCTCGCTTCCCGCATCAAGCGCTCACGGCGACCGCGGCCGCTCCAGCCACCACAGCAGGGCCAGCACCGCAAGCAGGGCCAGCAGCCAGGGCCAGAAGTCGCCGCCGACGTACTGAGGACCGCTGCTGCCCTCGCCAGCCGCGCGCGTGGACACGACTGCGCGCGTGCGCGCAAGCAGATCCGCCGCGTGCAGGGCAGTTTCCTGCTTGGGATCGCGCACCTCGATTTCCAGCGCGGTCGACTCGCCATCGGCCAGACGGTAGCGACCCGGCAGTCCCGGGAAGGTGGCGACGCAGCCCTGCGCATCCGGCGCCGCCAGCGTGAGCCGGGCGCCGTCAGGCGCAAGCAGCGACAGCGCCCCGCGCAGACCGCAGAGCTCGATGCGCTCGCCAGCCCAGGCCTGGGTCTGCCCGCGCGGCAGGCGCAGCATCGGACTAGGCGCTGCTGCTTCCGGTGCCCGCGCGAGATCGCTGGTCAGCCGGCTCCACAGGCCTGTGTAGGCCTCGGCATGGCCCGCCGCCTGCAGGCGATAGCTGTCGGTCAGCCACAGCAAGCCCATGCGCCCCAGCCCGCGCGCGCGCCACAGCGCCAGGGGATCACCCTCACTGGAACGCACCGCCGGCGCGGCCTGCATCGACATCACCCGGATCGGCAGCTGACGCAGGCGCGTCGGTACATCGGCGACGCGCGCCTGTGCGCTGGTTTCGCCGAGCACGCGCTCGACCGCAAAGCCCGCCTCGCGCAGTTCCGCGAGCACGCCTGGATTCGGCAGTGCCGTGAGGCGCAGCAGCAGGCCCAGGCCGTTCTCCACTTCGCCCAGCACCGCAGCGCGGCCGCCCGGGCCCAGCGTCGACCAGGCGCGCTCTTCGAGGATCAGCAGATCCAGCGCGGCAAGCTCCTCGGCGCTGGGCGCCAGCGCGCGGCCGCCCTGCACCAGGCCCGGCGCGAACTGGATGCGGCTGTCGAAGTCGAGCCCGGCGTCCACCGCCCAGCGCCGCAGCGCGCGCGTTTCAGGGCCAGGGGCCGCGGCCAGCAGCAGCACCTTGGGGGCGCGCGGCGCGGTGACTTCGATGCGGACGTCATGGACGTCGAGGACCTCTTCATCGGCATCGAGCGCGCGCAGGCGCAGCGGCAGCGTGCCCAGCGCGCGCGCCGGCGCTCGCAGCTGGGCGATGCCGGCACGATCGTGCATGGAAGCGTCCCGCTTGCGCGGCAGTGTCGCCGCTTCCTGTGCCTGCGCGCCGGCCGAGTGCGCCGTGCTCTCAGCAGACTCCGGCGCAGCGTCACGCGTACCGGACGCAGGCGCGGCCACGTCGATTGCGGGCGCCTCATCGGCGCTCCGAGTCGCGCCTGCCGCGGCCGATGGCGTAGCCAGCGCAGAGGCCAGCGCCGCCGCGGTCGCGGAGCTCAGCGCGGCCTCCGCATCGAACACCTGCTCCGCCAGCACTTCGCCCGCCGCATCCAGCAGCTGCACGCGGGCGGGCAAGGTGCCGTTCCAGCGCGTCGCGACTTCGATGCGCGCGCCCAGCGTCGCCTGCGCGGCAGCTTGGATCTCGACGAAGCCGCGCGGCAGCGGTGCCGCGATGAACTCACGGCTGCGACCGCGCGCGGCCTGCAGATCGCGCAGCGACAGACCGCGCCCGAACAGGCGCAGGGTGGAGAACTCCGGCCGCATCCGCAGCGCGGTCGCCAGATCCGGCACACGTTGCACGCCCGGCGGCAGCGGCGCTTCGGCGTCCGGCAGGGCGATGATGGCGGCGGGTGGGCCGAGTTCGGCGCTCGCGTTGAGGGCACGACGCGCAGCAGCGCTGCCATCGCGTGGGTCTCCAGCAAGCTCCGAGCCCGCATAGGGTGGGCCCTGGCCCACCATGGCCTCGGCACTGCTCCGACCATCCGCTGAGTCCGGTGTCTCGATGTCTCGACTCGCTGCCTGAGAGCGCGATGTCGACGCGGCTTGAGCCTGAGCGTTCGCGTCTTGGGAATCGGCAGAGGGCGCGAGGGCGTGCTTCGCACCGAGGCGAGTGTCGGGCTCCGGTGGGCCAGGGCCCACCCTATGGGTGAGCGCGTCGCGCCACCCCGCGCCGAGCACAGTCAAGGTGCCGGCCTGCGGCAAGGGCTGCGGCGGCGGGTTCAGCACCAGGTACACGAGCAGCAGCGCGCCGCTCTGCAGCAGCAGCCGCCAAGGCCAGCGCTGCGGGCGCTTCCACAGAAGGCGCGCGGCGGCGAGCAGGCCGATGGCGAGCAACGCGAGCGCGAGGAAGTTCGACGGCAGACTCATCGGGCGGCCTCCAGCGCGCGCAGCCAAGCCTCGCCCGCAGCATCGAGCCCGGCGCGCGAACGCGGCCCCTGCGTCGGTGGCGCGATCCGCTGCCAGAGGCTTGAGGCGAGCGCTGCGCGACACTCCGCGCAGTCGGGATCGCGACGCACGCGATCGAAGCGCTCGCGCAGGTCGAGGGTCGATTCGATCGGCTGCCCGGCGAGCCAAGCTTCAAAGGCATCAATCGCCTCGGGACGAAGCGCAGCCTCGCCATCCGCCTCACCCCCGGCAAATCCCGAATCCCGAATCCCCAATCCCCAGCCCGCCAGGGCCGAGAACAGCCCCACCAGCGCCGCATCGCCGCGCTCGGCCGCGCGCAGCGGATCGCCCGGTCGTACCGCCGTCGAACGATCGCCGCTCAACCGCCGCGAGAATAGGATCGGCGGCAGCTCCAGGCCCACGCGGGCGAGGTAGATGCGGCTGGCCTGCTGGATCTGCTTGATCAGGTCCAGCGCGCGGTACTGGTAGGGCAGGGCGGCGACCGGATCGCCCATGCGCAGATGCAGCTCGCTCTGCCACATCTCGCGCAGGGCCGAGCGCAGGCGTTCCCTCGTCACCGGGTCGAACAGGGTGGTGCCTTCCTCCTGGTCATGCGCATGGCCGTAGGCGCGCAGCAGGGCGTTGGCGTCGCCGAAGTTGGCCGGGTCGGCATGGCCATGGCCGTCATCGAGGCTGTGGCCCTCGGGCAGCAGCGGGCCCTCGGTCTCGACCTCCTCGCCGAGGAACTCGCCATAGCGCAGGCGCAGCAGGCGCTGGTCGACGCCGATGCTGTCGCTGCGCGCGAGCAGGCGTTCGCGATCCAGCGCCGCGCGTTCGGCGATCAGGGCTTCGGTGTCGATGATGATCTGGCGCTGGCTGCGGAAGTAGGCCGGCAGGGTGCGCTGGACGAAGCCCTCCACGCCCTCGCCCTCGGTGTCGCGCAGCTTGGGCCAGCGCAGGATGTAGCTGGGGCTGCGCGCGCGCTGGCCCAGGCTGTCCAGCACCTCGACGCGCAGGATCAGGTCATTGCCGGTCTCGAAGCCGAGTGCTCCAAGATCGAGGCGGCGCAGGTAGCGCCGGCTGCGCGCATCGCCTTCGCCGCGCAGGGCGACGCGCTGCTCGCTGACCTCGACCAGCTCGCCGTCGCCCTTGGCCAAGGTCAGCAGCAGCTCGGCGGCGCCGAGGCTAAAATCATCACTGGCCTCGATGTCGAGCTCCATCGCCGCGGCCGACTCGACAATGTTCAGGGTCTGACCGGGACGGCGGACACGGATCTGCGGCGGCTGGTCGGGCTTCAGTTCAAGGCGGGCGGCAGCCGCGTCGAGGCCGAGCACCATGCCGTCGATCTCGATGCGGTAGCGGCTGCTGGCTTCCGGTGTGTCGTCGGCGCGCCAGCGCTGGTCTTTCAGCGCGAGTTCGATGCGGCGGCCATCGATGAAGACCAGCGCCGCGGCGTCGGGAGCGGGTTCGATCTGCAGGGCCCAGTCGATGCGGCTGCCGGCCACGGCTTCGATGTCCAGCGCGCTCTGCGTGGCCGCGGGCAGGCCGGTGTAGCGCGGCGGGGTGATGCGGACTTCGGTGGACAGCAGCTGCGGCGGGCCGAGTGGGGATTCACCCATCGCCGTGGGCGCCGCCCCCGAGGGCGTCGAGTTCGAGGCATCCATGCGCTGCGCTGGCAGCAGCAGCACGGTGGCGGCCAGCAGCACCGGCAGCAACATCCACGGCGAGTGCGCGCGCAGGCCCAGTGCGGACAGCGTCGCCCGCGGCAGGCGCTGCTCCAGCCGCTGCCTCTGCAGCGCAGCCAGCGCGCCCGTTCCGGACATGAACAGCAGGCCGGCGCTGTCTTCGAAGCTCGGAAGTTTCTGGTTGAGCCGCTGCGCCAGCCAGCCCACATTGCGCTGGCGAACGCGCAGGCCGGCGATGCCGAGCAGCGCCAGCAGCGCTACGGCATCCGTCCACAGCGCTGGCCAGGGCGCAGACACAAAGCGCAGCAGCGCCCAGCTCGGGAGCACCCACAGCACGGCTTCGATCAGGCCCAGCCGGCGCACACGCCGCAGCAGTGCCAGCGCGCCGGCGCCGGGTGCGAACGCCTCGTTACCCGACGTGGACATCGGCGCGCTCATGCGGGCCTCCGGGTCGCCGCCAGCCAGCGCTCGGCCAACAGCAGAAGAAGCAGTACGAGGACCAGCGCATCGCGCAGCGACGTGCCTGCGGGCTGCGGCGGCGTCCCTTCCGAAGTGGGCGCGATCAGCTTTGCGTCGATGCGCGAGGCCGGCGCAGACTCCGGCGCCAGCCAGCCCTGCAGCAGTCGCGGAAAGTCTGGCGCCAACAGTTCGGGCAAGCAGCGCGCATCGAGTGCGCAGTCGAGCAGGCGCAGTTCTGCGCCGTCACGGTGCAGGGTGCTGAGCCGCGCGCCTTCGCCTCGCCAGAGCATGCGGGCGCGGGCATCCAGGGCGACGTCCAGCTCCGCGTCAGCGCAGGTGTCATCGCCAAGATCCGTTGATCCGTCATCCCCGCGAAGGCGGGGATCCAGGCGACCAGGCCAAAGCGCCGGGCTCCCGTCTTCGAGGGGGCGATGACAATGGCTGTGCGAGAGGCTTGCGGCTTCAGAAGCGGCCTGCCCGGAATGGAGCGTTCGCTGTGCTTGCGGGCCTTGCACAGGTGTTGCCTCCGACAAGGCCGAGTCTTCGAGTTCTTCGGGCCGAGGAGAACGGCCCTGGGCCCCCGCCTGCGCGGGGGCGACGGCCTCCGGGTCTTGAGAGGCGGGCATCGCGGCAGCCGCTGACTCCGCCGCCCACGTGGCCGCATGCGGTTCGCGCTCGCCCGCGCCGCTGACCAGCACCCGGCCGCCGTCGCGCAGCCACGTCCGCCAGGCCGGCGAGAGCGAGGCCAGCGCAGCCGCATAGGGTGGGCCCTGGCCCACCGTGGCTGCGGATGCGCCCCGGTCAGCGCTCGTATCCGCCGGCAGATGTCCGGCGCCCTCCGGCGCTACCGGTTCCGCGCCCACTCCGTCACCGTCGCTGCGCACGTCGTCCTGCGGCTCGGCGTCGCTCGCTGAGGGCTGCGCGCGCGCATCGTCTTCGCGCGCTGCCGGCGTCTGCATGGACGCCATCACCCACAGCACATCGACGCCTTCTGCCGGCGCTTGCTCGCCCGCATCGACAAAGCGCAATCGCGCGTTCTCGCCCATGGCCTCGAAATAGGCACGCAGCGCGTTCAGCGCACGGCGCTGCTCAGACTCGACGTCCTCCATCACATGGACTGCAACGCGCAGCCCCTGCGTCGATTGAGGCACCACCGGCAGCTCCACCGGCAGCACCGTCCATTCGATCGCACGGCCCAGCTGCAGCGGCACGCCGTCCCAGCCCTCCAGCTCACGCGGCACCCGCACCTCAAGCGCCTGCGCGGCGGGGCGCTCGAAGGCCAGCTGGCGCAGCAGGCTGAAGGGCTGCGCTGATGCGGGCGCAGTCACCGCATCGACGGGCGGAAATCCCGGTGCCAGCCAGCGCAGCTCGGCCTCCTCATCCACCGCACCGACCTGCTCCGGATCCAGCCCCGGCCACAGCAGCACCCAGGGCGCGCCGGCGCGCCCGCGCAGCAGCGGTTGTGCCAGCACGAAAGCCAGCACCGTCAGCATTAGCAGGCGCAGCAGCAGAAGCAGCAGGTCGCGCAGACGCACCCGCTGCTTTGGCCGCGCCTGCGGATCGATGTAGGCGAGCGCGGCGAACAGCCGCGGCGGCGGTGTCTGGCGGCGGCGCTGCAAATGGATCAGCAGCGGCAGGGCCAGCGCCAGCAGCGCGAACAGGGCCGAGGGCAGCAGCAGGCTCATGTCGCGCCGCCTATGTCGATGCGGCCGCCGCGGCCGAACAGGGCGCGCAGGGCGAGGTCTTCCGGCTGGTCCAGCCAGTGTTCGACGCAGGCCACGCCGCGCTGCTGCAGGCCGGCGATGAACTCGGCGCGGGCGGCACCGAAGCGCTGCAGAAATCCTGAGCGCACAGCGTCTCCATCGACCTCGCGCACCGCGTTCGACTCGGGGTCGACCAGATGCAGGGCGCCGCTTAGCGGAAAGTCGCGTTCCTCGGCTGTGAGGATGCGGACGAAGGCCACGCTGCGCTGGGCCGCGGCCAGGCGCGCGGCGAACTCGGCGGCCGCGCTGTCGAAGCCATCGCTGAGCACCAGCACCAGGGCGCCCGGCGGCATGCGTGCAGCGAAGGCGTCGAGGGCAGGCGCATCCGGCCAGGCCTGGGTGGGCCTGAGGCCCGCAAGCGCCGCCAACAGCCGATCGCGCTGGCCGCGGCCGCCGTTCGCCGCCGCCCGCAGCGGCGCGCGCGGCTCGAAGGCCAGCAGGCCGAACAGCTCGTCTTCGCGCAGGGCCAGCTCCAGCACGCAGGCGGCCAGCCGACGCGCGGCGTGCAGGCGCGTCCAGCCGGGATTGGCGAGATCGTCCTGCGCCATTGAAGGGCTGCAGTCGAGTACCAGGTAGACGCTGAGCGGCGCATCGCGCTCGGACTCGCGTACGAACAGGCGATCGCTGCGTGCGAACAGCTTCCAGTCGACCTGGCGCGGCGCATCGCCGGCGACGTAGCCGCGGTACTGGGCGAATTCGAGGCCCTGTCCGCGCGAGCGGCTTTGCTGTCGACCCAAGGGGCCGATCGGCGCCTGCAGCGGCGTGCGCAGGCGCAGATCGCGCAGCCGCGCGCGCAGCTCGGCCGGCAGGTCGAGGCCGCTGTCAGCGAGGTTCATGCGTGCGACGTCCGGTAGCCGCGCGTCGGGTGGGCCGTGGCCCGCGGGAGCAGGACGCTCGCCTCGGTTTCAAATGACGTCATAGGGTGGGCCCTGGCCCACCGAAGCTCGAGGCTCGCCTCGGTGTCGAACGTCCTCGCGCAGCGAGGCGCGCGCTCGCACACCACGCGACCGCGGCGAGCATGAGGCTCATGGTGGGCCAGGGCCCACCCTATGAAGCCTCGCGAGGCTGGCATCCGCGCGAGGCACAGGCTGGCGCGAAAGACGCCGACGCCCCGCTTGTCGCCACCCTCGACCCGAATAGGGTGGGCCCTGGCCCACCGGAGCTTGACCCCGGCTCCGGTGTCGGTTGTTGGCGCCGCCAAGGGCGAACGCAGGTTCGGAGCACCACGACCGAGGCGGACGTGAAGCTCACGGTGGGCCAGGGCCCACCCTATGCGGGGGCGATGCATCGCGCGCGGCCTCGGCTTACACCGCCACCGCATCCAGCACGCCTTCCACCACCCAGTCGGTGCTGCGGCCCTCAGCCTCCGCCGCAAACGACAGCAGCAGGCGGTGGCGCAGCACCGGCTTGGCCAGCGCGCGGATGTCCTCGCGGGTGACGGCGAGACGGCCCTGCAGCAGAGCTCGGGCCTTGGCCGCCAGCACCAGCGACTGCCCGGCGCGCGGGCCGGCGCCGAAGCGCAGGGCCTGGTTGACGCGCTCGGGGGCATCGCTGCCGGGGCGGGTGGCGCGCACGAGCCGTGCGATCCAGCGGGTCAGCTCGGGCTCGATGTGCACCTCGCGGGTCAGTGCCTGCAGCTCGATCAGTTCGTTCGCCTCCATCACCGCCGGTGGTGCTTCGCCGCTGCGGCCGGTGGTGAGATCGAGGATGGCGATTTCCTCATCCAGGCTCGGATAGTCGACGCGGATGTAGAGCAGGAAGCGGTCGAGCTGGGCTTCGGGCAGGGGATAGGTGCCGGCCTGCTCCAGCGGGTTCTGCGTGGCCAACACGAAGAAGGGGCGGGGCAATTCGAAGGTCTGGCCGGCGGTGCTGACGGTGCGCTCCTGCATCGCTTCCAGCAGGGCGGCCTGGGTCTTGGGTGGTGTGCGGTTCAGTTCGTCGGCCAGCAGCAGATGGGTGAACACCGGACCCGGCTGGAACTTGAACACGCGTTTGCCGGTGCCGTGGTCTTCCTCCAGCACCTCGGTGCCGAGGATGTCGCTCGGCATCAGATCCGGCGTGAACTGGATGCGGTGGAAGTCGAGCTTCAGGGCCTGGCCCAGGCTGCGGATCAGCAGGGTCTTGCCCAGGCCCGGCACGCCTTCGAGCAGGCAGTGGCCGCCGGCGAGCAGCGCGATCAGCAACTGCTCGACCACCTCGGCCTGGCCGACCACGGCGCGGGCGATGGCCTTCTTCAGCGCATCGAGGCGTTCGAGGCGCGCGGCGAGGCTGGCTTCATCCAGGGCGATGGCGTTCATGGCTCATCCGTTGAGTGCGTACATCACGATGTTGACGGCGAAGCGGGTGTTGTCCTCGGCGAGCCAGCGCTTGTTGCGCCAGTCGTAGTCCCATTCGCAGCCGTAGTCCTTGTTGCTGTAGAGCACGCCGAGCCGACCCTCGTGCTCGATGCCCTTGAGATAGTCGTGCACCAGGTCATCGCCCCAGCCGTTCAGCTCGAAGCTCGTCGTCGGCGGGCCGTCGAACTTGAAGAAGCTCGAATAGACCGGGTGCGTGTTGGGCAGCTTGACCAGCGCGCGCGGGCCGAAGATGGCCGCCATCTCGGCCTCGAAGCTGCGCGCGAACAGGCCGTCGATATCGTGGTTGCAGTCATCCACGAAGACGAAGCCACCGCGCCGCACATAGGCCTCGAAGTTGCGCCGCTCGTCGGGATCGAACTCGACCAGCTTGTGGCCCGACAGATAGCAGAACGGCGCCTCCAGCATCCGCGGATCGGCCAATGGGATGACCCGCTCGACCGGGTCGACGCGCAGGCCGGTGTAGTCGATCAGCGAGGTGATCAGGTTCGACGGCATGCGCTGGTCCACGTCCCAGTTGCCCGAGGCGTACATCAGCCGGGTGAACCAGAAGTCGTACTCGCCCTCGATCGGCTGGAACGCGCGAGCACGCGACGCGGCGAGAGCGGCGAAGGTGGCGGTGCTGAGCTTTAGGAAGTGGCGGCGGAGCATTGGTTGGAGCCGGGATTCGGGATTGGGGATTCGGGATTCGTAAGAGCTGGGTTGCGGTGTTGCGTAGGGTGCGGCACTTCCTTCAGCCCCTCTCCCACTGGGAGAGGGGTTGGGGAGAGGGCCGGGCGGAGCGCGTGCCACGAACTTCGCCGAGCGCCAACTGTTGTCGCTTTCAGCGGCCCCTCATTCCGTAGAGCGGATAGGAAAGAGAGATCTCGACTGCTCCGGCGTTGCTAGATCCGCGTTGCATTCAGCTTCGCTTCCAGCTGGTCCTCCCGACATCAACCTCCAAGTACCCGTCCAGCTCTCCACGAAGCGCACCGCGCTCTTGCGGGCAGGAGCCCGCGCTCTTCCCGGGGCCCCTCGGTAGCGGCGGGAGGCGGTCGAATCGCCCGCAGGGTTGCCCGCAGGGATGCGGGCAAGGTTTTCGACAGGCCAGGGATGGCCTGTCCGAAAACCCCGACCGACTCACGC
>NZ_CALART010000103.1 GCF_937888285.1 uncultured Aquimonas sp.
CGAATCCCGAATCCCGAATCCCGAATCCCGAATCCCGAATCCCGAATCCCTTCCCGGCCCTCACGCACAGCGTTCGGGCGTTCGTCGGCTCGCGCGGCAGTGCCGCGCCAACGAGCCGCCTCACCCCGAATCCCGAATCCCTTCCCGGCCCTCACGCACAGCGTTCGGGCGTTCGTCGGCTCGCGCGGCAGTGCCGCGCCAACGAGCCGCCTCACCCCGAATCCCGAATCCTCAGCCGCCGCGACGCTGGCGCTGGCGGTCCTTCTCGCGCTCCTCGCGCGGCAGGTTGCCGTAGCGGCTCAGACGATCGCGCAGCTCGACGTCCTGCTTGGGAAAGTAGTCGCCTTCGATGCGGGCCAGGCTGTCGCCGTTGAAGGTCAGCACCAGGTTCTTCACTTCGGGCTCCGAGCCGCGCTGTGACTGTGTGCCGATGTAGTCCCAGCGATTGACGTGGAAGGGGTCGCGCACCGCGGGGCTGCCCAGCAGCGCCATGACCTGGCGCTTGCTCATGCCCTCGCGGAGCTGGGTCACGTTGCGCTCGTCCAGCAGGTTGCCCTGATACACATCCACCTTGTAGAGGACGCCGCAGCCGCTGGCGCCCACGGCAATCAGAACAGACAGAAGGATCGAACGCATCGGGCCGGGTTTCCAGGGCAAACGAGGGCCCGATGATACACTGCGGCGCCACCCCGGTCGCCCGCCTGCCATCCGGGGTCCGAACACATTCAGGCGGCGTTTCCGACACCGGGTCACGCGCCTCAACCTCTGCAGGAGACCCCGATGGAATCGCAGGATCTGCGCCGCGCCGGCCTCAAGGTCACCCACCCCCGCATGTGCATCCTCGAGGTGCTGGAAAGCGCCAGCCCGCGCCATATGACGGCCGAGGACATCTACAAGAAGCTCATCGAGCGCGAAGAGGACATCGGCCTTGCCACGGTGTATCGCGTGCTGACCCAGTTCGAGGCCGCTGGCCTGGTGATGAAGCACAACTTCGAGGGCGGGCAGTCGGTGTTCGAGCTCGACCGCGGCCATCACCATGACCACATGGTCGACGTCGATTCCGGCAAGGTCATCGAGTTCGTCAGCGAGGAGATCGAGCGCCTGCAGCACGAGATCGCCGCCAAGCACGGCTACGAGATCGAGGACCACAGCCTCGTTCTGTATGTGCGGAAGAAGAGGTGAGAAGCGGGGATTGGGGATTCGGGATTCGGGATTGGACCGAAGGGTGAGCTGATTGGGCGGGGCGGGGGCGTTCTCGCGCGCTGTCGGGCCGCCAGTTTCCTGAGTTCGGAATCGTCGAGCGCGTCTGCTTCTGTGGGTGCTGCGTTGGTGTCGGCAGACCGTCTGCGCTTGGATCTCCGTGCCAATTGCTTGCTACAGGCCTGCGTGGGCGTGCACTGCCTGCGCCGCTCCGAGGCGCGTCAACGCACGCAACGCGTCGCGGTGGTCCTCTCTCTGCTGCGCCGGTCCGACGAAGCTGATCCTCGATGAATCGACGCCAGCGCTACCGTAGGTCCAATCCCGAATCCCGAATCCCCAATCCCGGTCTCTCAACCATCTGCCGCGCGTGCGCCAGCGTGGTTTCCGTGATCTCGACGCCACCCAGCATGCGGGCGATTTCTTCCACGCGCTGTTCGCTGGACAGGCGGGTCGGTGCGCTGACGGTGACCCCGTCGCGCTCGCCCTTGCGCACCGAGTAGTGGTGATGGCCCTGGGCGGCGACCTGGGGCAGGTGGGTCACGCAAAGCACCTGGCGTTCGGCGCCGAGCGCACGCAGCTTCTGGCCGACGATCTCGGCGACCGCGCCACCGATGCCGGTGTCGACTTCGTCGAAGACCATGGTGGGGGTGGGGTCGACGCCCAGGGTCGCGACTTCGATGGCGAGACTGATGCGCGAGAGCTCGCCGCCCGAGGCCGTGCGCCGCAGCGGCTTGGCCGGCTGGCCGGCGTTGGCAGCGACCAGGAGTTCCACGCGCTCGGCGCCCAGCGGCGAGGGCTCGGCCTCGGGCTGGGCTTCGATCTGTACCTCCAGCCGCCCGCCGGCCATGCCGAGTTCGGCCATCAGAGCTGACACGTCCTTCGCCAGGGTCTTGGCGGCTTTGGCGCGCAGTGCGCTGAGCTTGGCCGCGGCCTTGGACCAGTCGGCGACCAGCGCCTGCATCTTCGCTTCGATCTTCGCCAGCGCGCCGCCGGCTTCCTCCAACTCCTCGATCTCGCCGGCGATGCCTTCGGCGCAGGCCTTGAGTTCAGCGGGGTCGACGCGGTGGCGGCGGCCCAGCTCGTGCAGGCGGGTGAGCTTGCTTTCGATTTCCTGCAGGCGCGCCGGGTCCAGCTCCAGGCTGTCCTGCACCTGTACGACCAGGGCGGCGGCCTCGCTGGCCTGGATGGCGGCGGATTCGAGAAGCTCGGCGGCTTCGCGCAGGCGCGGCTCGTCCTCGCCGAAGCGGGCCAGATCCGCACTGGTCTGGCGCAGGCTGCGGGTCAGGTCGAAGCCGTCCTCGCCCTCGATGCGCGCGACTGCGCGCGCGCAGGCCTCTATCAGGCTGCTGGCATTCGACAGGCGCCTATGGCTCTGGATCAGCTCGGCATAGGCCTGCGGGCTCAAGGCTTCGGCCTCCAGCTCGCCGAGCTGGTGACGCAGCAGTTCGAGGCGCGGGCCCGGATCGGTCGCAGCGCCGGCGATCTGCTCGCGACGGCGCTTCAGCTGGGCGTACTCCTGGGCCAGCGCGCGCACCGGCTGCAGCGCCTCCTGCGCGCGGGCGAAGCCATCCAGCAGGCCCAGCTGCTGGGTGCGGTCGAGCAGGGCCTGGTGCTCGTGCTGGCCGTGGATTTCGACCAGGTGCGCGGTGAGTTCGCTGATCTGGCCGACGGTGGCCGGGCGGCCGTTGATCCAGGCCTTGGAGCCGCCATCGGCGCGGACGATTCGGCGCACCTCGCAGGCCTCGTCCTCATCGAGCTCCTGCTCGCGCAGCCAGGCGAGGGCAGGGCTGTCGGCAGGCAGTCGAAAGGTGGCCGAGAGCTCGGCGCGCTCGGCGCCGTGGCGGACCATGCCGGCATCGGCGCGGGCGCCGGTCAGCAGCAGCAGGGCGTCCACCAGCAGGGACTTGCCGGCACCGGTCTCGCCCGAGATCACGGTCAGGCCGCCTTCGAGCTGCAGCTCGACCGCGCTGACGATGGCGAAATCCTTGACGAACAGCGTGCTCAGCATGCGGGCATCCGATCCTGGTGCGCGGGCGAGGCGCGCGGCCGCGTGAGCCGGCGCCGCGCAAGGGCGCGAACGCTAGCACGCAGGCCGCGGGTCGCCAACACGCCACAAACGCCCGTCAACGCAGAGCAGGGCTTGCCTGCGCTGGCCCGAGGCCTTATGTATCTCAGCGATGAGCCGACCTGCCCACCCGCTTGACCCCCGCCACCTGGACGCCCGCGCCCGCGGCCTGCTGCGCGCATTGATTGCCCAGTACATCCGCGAGGGCGAGCCCGTCGGTTCGCGGACCCTGGCCAAGCATGCCGGCCTCGACATCAGCCCGGCCACGATCCGCAACGTCATGGCTGATCTTGAGGACATCGGCCTGGTCGCGACGCCGCACACCTCGGCCGGCCGCGTGCCGACCGCACAGGGCTATCGGCTGTTCGTCGACAGCCTGCTGCAGGTGAAGCCGCTGGACCCGACCGAGATGGATCGCCTGCGCCGTGGCCTGCAGCCCCAGCTCGGCACCCAGGGCCTGCTCAACAACGTCTCCGAGCTGCTGTCGGCGGCCACTCATTTCGTCGGCATGGTGACGGTGCCCAAGCGCGAGCAGTTCGCCTTCCGCCACATCGACTTCGTGCCGCTGGACGGCAACCGGATCCTGGTGATCCTGGTGTTCACCGACAACGAGGTGCAGAACCGCATCCTGCACACGCGCCGGCCCTACAGCGTCTCCGAGCTGGAGCAGACCGCCAACTACCTCAACACCCATTTCGCCGGCCGCGCGCTGTCCGAGGTGCGTTCGCAGCTGCTGCGCGAGCTGAAGGACACCCGCAGCGCGATGGACAGCATCCTGTCCGCAGCGGTGGAGGTCGCCGAGGGCGCCTTTGGTGGCTCGGGCGCCGTCGAGGACGTGCTGGTCGCCGGCCAGACCCGGCTGATGGGCGTGCAGGACCTGTCCGATCTGGATCGCCTGCGCGAGCTGTTCGAGGCCTTCTCGCGCAAGCGCGAGCTGCTGCAGCTGCTGGAAGGCTGCGCCACCGCCCAGGGCGTGCGCCTGTTCATTGGTGAGGAGTCGGGCGTGGCCCCGTTCGGCGGCTGCAGCCTGGTGACGGCGCCCTACGGCGCGGACGGCAAGGTGCTGGGCGTGCTGGGCGTGATCGGCCCGACCCGCATGGCCTACGAGCGGGTGATCCCGATGGTGCAGGCCACCGCCGAGGTGCTGGGCGCGGCCTTGAATCGGGCGCAGCAGGCCCAATAAACGCCCCGCCGCGGGGCGAAGCATGCAATCCCTTCACGCTGCGAGAGGGCGGCCGGCTCGATCCGACCCTTCGCCACCGCACGCCTTTGAATTCCATTTCGCAAGGAGTCGCCATGAGTCAGGAACCCCAGCCCGTTGCGGGTCAGGAACACCCCGAACCGCAGAGCGAGGTCGAGCTGCTGTCGGCCCGCATCGATGAGCTGCAGATGGCCCTGATGATGGTCCGCGAGGAGCAGCTGCGCGAGCGCGCCGACTTGGAGAACCAGCGCAAGCGCATGCTGCGCGATGTCGAGCACGCGCGGAAGTTCGCCAACGAGCGCCTGCTGGGCGACCTGCTGCCGGTGCTGGATGCGCTGGAGCGCGGCATCGAAACGGCCGGCAGCGATTCGGCCGTGGCAGAGGGGCTCAAGCTGACCCAGCGCGAGCTGCTGAAGGTGGCCGAAAGCAATGGCCTGAAGCAGCTGAACCCGGCCGGCGAAGCCTTCAATCCGGAGCACCACCAGGCGGTGAGTGCCCAGCCCAGCGCCGAGTACGCCGCCGGCACCGTGCTGCAGGTGTTCCAGAAGGGCTATCTGCTCAACGAGCGCCTGCTGCGACCGGCCATGGTCGTGGTGTCGCAGTAGTCCACAGCGCATTCGAAGGCGACGCCTGCATCGAGAGCGGAACGCAACGCTTGAATCCCGCAGCGCACCGCCCCATGTAGCGAGCCAGTGAAGGCCTGGTTTCCAGGCCACGCAAGAAACCTCAAGGAGCACACACCATGGGCAAGATCATCGGCATCGACCTCGGCACCACCAACTCCTGCGTGGCAGTGATGGAAGGCGGCCAGGCCAAGGTCATCGAGAACTCGGAAGGCGACCGCACCACGCCCTCCATCGTCGCCTTCACCAAGGACGGCGAGACCCTGGTCGGCGCCTCTGCCAAGCGCCAGGGCGTGACCAACCCGAAGAACACCTTCTACGCGGTGAAGCGCCTGATCGGCCGCAAGTTCACCGATGCCGAAGTCAAGAAGGACATCGACCTGGTGCCCTACGGCATCGTCGCCCACGAGAACGGCGACGCCTGGGTCGCCACCGCCGACGGCCGCAGGATGGCGCCGCCGCAGATCAGCGCGGAAGTGCTGGCCAAGATGAAGAAGACCGCCGAGGACTACCTGGGCGAGAAGGTCACCGAGGCCGTGATCACGGTGCCGGCCTACTTCAACGACAGTCAGCGCCAAGCCACCAAGGACGCCGGCAAGATCGCCGGCCTCGACGTCAAGCGCATCATCAACGAGCCGACCGCCGCCGCCCTGGCTTACGGCCTCGACAAGAAGGGCGGCGACCGCAAGATCGTGGTCTATGACCTCGGCGGCGGCACCTTCGACGTCTCGGTCATCGAGATCGCCGAAGTCGACGGCGAGAAGCAGTTCGAGGTGCTGGCCACCAA
>NZ_CALART010000104.1 GCF_937888285.1 uncultured Aquimonas sp.
GGAGCGTCTTGTCCTTGTGGGTGTCACCTTTGACGACGAGCACGCGCCCCGTCTGGGAGCGCACGACGCCGGAGATCGCGCCCGCGGCCAGAGCCAGGGCGAGATGCCAGTGGGACAAGGCCCGCGCCGGTGGACGCAGCGACTGCTGCGCGGTCCCCAAGTGCGTGTCCAGCGACGGCCAAAGGCCTTGCAGCCGGCCAACCTCGTCGGCGAACTGTTCGGGCTCCATCGTCACGCGGAAGAAATGCTCCGGCTCGGCCGGACTGGCGGGGACGATGTACGGCAGGAACGGCCATTCGCTCGGCAGTTCCTCGGCTTCGACTTCGCCAAGCCCAACCTGCAGCAGCAGATTGCGCACGGCCTTGACGCCATCGGGTGCCAGCTCCCGCTGACGGACCCGCCGGCCGAAGATCACCACCTGCTTGAACTGCGTCTCCACCGCTCGGTAGATCCGCAGGTCGGCGCAGTGGCGCGTCAGCCAGCCGACCAACTCCGCGTCGAGCACGTAGCCGGGGACGATGAAGACCAGCACGCCGCCGTACTGCAACAGCGACAGGCTGCGCTGATAGAACAGCTTTTCGAGACGGGCACGGCCTTGGCCCTGGTAGCCGATGTTGCCGTTGGCGTCCTTGGACAGGTCACCATAAGGTGGGTTGAGCCAGAGCAGACCGAAGGACTGTTTGGAGACCATCGTGTCCATCAGGTCCGCGTGCAGGCAGTGATTGACCAGGCCGCGGGCATGGCGCGCCCGCTCCGCGTCGAACTCGACGGCGAACGCTTTGGCCTGCTCGCGCCCGAGGGCATGGGCAGCTTCGGCGATCGCCACGCCTTCGCCGGCGCAGGGATCGAGGATGCACATCGGCCCATCGCTGGGCATCAGTGCGTTGAGGGCTCTTTCGAGCGTGGGTTCGTCCGTGGGGAAGTACCCGTTCTTCACGAAATTGCGGGCGAGCCGCGGGAACATGAGGGCCATGGAAGTCTCCTGGTTGGCGGGGAGGAATGGCGGAAGCACGCCAAGGCGTGCTTCCGAGGGGGTCAAGCCGCTACCGCTTCCGGCGTCCAGATCTCGGCCGGATAGGGATAGGCGGTGAGCACGTCACTGCGGATCAGGGAGCCCAGCGCCAGGGTCAGCGCCGGCACGTCGATGGCGAGCCGATGGCCTTCCAATGGCCCGAGGGCGAACGGAAGACGGGCCAGCATCTCGCGGGTTTGCAGCAGTTCCAGCACGGTCTCGCGCCAGCGATCGAGCAGTGGCAGCGGGCATGTGTCCCGCACCAGCGTCCACAGGCGGTCGAGCCGGTGGGCGCTGTCGCGTGGCAGCAATGCCAGTGCGCTGGCGTTGGCCTTGTCGGGCTTGACGCAGCGCCGGTCGAACAGCCACACGTTGGACAGCGAACCGAACAGCGTTCGCCGGTAAGCGCGCGTGATGCGCTTTTCCAGGCGATCGACGTTGCCGATGAATACCGGGACGCTGCCGCCCTGGTCGGTGATGACGTGGAACTGGTCCAGTCCCTGCTCGTCGCGCCCGAGGGTCAGGCGAGCAAGGAACTGCTGGACGGCGGTGTCCCGCGCCCAGATGGACAGGAAGATCAGGTTGCCCTGGTCATCGCCGACGCAGGCGTCGGCCATCACGTCCGGGCATTCGTCGATGCGGTACAGCGTGGAAGAAGTGTTTGCGGGCATGGTGGTGTCCTCGGATGAACGGGAACAGCACCGCCCGCTGGGGCAAGTACTGCCCCAGGGGGTGGAAGAAAACCGCTCAGTCCGGCTCGAACTGTTGGGTGTGCGGATTGAAGTGAAGCGCCTCGTCCACCGCGGTGATCGGCGTGAAGCCGTCCAGGTAGATGTTGTTGAGGTACTGGTCGCGGTAGGTCAGCGCCTGCCGTGCCTGTTCCTCGGTGAGGCCGTTGCTGATGAAGTACTCCAGCATTTCCTCGTCGGAGGAAACTTCGTCGTTGGACAAACTCCCTTCAAGGAGCTTCAACAGCGAGGGAGGGAGTGCAGCCAGGATCGGGTCCATGTCGGTTCCTCCTGGCTCAGGCCATCAGCGCTGCGGCGGGTGCCGCAGGTGCCGTGGGTGTGCGCCGCCGCGCGTGGTAGGCGCGAACGCCTGCACGCCAGTCGGCGGACTGCTCCGGTGCGAGGTCCAGATAGGACAGCGGGCACGAGTAATAGTACGGATGCATGGACTCTTCCAGCGGCTTGTAGCCCCACTGGTTGCCGCTGCGTTCCAGCAGATCGCAGCGGATGTAGCGCAGGGACTGGCCCGGCGCGAGATCACGATGCACACCTTCGACCTTGGCGGTCAGTTCGACCACGGACCACAGCACGTTGCCGCGCAATGCGTGAGCGATAACCTTCGCGCTGACGCGCTCGGTCTGCTGTGGTGCGATCAGTTCCGCGATCAGTTCAGACCGCGATTGGGGAGAGAAATACCAGCCCATGAGAGGCCTCCTCGAAAAGTTGAGCTGGAGGCCTCCCCGTGGGGAAGAACCCCCAGTGGGTGATGGAATGCCGCAGGTGCAGCGAAGGAAAACCTATGCCTTGGCCTTAGTCCCAGTCGTCATCGTCGCGATCACAACCGGCCGGGCAGCAGCCGAACTCGATCCCATGCGAGCAATAGCCATGCTCCGCATTCCAGTCCTGGGTTTCCTGCCGTTCGGCAGGTGTTGCGTAGTCCCATTCCTGGGCCGCGATTTCGAGAGCCTGAGCACGTTGCTCATCCGGCAAACGATTGGCCTGTGCGTCGATCGCCGAACTGAAGAGCGTCACGTAGTGGTCGTAGGACAAGCCGCAACCGCGCTGGGCGTGTGCGGCGGCCGCCTTGCAGAGTTCCCGCCACGCGGGTTCATCCAACGTTGAACGCGGGGTATCGCAAGCGATGGTGAACATAATGGGGACCTCCAGAAAATGGCCAGGGCCTCCCCCGCATGGGGAAGGAACCCCGGCAGGTGGATGAAGAACACCGCGCATGCGGCGTCTGCTCACGCAGCTTGTGGTTCGGCCTGGCGGCTCCACTCCTGCGTCTTGAAGTCCAGCGCGTAGCCCAGCTCGCCCAGGCGGGCGATCTGCGCGCGCAGGGTGCGGCGGTCGATGGTCGAATCCAGTTTCACGGACTCGCCCAGCGGCCAGAGCAAGCTGAACAGCGCGGCGTCGCCATCTTCGGTACTGCAGGGAGCAGTTGCCGCAGCGGGCGTCGGCGCATCCACGCCGAAGGGCGTGGTATCGACCAGCGGGTCCGCGGACGCCTGCACGGGTGCGGGCTTGGCAGGCCTGGATGCCTTGGCGGGCTTGGCCGGCGTTGCCGCAGGCTGCGCCCCTTGCTCTTCATCGAGCGGATCGACGTCCTGGGTGGCGAAGCTGCGGGCTTCGTCGCGGCTCAGTTTGTCGATGCCATTGAGCGTCATCCCGTCGAGGCTGGCGCGGATCTCGAACCGCATGCCGCCCCCGACCGGGTAGGACTTCGGAAAGATGTAGCGGATCACAAACTCCCCGTCGTATTTCCCTTCGGGGTACTGCTCCAGTTCCGGGTCTTTGACCTCGAACGTACCGAGGTGCGTCGCGAGGCGGCCGACCGTGAACGGGCCGTTCTTGCCGCGAATGGTGCGCAGCGTGAGCTGGCCGGGGACGACGATGGGCGCGACCGATTTCTCGGGTGCCGGTGTGGCTGCCATGATGGTTCTCCTTGAAGAATAGGAAAAAGCAAGGCCCCGTGAGGGGCCATGCCGGATCAGAACGAAGCAGCCAATGCCGGCTCCTGCTCCTCGACTTGCGCCTCGGGCTCGCGCTCGGCGGGCTCGGCAGGCTGGTCTGCAGCGGGGTCGGCAGCAGTGTCGATGGCTTCGTCGGCTTCGGACGCGGATGCGTCTTCGGCCGGCGACGCCTCGGCTTGCGCCTGGCTCGTCGGATAGACCTGGGTACCGTCGATCTTGATGAGACCGATGTGGACCAGCGTCGATTCCAGGCTTGCGGCCGGTTCCCCGGCGTGCTCGCCCTTGGTGCGGATGTACGGATCGATCTTCATGTCGTTCAGACGGAAGGC
>NZ_CALART010000105.1 GCF_937888285.1 uncultured Aquimonas sp.
ACGGCCTGCTGCGCTCATGTGCTGCCACTTCACGGACGGTGCCGCAAGTGTAGCCGATTATGTAGACACACTCTGAGACCTGCGATCAAGCTGCGCGCGACCAAGCGCTGTGCTCGTCACCTCGGGCGAGTGGGCTCCGGTAGCATGGCGGCCCGATGTCTTCGAGGTTGAACCATGTACAGCTCGGAACCCGGTGCGCCGACCGCGAGCCCTTTGTCCGTCCCCAGCTTTCGCCGGATGAAGTCGCAGGCGCAGCGAATCGTCTGCCTGACCGCCTATGACGCCAGTTTCGCTTCGGCGATGGATGCCGCAGGCATCGACCTGGTGCTGGTGGGCGACTCGCTGGGCATGGTCGTGCAAGGGCATGCGAGTACCCTGCCGGTGACCGTCGACCAGATGGTCTATCACAGCGCGGCCGTTGCCCGCGGCCTGCGCCGGGCCGTGCTGATGGCCGATCTGCCCTACCAGAGCTACGCCACGCCGCAGCGGGCCCTGGACTCGGCCGCGCGCCTGCAGGCCGAGGGCCAGGCGGCCATCATCAAGCTGGAGGGTGCGGGACACGTGCTCGACAGCATCGAGTTCCTGACCGCGCGCGACATTCCGGTGTGCGCGCATCTCGGGCTCACGCCGCAGTCGGTGCTCAAGCTGGGCGGCTATCGCGTGCAGGGACGCGACGCGGAAGCAGCCCAGCGACTGCGCGAGGACGCGCGACGGGTGGCCGAGGCAGGCGCAGAACTGCTGGTGCTCGAATGTGTTCCTGCCGGGCTCGCGGCGGAGATCACCCGTGACATCGCGATTCCCACCATTGGCATCGGTGCAGGGCCGGACTGTGACGGCCAGGTGCTGGTGATGCACGACCTGCTCGGAGTCACGCCCGGTCGGCGGCCGCGCTTCGTCAAGGATTTCCTCGCCGGCGCAGGCACCGTGGAGGCGGCCTTCCTTGCCTACGCGGAAGCCGTGCGCTCAGGCAGCTTTCCCGCACCGGAGCACTGCTTCCAATGAGTCTTGAGCGCATCGAGGATGTCGCCGCCTTGCGTGAGCGGGTCGCCGGCTGGCGCCGGCAGGGGCAAAGCATTGGCTTCGTGCCCACCATGGGCAACCTGCACCGCGGCCATCTGGCGCTGATCGCGCAGGCTCGCGAACAGGCTGACCGCGTGGTCTGCAGCATCTTCGTCAACCCGACCCAGTTCGGCCCGAACGAGGACTACGCTCGCTATCCGCGCACGCTGGAAGCGGATGCCGCGGCGCTGGCTGCAGGCGGCTGCGACCTGCTGTTCCTGCCTTCGGTGCAGGCGATGTATCCGCTGGGCGTGGAGCGGACCGTGCGCGTCGAGGTGCCCGGGCTGTCCGACGTGCTGTGCGGGGCGTTCCGGCCGGGCCATTTCGCGGGTGTGGCCACCGTCGTTGCGCGCCTGTTCAACCAGGTGCAGCCCGATCTCGCCGTGTTCGGTCGCAAGGACTATCAACAGCTTGCCGTGATCCGTCACTTGGCCGCCGATCTCGCGTTTCCGATCCGCATCCTTGCCGGCGCAACAGTGCGTGAGCCGGATGGACTGGCGATGAGCTCGCGCAACCAGTACCTGCAGCCGGCCGAGCGAGCGACGGCGGCGCGCATCCACGCCATCCTGCTGGGCATGCGTGAGCGTCTTGCCGCGGGAGCCACCGTCGCCGGGATCGAGGCCTGGGCGAGTGGCGAGCTCGCGAGCGCCGGTTTCCGGGTCGACTACGCGGTGCTGCGCCGACCCGACCAGCTCGCTGAGGTCGCAGTGGCCGGGGAAGGCGAGTGGGTGGCCTTGATCGCCGCCCGACTCGGCGGCACACGCCTGATCGACAACATCGAGTTCTCGCTGCCGAATGGTGGAGCTGGCCCGGAGTTGTAAAAAAACATCGGGCCTGTTGTTTTTTCTCTTCGACGGGGGTAATCTCACACCCGTCTCCGAAGACAGACGCGACTGAAAGGCGCTGGAGTCCAAGGAGCAGCAGGGCGTATCGCTAGGTAATCGTCACTCCGTTTCCACCCTCGCAGGCCATCCCGCGAGGGTTTTTTTTGCCCTGAAGAAGGCGGCTCTCAATAGAATCAGTGGCTTGCGTTTGCCGCAGCATGTGCCTTGGCGCCAAGTTGCCTGGCCCCGGTTTCAGCTCTGTTGCGTGGGCGCAACGATATTCGGGCGCCGGGACGATCCAGTAGCAGACCGCATCGCCTGAAATCGGCTGCTAGGCTGTTGGCCTCGTCCGACATACACGCGCATCGCCCATGTCCATCGACCAGTCGCTGCTGGCTTCCCACGCGCACCGCCTGCAGGCGACTCCGCTGGCCCAACTCTTCGCTGACCCGGGCCGCGCCGAGCGTCTGCTGCTCCAGGCCGACGGGCTCAGCCTTGACCTCGGTCGCCAGCGCCTCGACGCGTCTGCGCTCGATGCCTTGCTGGCCGAGGCGCAGCGGCTGGATCTGCCCTCCCGGATGCGCGCCCTGATCGAGGGTGAAACCGTCAACCCCACGGAGGCGCGGCCCGCCCTGCACACCGCGCTGCGCTCCGATCTCGGCACCAGCGCAGCAGCGCGCGCCGCACATGCCGAAGCGCTGGCGGCACGTGAGCGCGTGGAAGCCCTGAGCGCCGAATTGGAGCAAGGCACCGTCACTGACATCGTCAGCGTTGGCATCGGCGGTTCCGATCTCGGGCCCCGGCTGGTGGTCGATGCGCTGGCCGAGCAGGGCTCGGGGCGTTTCCGGGTCCACTTCCTCGCCAACGTCGACGGCCACGCTGCGGCGCGGCTGCTGCGCGGTCTGGATCCATCGCGTACCGCCGTGCTGCTGGTGTCCAAGAGCTTCGGTACCCAGGAAACGCTGTTGAACGGCCGGCTGCTGAGGGCCTGGCTGGGCGACGATGCGCGCCTTTATGCGATTACCGCGAATACCGCGCGGGCGACCGAATTCGGCATCCCGCGCGATCGCGTGCTGCCGATGTGGGACTGGGTCGGCGGACGCTACTCGCTGTGGTCCGCCGTGGGGTGGCCGATTCGCCTGGCGCTGGGGCGCGCCGGCTTCGAGTCCCTGCTCGCCGGTGCCGCGGCCATCGATGCGCACGCGCTGGCAGCACCGCCAGAGCGCAACGTCGCGCTTCTGCATGCCCTGCTTGCGGTGTGGAACCGCAATGCGCTGGCCATTCCGTCATTCGCCGTGCTGCCCTATGACGATCGTCTCGGCCTGCTGCCGGCCTACCTGCAGCAGCTGGTGATGGAAAGCCTGGGCAAACGTGTCCGCCTGGATGGCAGCAGCGTGGACGCCGACACCGTTCCGGTGGTCTGGGGTGGGGTGGGCAGCAACAGCCAGCATTCCTTCTTCCAGGCCCTGCATCAGGGAACCCAGGTCGTCGCCTGCGACTTCATCGGGGTGATCGCACCCGATCACGCGCACGCCGACAATCACCGTGCGCTGCTGTCCAACCTGCTTGCGCAGAGCGAAGCGCTGGCCTGCGGCCATCCAAGTGCGGATCCGCATCGGCATTACCCCGGCGGCCGACCGAGCAGCCTGATCCTGCTGGATCGACTGCAGGCGCGAAGCCTGGGCGCCCTGCTGGCCCTGTACGAGCACTCGGTCTACCTGCAGTCGGTGCTGTGGGGTGTGAATGCCTTCGATCAATGGGGCGTGGAGCTGGGCAAGCAGCTGGCCGACCAGCTGCTGCCGGCGCTCTCAGGCAACACCGTGGCCGGTGACGCGCTGACCCGGGCCGTGCTGCAGCGGATCAGGCGGGCGCAGCGCTGAGCGTCTGCTGGCGGTCCAGCGCCCAGGCCACGTGTTCGCGCACGAGTTCGGACGGGTGTGAGGCCCGTGCCAGCAGCGCGGCTCGCACCTCAGGTGAGGGCGGCGCATTGCCCAGGGCGATGGCGATGTTGCGCAGCCACCGCTCGTAGCCGATACGTCGTATGGCCGAGCCTTCGGTCCGCTGAAAGAACGCTTCCTCGCTCCAGCCGAACAGCTCGATCAGGCTGGCGGCGTCCAGCGCATGGCGCGCGCGGAAGTCCGGCTCGGCGGTGAGCCTTGCGAACTTGTTCCAGGGGCAGGCCAGCTGGCAGTCGTCGCAGCCGTAGATGCGGTTGCCCATGGCGGTACGGAACTCCAGCGGAATCGCTCCGTGCAGCTCGATGGTCAGGTAGGAGATGCAGCGGCGGGCGTCGACCCGGTAGGGTGCGACGATGGCCGCGGTCGGACAGGCGGCCAGGCAGCGGGTACAGGTGCCGCAGTGGTTCCTCGCGGGCACATCGATCGCCAGCGGCAGGTCGGTGAGGATCTCGCCCAGGAAGAACCACGAGCCCGACTTCGAGTCGATCAGGTTGCTGTGCTTGCCGATCCAGCCGAGGCCCGCATTGCGTGCCAGCGCCTTCTCCAGCACGGGCGCGGAGTCGGTGAACACCCGGTAGCCGAACGGGCCCACGCTCGCGGCGATGCGGTCGGCCAGTTTCTGCAGTCGGTTGCGCATCAGCTTGTGGTAATCGCGGCCCAGCGCATAGCGCGAGATGTAGCCGAGCTGCGGGTCGGCCAGCACGGCTTCGGCGTCGGCCTGGCCTTCGGGCAGGTAGTCCATGCGCACCGAGATCACGCGCAGGGTGCCGGGCACCAGCTCCTGCGGCCGCGAGCGCAGCGTGCCGTGGCGCTGCATGTAGTCCATCTCGCCGTGGCAGCCAGCCTGCAGCCAGTCGAGCAGGTGGCGCTCGTCTTCGCCAAGGTCGATGCCGCTCACCCCGACCGCGTTGAAGCCCAGCGCGCGCGCCCAGCAATCGAGCTCTGCGCGCTCGACCAAGGTCGGCTTGCCGCGGTCCGCGAAGTCATGAATGGGGGCTTCCATCGCGCCAGTATAGGGCCGCAAAACGCAGTCGCATCAGTCGCTTGCCAGACGCTGCAGGCAGCGGCGCCGCGCCGTCCGAAACCAGTTGACTCTGATCAACCGCGACCGAATGTCGCACCGCCACACTTCGCCCGACTCAACACAGGGGCCGCCCCCATGGCGATGGCGATAGACAAGACCGCGTACTACAACGACAAGGTGGTGCGCCAGTTCGCGGTGATGACCGTGATCTGGGGCATCGTGGGCATGCTGGTGGGCGTGATCATCGCCGCCCAGCTCTACTGGCCGGATCTCACCGCCGGCATCGAGTGGCTGTCCTACGGCCGCCTGCGCCCGCTGCACACCAATGCGGTGATCTTCGCCTTCGGTGGCTCGGCGCTGTTCGCGACCAGCTACTACATCGTGCAGCGCACCTGCCATGTGCGCCTGTTCGCGGAGAAGCTCGCGGCATTCACTTTCTGGGGCTGGCAGCTGGTCATCGTGCTGGCTGCCATCACCCTGCCGCTGGGCCTGACCCAGGGCAAGGAGTACGCCGAGCTCGAGTGGCCGATCGACTGGCTGATCACGGTGATCTGGGTGGCCTACGGCATCAGCTTCTTCGGCACCATCGTCAAGCGCCGCGTCAAGCACATCTACGTGGCCAACTGGTTCTTCGCGGCCTACATCATCACGATCGCGGTGCTGCACATCGGCAACAACCTCGCGCTGCCGGCCGGGCCCTTCAAGAGCTACGGCATCCTCAGTGGCTCGGTCGATGCCATGACCCAGTGGTGGTACGGCCACAACGCGGTGGGCTTCTTCCTGACCGCGGCTTTCCTCGGAATGATGTACTACTTCATTCCAAAGCAGGTCGGCCGCCCGGTGTTCTCCTACCGGCTGTCGATCGTGCACTTCTGGGCCCTGATCGCGATCTACATGTGGGCCGGCCCGCACCATCTGCAGTACACGGCGCTGCCGGATTGGGCGCAGAGCCTTGGCATGGTGTTCTCGCTGGTGCTGCTGGCGCCGTCCTGGGGCGGCATGATCAACGGCATGATGACCCTCTCGGGTGCCTGGCATAAGTTGCGCACCGATCCAATCATCAAGTTCCTCATCGTGGCCCTGTCGTTCTACGGCATGAGCACCTTCGAGGGCCCCATGATGTCGATCAAGACGGTCAACTCGCTGAGCCACTACACCGACTGGACGATCGGCCACGTGCATTCCGGCGCGCTGGGCTGGGTGGCGATGATCACGGTCGGCTCGCTGTATGCGCTGCTGCCGCGCCTGCTCGGCCTGACCTCGATGTACTCGGTCAAGCTGATCGACACCCACTTCTGGGTGCACACCATCGGCGTGGTGTTCTACATCGCCTCGATGTGGATCGCCGGCGTCATGCAGGGCCTGATGTGGCGCGCCACCAACGAGGACGGCACGCTGACCTACACCTTCGTGGAATCGCTGGTGGCGACCTATCCGTACTACCTGATCCGCCTGCTGGGTGGCCTGCTGGTGCTGGGCGGCATGCTGATCATGGCCTGGAACGTCTACAAGACCTATCAGCTGGCAAAGAGGGTCGAGGACCAGCCGGTCATCGAGCCCGCCGCCGAACCCGCCCACGCCTGAGGCCGACCGACATGAGCAACAATTTCCACGAGAAGGTCGAGAAGAACGTCGGCCTGATGGGCATCCTGATCGCGGTGGCGATCTCCTTCGGCGGCCTGTCACAGATCATCCCGCTGATGTTCCAGGCCGAAGCGGTCGAGCCATTGCCGGGGGTCAAGCCCTATCCCGCGCTGGAGCTGGCCGGTCGTGACGTCTATGTCCGCGAGGGCTGCTACAACTGCCATTCGCAGATGATCCGCACCTTGCGCTACGAGACCGAACGCTATGGCCACTACTCGCTGGCCGGCGAGTCGGTCTACGACCGACCCTTCCAATGGGGCAGCAAGCGCACCGGTCCTGACCTGGCCCGCGTCGGCGGTCGCTACAGCGACGACTGGCATCGTGTGCACCTGATCAACCCGCGCGACGTGGTTCCCGAGTCGAACATGCCGGCCTATCCCTGGCTGGCCGAGCGGGCAGTGAACCCGCAGACCCTGGTCAGGCACATGCGTACGCTGCAGACCATCGGCGATCCGTACACCGACGAGGAGATCGAGGGCGCCACTGCGGCCGTCGCCGGCAAGACCGAGCTGGATGCCGTGGTCGCGTACCTGCAGGGCCTTGGCAAGCATGCGCCGCGACCGGGTGCGGCAGTGGCGCAGCAGGCGGGTGCGCCATGAGCCAGGGCACCTTCTCCGGCCTGCTGACGGTGTTCCTGTTCGCGGCCTTCATCGTCGGCGTCCTCTGGGCCTATAGCGGCAAACGCAAGGCCGAGTTCGATGCCGCTGCACAGCTTCCGCTGGAGGACGGCGAGCCGCCGGTCCGCCACGCACAACGCAAGAGCGAGAACGCCCAATGAGCGCTTTCTGGACGTGGTACATCGCAGCCCTGGTGGTCATCAACCTGGTCGGCTGCGTCCTCTTGATCTACTACACCGGCCGTCGCCAGCCGGGCGACGCCAAGCCCGAGGACACCAGCCATGTCTGGGACGGTGACCTCACCGAGTACAACAAGCCGATGCCGAAGTGGTGGGTGAACCTCTTCTACATCACCATCGTGTTCAGCGTCGGCTATCTCATCTACTACCCCGGCATCGGCAGCTTCCAAGGCACCAGCGGCTGGTCGTCGGCGGGTGCGCATGACGAGGAGAAAGCCGAGTTCGAAGCCCGGCTGGCGCCGCTGTTCGCACAGTTCGCGAATACGCCGATCCCGCAGCTCGCCGCCGACCCGAAGGCCCTGTCGCTCGGGCAGTCCGTCTACGCCAACAACTGCGCGATGTGCCACGGGGCGGATGCCCGCGGCAGCCGTGGCTTTCCCAACCTGACCGATGCCAGCTGGAACTGGGGCGGCAGTCCGGAGGCGATCCTGCACACGGTGCTGAACGGCCGGCAGGCGGCGATGCCTCCTTTCGCTGCCGTGCTCGGCTCCGAGCAGGCCGTCACCGAAACCGCGGTCTATGTGCAGAGCCTGTCGGGCATGAAGGTGGACCCGGCGCTTGCCGCCGCCGGCAAGCCGCGCTTCGAGGGCGTCTGCGCTGCCTGCCATGGCGTCGAGGGCAAGGGCAACGAGATGCTGGGCGCGCCCAACCTGACCGATGGCGTCTGGCTGTACGGCAGTGATCTGGCAAGCATCCGCGAGGGCATCGTCAATGGGCGCAACGGCATGATGCCGCCACATGAGCCGATCATCGGCCTGGATCGCGCCCGCCTGGTGTCGGCTTACGTCTATTCGCTGAGCCAGGGCCAGGGCGCGCAGCTCAGCGAGCGCTGATCGAACGCCATCTGTTGCGCGCGCACAACGCCCGGGTCCGCCCGGGCGTTGTGCTTTCTGCGTGCAAATTGATCCAACCGGGGGCGCCGCGAAAACCTGCATGGGATGCTGGCCGCCATTCCCGCAAGCCTTGGAATCGGCGCATGAGTGTCCCCGACCCCAACCTGTTCGATCATCCGCCGCGCCCCTTGGCGCAGCGCTTGGGCGCAATCCTGTGGCCGAGCTTCTTCGCGGCTGGAGTGGCGACCATGGTCTTTTTCGCCTTCGTCGATCCGCACGCACTGCGCGACCTGACCTTCCCCGACCTCGACCTGTCGCGCGAGCTCGGCTACACGCTCGGCTTTTTCATGTTCTGGGCCTGTACGGCGAGCTCAAGCCTGTTCACCTGGGTCCTGCTGCGCCCGGCGAGTCGCTTCAATCGCCCGCTCAAGGATGAGGGCTGAGCCATGGCTCGCGAGATCCCGTCCGTCCTGAGCGAAGGCGGCAATGCGCTCTACAAGTCCGAAGGCAAGGTCTATCCGCGCGAGGTCATGGGCCGCTTCACGCGGCTGCGCTTCATCGCCGTGTGGGTGTTGCTCGGCATCTACTACGTGTTTCCCTGGCTGAGCTGGGACGGTCGCCAGGCCGTCCTGTTCGATCTGCCGGCGCGCAAGTTCTACATCTTCGGGCTGAACTTCTGGCCGCAGGACTTCATTTTCCTCGCCCTGCTGCTGATCCTCGCCGGCCTGGCCCTGTTCTTCTTCACCGCCCTCGCAGGGCGTCTCTGGTGCGGCTATGCCTGCCCGCAGACGGTGTGGACGGAGGTCTTCGTCTGGATCGAGCGCTACTTCGAAGGCGATCGCGCCAAGCGGATGAAGCTCGATGCCGCGCCCTGGAGTCGCGACAAGCTGCTGCGCAAGGGCGGCAAGCACGCGGTGTGGCTTATCTTTGCGCTGTGGACCGGCTTCACCTTCGTCGGCTTCTTCACCCCGATCACCGACCTCGGCGCGCGCCTGTTCGAGTTGTCGTGGGGGCCGTGGGAGACGTTCTGGGTGCTGTTCTATGCCCTGGCTACCTGGGGCAATGCCGGTGTGCTGCGCGAGCAGGTGTGCAAGTACATGTGCCCGTACGCGCGCTTCCAGAGCGCCATGTTCGATCGCAACACCCTGATCATCAGCTACGACCCGATGCGCGGTGAGCCGCGCGGTGCGCGCAAGCGCGGGCTTGGCAGCGTGCTGGAACGGGCGCGCGGGTTGCTCGACGTGCGCTCAGCGACGGCTGCCGTGATCGTCGCTGCCCACGCTGCGTTGCGCGGCGACAGCAAAGTCCAGGCGCGAGCCACGACGGCGCTCGCCGTCGATGCGCTCGACATCACGGACGCGCCCCGCGTGCAAACACCGGAGGACCTTGGCGACTGCATCGACTGCACGATCTGCGTGCAGGTCTGTCCCACTGGCATCGACATCCGCAACGGACTGCAGTACGAGTGCATCGCCTGCGGCGCCTGTATCGATGCCTGCGACACCGTGATGGACAAGATGGGCTACCCGCGAGGACTGATCCGCTACACCACCCAGAACGCGGTGGACAACCGGGCGACGCGCGTGCTGCGCCCGCGGGTGCTGATCTACGGTCTGCTGCTGTCGGCGATTTTCGGCGGCTGGCTGTGGGGTGTCATGCACCGTCAGCCCCTGAACGTCGATGTGCTGCGCGATCGCAACGCGCTCTATCGCGTGGCTGGCGACGGCAGCGTCGAGAACGCCTACACGCTGAAGCTGATCAACAAGCAGCCGGTGGCCCACCGTTTCCGCGTCACGGTCCAGGCTGGGGATGTGGTGCTGGTCGAGGCGCCGCTTGAGATCGCCACCAGCGCCGAGCAGGTGGTGACGCTGCCATTCACCCTGCGCGCCGAGGCCGGCGCGGTACAGGGGCGTCGCGACGTGGTGCTGGATGTCGAGAGCCTGGAGGATCCCGAAGTCAGGCTGCAGCACACAACCCGCTTCTTCGGACCCGCCCAGTAGTGGAGTGCCTTCGGTAGGACGCCCGCGGGCTCCCCGTCCGTGCGGCAAGGCTGAAGGCTGCGCAAGCGCCCAGCTGCACGCATGGGTGCGCCGCCCCTGCGTCGGCACGCGGGCGTGCGCAGCAAGGCGGGGCGCAAAAAGAAAAAGGCGGCGACCGCAAGGTCGCCGCCAAAAAGTACCCATCGGTTGCTGCGTCAACAGCCACAAGGCTGCAGCCCGGATTTTGCCGCAGCCTTGTCGCTTTGGCGCCTGTCAGATCTGACAGGGTGTCACTGCGAGTAGAGCATGCGGTTCGGCGAGCCCGTCCCGATGCCGGTCAGCACATTGGTGGTGGCGCGGTTGTAGATGTAGCTGCGCACGGTGGCCGGCGTGGCGGAGGGCGCTCCGGCCAGGTACAGCGCGGCGACGCCCGCGACGTGCGGCGACGCCATCGAGGTGCCGCTGATGCTGTTGGTGGCCGTGTTGCTGGTGTACCAGGCCGAGGTGATGGAGCTGCCCGGCGCGAAGATGTTCACGCAGGTTCCGAAGTTCGAGAACGAGGAGCGTGCATCGGTGCTGGTGGTCGAGCCCACGGTGATCGCGTTGGCAACGCGCGCCGGCGAGTAGTTGCAGGCATTCGCATTGCTGTTGCCGGCTGCGACCACCACGGTCACGCCGGCATTGATCAGGTTGTTGGTCGCGGTGTCGGTGGCGCTGGACGCGCCGCCGCCCAGGCTCATGTTGGCGACCGCCGGCTTGACGTGGTTGGCGCGCACCCAGTCGATGCCCGCGATGATCGTCGAGTTGGAGCTGCCGCCGGTGCAGCCGAACACGCGGACCGGAACGATGCGCGCGCCCTTGGCCACGCCATGCACCGAGCCGGCCACCGTGCCGGCCACATGCGTGCCATGGCCATTGCAGTCGCTGGTGCCGCGACCATCGCTGATGTAGCTCGCGCCGCCGCTGACGCGGCCGCCGAACTGGTTGTGCGAGGCCAGCACGCCGCTGTCGATGATGTAGGCGCGGACGTTGGTCGCGGTGGTGTTGTAGATGTAGGTGCCGTTGAGCGGGCGATTGCGCTGGTCGATGCGGTCGAGGCCCCAGGTGGCGCCGCTCTGCGTCGGATTGAGGAAGACCATGCCGTCTTCTTCGACGAAGGCGACGCGGTCATCCCAGAGCAGGCGCTCGATGTCCTTCTCGCCGGCATTCTTCACCACGAAGCCCTTCAGCGCGTGCTCGTAGACGCGCTCGACTTCAAGGTTGTAGGACACGGCCATCTCGGCCGCCATGCCCACCGAATCGACGGACTGGACGCGGCCGTCACGGCTGCCTTCGAAGGCAGCGTCCTTTAGCACTACGATGTACTGGCCCTTGATCGGCGCTTCCACGCGCTTGAGTTCGCTTGCCGCCGCCGGAAGGGAGGCGGCAATCATCGCGCAGAGCACTGCAAGATTCGTTTTCATCTGAACATTCCCCGTTGAATGTGAGGGGGCTGATCGCCCCCGGAGTCGTCGCTGTGGTCGGGCGCTTGCGGCGTCGTCATGACGCTGCCGGTGCGGCCATCCCCCGATGGCCGGCACCACGCCCGAGGCGAGTATTTGCAGCTCGTGGCGAGCCTGTCAATGTTCAGCAGGCGGCCAAATCGGCTGCGTTGCGTCAATACGCCAGCGGCTCGCAAGTGACTGAACTGCGTAGGAAAAGGGCCAGAGTCTGGCCTTGCCCGCCTGTCGATCTCCATCACGAACTGCCCTGGTCGCCACCGTATCGACCCGTATGTTCCACCGGAGGGAACAGCCGACACGGCAAGTGCCCGCCACTGCGCGACTTTGTCGCAGCGCGCTGCTACGTTGGCGCAAGTTGCCGAGGCGTGCGCAGACCCGGGTCGCCGGCCTCGTTGAGTGCGATCAGAGCCGGGACGCCGCGTTGCGATGGCTGCACAGTTCCGCGAGGCGGCATCGGCCTGAGAGACGCAGCGCAACACGCCGCCTTCGATTGATGCCGGCCGACGGAACTCAGCGCGTGGTGGCGACGGCGAAGCCAGTGGCAACGCCAGTGCCAGCGCCATAAAGCAAAAGGCCCCGCCGGAGCGGGGCCTTCGAATATGGTGGCCAAGGACGCTACCACAATGTTCGTTGAAAGCGTTTCTGCGCTTGGCTTGTCGCGATGATTCCCCAAGCCGATGCCCCCAAGGATGCCCCCGGATCGCGTCGATGCTACACGCGCTCGATCCGCACCACGCGCCCGCCCTGCACCGTGAACAGCGCCAGACCGGTGTCGCGTTCGAACTCCCAACGTTCGGCGACAGCTGCGCCGTGCTCGTTTACCAGAGTGACGATGCGCCAGGGCGTGCCACAGGCGCGCAGCTTCGTCATGGGCGAACCCACGGTGATGACGGACTGCCCGCAGCGTTCGGAGTGCCACGACGTGGCGCTGGCCAGCGCGGGCAGCAGTAACGCGAGGGAGAGAATCAGGGCGCGGTGCATGGCAGGCTCCGGTGGCGGATGCGCTGCCAAGCCTGCCACGGCTGGCGGAACGGCGCCTGAAAAGCGAAAGCCCGCCCCCTTCCGAGGGGCGGGCCTTCATGCCCGGTAGTGGGAGAGGCTCCGGGGCTTTGGGGCGCCGTCCGACGGACGCCCGTTTCACGCTCACGCTCGAACCCTTTGCGCGCGTGCCGCTGCGGGTTTTTCGGGTCCGGACACTCCGCAGCTTGTCCGGGCGGGCCAATCATGGAAGCCCGCGGGTCTTCGCTCAGTCAGTCGTCACCAGGTCACGACAGACCGCGAAGGCTTTGGCATGGCGCAGGCCGATGCCGACATCCGCATAGACGTGAACGTCCACGCTGCCATCAGTCTTAGGCGGCAGCACCAGCACGTCGAGTGCGGCCGGTCCCCAGAGCCCGACCAACAGCTGGGAGAAGTCGCCCAGAACGGCCGAGGAAAGCCCGGTGCCGGTACCCTTCTCGCCGCTGCTCGGCAGGTGCGTGGTGGCGTTCGCGGCGTAGCCCAGGACACGATTTGCGTCATCCCACAGCGGCGAAGTCTGCGTGGCGCTGCGCGCGGTCTTCCGCATCTTGCGGCGGGCCTGCGGCGTGGTGAAAAGGGCGTTCGGCGTGCGCCCGCTTGCAAGGCCCAGCGCTTCCTCCAGGTCGCACAGCAGATCCAGCGAAGGAGCGGCGCCGTTCGTTCCGGCGCCAATGTCCAGGATGCCGTCGCTTGCGAGGATGCCGGCCGGCTCGTTGCCGATGCCCGATCCCGACAGCGCGACCCGATCGACTTCGGCCCAGATCGCCGTCATCAGTTCGTCCGTGATGACGGCCTCGATACGGTTCGACAGGCTGGAAAGCTTGGTCATGCGGCGCGACACCTTGACCCGCGCCGACACGGTGTGTGGCTGGATGATGACCTGATCCACCGAAGGATCGGCCTCGGGCGGATTCTCAAACTCGCCGACCCAAGCGACGCCCGCGCCTTGGCTGGCGCGTGGCATGACCAGCTTTTCCATGCCCTGCAGCCCTGCGATCAGCTGCGCGCCAGCCTGCAGGGTGCCGCTGAAGGGTCGCAGGGCCTCGATCAGCTGGCCGTCGTGCTTGCCGGTGATGAGTTCCTTGCCCTGTCCGGGCGTGGTGATGTTCAGGGCGCGTTCCATCGGTAGCCAGAAGCCGCGCGGCGGCTTGCCGGAGGCCTCGGTGATGCGCCGGGACACTTCGCCCACTGCGTCGGCGCTGCGCTGCTTGGCGGCGTCCAGGTGGACGCCTGCCACGTCCGCCAGCAAGCGGTGAACGTAGTTCTCAATGGTCACGCCGGCCGAAGCCAAGCGGGTCTGCTGGATCGCTCGCGTGTGCAGCTGCTCCAGCTGCCGGGTCATGCCGATTCGATTCTGCTGCATGTCATTGCCTCCAGGACCAAAGCCAGCCGCGTGCGGGCCCAAGGGCGGTGCGCAGATCGGTGGGCTTCGTGGGTTTGAGCGCGTCGCGCGCGCCGTCTGTGATTGCCTGCTCAGGGTCCAGGCGACTTTGACCAGGGCGCAGCCGGCGCTTGGGGTTGTGCTTCTTCGGCGGTCGGCTCACTGCTGGCTCCCGTTGCGGGTGTTGCCAGTCTCCGGGGCTCGCGCCCAAGTTGCGCCGGGGTTTCGCTTGGGTCAGGCCGCGTCGGCCTCGTCGGTGTCAGGCCAGCCGCGCAGCACGTTGTGCAGTGCCTGCGCAGTGCCGGGCATCGCCCCCTTGCAGCAGTCCAGCGCCAGCGCCAGGGCTTCGATGGCGGGTGAGGGCGGCGCGGCGTCGGGCTGCATGCGGCGACGTTCGCGGTAGCGCCGGGCATGGCCTAGCAGGCGCAGCAGCTCCCGCGCTTGTGTCCAGGTGCCGGACTCGGGCAATCGCTGCGCGGCCTCGCGCAGCCAGTAATCCCGGCCCTGCCTGCGGCCGTCCGCTGCGGAGCGCAGCCCAAGGTAGACATGCGCGGCCTGCGGGCCGGCTGCGTCGGCGCCCGCGTGCAGCAGCCAAGCGCGGATGCGTTCGCAGGCCCACGCGGCGGCCTCGGGGTCGGGCACGCCCGCCGCGATGCAGCCCAGCGCGCGGGCGCGGTTCAATCCTCACTCCCGTAGAAGGCGACGCTCGCCAGCGCGTCGAGTTCGACCTCGGCCGTCTCACGGTCCAGTGCCGCCAGACGGGGCAAGTCGGCGGCCAGCAGGTCCAGGAAGTGCGCCAGCGAGGCGGCTTGCTCGTCGGTCCAGGTGTTGCGGACGCGGCTCAGGGCGTCTTCAAGCTCCGCGACGCGGGCGCGCAGGGCTTCGCGCTCGTCGGCGGCGGGCTGGCTGCCAGCAGCGCCGGCATAGCGCCGGATCAAGTCGGCGATTCGATCCAGCGTGCCGCCGTTGCGCTGCGTGCCCTTTCGGCCGCCTCGGCCAGGGTCCAGCGAGTTCGACAGCCGAACCAGTGAGCCCGGCACGTCGATGTTTCCGCGCGCGTCGGTGCAGAGCCGGCCCTCGGACCGCCAGCGGCTCACCAGGGGCTGCGACACGTTCAGCAGGCGGGCGAACTCTTGGCCCGAGGCCAGCGCGGGCAGGCTGTCGGGTGGCGCGAGGCTCAGACCGGGCTGCGGCGATGCGGCTTGTAGGTCATATCCCGCTGATTTCATTACCGATTCCCTCAATTCACCAATTCTCTTTACCGCTGACTACAAGGCAAATGCGGCCTCGCTACCCGCATCCCCGAAGGTTCGGGAAGGACCCGCCACCCTCGGCTGCCCCCGGCTCTTTCCGGTGTTGGCGTCAGGGTGTCAGGGTGCGTCAGGGTCAATTCCCATTGCGGGACAACGCGGGCGCGTGGGTGAGAGCGCAGTGCGACGTCACCGTGACGTGCCCTGACACCCTGACGCAGGCGGTCGGCTGTCATCAGTCAGGGTCAGCCAGGGACCGCAGGCGGATGCCGGTATGCAGTTGCACGCGGGCGCCGTCGCCGCCGCCGCGCTTGGCTCCAATGCTTGGCACGGCTGCCCGTAGCCGCTTGCTGAAGGTGGCCTCTGTGCCCGGCTCCTTGATCCCATGCGCCAAGCACCAGTCACGCCACGCGCCGAACAGCGCTAGCTTTTCGATGCTGGCCCACGGATCGACAACGCATTGGTCGGCGATGAAGGAGGACACAGGACTGCTCAGGTTCTCAAGCGCGTTGGCCAGCTCTCGGCCCGTCTCCGGCTGCAGCAGGCGGCCGCGGGCACGCAGCCTGTCCAGGCCCTGCAGCGACCACAGCAGGATGCCCGGCAGTTCCTCCAGCAGCCTGTCAGTGAGCCCCGGATCTTCCTTCCCGTAGAAGCTGTGCCGCATGGCGAGCACCACGAAGCGCGAGGACAGCGCGGCGCTTGCATCTGCCAGCGTGGGCAGTTCGTTCGATGCGATGACAAAGCGGGTCGGCAGCTTGCCGGTCCAGTCCTCGCGGTGCTTCCGTTGCACCGTTACGGCATCCTCGCCGCTGATTCGCAGGATGGCTTCGGCGATGGCTGCCACGTCAGCACGGCCGGAGAGCCGGGCATCGGAGACGATGGCAAGCCGCTTTCCGATCAAGGGTTGCAGGCCGAAGCGTTCGCCCAGTTCGCCCAGGGTGGGGGCGACGGTGTTGGCAGGGCCGGCGAGTTCGCGCAGCACGCGCAGGATGGTGCCCTTTCCGCTGCGCTTGGGGCCGCAGATCAGCAGGGCCTTTTGGTAGCGCGTGACCTCGGTCAGCGCGACCAGGCCGAACCATTCCTGCAGGGCTTCGATGGTCTGCGGATCGTCCGGCCAGATGCTGGCGAGAAAGCCCAGCCACTCGATAGGCTCGGGGGCGTGGACGTAGTAGGCGACCGGAAGCGCGCTGGTCGCGAACAGTCGCGGCTCGGGCGGGTCGAGTGCCCGCGTTCGGGTGTTCAGCAGCCCGTTTGACACGGCGACAAGCTCGGCCGGATCGGCCCCGTTGAAGCCAGGCAGCCAGCCGGGCGCCTCGATGCTCTCGGGCAGGAAACAAGCGGAGCGCAGCGCGTCGATCAAGTCGCCGATGTGGCGGCGGTTCGGCTTGTCGCCCTGATCCTGCAGCCCCCGGTAGAACTCGGCGCGATAGGTGGCCTCGCTGGTGACCTCGTAGTGCGTGCCCGCCCAGGCGAGGAAGTCACCGCGCCAGTGATGCAGGCCGGGCACTCCGTCAACGGCGTAGCGCAGCCGGAAGCGGCAGGCGGCGGCGAAAGGTTCCTTCGGGTCCAGGCGGTGGCGCAGTTGCGAGACGTTGCCGGGTGCGCGCCCGCTGGCGGGCTTGGCTGCGCGTGGTGGTAGCGGCGGTGCTCTCTCGGGGGTGGCGTAGCGGGGCGGGGGTGATGCGCCGCCAAGGGCCGCGCGTGGCGGCTCTTGGGGCGCATGCTCGGGCTGGCCGCTGTCGTGGTCGGGCGGCATCATGCGTCGCCGTCCTCGACGTACACAGGCGGCAGCTGCGGCAGATTGGGTCGCGTGCTGTCGTGCTGGGGATAGGGGCGAACGCGCTTGCCCTGCAGGGCTGCCGTCACCGTCAACAGATCATAGCGGGCGTGTTCCTGCAGTCGCTGAAGGTGGTAGGGGTTGGACAGGTCGGTATTCGATGCCAGATGCGCCAACAATTCGTGCCGCTGGGCTAGCGCGCGGAGTTGGGTGGCATGGGCCAGCAGTTCGGCCAGTTCAAGCGCCTCCTCGGCGGTTTCGCCCCAGACCACGGCGCACGGTGGGCCGGCTTCCTTGAATGGCCAGTGCAGAGCGACGCGATAGCCGCCGGTCGGCTTGTCTGAAGCGCCCAGCGGCTGCAGGCGCAGTGGCGTGGGTGATGTGAACATCAGCTTGTGGAGCGGCTTCATGTGGGCCTGTCTCCACCGTCGTTTGTCGGCCACTTCGGGCACGCGCAGACCTCGGGGAAGGCCGCTTGATCCTCGCGGCCGATGAAAGCCACAGTGCCATCCGCGAAGCGGTACAGATGCCCGCCCAGGTGCGGCACCGCGCGATGTTCGACTGCGTGGCGGGCTGCGCGCCGAAGGGCGTGGGTGAAGTCTTTGGCGCCATCCAGGATGCGAGCGGCCATCATCCGTGCGCCTCCCGCCGCGCGCGCTGCTCTGCGGCTGCTCGGTCGGCTTCGGCTTGCCTGACCATGGCCGTTACCAGTTCGATGTCATGCATCGCGAGCCGCTCGGCGGCCCCTGCAAGCGTGTGTGCATCGGAGCCCTCCGGCGCGACGCGGTAGATTGCCGATAGCAGCGCCTGCAGCTCCAACAGGTGCGCGCGGTGCAGCGTGGTGGCGTCGATTCGCGCGATAGCGGCCCACACGGGGCTGTCTGGAGTCTGGGTTGTCATGCCCGGCCCTCCTTCGCTGCGCGGATGCGATCGCGCAGCGCCAATTGGCGCTCGAACAGGTCGCCCAAGCCGTCCTCGACGGTCTTGCGGGCCATCGTCGCCAGATGGTGGGCGGTTTCGACGCCTTCGGCGCCTTTCGTCTCGCCGGCGATGACTTCCAGGGCTGCACCGGCCTGATTCAGCAGCGCGAGCGCGATTTCGACGGCATCAAGCTGCGCCTGCGCTTCGCGGGGGCTCAAATCGTTCGGTTTCATGCGCGATTCCCCCCGCAGCGCGCCACGGCGGTGGCGTACGTGCTCAGCGACGCCCGGAGCGCGCGGTATTCGCCCGATTCCTCGGGATTTCGCACGTTGCGAAGCTCGCCGGAGCGCCAGAGGGTCAGCACGCGCTGCGCTTGGGCGGCGAGCATGTCGGCGGCCATCACGCGGGCCGCGACATTGCCAGGCAGCAGGACCGGGGCCGGATTCATGCGGCACCTCCGGCGCGGTTCGGGCTCGCGAGTCGGCCGGCCAGCGAATTGGCGGCGTGCAGGGCGGCGTGAGCCGATCCGCCATTGGTCAGAGTGCGGACTGCGACCGCCACGCAGGCGGCGCGCTGCCGATTGCTCAGGCGCAGTCCGTTGCAGCGGTCAATGACCGCCTTTCGGACGACGCCAGCCCGATAGAAGCCGGTCGGGCCGAGTGAAACCACGTTGCTGGCGTTCATGCCGTCACCTCCATGCGCAGGGCTTCCATGTCATGCTCGGCCAGCTGCAAAAGGCCATCGGCGCCGGTTGCGATTCTGCTAAACGCTGATTGTTCCGATCCCTCTGTTTCTTGCAGGTGTCTAGCAAGAATTAGTCGCGCGTTCCTTACGCGGTCAGCGATGTCTGATGCGATCGTGGCAAGTTTCGCCACAGTGGCAGGCTTGAGTTCGGGAGATCGATTCAGTGTCGCTAGGAACTTTTGCTTGCAGCTGCAGGCGATGGCCATTTCATCGTCGGCCTCAGCTATCACTCGCCAGTGCGGGTTCTCAATTTCCCCCAGGCGATCGCGGTAAAGCGTGATAACCAATGCGGCAGCGACGAAGCTCTCATCGAGGGCATTGGCTCGGTGCCAGACCCGATTCCTGTCTGCGCTCATCGTGCCCGCGTTCATGCCGTCACCTCCGCGCGCAGGGCGGCGGCGATGGCGCGAAGTTCGGCGCCAAGTGTTTCGCTGTCGAAGATCGCGCGGCCTTCGATGGCGAGCGCGGCGTGATCCAGTAGGCCGGCCCATTGCGGGCGCGGAACGGACAGGGCGGGGAGGGTGGCCGATGCGGCCGGGGTGTGAGTGTTCATGCGATGGACTCCGTAGGTGTTGGGAGTCCGCCATCGCGACGCCAGGCGCGGGGTGGCGGACGGTGCGGGATTGGCGTACCGGCCTACGGACCGGCGGGCCTTGCGGCCCTCCCGCACCGCCCACCATTGAACAGGTGAGCACGCGCCTTGCCCTTCCGCGGGCAAGAAAAAAGCGCCGCTGCGAGGCAAGGGGCGCTTATGCGCCGTAGGTTGCGGGACGCCAATCCCGTTCGCTGATTTTGCAGCGACCCGGTTAGGATGCGACGCGACGCGATGCGCCGTCAATAGGCGGCCCACGATTACGCCCTTGCCGGCAAAGAAGCTCATGGGCGCGAAGCTCACGCGGCGGCCTGCTGGCGACTGGCTTCGATGCGCTTTGCCGCCCAGGCGTCTACGTCCTCAGCCAGCCAAGCGGCGCAGTTCGGGCCGATGGATACAGGCTTGGGGAAGCCGTTGTGTTCGATCCAGCGATAGACGGTCGAGCGGCAGACGCCCAGACGCCGGGTGACTGCCGCCATGCGAAGAAACTGAATGTCGGTGGGCTGCTTCATGTGCGCTTCCTCGTGCGTGCTTGCCCTGCGGCGGATGCCACAGGGCGCCGGTAAACGGCCGGCGACACATGGAAGCGATTTGCTCGGACATGGGTAAGGCAAACCATGTCCGACGCTTCCTGCGCCGCCGTGTCTCGGCGTGCTCAGATCAGCACGAAAAAGCGCGCCCGTTAGGCGCGCTCAGGTTCGCTTGAAGCCTTGACGCGCAAGACTTTCGGCGCTCTCTCTAGGTTCTGCTGGCGCGCAGGTTTTCCAGGTAGTCCGCCCACGCCTGCATCATTCGGCGCCGTTCCGATAGGTGCGTGGTCCGGTTGTAGCTGCGGCCCATCGCGTCGCGTACTTCGTGCGCCAATTGGTGCTCTATCAGGTGCGCCGGAAAGTGCAGCGCCTCATCCAACAGCGTGCGCGCGGTGGCCCGGAAGCCGTGCGCGCTCTGCCTGTCTCGATAGCCCAGCGTGGCCAGCGCAGCGGCCAAGGTGTTCTCGCTCATCGGTCGATCCTTGCCCCGGTTCGCGGGGAAGGCGAGGGCGCCCCCGCCGGTCACGGCGTGCAGCTCGCGCAGGATCTCCACGGCCTGCCGCGACAGGGGCACAAGATGATCGTGGCGGGTCTTCATGCGCTCGGCGGGGATAGTCCACAGTGCGCCCTCAAGGTCGAACTCGGACCAGGGCGCTTGCCGAAGCTCACCAGGGCGGACGAATACCAGCGGCTGCAGTCGGAGCGCACAGGCGACGACGGCGCTACCCGGATACGCCCAGAGCGCCCGCAGCAGGGTGCCCAGCTGGGCCGGGTCGGTGATGGCGGGGAAGCTCTGCGGCTTGGGCGGGGTCAGCGCGCCCGCCAGATCGCGCGAGGGGTCGCGCTCGGCGAGGCCGCAGGCGATGGCGTAGCGGAAGACGCGGCCGGCCACGCTGCGGGCGCGCTTCGCCGTCTCCAGGGTGCCGGCCGCTTCGCTCTTGCGCAGGGCGGCCAGCAGTTCGGGCGGCTCGATCGCGCCCACGGGTCGGGCGCCGATGTGCGGGAACAGCTTGCGCTCAAGAACCCAGGTCACGGCCACGCGGGTGGACTCGGCCAGGCGCTGGCGCTTCAGCCAGTCGCGGCCGACGATCTCGAACGTCTGGCTGCCGGCGAACTCTGCGGCGTGGCGGGCGGCCTTGCGGACTTCGCCGGGGTCTTGCCCTTGCGCCAGTTGCGCGCGGGCTTCGTCGCGGCGCTCTCGGGCTTGCGCGAGGGAGACAGCGGGATATGCCCCCAGCGCGAGCCGTTTTTCCTTGCCCCCGAATCGGTACTTCAGCCGCCACAGCTTGCTGCCTGCTGGGGATAGCTCCAGGTAGAGCCCGCCGCCGTCGAACAAGCGTTGCGGCTTGTCTGCGGGCTTGGCCTTGCGGATGGCGGCATCGCTCAGGGGCATGGGGGCATCCTCGCGGCGGGTCGGGGGCACTGCCCCCAATGATGCCCCCTCATGCCCCAAGATTGGGCGCGACGCGATGCGACGGCATGAAACAGCCGTTTCTCCCGGAAGCCTTGAAAACGCTGGCTTCGGGCAAGAAAAAACCCCGCTTTCGGCGGGGTTTTTTGTGAATCATGGTGGCCAAGGACGGAATCGAACCGCCGACACGGGGATTTTCAATCCCCTGCTCTACCAACTGAGCTACTTGGCCTGGATGCGCCTGCCGGGCTTCGGGCCCGACAGAGCGCGCTATTAAAGCGGCTGTCTTCCGGCTCGTCAAGCGCCCGGCAGGCGATGGCGACGAGCTGCATGAGGGGCCACGCTGGATTCATCTCCGCTTCCACTCCCTGGGGCATGCTGGAGCGCCGCGCGTGTCCTGTTGCGCGCGATGGGCTGATCCGCTGCCGCCCGGCCAGCATGCAGCGATGACAAGGAGGAGAATTCCATGGCGCTGCCTTCCCCGCTTCTTCGCAAGCTCCTGCTGGTCCTGTCGTCCTGCGCCCTGCTGCTGGCGGGCTGCGCATCCACCACGCCGCGCGAGCGCGAAGAGGCTGCGCTGGCGCGCTACAGCGCGCACGCTGGCGAACCGGTTTCCAGTTTCCACCTCCGCCTCATGCGGGAGTGGGTGTCGTTGGGGCGCACCCATCTCGCGGTCTACACCTCGGTCAATGAGGCCTGGCTGCTGGAGATCGAGCAGCCCTGCCATGGGCTCGATTTCGCGCGAGCCGTGCGGCTGACGTCCACTGGGTCGCGCGTGTATTCGAAGTTCGACACGGTGCGCTTCGATCAGCAGATCTGCCGCATCCGCGAGATCCGCAAGGTCGATGTGCGGGCCATGAAGGCCGAGCGCCGGGCCCAGGCAGGCTGAGGCGGCGGGCGACCCTGCGCTGGCCGAGATTGCTCGGCGCCGTAGCGGCGATAATCGCGGCCTGCCAATTCCCTGGAACTTCCCATGCAGATCCTCGTGCTTGGCGCCAATGGCCAGGTCGGCTTCGAACTCGTGCGTTCGCTGGCACCGCTGGGTGTACTGCAGGCGACAACGCGCAGCGGTCGCCTGCCTGGCGGCGGCGCCTGCCACGCTCTGGACATCGCGGAAGCCGATGCCGTCACCGCGCTGATCGAGCGGATCGCGCCGGATGTCGTGGTCAACGCTGCGGCCTACACCGCGGTCGATCGGGCAGAAGACGAGCCGGAGATGGCTTTCAGGATCAATGCCGATGCCGTCGCGGCAGCGGCACAGGCCTGTGCCCGACAGCGCGCGCTGTTCGTGCACTACTCGACCGACTACGTATTCGGCGGGGAGTCCGACCGGCCGTGGCGGGAAGATGACGCGACCTCGCCGCTCGGCATCTACGGCGCCAGCAAGCGCGCCGGCGAGTTGGCCGTGCAGGAAGCCGACGGCGGCCATCTGATCCTGCGTACGGCTTGGGTGTACGCCGCGCGCGGGCAGAACTTCCTGCGCACCATGCTGCGCCTGGGGGCAGAGCGACCGCAGCTGTCCATCGTCGCCGACCAGCGCGGCGCGCCGACGCCGGCGCGCTGGATCGCTGCGGCGACCGCGGCTCTGCTGGCGCGCATGGATCGCAGCTCGCTGCCGCGCGAGCTGCTGCACCTGAGCGCGGGTGGCGAGTGCAGCTGGCATGGATTCGCCGAGGCGATCTTCGAGGACGCGCGCGCCGCGGGACTGGCCAGCGCCTTGCCCGACCTGCGCCCGATTCCCACGGCGGAATACCCCACCCGGGCGAAGCGGCCGGCCTATTCACGTCTGGACAATGCGCGACTGCTGAGCAGGCATGGGCTGGCCTTGCCGGACTGGCGGATTGGCCTGCAGCAGGTGATCGCCGAACTGGCCGGCACCTGAAGTGGCAGCGACCGTCGGTGTGGGCTGAGCTAGCGCTGGCGGAAACTGCATCCACGGGGTTTGCGGCCGCTCGCGGGCACATGTGCTGAAGGGCCCGGGCTGCGCGGGCTCCGTCTTCATTTCGCCTGCATTGAGGCGCGCCCGCTCAAAGCGTACAATTTCGGTCCTGTTTGACCGAACCGGCTGCCGCGCATGCTCCGCGTCACCAAGCTCACCGACTACGCCACCCTCGTGCTGACCGTGATGGCAGCCGACGGCGAGGCCGTGCACAGCGCGGCCGGGCTGGCCGAGAAGGCCGGGCTGGAGCTGCCGACGGTGTCCAAACTGCTGAAGCTGCTGGCACAGGCGCAGCTGGTGCAGAGCTTTCGCGGCGCGTCCGGCGGCTACCGACTGGCGCGGCCGGCCGAGGACATCCGGCTGATCCACGTGCTGGAGGCCATCGAAGGCCCGCTGGCGGTCACCGAATGCGTGGGCCAGCAGGGCCAGTGCGGCATCGAGCACCGTTGCGGCGTGCGCGCCAACTGGCGGCGCATCAACGACGTCATCGCCGAGGCCCTGCACGGGGTCAGTCTGGTCGATCTGCTGAAGCCGCCGCCGCGCGGTCCCGTCCGCAAGACCCAATCCATCCCGCTGGTCATGGCCAGCGAATGACCGCCTCCCCGGCATCACGATTCACCGCATAGGCAGCCCCATGGCCACCGAACGCAAGGACATCGAGGAAGCCCTGGCCCGACAGTATTCGGCCGGCTTCGTCACCGACATCGAGACCGAGATCGCGCCCAAGGGCCTCAGCGAGGACGTGGTGCGCATGATCTCCGCCAAGAAGGACGAGCCCGAGTGGCTCACCGAGTGGCGGCTGGCCGCCTACCGGCACTGGCTGACGATGACGCCGCCGGACTGGGCCAAGCTGAAGATCGACCCGATCGACTACCAGGACATCAGCTACTTCGCGCAGCCGAAGAAGAAGTACGCGTCGCTGGACGAGGTTGATCCCAAGCTGCTGGAAACCTACGAGAAGCTCGGCGTGCCGCTGCACGAACGCGCCAAGCTCGCGGGCGTTGCCGTCGATGCCGTGTTCGACTCGGTCTCGGTGGGCACCACCTTCAAGAAGGAGCTGGCTGCGGTCGGCGTGATCTTCTGCAGCTTCTCCGAAGCCGTGCGCGAGCACCCTGAGCTGGTGCGCCAGTACCTCGGCAGCGTGGTCCCCGTCGGCGACAACTACTTCGCCGCGCTGAACTCGGCGGTGTTCTCGGATGGCAGCTTCGTCTACATCCCCAAGGGCGTGCGCTGCCCGATGGAGCTCAGCACCTACTTCCGCATCAATGCCGCCGAGACAGGTCAGTTCGAGCGCACGCTGATCATTGCGGAGGAGGGCAGCCATGTGAGCTACCTCGAGGGCTGCACCGCGCCGCAGCGCGACGAGAACCAGCTGCACGCGGCGGTCGTCGAACTGGTCGCGCTGGAGCGCGCCGAGATCAAGTACTCGACCGTGCAGAACTGGTATCCGGGCGACGAGAACGGCGTCGGCGGCATCTACAACTTCGTGACCAAGCGCGGCGAGTGCCGCGGGGCGAAGTCGAAGATCAGCTGGACCCAAGTTGAAACCGGCTCGGCCATCACCTGGAAGTACCCGAGCTGCGTGTTGAAGGGCGACGATTCGGTGGGCGAGTTCTACTCGGTGGCGCTGACGCATCATCGCCAGCAGGCCGACACCGGTACCAAGATGATCCACCTGGGCCGCAACACCAAGAGCAAGATCATCAGCAAGGGCATCAGCGCCGGCCGCGGCCAGAACACGTACCGCGGCCTGGTGCATGTGAGCAAGGGTGCGGAGAACGCGCGCAACTACACCCAGTGCGACAGCCTGCTGATCGGCAAGCGCTGCGGCGCGCATACGTTCCCGTACATCGAGGTGCGCCGTCCCGACGCCATCGTCGAGCACGAGGCCACCACCTCGAAGATCAGCGACGACCAGCTGTTCTATTGCCGCGCCCGCGGCATCGGCGAGGAAGACGCGGTGTCGATGATTGTCGACGGCTTCTGCAAGCAGGTCTTCAAGGAGCTGCCGATGGAGTTTGCGGTGGAGGCGAAGAAGCTGCTGGAAGTCAGTCTAGAAGGAGCTGTGGGGTGATCGACTTGATCGTGAGCGTAATTGGGAGCTTGGTTGCCTTGCTGGTGATTGGCGCAGTTAGTTGGCTGAACGGCGTATATCGAGCCAAGAGTGCAGAATGGCAGGAGAGGCTCAGCCAAGATCCTTCACTTCGACTGCGCACAGCTCTGCGGTGCGTTGTATATCTGGTGATAGGCGCATCGTTCTTCGTAGTGTCGATCGTCTTCGCTTTCGGCTTCGGGATACTCGACGTCTTGGGAGTTCAGGCTGAGGTTCTAGGCTTGGCCACGCTCGAGTTGATCTACTGGACGGGAGCGATCCTCGGGGTCGCCTCAGTGCTTATGTTGGCCGCTGGAATGTTTTCGGCCGCCTCTCTTTCTTCCGTTGCCATTCGTACTCGCTGAGTAGAGTTATGCTCGACATCAAAAATCTCCACGTCCGCGCCGGCGAGCGCGAAATCCTCAAGGGTCTGTCGCTGACGCTTGAGCCCGGCAAGCTGCACGCCATCATGGGCCCCAACGGTGCGGGCAAGTCGACGCTGGGCCATGTGCTGGCCGGGCGCGAGGGCTATGAGGTCACGCAGGGCTCGGTCGAGTTCAACGGCGTCGACCTGCTGGCTCTGGAGCCCGAAGAGCGCGCGGCTGCCGGCGTGTTCCTGGCCTTCCAGTACCCGGTGGAGATTCCGGGGGTGAACAACACCTACTTCCTGCGCGCGGCGCTGAATGCGCAGCGCAAGGCGCGCGGCGAGGAAGAACTCGACGCCATGCAGTTCCTGAAGCTGGTGCGGCAGAAGCTCCAGGTGCTGCACCTGAAGGAAGAGCTGCTGCATCGCGCGGTGAATTCGGGTTTTTCGGGCGGCGAGAAGAAGCGCAACGAGATCTTCCAGATGGCGGTGCTGGAGCCCAAGCTTGCCATTCTCGACGAGACCGATTCCGGGCTCGACATCGACGCGCTGAAGGCGGTGGCCGATGGCGTCAATGCTCAGCGCGACGGCGACCGCAGCTTCCTCGTCATCACCCACTACCAGCGCCTGCTCGACTACATCGTGCCGGACGTGGTGCACGTGCTGGCGGACGGTCGCATCGTCGAGAGCGGCGGGCCCGAGCTTGCGCGCGAGCTGGAGTCGCATGGCTATGCCTGGGTCAAGGACCGGCAGAGTCCGGAGAAGGTCTGATGTCGGCCCTGCTTGAGAGCTTCGCCCAGCGCTGGGCCGAGCTGCCGGAGCCACTGCGCGCGGCCGCGGGACTGGCCGAGACGCGCAAGGCCGCACTGGATGCCCTGCTGGCCGACGGCCTGCCGGCCAATCGCGCCGAGCGCTGGCGCTACACCAGCCTGCGTGCCCTGGGCCAGCGCAGCTTCCGCGCTTCCGCCGGCGCCAGCGTCGATGCCGCGCTGATCGCGCGCATCCCGCGGCCGCGCCTGGTCTTCGTCAATGGCTGGCTGGACACCGCGCTCAGCGATCTCTCCGATCTGCCGGCAGGTCTGTCGGTGCGCGCGCTGGGACGCGTGCTGCCGGAAGCGCATGCGCGCGATGTCGTGCATCTGGGGCGTCGCTACAGCGCATCCGATGAGGTCTTCGCCCGCGCCAACGCGGCGCTGGCGGTCGAGGGCGCCGTGATCGAAGTCGAGGCCGACGCGCAGATCGAGATGCCTCTGCATCTGGTGTCGATCGGCGCGCCCGAATCGGCCGAGGCCGCCTGGCATCTGCGTCATCTGATCGATCTCGGTGCCAACGCGCGCCTCACCGTGGTCGAGCATGTGCTGGGCTTCGAGGCACACGCGCATCTCGACAATACCATCGCCCAGGTGCATCTGAAGCCCGGCGCCGAGCTGAGCCACGCCCGCCTGCAGTCGGCGGGCGAGGGCGCGCAGCTGTTCGCCCGCGTGGACGCCGCGCTGGCCGCGGGTGCGCTGTACCGCCGCGTCGATCTTGAGCTGGGCGCCACGCTGTCGCGCCTGGAGCTCAATGCCGAGCTGCAGGGCGAAGCCGCGGCCTTTGTCTCCGGCGGCGCGCAGCTGGTCGATGCCAAGCGCGCGGTCGACGTGCGCCTCGGCGTGGACCACATCGCCCGCGATACCCGCTGCGACCTGCGCTGGCGCGGGCTGGCTGCGGGCCGCGGCAAGCTCAGCTTCTACGGCGGCATCCGCATCCGCGAAGGCGCGGACGGCACTGATGCCGAGCTGTCGGATCGCAACCTGCTGCTGTCGGACACCGCCGAGGTCAACACCCAGCCGGTGCTGGTGATCGACGCCGATGAGGTGAAGGCCGCGCACGGTGCGACGGTCGGCCAGCTCGATGCCACCGCGCTGTTCTACCTGCGCTCGCGCGGCATTCCGCGCGACGAGGCCCGCGCGCTGCTGACCCGCGCCTTTCTCGTCGAGGCCATCGAGGTCGCCGAGCAGCCCGCGCTGATCGAAACCCTGAGCGACGCGCTGATCGCGCGCATCGAAGGAGCCGCCCTGTGAACGCCCTGCGCCAGCCCACGCAAGACATCGACTGGCTCGCCCTGCGCGCCGAGTTCCCGGTGCTGGCGCGTGAAGTCCACGGCAAACCGCTGGTCTATCTCGACAACGCCAACACCGGGCAGAAGCCCCGCGCGGTCATCGAGGCCATGGACGCCTACTACAGCCGCTACAACGCCAACGTGGCGCGTGCCGTGCACAGCCTGGGTGAGGAGGCGACCGCGGCCTATGAGGGCGCACGCGGCAAACTCGCGAAGTTCCTGAACGTTCGCAGCGATGAGCTGGTGTTCACCTCGGGCACCACCCAAGCCATCAACCTCGTCGCCTACAGCTACCTGCTGCCCAAGCTGCAGGCCGGCGACGTGATCCTCGCCAGCCGCATGGAGCATCACGCCAATCTGGTGCCTTGGCAGCTGATCGCCGAGCGCGCGGGTGCCACGGTGCAGCCGGTCGAGATCCTGCAGAACGGCGAGCTTGATCTCGTCGACCTTGAAAAGAAGCTTGATGGCCGGGTCAGGCTGCTGGCTGTCACCCACGTCAGCAACGTGCTCGGCACGGTGACGCCGATCCGCGAGATCTGCGCCATGGCGCGTCGCCACGGCGTGCCGGTGCTGGTCGACGGCTCGCAGGCGGTGCCGCACATGGCGGTCGACATCGCCGCGATCGGCTGCGATTTCTATGCCTTCACCGGCCACAAGATGGCCGGCCCCACCGGCACCGGCGCGCTGTGGGCGAAGCGCGAGCACCTGCAGGCGATGCCGCCCTTCTTCGGCGGCGGCGAGATGATCCGCACGGTCAGCTTCGAGGGCACCACCTTCAACGAGCCGCCGCACAAGTTCGAGGCCGGCACCCCCAACATTTCGGGCTTCATCGGCCTTGGGGCGGCGGTGGATTTCCTCTCCGGCATCGGCATGCCGGCGATCGCCGCGCGCGAGCAGTACCTGCTGGGTGTCGCCACCGAGGCGCTGCGCGCCGTACCCGGCCTGCGCATCTTCGGCGAGGCGCGCGAGAAGGCGGCGGTGATCTCCTTCCTCGTCGAAGGCGCGCATGCGCATGATCTTGCGACCCTGCTGGATCTTGAAGGCATCGCCGTGCGTTCGGGCCACCACTGCGCGCACCCGCTGATGAGCTTCTTCGGCGTGCCGGCGACGCTGCGCGCGAGCCTGGCCTTCTTCAACACCGAGGCGGAGATCGAAGCCCTGGTGCGCGGCATCGACAAGGCGCGGCGCCTGTTGGGGTGAGAGCCGCGCGGGGAGTCCGCTGTGGGTGCGCGCTCTTCGATTTCCGACTCTCCATTCCCGATTCCCGATTCCCGATTTCCGATTCCCGGCCCTGGCGCATGTCCAATCCCTACCACTCCGCAGTTCTCGACCACAGCCGCGCCCCGCATCGGCGCGGCGTGCTGGCGCAGCCGACCCACCGCGGCTGTGGCGAGAACGCGTTGTGTGGCGACAGCCTCAGCGTGCAGCTGCGCGTCGAGGCCGGATGCATCGTCGACTATGCCTTCGAAGCCGAGGCCTGCGCGATCGTGGTCGCTACGGCCTCGATGCTCGGAGACGCGCTGGTGGGCCATGCGCCGACCCGGCTGGAAGCGATTGAAGCGGATCTGCGGCGCCTGTTGGGCCAGACCCAGCCAGAACCTGACGAGGCCCTGGCCGTTCGCCTGGGCGCGCTCGCCGACCTTGCGGAAATGCGTGCGCTGCCGCGCCGCCATCGCTGCGTGACACTGGCGCTCGAAGCCGTCGGTGCGGCGCTGATCGGGTCCGGTGCGGCGAACCGCACGACGTGATGCAGGGCGCTGAACACGTCGAGGCTGCGGGGAACCCCTGCGCGTCGCCTGCATAGGGTGCGCCCGCGGTACACCGTGTCTCGTCGAGTCGCGCGATTGAGCGCCTTCTTGAAGCCGCGCCCAGGCGCTTTCGGTTTCGTTCCCTGCAAGCCACCACTCGCAGGCGTAGGTGCGCGACACGCGCACCCTACAACGTCTGATCGGGTCCGGTGCGGCGAACCGCACGACGTGATGCAGGGCGCTGAACACGTCGAGGCTGCGGGGAACCCCTGCGCGTCGCCTGCATAGGGTGCGCCCGCGGTACACCGTGTCTCGTCGAGTCGCGCGATTGAGCGCCTTCTTGAAGCCGCGCCCAGGCGCTTTCGGTTTCGTTCCCTGCAAGCCACCACTCGCAGGCGTAGGTGCGCGACACGCGCACCCTACAACGTCTGATCGGGTCCGGTGCGGCGAACCGCACGACGTGATGCAGGGCACTGAACACCTCGAGGCTGCAGCGAATCGCTGCGCGTCGCCTGCATAGGGTGCGCCTGCGGCGCACCAGGCCCATGCTCAGGCAGGCCCGTTTCGCCGCCGCTCGATCAGCCCACTTACCAGCCCACTCAAGGCCAGCGTCGCCGCGCCCATCAGCGCCCAGTGCAGGCCGATGTCCGAGGCCGCGGGCAGCTGCCACTGCAGCGGCTGCAGCAGCTCGGCCAGCACCGGCAGGCCGAACCACAGGGCGAGCAGGCCACCGAGCGTCAGCACGCCGCCGAGCAGGGCGATCTCGAAGCGATCGCCGGCATCCGCGCGTCGCGCGCGGCGCTGCAGACGTTCGGCGAAGCCGGCGGGCAGGGCAGGGGCGGGCAGCGCGGCCGCACGCGCCAGTGCCCGGTACAGCGGATCGGGCCTGGCCCCCGAGGCCTCACCGGCGGCGGACCCTCGCGCGGCTTCCTGGCGGCGCCATTCGGCTTCGATGCGGGGATCGATCGCCGTGCTGCCGGGGGCGGGTGAATCGGATTGGTGGTTCATGCGGGTTCTCCGATCGCTTCCTTCAGCGCCGCACGCAGGCGCAGGCGGATGCGGAACAGCAGGTTCTTGATCGTGCCCTCGGGCCGCTCGGTGATGCGGGCGATCTCGGAGATGCCCAGCTCCTCGGCATGGTAGAGGCTGAGCACGGTGCGCTGCAGCGGAGGCAGCGCTTCGATCAGACGCAGCGCGTGCGCATGCAGCTCCGCCTCGGCCAGCTCGCCCTCCACATCGGCCTGGTCGGCGATGTGGTCGAGCGGGTCGAAGGCTTCGCCGTCCTCGAACACGCCGCCGCGCTCGATCGGCAGCGACTTGCGCTCCAGATGCCGGCTGCCGAGGCTGAAGGCGATGCGGCCGATCCAGCTCGACAAGGCGCAGTCGAAGCGGAACTGGTCGAGCTTGCGGAACACGCGCAGGAAGCACTCCTGCGACAGGTCTTCGGCGTCCTGCGGCGAACGCACCATGCGCAGCAGGATGTGCCAGACCAGGCGCTGGTGCGCCTCGACCAGGCGCGCGAAGGCGCCGGGCCGCTCGCGCAGTACATCGTCCACCAGGGTGCGGTCATCGCTCATGTGGGCATCAGATACACCCTCGGCGTCGCCGGTTGCAGTGCCGGCTGCGAAAAAATCCCATGGGCTCGTGCAACCGCTGGCGCGCTCGCCGTCTCTGATCCTCCCAGGCAGGCATGGAGCCTGCCGCGCAAAGGAGAGACACCATGGACTTCACCATCCTGATTCCGATCACCCTGTTCATCGTGATCGCCTACATCGTCAAGGTCATCCTGGACGGACGCGTGCGGCGCCGGCTGGTTGAATCCAGCGCTTCGGAGTCGCTGGTGCGCTCCCTGATCGAAGCCGACGAACTCGCGCGCCGCACCGCCGCCTTGAAGTGGGGCATGGTGCTGACCTCGCTGGGCGCAGCCTTCGGCCTGATCGAATGGCTGGACCTGCGCGCCGACAGCCCGGGCACCATCGGCCTGCTGTTCGTCGCCGCCGGCGTCGGCATGCTGGGCTACCACCTGCTGGCGCAGCGCGGCCGCGGCGGATAAGCCATGGACGGCGGCGTCGATTCGCAGGCGCGGATCGAGCAGGGCCTGTCCTCGCTGGTGCTGGGCCTGCTGCTGTGGGGCCCGGTGCCACCGGAGACGCTGATTCGCTTCGTCTGGGAATGGCTTCGAGGCGTGGCGTCCTGAGCTCGCCGGGGCGCGTTGTCGCCCTCGCTGGGCTCAGACGTTCGCCTTCAGCAGCCGCTCGATGCCGGCGCGGTCGCTGGCCCGCAGCAGGCGGCTGCCCAGCTTGCGCAGCTCGGCCAGATGGCTGTCGCGGATGATCGCGCGCACTTCCAGCAGGGTGTTGGGATGCAGGCTGAACTCGGTCAGGCCCAGCGCCAGCAGCAGGCGCGTATGGGCAGGGTCACCCGCCATCTCGCCGCAGACCGAGGTCGACAGGCCACGGCGCTGGCCGAACTGCAGGATCTCGCGCAGCACCCGCAGCACCGCCGGATGCAGCGGGCTGCTGTGCGCGGCGACCGCATCGTTGCCGCGGTCGATGGCCAGCAGGTACTGCACGAGATCGTTGGTGCCGATGCTGAGGAAGTCGACTTCGCGCCCGAAGGAGGCCAGCGCCAGCGCTGCCGCCGGCACCTCGATCATCACTCCGAGCGCGACCTTCTTGGCGACCGCGTGGCCCTCGGCTTCCAACTCGCGCGCGCACTGGTCGAGCAGCGCGCGCACTGCGCGCACCTCCTCGCGGAAGCCCACCATCGGCACCAGGATGTTGACCTTGCCGTAGGCGGAGGCACGCAGCAGGGCGCGCAGCTGGCTGCGGAACAGCCCGGGCTGGGCCAGCGACAGGCGCACGCCGCGCAGGCCGAGCGCGGGGTTGGGCTCATGGCTGAGCGCGATGCCGGCGCGGTCGGCCTTGTCGGCGCCGAGGTCCAGCGTGCGCAGGGTGACCGGCCGGCCGCGCATGCCCATCACGAGGTCGCGGTAGACGAGGAACTGGGCGTCCTCGTCGGGTGCGCCGCGGCCCTGCATGAACAGGAACTCGGTGCGGTAGAGACCGATGCCGGAGGCGCCCAGCGCATAGGCCTGGTGCACGTCCTCGCGCGATTCGGCATTGGCCAGCAGGCGGATCTCGACGCCGTCGCGGGTCACCGTCTCGGCGTCGCGCAGCTTCTGCAGGGCGCGACGGTCGCGCGCGTTCTCGCGCTGCTGACGCTTGAAGCGGCGCAGGTCCTCGGCGTCGGGCTCGATGATGACCTCGCCGCTGTGGCCGTCGACCAGCAGGGCATCGCCGTCGTTGATCTGGGCGACCGCTTCGTGGGCGCCGACGATCAGCGGCAGGTGCAGGCTGCGCGCGAGAATGGCGCTATGCGAGAGCGCGCTGCCGGCGCCGGTGATGATCGCCACCACGCCGCGCTCGGTCAGCTGCGACAGTTCCGCGGGCGCGACGTTGTCGGTCACCAGCACTTCGCCGGACACGCCGGGCGTCTGGCTCGCCGGGCTGCGGTGCAGGGCGGCCCAGACCCGGCCGATGACGTGCTCCAGATCCTCGCGGCGCGAGCGCATGTAGGGGTCGTCGATCGCGTCGAACACCGCCACCAGGCGGTCGCGCTGCAGCTTGAGCGCGAAATCGGCGGAGTAGCGCGCGGTGCGGATGAGGTCGTCGAGACCCAGTACCAGCTCGGGGTCATCGAGGATCAGCTGGTGGATGTCGAGGAACTCGCCCAGCTCATGCGCCAGCGCGCCCTGCAGACGTTCGCGCATCTGCTGCAGTTCGGCGCGCGCGGTGTCCAGCGCGGCGTGCAGGCGCTCGATCTCGGCCTCGACCGCGCCCTCGGGAATGCGCTCCTCGCGCACTTCGTGCATCTGCGGCTCCCGCACGTGCGCGCGGCCGAGCGCGAGACCGCGCGAGGCCGGCTGTCCGTGCAGGACGAGGCGCATCAGCTGTCCTCGTCGAAGCCGCGGGCGAACAGGTCGACGGCGGCCGCCATCGCCGCCTCTTCGTCGGGGCCATCCACCCGCAGCACGACGCTGCTGCCCTGGGCGGCGGCGAGCAGCATCACGCCCATGATGCTCTTGGCATTGACCTCGCGGCCGCGGCCGACCAGGAAGGCATTGGACTTGTAGCCGCCGAGCAGCTGCACCAGCTTGGCCGAGGCGCGCGCGTGCAGGCCGAGCTTGTTCACCACCAGAAGTTCGCGCTCAAGCATGGCCGTTGACGACTCCGCTGCGGGCGCCGGTGACCGCGGTCTGGGCCAGCGCCTCCAGATTCTGTTCGGGATAGTTCAGCACGCGCAGCAGCATCGGCAGGCTCAGCCCCGACACCCGCCGCACCACCACTGGCGTCGACTCCAGGCGCGCCGCGAGATTGCTGGGCGAGGCGCCGTACAGGTCGGTCAGGATCAGCACGCCCTCGCCGCCGTCGAGGCGGCCCAGGGCGCCGCGCGCCTGCATCGACAGCTCGTCGAGCGGTGCATCGAAGGGCACCTCCAGCACCTCGACCGGCAGGGTCGGGTTGCCCAGCACCTTCTGCACGACAGCCCGCAAGGCGGTGCCGATCCCCGGATGCGTCAGCAGCAGGACGCCGACGGCCATCAGCGTCGCGCTCCTTGCTGCCACGCGCACGCGGTAGGGCTGGGGAGCCCGCGTCCCAGCGAATCCCGAATCCCGAATCCCCAATCCCTATTCATTCGATCTCCCTGTGGAAGGTCACCACCTGCTCGCGGCCGTGCGCACGCAGATGCGCGGCCACCGTCTCGGCGCAGTAGACCGAGCGATGGCGTCCGCCAGTGCAGCCGAAGGCCACGGTGACATAGCTGCGGCTGTCGTTCTCGAAGCGCGGCAGGAAGCTGTCGAGGAAGCCGATGACCTGGTCGAGGTAGTCGCGCACCAGCGGCTGCTCGTCCAGGTGTTCCCGCACCGCCTGGTCACGTCCCGACAGTGGACGCAGCGCCGGCAGCCAGTGCGGGTTGGGCAGGCAGCGCACGTCGAACACGAAGTCGGCGTCGGCCGGCAGGCCGTTCTTGTAGGCGAAGGACTCCAGCAGGATCGAGAGCCCACCCTCGCCACCGCTGGCGATCTCGGTGGCGATCTTGCGGCGCAGCTGGTGGACGTTGAGCTCGCTGCTGTCGATGACGACATCGGCCAGCGCAGCCAGCGGCCGCATCAGCTCACGCTCGCGGGCGATCGCCTCGGCCAGCGGCAGACCGTTGCGCGAAAGCGGATGCCGGCGCCGGGTCTCGTTGAAGCGCTTGATCAGCACTTCGTCGCGGGTGTCGAGGAACACCAGCCGGTAGCCGAAGCCGGCGCTGCCGAGCGCGGCCAGCGAGCGCGGCAGGTCGGCAAGATCCTGCGGTCGGTTGCGCACGTCGATGCCGACCGCGATGCGATGGGCGTCCTGCGCGCCGTCGACCACGCTCTCGACGAACTGCGGCAACAGCTCGGCCGGCAGATTGTCGGCGCAGTAGTAGTCGAGGTCTTCCAGGGTGCGCAGGGCGACCGACTTGCCCGAGCCGGAAAGCCCGCTCACCACCAGCACCTGCACGGGACTCGAGCTTGACGTTGGGACCACGCTGTCGCTGGTCATGGGTTGAGCTTGCGCATCTGGTGGGCCTGCCGGTCCATGAAGGTCTGCGCCGGATCGGCGCCCTTGGATTTCAGGATATGCGAGCGCACCGCGGCCTCCACCAGCACGGCGAGGTTGCGGCCCGGCGCGACCGGCAGGGTGATCTGCGGGATGTCGAGTTCGAGTATGCGGCGGCTGCTGCGGTCGCCGTGCAGCCGATCCAGCGTCGCCGGCGGGGCCGAAGGGTCGTAGCGCTCCAGATGCACGATCAGGCGCAGGTACTTGTTCTGCTTCACCGAGGTGTCGCCGAACATCTCGCGCACGTTGAGGATGCCCAGGCCGCGCACCTCGATCAGGTCCTGCAGCAGCTCGGGGCAGGTGCCGTCGAGCACGTCGGGAGCGATCTGGGTGAACTCGGGCGCGTCATCCGCCACCAGGCGGTGGCCGCGGGTGATCAGCTCCAGCGCGAGCTCGCTCTTGCCCGAGCCGGAGTCGCCGGTGATCAGCACCCCGATCGAGTAGACCTCCATGAACACGCCGTGCAGGGTGGCACGCCGCGCCAGCGCGCGCGCCAGGTGGTACTGCAGGTAGGTCAGCAGCTCGTGGCCGCGGCGCGGCGAGCTCCACAGCGGCGTATCGGATTCATTGCAGGCGTCGCGCAGGTCGGGCGGCGCCGGCTGATCGCGGCTGACCAGCAGGGCCAGCGGCCGCGCATTCATGATCTTGGCGAGGGTTTCCCAGCGCTGGCGCGAGTCGAGGCCGTCGAGATAGGCCAGCTCCTCGGCGCCGATGATCTGCACCTTGTTGGCGTGGATCGTGTTGAGGTAGCCGGCCAGCGAAGGCCGCCTCGCCAGGTGCTCGCCGGGCTCGATCTCGCGGCGCTCGCCGCGCTGCCCTGCGATCCAGCGCAGGCCGAGGCGCTCCTGCAGCTGCTCGTAGAGCTCGCGGGCGCTGATGCGGGCGTCCATGCGTCCGCGCGCGGGCTCAGGCGGCCGCGTGGGTCAGCTGCCAGTCCGCCAGCAGGGCGTACAGGCTGGCGCTGTCGGGCGCGCCGCGCAGGCGCTGGCAGAAGGCCGCGTCGCCGAACATCTCGGCCAGCTGGGAGAGCAGCACCAGGTGCTGGTGGCTGAAGTGCTCCGGCACGGCCATGGCGAACACCAGATCCACCGGCGCATTGTCGATGGCGCCAAAGTCGATGCCCTCCGACAGCCGCACGAAGGCGCCGATCGCGGTGCTGAGTCCGGGCGTACGGCCGTGCGGAATGGCCACGCCGTGACCCAGCCCGGTCGAGCCCAGCTTCTCGCGGGCGAACAGGCTGTCGAAAATCGCCCGTTCGCAGGCATCGCCGTGGCCATCGGCCAAGGTGGCGGCAAGCGATTCAAGCAGGCGTTTCTTGCTGGTGGCGCTGACGCCCACGGAGGTGCGGGCGGGCGTCAGGAGGTCGATCAGGAGCATGGTCTGGGCCTGGGGAAGGCGGGCCCCCGGGCTGCCGAAGCAGCCCGGGGGCACTGGGTAACTAGCCGAAGCTGCCGTTGCGGGAAGGCGCGTCACCGCGATGGTGGTCGGTCAGCTTTTCCTTGTGCTTCAACACCTGGCGGTCGAGCTTGTCTGCCATCAGGTCGATCGAGGCGTACATCGACTCGGCCACCGACTCCGCGTGGATATTGCGGCCGGCGGCATGCAGCGTGGCTTCGGCCTTGTGGTCGAGCTTGTCGACCGACAGGATCACGTGGACATCGAGCAGGTGGTCGAAGTGGCGCTCAAGGCGCGCCAGCTTGGTTTCGACGTATTCGCGCAGGGCGGCAGTGACGTCGATCTGGTGACCACTGATTTCGATCCGCATGGCTTGAACCTCCTAGGTGAACGTCGGGGGTGGAACTCGGGGCCGGCACGTTCCAGCCGGGCCGAGCGCGCTGGCTGGCAGCCACGCGCTTGTCGAGCAGCATGCAAGGGCCGCTCCAGAAGAGGTTGGGATGGCGGAGCTGGACTCAAGTTCCGGCCGGGCTGCGGCGGCGCTCCGCGCTTGACGGGGCCCGTTTCGCGCCACCGCGAAGACACCCGCGGGCGATCGGGAGGGCCAGGTCTTGGCACCGGGAGCGGCTGAACTGCGCATTCAGGCTCAGCTTACCCGCTGGCGCTCGTTGGAGGACGGAATATTCATCGCTTCCCGGTACTTTGCCACCGTCCGCCGCGCGACGGTAATGCCCTCGGCCTGCAGCAGCTCGGTCAGGCGCGCGTCCGACAGCGGCTTGCGCGGCGATTCGGCATCGATCAGGCGCTTGATCATGGCCTGGATGGCGGTGCTCGACGCGCTGCCGCCATCGACCGTCGACACGCCCGACGAGAAGAAGTGTTTGAATTCAAAGGTGCCGCGTGGCGTGTGCAGGTATTTGCGGGTGGTCACGCGCGAGATCGTCGACTCGTGCAGGTCGAGCTCCTCTGCGATCTCGCGCAGCACCAGGGGGCGCATGGCCTCGGGGCCGTGCTCCAGGAAGGCGCTCTGCTGGCGGACGATGCATTCGGCCACCCGCAGGATGGTGTCGGCACGGGTTTCCAGCGAGCGGATCAACCAGCGCGCTTCCTGCAGCTGGCCGCGCAGATAGCTGGCGTCGCCGCGTGCCGCGACGCCGATCATCGCTTCGTACTGCCGGTTGATGCCCACCCGCGGCAGGCAGCCCGGCGCCAGGCTGACGCGCCAGGCGCCGCCCTGGCGCCAGGCATAGGCATCGGGGGCGACATAGTCGACGCGCTCGCTGCTCAGACCCGCCCCGGGCTTGGGGTCGAGCCGGCGCAGCAGGGCCACGGCCGCGGCCACGCATTCGGGATCCTGCTTGAGCTGCTGGGCCAGCTTGGCGACGCCCATCCGCGCCAGCTCTTCCAGGTGGGCGGTCGCGATCTGCTGGGCCAGCGCCCATTCCGGGCTGTCGTCCTGCTGGGCCCGCAGCTGCACGCACAGGCATTCCGACAGCGAGCGCGCGCCCACGCCCAGCGGGTCGAAGTGCTGGATGTGGGTGAGCACGGCCTGCAGTTCGTCGTGTCCGGCCTCGATCTCGGGGCGCAGAGTGGCGCAGATCGCCTCGAAGTCCTCCTGCAGGTAGCCGTCCTCGCCGATCGCGTCGATCAGGGCGCGGCCGATCGCCTGGTCGCGTGCCGACAGGTGCGAGAGGTTGAGCTGCCACAGCAGGTGGTCGTGCAGGCTTTCGGTGACCGTGCCCTGCAGGCTTTCCAGGCGCTCGTCGCTGTCGCCACCGCTTGAGCTGCTGGCGCCGAGGCCGGTTTCCAGGTCCCAGTCGGGCTCGTAGTCGAGCGGGCTCTCCAGCAGCTCGGGCTGGGCGTCCTCGCTGGCCGCATCGGCGCTGGCTTCGGCGGCATCACCGGGGGCCGCCGTGCCTTCCTCGCCGCTGCCTGGCATCGGCTCGGCATCTTCGGCGCGTTCCAGCAGCGGATTGCTCTCGATGGCCAGGCTCAGCTCGGTTTCCAGCTCCACGGTCGACATCTGCAGCAGGCGGATCGCCTGCCGCAGCTGCGGGGTCAGCGTCAGCTGCTGACCCATCCGCAGTTGCAGGGTCGGCTTCATCACATCCGGAATCCGTCGCCCAGGTACACGCGGCGCACGTCGGGGTTGTCCAGCACCTCGGCCGGGCTGCCCTCGGCCAGCACGCCGCCGTCGTTGAGGATGTAGGCGCGGTCGCAGATGCCCAGGGTTTCGCGCACGTTGTGGTCGGTGATCAGCACGCCGATGCCGCGCGACTTCAGGTGCCGCACGATGCGCTGGATCTCGCCGACCGAGATCGGATCGACGCCGGCGAAGGGCTCGTCCAGCAGCATCAGGCGTGGCTTGCCGGCCAGCGCGCGGGCGATTTCGACGCGCCGGCGTTCACCGCCGGACAGGCTGGCGCCGAGGCTGTCGGCGACGTGGCCGATCTGCAGCTCGTCGAGCAGGGCCTGCAGCTCGCGCTGGCGCTCGGCCTCGCCCAGGTCATCGCGGAGTTCGAGCACGGCGAGGATGTTGTCGGCGACCGACAGACGCCGGAACACGGACGCCTCCTGCGGCAGGTAGCCGACGCCGAGGCGCGCGCGCGCATGCATGGGCAGCTCGGTGATGTCCTGCGTGTCGAGCTGGATCTGGCCGCCGTCCGCCGGTACCAGGCCGACGATCATGTAGAAGCAGGTGGTCTTGCCGGCACCGTTCGGGCCGAGCAGGCCGACCACTTCGCCGCGATCGAGCTTCAGCGAGAAATCGCGGACCACCTCACGATCGCGATAGCGCTTGCGCAGGTTGCGGGCCGTCAGCATCAGCCGCCGTCCGTCGCGGGGGCAGGGGCGGGCGCAGGCGCATTCTGGCGCGGCTGGAAGCGCATGCGGATGCGGTCCTCGCTGCCGGCGCCGCGGGCGTTGAGTCGACCATTGGCCATGTCGTAGGTGATGACCTCGCCCTGCAGATTGCCCTCGGGGCGGTCGACCTCGACCGCGCCTTCGAGCAGCACCTCATTCGAGGTGGGCCGGTAGGTGATCTTGCGGGCACGAACGCTGACCGGCTGGCCCTGGTCGTCGATCTGCTTGAGCGAAGCCGGCTGCCCTTGGAACACGACCTGACTGAGTTCGCCGGCGCTGCGGGTCAGCGTGGCCTTGTCGGCGCGGATGTCCAGGCTGCCCTGGGTGATCACCACGTCACCGCTGAGGATGGAGTCGCCGTCGGCCAGCGTGGCATCGCCGGAGCGGGCGGCCATGTCGACCGGCTGCTGGCGATCGGCGCTGGCCGCCAGCGCCTGCGCGCCGACGATCAGCGAAAGCACGGCGGCCAGCAGGCGGCCGTCAGCGCGAAGGGGGCTCATAGCGGGCGCTCACCTGGTCGAGAAGTCGGAAACGGCGGGTGTCGAGCTCGGCCTCCAGGCCGACCCCGCGGAGTATAAAACCGGGCCCGGAGGCGGTCACCGGCTCGGCGCTGCGCATCTGGCGCGCGCGCGGGAACAGGTCGAGGCGCTCGGTCTGCAGCGTGGACGGCGCTTCGGCAGCGGCCGGCGCCGTCACCTGCACCGCGCGCAGCAGGCGCAGCTCGCTGGCGTCGGCACTGACCCAGGCGGTCTCCGAGCGCGCCAGCCAGCGGCCGCCTTCGGCGTCGGGCAGGGTGAACTCGGGCTCGCTCACCTCCAGCGTCCCCGCCTGCGGATGCCGGGCCAGGCGCGGGCCGCGGGCGGCGAAGGCTTCGCGGCCTTCGGCATTGAGCGCGACCATCGAAAAGTCGGTGAGGAAATAGTCCGAGCGCGGCGGCCCGACCAGGACCGGCGCGGGCGCGGGCTCGCGCAGCAGCCAGACCAGCCAGCCGCTGACTGCGGCCGCCAGCAGCAGCCCGATCAGCACGGGGATCTGGCGCGCCTGCATGGCCTGCCTCAGCCCGGCACGAAGCGCGACAGCACGTCGGCGCTGCGGCCCTGGGCCTCGATGATCAGGTCGCAGAGCTCGCGCACCGCGCCATGGCCGCCGGCCGCGCGGGTCTGCCAGTCGACGCGTGCGGCGACCCAGGCGTGGGCGTTCGACGGCGCCACGCTGAAGCCGGCGACGGCCATCGCCGCAAGATCGGGCAGGTCATCGCCCATAAAGGCCGCGGCCGCGGTCTCGATGCGCAGGCTGGCGCACAGCGCCGACAGCGCCGCGCCCTTGTCGTGGCTGCCCTGAATCAGGTGGCGGATGCCCAGGTCGGCCGCGCGCCGCGCCACCAGCGGGCTGGTGCGGGCGGTGATCAGGGCGATCTCGACGCCGATGCCGGCCAGCAGCTTCAGGCCCTGGCCGTCGTGCACGTCGAAGCTCTTGAGCTCGCGGCCGTCGTCGCTGAAGAACAGGCGGCCGTCGGTGAGAGTGCCGTCGACGTCGAAGGCGGCCAGGCGCACGCCCGCGGCGCGGGCGCGGGCTTCGCTCGTGGAGAGATGACGCAGCTCAGACGACACGGGCGCGCAGCAGGTCGTGGATGTTGAGGGCGCCGACCGCGTGCTGCTCGGCGTCGACCACCACCAGCGCGCTGATCTTGTGCGACTCCATCAGGCGGGCGGCTTCCACCGCCAGCTTGTCGGCGGTAATGGTTTTCGGCGCGCGGGTCATCACGCTCTCGACGATCGTGGCGCGCAGGTCGAAGCCGGGGTCGTCCATCGCCCGGCGCAGGTCGCCGTCGGTGAACACGCCGACCAGGCGGTTGTCGGCATCGACCACCGCGGTCATGCCGAGGCGCTTGCGGCTGATTTCGAGCACCGCCTCGCTGATCGAGGCCGAGGCCGCAACCCGCGGCACCTCTTCGCCGCTGTGCATGATGTCGCCGATATGCAGCAGCAGGCGGCGGCCCAGGCTGCCGGCCGGATGCGAGCGGGCGAAGTCGTCGGCGGTGAAGCCGCGTGCTTCCAGCAGGGCAACGGCCAGGGCATCGCCCATGACCAGTGCGGCGGTCGTGCTGGAGGTCGGCGCCAGGCCAAGCGGGCAGGCCTCGGCCGGCACGCTGACGTCGAGATGCACGTCCGAAAGGCGCGCCAGCGTCGACTCGGGCTTGCCGGTCATCGCGATCAGCGGATTGCCCTGCCGGCGCAGCACCGGAAGGATGGTCAGCAGCTCGTCGGTCTCGCCCGAGTTCGACACCGCGATCACCACGTCGGCATCGGTGATCATGCCGAGGTCGCCGTGGCTGGCCTCGCCCGGATGCACGTAGAAGGCCGGGGTGCCGGTCGAGGCCAGGGTCGCCGCGATCTTGCGTGCGATGTGGCCCGACTTGCCCATGCCGCTGCAGACCACCCGGCCGGCGCAGGCGAACATCAGCCGGCAGGCGGCGACGAAGTGCTGGTCGATGCGCGCGCGCAGGGCCTCGATGGCGTCGCGCTCCACGTCGATGACCTCGCGCCCGCTGTGGATCAGCGACTCGGCCGAGAGGCCGCTGGCATCGCGAAGAGAGGGCAGGGGCTGCACTTGGGCGCTCATGGCGGGATTCAGGGCTTCCGAAGGAACGGCGGTCGGGCGGCGCTCGGCCGCGGGGCAGCAGCAGAACGCCGGCGGATTCTGACGAGTTGTGGCAGGGGCCGGGTCGGCCGGCGGGGATGCTTTAGAATCGCTGGCCATTCTACCCCGCCCCGCATCGGGGCCGCCCGCGACCGGCGCGCTGCATGCCCGGCCGCGAGGCGTCGCCAAGCCTGCCCATGACCCCTGAAACCATCCGTGAACTGATCGAAGCCGGCCTGCCCGGCGCCCGCGCCCATGTGCAGGGCGACGACGGCGTGCACTTCGAAGCCCTCGTCATCTGCGACGCCTTCGCCGGCAAGCTGCCGCTGGCCCGCCACCGCATGGTCTACGCGACCTTGGGCGACCTGATGGGCGGCGCCATCCACGCGCTGTCGCTGAAGACCCAGACCCCCGCCGAAGCCGGCGAGGGCTGATCCCATGGCGAAAATCCAGATCACCGGCAACGGCCCGCTGAACGGCGAGGTGTGGATCTCCGGCGCCAAGAACGCGGTCCTGCCCATCCTCTGCGCAGGCCTGCTGGCCGACGGGCCGATGGACATCGGCAACGTGCCGCACCTGCACGACGTCACCACCACCCTGGAGCTGCTCGGCCAGATGGGCGTGACCCTGGGCATCGAAGACCGCATGCGCATCACCCTGGATGCCAGCCGCGCCGACCGCTATGTGGCGCCCTACGAGCTGGTCAAGACCATGCGCGCCTCGATCCTGGTGCTGGGCCCGTTGGTGGCGCGCTTCGGCCAGGCCGAGGTCAGCCTGCCCGGCGGCTGCGCGATCGGCTCGCGCCCGGTCGACCAGCACATCCGGGGGCTGGAGGCCATGGGGGCCGAGATCACCGTCGAGGGCGGCAACATCCGCGCCCGCGCCAAGCGTCTCAAGGGCACCCGCTTCGTGTTCGACATGGTGACCGTCACCGGCACCGAGAACATCCTGATGGCGGCGACGCTGGCCGAAGGCACCACCATCATCGAGAACGCCGCGCAGGAGCCCGAGGTCACCGACCTCGCCCACTGCCTGCAGGCGATGGGCGCGCAGATCGAGGGGATCGGCACCAGCACCTTGATCGTGCACGGCGTCGAACGCCTGCACGGCTGCCGCTACGACGTCATCGCCGACCGCATCGAGACGGGCACCTTCCTCGTCGCGGGCGCCATCACCCGCGGCCGCGTGCTGTGCAAGCACACCCGCGCCGACACCCTGGACGCGGTGCTGCAGAAGCTCGAGAAGGCCGGCGCCCACATCAACACCGGTGCGGACTACATCGAGCTCGACATGCAGGGCCGCCGCCCGCGTGCGGTTGACCTCACCACCGCGCCCTATCCGGCGTTCCCGACCGACATGCAGGCGCAGTTCGTCGCCTTGAACGCGGTCGCCGAGGGTGTCGGCATCGTCACCGAGACGGTGTTCGAGAACCGCTTCATGCACATCGAGGAGCTGCGCCGCCTGGGGGCGGATATCCGCGTCGAGGGCAATTCCGCGATCATCCGCGGCGTCAACGAACTCACCGCCGCCCCGATCATGGCCACCGACCTGCGCGCCTCGGCCAGCCTGGTGCTGGCGGGCCTTGTCGCCCGCGGCGACACCGTCGTCGACCGCATCTACCACATCGATCGCGGCTACGAGTGCATCGAGGAGAAGCTGGGCGGGCTGGGGGCCTTGATCCGGCGATTGCCGTGAGCGCGCGCTGAGCGCGCGCTCGGGATGACGGCCGCTGCGCGGCCTTGGGATTGGGGATTCGGGATTCGTAAGAGCGCGCTTCGATCTGCGTCGCGCGCTGATCGGACTGCGCTGGGCTGTATCGTCCGCCCTGTGGCTCCGATCATTTTCGCGCTTCTGTCGGACTTGCTGGTGGATGCGCTGCGCTTATCCACCCTACAAGGGCGAGTGACGCACTGTCCCGATCGAAGCCCAAGCCGCACTACGCGCTTCAGCTTTGCATCAGCGAACGACGCCTTGCCCCGAGCGAAGCCCAGGCCGCCCTACGCGTAGGGCGGATAAGCGAAGCGCATCCGCCGTTCGACGCGGTTCGGGGGAGGCTTGGAGGGGAGAGGTGTATGGAGGGTCAACCGTTCGCCCGGCGTTCCGAGGCGCGCACCGCATCCATCCTTCGGCAACCCAACTATCGCGATCAGGGTGTTTCAGCGGCTTCCAGCAGAGCGTCAAGCGGCCTGAGCAACCGGTCGATTGCTGCGTCCTCGGCATCCAGGCATTGGTGGAGTCGGATTTCCAGTTCGCCAGAAACGCAGGAGGCCAGCACAACGTGCCTCCCATCAAGACACCCCAAATGAAGGGTCTGTGCGTTAGGAACCTTCCACAAGGACGGACTGCTCCAAGCAGATCGAAGAGCTTCCAGCTCGACCAAGGGGATTCGGCTCAAGGTGCGCTGCGATCCGCGGGCGAGAGTTTCTGACTCTCCAGCCGCGTGTTCCGCGGGGGCATCTTCCTGTGTCGGAGGTGGTGCTGGCCTCTGGACGAGTACGTGTTCGTCCAGGTGCGCTTCATCGCGACCGATGCGTAGCTGCAGCCATCGGGTATCCGCCCAAGCTTCAGCGATCCAGAGCTGGTGGCGCTCGCGCTCCACTTCCACGATGCGGGAGTCACAGCGGCTGAGCTCAGAGAACTGAATGTCAAAAGGCGGTGCAGAGCGGTCGTGGAAATCTCGCTCGAATAGGGTCAACGCGACTGCTGCCATGCGCGTGGCTTCAGCTCGAATTGGCGTGGGTTCACCCTGCAACTCCAGCCACGGCTTGGGCAGCAAACTCCCCCCATCGCCCGCTTCCGCCGGCGGCCGGAACTCCCGCTCCAGATACAGCGCCGCCGCAACAGGCGCCGCTAGCGCCAAGCTCAGCGCCAGCGTCCGCAACAACGAGATTCGCGGCTTCGCCACGGCTACAGGTTCTGGTAATTCGGCCCCGCCGCCCCTTCAGGCGTCACCCAGTTGATGATCTGGTAGGGGTCCTTGATGTCGCAGGTCTTGCAGTGCACGCAGTTGGCGGCGTTGATCTGCAGTCGCTTGCCCGCCTCGTCCTCGACCATTTCGTAAACCCCCGCGGGGCAGAAGCGGGTGCAGGGGTTGCCGTATTCCTCGGCGCACTTCGTCACGCAGACATCGGTGTTCTCGACGCGCAAGTGCACGGGCTGGTCTTCGTCGTGCTCGGTCGCGGCGTAGTAGACGCCGGCCAGGCGGTCGCGCGGGGCGAGGCTGCGGTCGACGTAGTCGCGCTTCGGCGTCTCGGCTTCGCTGAGTTTCTGCAGGCTGGCGTGGTCGGATTTGACCTTCAGCGTCCACGGCGAGGCGCCGCCGGTCACCGTCTCCCAGCCCGAGTTGATCAGGCCGAACCACAGGCCCTTCTTGAAGCCAGGCTTGAAGTTGCGGACCTTCTTGAGCTCCGAGTACACCACCGAACCGCGCAGCTTGGCGTCCCAGCCTTCGACGGCGTCGGTGCTGGCGATGTGTTCGGCGGCGAGCATGCCGGAGCGCATCGCCTGGTGGACGCCCTTGATCTTGGGCACGTTGACGAGACCCGCATCACAGCCGATCAGGATCGCGCCCGGCATCTCCGTCTTGGGCAGGCTCTGGTAGCCGCCGGTGACGATGGCGCGTGCGCCGGCGGACAGAATGCTGCCGCCGTCCAGCAGCGGCTTCACGGTCGGGTGGTGCTTCCACTGCTGGAAGGCTTCATAGGGCTGGTAGTTCGGGTCGCGGTAGTCAAGGCCCGAGACATAACCGAGCGCGATGCGGCCGCCGGTCAGGTGGTACAGGAAGCTGCCGCCGTAGGTGCGCGAGTCGGCCGGCCAGCCGAGGCTGTGCACGATCTTGCCGGGATTGACGCGGTCTTCCGGCACCTGCCACAGCTCCTTGATGCCGATCGAATAGCTCTGCGGATCGCTGCCGGCGTCGAGGCCGTACTGCTTGATCAGCGGCTTGGCCAAGTGCCCGCGCGCGCCTTCGGCGAGCACGGTGATGCGGGCGCGGATGTCGATGCCCTGCGTGTAGCCGGGCTTGTGCGAGCCGTCCTTCGCCACGCCCATGTCGCCGATGCGCACGCCGACCACGCGGCCCTGTTCGATCAGGGTTTCGGCGGCGGCGAAGCCGGGGTAGATCTCGACGCCCAGCGCTTCGGCCTGCGGCGCCAGCCAGGCGCAGGTGGCGCCCAGGCTGACGATGAAGTTGCCGTGGTTGTTCATCTGCGGCGGCACGATCGGGAACTTGAAGCCGCCGGTCCGGGTGAGGAACCAGAACTCGTCCTCGGTGGCGGGCACGCAGATCGGCGGCGGGTTGTCCCGCCAGCCCGGCAGCAGCTCGTCCAGCGGGCCGGGCTCGATCACCGCACCGGAGAGAATCTGTGCGCCGATGGTGGAGGCCTTCTCGATCACGCAGACCGACAGGTCCGGCTTGAGCTGTTTCAGTCGAATGGCGAAGGCGAGGCCGGCAGGGCCTGCACCCACCGTGACCACGTCGTATTCCATGACATCGCGCTCGCTCATGGCTGGCTCCTGGCTGTGTGCGTAAAGGGCGGCATTATCGGGGGCGGGGCGTGCAGGCGACAGCGTCTTGACCGCGTGGCCCGCAGAGTGCGCGGGGCGCAGGGTCTGCATCGGGCAGGCCTGGCCGGCAGGGGTGGCAAGCATACTTCAGCGTATGGAATGGATCGAGATTGCCCTGACCGGTGCCGAACTGCGCATCGCGCCGGCCTTCCTGCAGGCCGAGGAAGCCGATGCGCTGCTGGCGGCACTCAGCGCCGAAATCCCCTGGGAGCAGCACCGCATCCGCCTCTACGGCCGCGAGCACGCCTCGCCGCGGCTGTCGTGCTGGATGGGTGACCCGGGTGCCGTCTACACCTATTCGCGCACGCGCTTCGAGCCGCGGCCGTGGACGCCGGCACTGGCCGCGCTAAGGCCGCGGATCGAGCACGCCTGCGGGGCGCGCTTCAACAGCGTGCTCGCGAACCTCTACCGCGACGGCGCCGACGGCATGGGCTGGCACGCCGACGACGAGCCCGAGTTGGGTCCCGAGCCGGTGATCGCCTCGCTCAGTCTGGGCGCGGTGCGCGGCTTCGCCTTTCGCGACCTCGCCGAGCGCCGCCAGCGGTTGAAGCTCGATCTGCCGCACGGCAGCCTGCTGGTCATGGCCGGGCGCACCCAGGCCCTGTACCAGCACGCCATTGCCAAGAGCGCGCGGGCGCTGCCGCCGCGGCTGAACCTGACATTCCGCTGGATACGCTGCGGCCCCGCGGCATGAAACTCGTGAAATTGTGTGGCATGCTCGCGCGGTCCGTTCTGCGGCTGGACAAACCCACGGCCCCATCCGCGCGTCAGCACGCGACGGTGCCGGACGGTTGGGGATGAACAGCGCGACGGGTGTGGTTTCTTTTCCAAGGAGCAGACCATGAACACGATCCTCAAGCTCGCGGCGCCTGTGTGCCTGGGCCTTTCCCTGTCCCTCGCCGCCAAGGCCGAGACGGTCTGGTTCGAAGTGGCCGAGATCGAGTCGGAGCGCAACCAGAGTTTCGTCGTCGCGCTGAGCGACCCGGAGCACATCGCCCAGGCGCGCGCGATCATCGCCAACGGCGGCCGCCCCGATGACGACACCCCGGGCATCCTGCTCGCCCGCATCGGTTTGGGCGGTGACGGCTTCAATCGCGACCTGCGTGATCCCGACCAGCGGCTCTGGCGCTGGCACATCGATCAGGTTGATGGCTTTGGCGGCCTTGCCATCGAGCTCTGCGACGGCTGGCCCGGCTTCGTCGAGGAAAACCCCAAGGCCTTCATCCAGAACACCGGCGGGCAGATCTGCTTCTGGGGCTATACGGTCAAGTCCGAGCTGCCCAATGCGCCGCAGTTCGAGATCGGCGAGGGCCTGGACGGCGCCTGGTACAACCCTGAGCGGCCGGGCCAGGGCGTTTACCTGGATGTGCTGGAGGAGCAGAACAAGCTCGCCTTCGCCTGGTTCACCTGGGCCGAAAACGCGCCCGGCGTGATCCGCGCCTCCGAGCATCTGTGGTACTCGGGGCTGACCGATATCGCCGGCGAGGCCGCACAGGGACCGATCTACCGAACGACTGGCGGAACCTTCGTTGGCGAGCAGCTGCTAGACACGCGTGCTGCGGGTCAGGCGACCCTGATCTTCAAGGACTGCAACACCGCCAGCTTCACCTACAGCTTCGGCACCGGCGAGACCGCGGAGATTCCGCTGCGTCGCGCGGTGCCGACCAAGGGCTGCAGGCGCTGAGGCCGGGATTAGGGATTAGGGATTAGGGATTAGGGATTAGGGATTGGCTGGGGCTGGCTGTGCTCGCCATGTCTCCGCGAAGGGCCTGGCTTCGGAAATCTCTGCAGCGGATCGCAACGCACACGGCGCGCGGTCCGCTGCCCTCTTCACAGCACCATGCAGCCGACGCCGGCGATCGCCAGCGCGATGCCGCCGGCGCGGCGGCGGTCCATGGGCTCGCGCAGCCACAGCCAGGCCAGCAGCACGATGAAGGCCGATGAGCTTTCATTGAGGATGGCCGCGACCATGGCGTCGGTGTATTTGTAGCCGCCCAGCCAGAACAGGGTCGACAGGAACTGACCGACAAAGGCGGCGATCACCAGGGTCGGCCAGTGCACCCGCATGCGCCAGGGGTTCAGGGTGCGCAGCTCGCCGCGCAGGCCGACGATCAGCAGCAGCCCGACCAGGGCGCCGCCCATGCGGATCAGGCTGATCCAGACCAGCGGCTGCGCCTCAAGCACACGCTTGACCATGACAATGGCGACCGCCATCAGCAGGATCGCCAGCACGCCCAGCAGCACTCCGGACAGCACGCTGGGGCCGCCCGCCTGGCGCTCGCGTTTGCCGCTGACCAGCAGCACGCCTGAACCCACCAGCACGAAGCCGACGATCTGCAGTGGACCGAGGCGCTCGCCCAGGAACACGAAGGACAGGGCGATCACGAAGGGGCTGTAGAGATTGCCGATGATGCCCATGCGGCCGGCGCCGAGCTGGTTCAGCGCTTTGAGGTAGAGCGTGTCGGCAAGGGCCAGCCCGATCACGCCGCTGGTGATCGCGATGGAGATTTCGGCCGCGCTGATGTCCGGCAGGGCCAGGCCGTGTACCAGCGGCAGGGCCACGGCCAGCATGCCCAGCACCAGCGTGTTCTTGATGAAGTTGAGCTGCAGCGGCGGCAGCCAGGTGCCGAGCTTGCTGTACAGGATCACGCCCACGGCCCAGGCCATGGCGCTCAACAGCGCGAAGGCCTCGCCGAGGCCAAAGCTGAGTGACATGAGGGAGCCGTCCTTGGGGGCGCGCAGTATGACCAGCCAGCATCGCGCTGGGGAGGCGTCGGTCGCCTGTACCCGCCGGCCCGGTATTCTGGGCGGCCCTGCGAATCCCTCCATCATGACCCGCCAGCCCAGCTACGCCGATCGCATCGAATTCCTGCTGCAGCTGGCGGCCAGCCTGCACACCTACGGCACCACCGCGCAGCGCCTGGAGCTCGCCATCTCGAAGGTGGCCGCGCGCCTGCGCCTGCGCTGCCAGGCCATGGCCAATCCGACCGGGCTGATCCTCTCGGTGGTGGATGCCGATGCCGAGGTGGAAGAAGGCGCACCGGCGGCCGAGACCACCCGCGTGGTGCGCCTGGAGCCTGGCGACGTCGACTTGGCGCGCCTGTGCCAGGCCGACGCCATTGCCGAGCAGGTGCTGGCGGGCGAAATGAGCCTGAGCGAGGGCTCGCGCGCACTGCGCGCCCTGAAGGCGCCCTCCGGGGTGGCGGCGCAGGCGCTCACCGCTTTCAGCTTCGGCCTGGCCTCGGCCAGCGTCGCCGGTCTGCTGGGCACTGCCTGGGCGGACATCGCAACGGCGGCCGGCATCGGCTGGGTGATCGGTGCGATGTACGTGCTCGGCGCCGGTCGGCCCCGGCTGTCCGAGGGCCTGGACGCCATTGCGGCCCTGCTTGCGACCCTGCTGGCGACGGCGGTCGCGTACTGGCTGGTGCCGGTCAATCTGAAAACTGTGGTGGTGGCGAGCCTGATCGTGCTGCTTCCGGGCCTGACCTTGGCGAATGCGGTATCCGAGCTGTCCAGCCAGCATCTGATGGCCGGCACCGCGCGTTTCGCTGGTGCGGTTTCGACCCTGCTCAAGCTCACCTTCGGCACCGTTGCCGCCACCCAGTTCGCTCGTTTGCTGGGCTGGGTGCCGACCGAGCCTCCCTCGCCAATGCCGCCGGAATGGCTGGAGTGGGTGGCCCTGCTGGTGGCCGCCTATTCGTTCGCGGTGCTGTTCCGCGCCGATCGTCGCGACTATCCGGTGGTGATGGCCTCGGCCATCCTCGGGTATCTGTGCAGCCGTTATGGCGGCGCCGCGCTGGGCAATGAAGTGGGCGTGTTCATGGCCGGCCTGGTGGTGAGTGCCGCGAGCAATGTCTACGCCCGGACCTTTCGCCGGCCGGGCGCGGTGGTGCGTGTGCCGGGCATGATTCTGCTGGTGCCGGGAAGTGTCGGGTTCCGCAGCCTGTCATTCGTATTCGAGCGTGATGTGTTTCTCGGTTTGGATGCGGGATTCACCGTCATCACGGTCCTGATATCGCTGGTGGCGGGCCTGCTCTTCGGCAATCTGCTGGTGCCGCCGCGGCGCAGTCTTTGAAAGCGCCTCAAGGGCTCCTGCCGCCATGCTCATGCCGCCAGCGGCGGCGCCTCTCTGACCCTGGCGCCGGCTCCTTCCCGCCCTGCCGTCCGTAACTCGGCCCCCCAGAACGCACAACGCCGGCGCGTGGCCGGCGTCGTGTGCTTGCCTGCAATCCTTGCTCAGCCGACGCGCAGCGAATCCTGCGAAGCGCCCGACGCCAGTGCATCCTTGAACCAGTTCGGGCGCTTGCCGCGGCCGCTCCAGGTCTGCGAGGGGTCAGCCGGATTCGCGAATTTGGCGCCCGCGCTGCCCTTGCCGCCTTTGCCGCCCTTGCCGAACAGCTCTTCGATGCTGTAGCCCTCGTCCTTGGCCAGCTGGCTCAGCTTCTTGCGGACGTCATTGATGCGCTGCTTGTGCAGGTTGCGCTTGGCTTCCGCCGCTTTGGCGATCAGCTCATCCAACTGCTGCGGGGAAAGACCTGCCAGATCGATTGCCATTTGAATCTCCTTTGGACGGATTCGAGTTCTTGTGGGGCTGCGCAGTGCCGAGGGTTCGCGCATTCGTGCGAACGCCAAGGCTTATAGCGCAAGCCACCGAATCTGACAATGTTTCGGGGTGGCGCATGCCAGCGTCGGGTGAGGGCCTGGTACAGCTGACTGGAAGCTTCACTCCCTATCTGACTGGCAGGCCGCGCTGTGTGCTCCGATTGCCGGAGATTGCGAATGACCCGCTAATCGGCGTTTGCGCCGCCTGCGCGCGATCGAGCTCGGCGATCTGCGCGGGAAGCACTCATTGCGCGTGCCAGTCCATTCGCCAGCTCGGCCAGTGCGACTTCACCCCCTCCACGCGTGGCGTGCCCTCCTCGACGCAGCAGGCGGTGCACGCGATTCGGCTGCGCTGTCTCGTGCTCGCTGCGCGGGCTATCATCAGACGTCGCCTCGCAGAATCAAGTGCTGCATGGCGGAACAAACAAGCATCTTCTCCGGAGTGTTCACCATGGGCGTACGCCAACTCTTTGAACTCAGCGGCCGTGTGGCCGTTGTCACCGGCGGCTCGCGCGGGCTGGGTCTGCAGATCGCCGAAGGCCTGGCCGAGATGGGCGCCAAGCTCGTCATCACTGCGCGCAAGGTCGAGGAGCTGGCGCAGGCCCAGGCCCACCTGGAGGGGCAGGGCGCCGAGGTGCTGGCCATTCCCATGGACATCGCCAAGCCGGCCGCCGCCGCCGCCCTGGTCGACGCCGCGCTGGCGCGCTTCGGCCACATCGACATCCTGGTCAACAATGCCGGCGCCACTTGGGGCGCGCGGGCCGAAGAGCACCCGCCGGAAGCCTGGGCCAAGGTCATCGATCTGAACTTGAACGCGCTGTTTGCGCTGACCCAGGAGGTCGCGCGCCGCTGCCTGCTGCCGCAGGGCAAGGGCCGCATCATCAATGTCTCGTCGGTCGCCGGGCTGGGCGCTTCGCCGCCGGAGGTGCTGTGCGCCGCGGCCTACCACGCCAGCAAGGGCGCGGTGGTCAATCTCACGCGCGCGCTGGCCGCCGAATGGGGCGGCCGCGGCATCACCGTCAACGGCATCTGCCCCGGCTTCTTCAGCAGCAAGATGGCCGACAAGATCATCGAGCGCTCGCACGAGCTGCTGACCCGGCTGACGCCGCGCGGCCAGATGGGCGGCGAGGAGGATCTCAAGGGCTTGGCGGTGCTGCTGGCCTCGGATGCGTCGGCGCATATCAATGGCCAGAACATCGCCGTCGACGGCGGCATGAGCGTGCTCTGATGGCCTTGCCCGCAGGAGTGACCGCGGTGCGCGAGGCGCATCGTGTCGATGAGGCCGCGCTCGCCTTCTGGTTGAAGCAGACGCTGCGCTTCGAGGGCGCGCTGAAGCTCTGGCAGTTCGAGGGCGGGCAGAGCAACCCGACCTACTACCTCGAAGTCGGCGACGAGCGGCTGGTGCTGCGGCGCAAGCCGCCGGGCAAGCTGCTGCCGTCCGCGCATGCGGTCGACCGCGAGTACCGGGTGATCCGCGCGCTGCGCGACAGTGCCGTACCCGTGGCCGAAGCCCTGGCCCTGTGCGAGGACGAGGCCGTCATCGGCACCGCCTTCTACGTGATGCGCCACGTGCCGGGCCGGGTGTTCTGGGACCCGAAGCTGCCCGAGCTCGAACCCTCGCAGCGGCGCGAGTCCTTTCTGTCAATGGCGCGCACCATTGCCGCCCTGCATGCGGTCGAGCCCGCCGCCGTCGGGCTCGAGGACTACGGCGCACCGGGCAATTACCTGGAGCGGCAGACGAGTCGCTGGACCCGTCAGTACCAGGCCTCGGAGGCGCCGCCGATCGCGGCGATGGAGCGCCTGATCGAATGGCTGCCGGCGCACCTGCCGCCGCCGAATGCGGTGCGCATCGTCCACGGCGACCTGCGCCTCGACAATTTCATCTTCGCGCCCGAGACCATCGAGATCCGCGCCCTGCTGGACTGGGAGCTGTCCACGCTGGGCGATCCGCTGGTCGACTTCGCCTACAGCACCCTGACCTGGCGCATGCCGGGCGTGGGCTTTCGCGGCCTGGCCGGCGTCGACATCGAGGCCCTCGGTATTCCAAGCGAGGCCGAGTACATCGCCGAGTACTGCCGCCTCGCCGGCGTCGAAGTCGGCGAGGACGGCCGGCCCGCGCACTGGAACATCTACCTCGTCTTCAACCTGTTCCGGCTCGCCGCGATCCTGCAGGGCGTGCTGGCGCGTGCGCTGGCTGGCAATGCGGCCTCCAGCAAGGGCGCGGAGATGGGTCGGCAGGCCGTGCCGCTGGCCGAGCTGGCCTGGGCCATCGCACAGAAGGAAGCGCCCTGATGGACTTCGAATATTCGCAGCGCACGAAAGACCTGATGGCCCGCGTCGAGGCCTTCCTTCAGGCCGAGGTGTATCCGAACGAAGCCGCCTTCTTCGACGAGGTCGAGGCCAACCGCCGCGCCGGCAACGCCTGGGTACCGACCCGGGTGGTCGAGGCGCTCAAGGCCAAGGCGAAAACCGTCGGGCTGTGGAACCTGTTCCTGCCCGAATCCTCGCGTGGTGCAGGGCTGAGCAATGCCGAATACGCGCCGCTGTGCGAGCTGATGGGCCGCTCGCCGATCGCCCCCGAGGTGTTCAACTGCAGCGCGCCCGACACCGGCAACATGGAGGTGCTGGAGCGCTACGGCACGGCCGCGCAGCAGGCGCAGTGGCTTGAACCACTGCTGGCCGGCGAGATCCGCAGCTGCTTCGCCATGACCGAGCCCGAGGTGGCCTCGTCGGATGCCACCCAGATCCGCACCCGCATCGAGCGCGAGGGCGATCAGTACGTCATCACCGGCCGCAAATGGTGGAGCTCCGGCGCCAACGACCCGCGCTGCCGGATCCTGATCGTGATGGGGCAGAGCCAGCCCGATCACCCGAGCCCGCACCTGCGGCAGTCGATGATCCTGGTGCCGATGGACACGCCCGGCGTGCAGCTGCTGCGCTCGCTGCCGGTGTTCGGTTACGACGATGCGCCGCACGGCCACGGCGAGATCGTGTTCGACAACGTGCGTGTGCCGGTCGAAAACATCCTGCTCGGCGAGGGCCGAGGCTTCGAAATCGCCCAGGGCCGGCTCGGGCCGGGGCGCATCCACCACTGCATGCGCCTGATCGGACTGGCCGAGCGTGCGCTCGAACTGATGTGCAAGCGCGCGCTGTCGCGGCACGCCTTCGGTCGCGCCGTGGCCGAGCAGGGCGTGACCCGCGAGCGCATCGCCGAGGCGCGCATTCTGATCGACCAGGCCCGCCTGCTCACCCTGAACGCGGCCTGGAAGATGGACACGGTCGGTAACAAGGTGGCGGCCAAGGAGATCGCGATGATCAAGGTGGCCGCGCCGAACATGGCCTGCCAGGTCATCGATTGGGCCATCCAGGTGCACGGCGGCGGTGGCGTGAGTAATGACTTTCCGCTCGCGTACGCCTACGCGATGGCGCGTACCCTGCGTTTGGCCGATGGACCCGACGAGGTCCACCGCAACCATATCGCCAAGCTCGAGCTGAAACGCTGGAGCTGAACCACGCAGGGAACCCAAGGGCAATGACCGACCGGAACGACAACGCGACCAGTGCTGCCGACGAAACCCTGGCCACCGAGGCCGGCATCCGCGCCGAGGAAGCGCGCGACCGCCGCTTCGTGACGGCCCTGGCGCGCGGGCTGGCGATCCTGCGCTGCTTCAAGCGCAGCGAGCGCTGGCTGGCGAACAGCGAGATCGCCAGCCGCACCGGCCTGCCGCGTCCGACGGTCTCGCGCCTGACCTATACCCTGACCCGGCTGGGCTACCTCGAGCACTCGCAGAAGCTGGAGAAATACGCGCTGGGCGCCAGCGTGCTGGCCCTCGGCCACGCCTTCCTGGCGGGCGAGGACGTGCGCACGGTGGCGCGCCCGCTGATGCAGGCGCTGGCGGAGGAAGTGCAGGCCAGCGTGATCCTCGGTGCGCTCGACCAGACCCAGATGGTGGTGCTCGAGGTCTGCCACGGCAGCAACGCCTTCCATATCCGCCGCGAGATCGGCGAGCGTCTGCCACATGGCACCACCGCGCTCGGACGCGCTTACCTGGCGGGGCTCGATGGGGCGCGCTACGAGCAGGCCCTCGCCGCACTCGAACAGCGCGTGCCCAAGGCGCAGCGCGCGAGCCTGCGCAGCGGCGTCGATCAGGCCCGCGCGGATCATGCGGAACACGGCTTCGTGTTCTCGCTGGGCGACTGGATGCCCGAGCTCTACGCGGTCGGCGTGCCGCTGCCGATCCAGGGCGGCGAGCGCCTGCTGGCGCTGTCGGTCAACGGCCCGGTCTACAGCATGACCCGCGAGCGCCTGGTCGGCGAAGTCGGGCCCGCGCTGCTGCGCGCACGCGACGCCATCCTGCAGCGGGTGGGCTGACAGACCCCGCAGGCGGGTGGTGCCTCAGCCGCACCCTCTTGCTGACCTCGGCCGCGTTCCCCTCAGTCGCGAAAGTTGTCGAACTGCAGCGGCAGCTCGAAATCGCTCTTGCGCAGCAGCGCGATCGCCGCCTGCAGGTCGTCGCGCTTCTTGCCGTTGACGCGCAGTTTCTCGCCCTGGATCTGACTGTCGACCTTGATGCCGCTGGCCTTGATCGCGGCGACGATCTTCTTGGCCGTGGCCTGCTCGATGCCCTGCTTGATCTTCACCGCCTGGCGCGCGCCGGCGACGTTGGTTTCGACCTCGCCCGGATCGAGGCAGCGCACGTCGATGCCGCGCGCGGTCAGGCGCTGGCGGAGGATGTCCATCAGCTGCTGCAGCTGGAACTCGCTGTCGCCGCGCAGCTTGACGGTCTTGTCCTCCAGCTCGAAGGCGGCCGAGGTGCCGCGGAAGTCGAAACGCTTGCCGAGCTCGCGGCTGGCCTGGTCGACGGCATTGGTCAGTTCGTGGGCGTCCACTTCGGAGACGATGTCAAAGGAAGGCATGCTGGGCCTCGGAAAGGGTTGGGAAGGGAGGGGAATCAGGGCAGCAGCAGGGCTGGATCGAGTCGCGTCGCGAACCAGTTGAGGCCCCAATGCAGATGCGGGCCCGACGCGCGGCCGGTCGCACCGACCGCGCCGATCGTCTCGCCGCGCTCGATCCGCTGGCCCTCGCGCACATCGATGCGCGACAGGTGCAGGAAGCTCGAGGACAGGCCGTGGCCATGGTCGAGCAGGACAGTGCCGCCGGTCAGGAACAGGTCGGGCCCGACGAAGCTGACGATGCCGGCCGCTGGCGCCCGGATCGGCGTGCCGGTGGGCACGGCGATATCGAGCCCCATGTGCGGCGCGCGCGGCTCGCCGTTCAGGATGCGCTGGCTGCCGTAGACGCCGCTGATGCGGCCACCCTCGATCGGCCGCACGAACCCTGCGGCGAAATCGATGCGGTCGTCATTGCGCTCTCTCGCCTGGGTGACCGCCGCCTGCTCGCGGGCGATGCGCTCGGCGATTGCCGGGTCCGGCGTTACCGTCTGCTGCGGCAGGCCGTTGACGCGCTCGACGCGGAAATCGCGCGGCACGATGCGGATGCTGTGTACATGGCGCGCGCCGCTGCGCTCGATGCGCGCGAACTCGAGCGTGCCCGAGGCCTCGCGGCCGACCCCGAACACCAGCCAGCCCTCGGGCGAGACCTTGAGCGCGCGGCCGTCGAGTTCGGCGCGCTCGCCCGGCGTAAGCTGCACGATGGCTGCACCGCCCTGCGGCAGGCGCTCGGGAATCGCGCCCGCACGCGCGTCGAGTGCGCAGGCGAGCAGCAGGATGTTCAGCAGGATTCGCATCGAGCCTCGGTGCGCTGGCGTTGGTCGGTTGGGGGCACGTCGGCGTCCGCGGGCGGCCCGGCATCCGGCGCGTCGGCGCCACAGCGGCAGCGCCGATGCTCGCCGCGCTTCGGCCAGCGCTCCGGCACGGGGTCGAGGCCGCCATCGCAGAACGGCTGGCAGCGCGCCAGGCGCCGCGCCGTCAGCCAGCTGCCGCGCAGCGCGCCGAAGCGCTCGATCGCCTGCATGCCGTAGACCGAGCAGCTGGGATGGAACCGGCAGTGCTGGCCCAGCAGCGGGCTGATGAATCGCTTGTAGCCCAGCAGGAGTAGGATCAGCAGTCGACGCACGGTGCGGGCCGAGGGGAAGGGGAAAGGTGCCGGCGATCGCGCGCGAGCAGGGTGAGGATGCCGGATCGCGGCGATCGTGGAATCGATGCCTGAAGGGATCATCGACGCCGGCGAGACAGCCTTTGCGCAAGGCCTCCGCGCTTGCCGCAGCGCGGTCGACAGGCTATAACACGCGCCCGCTGAGCCTCAAGCAACTCACACAAAGGGAAGGGCTATCGTGGCAGCGAAGTCGAAAGCGGTGAAAGCACCGGCCAAGTCGGCCGCCACAGCCAAGTCGAAGGTGACTGCGGCGAAGGCGACCAAACCCGCAGCGAAGCCTGCAGCGAAGCCAGTGGGCAAGCCCGCGGCAAAGGCAGCGGCGAAGTCGACAGCGAAGTCCACCGCCAAGCCGGCGGCGAAAGCCGTCGTGAAGTCAGCCTCCAAGGCGGCTGCCAAGCCCAAGACCGTCGCTCCCGCGAAGAAGGCGGTGAGCAAGAGTTCCGCCAAGCCCAGCCCGAAGCTGCCGCCGAAGTCGGCCGCCAAGCCGGCGGGCAAGGCCGTCAAACCCGTCGCCAAGACGCAGCCGGCGGCAAAGTCCAAGCCTGCGGTCATCGCCAAGAAGGCGATGAGCACGGTCAAGTCGATCACCCAGGCGATCGTGGGCATGGTCAAGCCCAGCGCCGCCAAACCTGCAGCAGCCAGCGCGAAGCCGTCGACTGCAGTCAAGAAACCGGAGCCGGTCGCCGCTAAAGTGTCGACGCCTCCAGCGTCCGCATCGGCAGCGAAGCCCGCCGCCGCGGTCGCCTCCACAGCAACAGGGAACCCGATGAAATCAAGCGTCACCAAAGCCAAGGGCGGCAGCACCAGCGAAGGCGGTCGCGCACGCGCCGTCGCGCCGAGCCGTCCAGCCCCGCAGTCCGAGCCGCTGGTCGCGCACCAGGTGGTCCGCGTCGATCTGCCGGAAGGCTACAAGCCCAGCGCCAAAGAGGAGTACATGTGCCCCGAGCACCTCGAGTACTTCCGCCAGAAGCTGATCAACTGGCGCGCCGAGCTGGTGGAGGAATCCAAGCAGACCATCGACAACCTGCGCGAGGAAGTGCGCGATGTCGGCGACGAAGCCGAGCGCGCTACCCGCGAGACCGAGAACTCGCTGGAGCTGCGCACGCGTGACCGCTACCGCAAGCTGATCAACAAGATCGAGAAGGCGCTGAAGCGCATCGACGACGGCTCCTACGGCTACTGCGAGGAAACCGGCGAGGAGATCGGCGTCGATCGTCTGGAGGCGCGCCCAATCGCCACCCTCTGCCTCGACGCCCAGGAGCGCTGGGAGCATCGCCAGAAGCTGATGGGCGACTAGTTCCGTATTCGCGATAGCGCGCATCTGCAGAAGCCCCGCACCGCGGGGCTTCTGCGTTTTCGCCTGCGGCTGGTGAGTGCCAGCCACCAGGGCTCGGGTGACCGTGGCTGCGGTCTGCCGCCCGCATGCGCGGCCGCAGCGGCCGCGCATGGCACAATCGCGGGTCGCTCCACGGCTGCAGGTGCCGCCCATGTCCTATCTCGTCCTCGCCCGCAAATGGCGTCCGCGTCGCTTCGCCGAACTGGTGGGGCAGGAGCACGTCGTGCGGGCGCTGACGCATGCGCTGGAGAGCGGGCGCGTGCACCACGCCTTCCTGTTCACCGGCACCCGTGGCGTCGGCAAGACCACCATCGCGCGCATCTTCGCCAAGAGCCTGAACTGCGAGAGCGGGCAGGGCGCCGAGCCCTGCGGCGAATGTTCGGTCTGCCGCGACGTCGACGCCGGCCGCTTCGTCGACCTGCTGGAGATCGACGCCGCCAGCAACACCGGCGTCGACGATGTGCGCGAGCTGATCGACAACGCCCAGTACATGCCGGCGCGCGGCCGCACCAAGGTCTACCTGATCGACGAAGTGCACATGCTGTCGAAGCCGGCCTTCAACGCGCTGCTGAAGACGCTGGAGGAGCCGCCGGGCCATGTGAAGTTCCTGCTCGCCACCACCGACCCCGAGAAGGTGCTGCCGACGGTGCTGTCGCGCTGCCTGCAGTTCAACCTGAAGCGGCTGACGGTCGAGCAGATCCAGACCCAGATGACCGCGATTCTCGGTGCCGAGGGCATCGAGGCGGAGACCTCGGCGCTGGCCCAACTCGCGCGCGCGGCCGACGGCAGCCTGCGCGACGGTCTGTCCCTGCTCGACCAGGCCATTGCCTACGGCGGCGGCGCGCTGCGCGAGCCCGAGGTGCGGGCCATGCTGGGCACGGTCGACCGCGCCCAGGTCGGCGCGCTGATCGAGGCCCTGGTCGCCGCCGACGGCGCGCGTCTGCTGGCCACGGTCGACAGCATCGCCTCGTTCGCACCCGACTTCGGCGCGGCGCTGGACGCCCTGGCCGAAGCCCTGCATCGCCTGCAGCTCACCCAGCTGGTGCCCTCGGCGGCGGTCGAGGACGAACGCCTGGACCTGAAATCCCTGGCCGAGCGCGTGCCGGCCGAGCGCGTGCAGCTGTGGTACCAGATGGCCCTGCAGGGCCGCCGCGAACTGCCGATGGCGCCCAGCGAGCGGATCGGCTTCGAGATGGCCCTGCTGCGCATGCTCGCCTTTGCCGGTTTCGATCCGGATGCAGTGCCCGCCCGACCGGCTGGCGCCGCGGCGCGCAGCGAGCCCGCGCGCAGTGCGCCTGCGCGCACGGAGTCGTCTGCGCGCGTGGCCGAGCCCGCAGCGCCGCGTTCGGTCGCGGGTGCCTCTGACGCCATCGCGCGCCTCAGCGCGGTCTTCGACGACTCCCCCGCGCGCTCACGTGGCCCCACGGCTGAAGCGCCTGTCTCGCCGCGCGCTCAAGCGCCTTCGCCGGTGATGGCTGCACTGGCGCGTTCGGGCTCGGCAGCGCTGCGGATGGCGCCGGAGCCCGAACTGCCGGTGTCGCCTCCTGCCCCGCAGGCAGAGGCACGACGTGAATCGTCCGAGCCGCCGCGCGAGCCCGTGGAAGCGATGCCGAGGCCCGCGACACCGCCAGCGCCCGCAGCCGTAGACCTGCCCTGGGACGACGCGCCGGCCGCGCAGCAGCCACGCATCGGGGCCGTACCGACTTCGGCTGCAGCGCTGCCGCGCGCAGGCGAGGACAGCATCGCCACTGCCGCCGTCGAGACCTCGCGCCCGGCGCTCAAGGCCGTGGACGCGCCGCCCGCGCGCCTGCTCGACCACGAGGACTGGCTCGATCTGCAGGCCCGCTGCGGCCTCGGCGGCCCGGTCCGCGAGCTCGCGGCGCATTCGGTGTTCGCCGGCTATGACGGCATCCGCCTGAAGCTCAGCCTGCCGTCGCGGCTCGAACATCTGCGCCTGGAAGGCACGGTCGCCGCGCTGGCGGCCAAGCTGGGCGAGGCCCTCGGCGAGCCGCCGCGCATCGAATTCATCAGCGAGGAGCTGCAGCGCGAGACCCTGCACGCGCGCACGCACCGCCAGCGCGGCGAGCGTCAGGCCGCGGCCGAAGAGCGCTTCCAGAACCACCCGGCGGTGCGCCGCCTGATCGACCAGCACGGCCTGCGCCTGGTGCCCGACTCGATCCGCCCGCTCGACGAGTGATCCCTCGCGCTTCGCGAATCCCGAATCCCGAATCCCGAATCTCCAATCCCCGCTTCCAAAGGAATTCCCAATGCGTGGACCCCTCGCCGGCCTGATGCAGCAGGCCCAGAAGATGCAGGACAACATCAAGAAGGCCCAGGAAGAGCTGGGTGCGATCGAAGTCAGCGGCCAGGCCGGCGGCGGCATGGTCAAGGTACAGATGACCGCGCGCATGGACGTGCGCCGCGTGCAGATCGATCCGTCGGCGATCGGCGACGACATCGAGATGCTCGAGGACCTGATCGCCGCGGCCTTCAACGACGCGGTCAATCGCGCCAACGAGGCCTCGCAGGCGCATATGGCCAAGGCCACCGCCGGCATGCCGCTGCCGCCCGGCATGAAGCTGCCGTTCTGAGCCTGGACTCCGGATCGAGCGCGCATGGCCCTGCTTGAACAGCTGATCGACGCCCTGCGCGTGCTGCCCGGCGTGGGTGCCAAGAGCGCGCAGCGCATGGCCTACCAGCTGCTGGAGCGCAACCGCGAAGGCGGTCGGCGCCTGGCCGCGGCGCTGGAGGCGGCGATGCGCGGCATCGGCCACTGCGAGCGCTGTCGGACCTTCAGCGAGGACAGCCTGTGCGCGGTCTGCGCGAGCCCCAGCCGCGACGCCAGCCAGCTCTGCGTGGTCGAGACGCCGGCCGACCAGACCGCGGTCGAAGCCGCCACCGGCTATCGTGGCCTGTACTTCGTGCTGCTGGGTCGACTGTCGCCGCTGGACGGCCGCGGCCCGCGCGAGCTCGGTCTGCCCCAGCTCGACGCGCGTCTGGCGGAAGGCGAGGTGCAGGAGCTGATCATCGCCACCAGCGCCACCGTCGAGGGCGAGGCCACGGCGCATTACCTGGGCCAGCTCGCGGCCAAGCATGGCGTGCGCGCCAGTCGTCTGGCGCACGGCGTGCCGCTGGGCGGCGAACTCGAATACATCGATCGCGGCACCCTGGCGCATGCCTTCGGCTCGCGCCAGGCGGTTCCCCAGACACCCCGCACAGGAGCATCGGAATGAGCGACACCCTCTTCGACCGGATCATCCGCCGCGAAATCCCCGCCGACATCGTCTTCGAGGACGAGCATGTGCTGGCCTTCCGCGACATCAATCCGCAGGCGCCGGTGCACGTGCTGTTCATTCCGAAGAAGCCGATCGCCACCCTCAATGACCTGGAAGAGGCCGACACCCTGCTGGCCGGCCGGCTGATGAAGGCCGCCGCCGACTACGCCAAGCGCGAGGGCTTCGCCGACAAGGGCTATCGGGTGGTGATGAACACCAATCGCGATGGTGGGCAGTCGGTCTACCACATCCACCTGCACCTGCTGGCCGGCCGGCAGATGACCTGGCCGCCGGGCTGATGCGTTTTCGCACGCAAGCGCACACAGAAAGGGCGACCCGCGGGTCGCCCTTCGTTTTCCGGAGGAACGCTGGGACCTGGCGCCCGTGTGCAGCTTGGCCTTGCAGGTCGAGCGGGCCCTCAGAGGGTGTCTACATAATTGGCTACACTTGCGGCACCGTCCGTGAAGTGGC
>NZ_CALART010000106.1 GCF_937888285.1 uncultured Aquimonas sp.
CGAGGTGGGCGTCGAGCTGGCTGTCGATTTCGTGCAGGTGGGCGGCGCGGTGGTTGGGCGCGCTCCATGCCCGCTGTCGGCGCTGCCAGGTGAAGGCGAGTTCTTCGGTGTGTTGGGCGAGAACGGACCCGATGCAGGGCCGCGGTGCGAGGGAGAGTTTCAAGCGCATGACTCGTCTTGTTAAGGTCGTATGGCAACCTTGGTATGTCGCGGAATAGGAGATTTTCCGTCGGCGATGAGATCATGCGCCGCCGCGATGCGCGTGACGTTCCTGCATTCCAACGAACGCTTGCTCGTCCCCGTCACGCCCCAGTCGTCTGCACCAGAGCATCGCGCTTTCGAGAAGCCTCTCCAGCTCGATGGGCGAATCCTGCCGGGAAGGGTCCCCAACGAGGTATGTCGCTCGAATCAGCGCAGCTTCAACCAGACTGTCCTGGATGATCTCCTGCAGTCGAAGCGGGTAGCCATCAGGTTCCGGATCGATGCTGGAAAGCATGCGTGCTGCGGTCGCCGCAGCCGCGGGCAGATCGGAATTGCTCGCTTGCACACACATCCGAAGATCAAGGTAGCCCGACCAGTCGAAGGGATCGGTCACTTGCTCTGCTGTGAGCAGACGCTCTGCTTCGCTGAGGTGATCCAGAGCCTCAGCGAGTCGATTCTCCTGATGGGCCAGAGCGGCGCGCCCGATGTGAGCATCGAAAAGGGCTTGGTTCTGCGGGTCGAAGCCGCCGCAACTTTGCGCATCCTGCGCGCTGGCCGAGAGTTGTTTCTCACTCATGGCTGAACTCGTGCCAGCGAGTGCGCAGCACGTCCGCCAGCCTGTTCTCGCTTCGGCATCGCTCCATCATTTCGACGTAGTTGAACAGGCTTGTCCATCTTCCGTCTTTGAGGAACGCGGCGCCGTAGCGACCGCCAACCAGCAGCACACCATCCGCTGCAGCGACAGAGCCGGCAGCATGTCTCACGCTTGGTGGCGCAATGTCGTCGCGCAATCGATCATCGTGCAGCGTCCAGAGTCCGGAGTCGTTCGTCGCCCAGAGCGCATCCGCATGCCATGCCATCTGGACCAGAGGCAGTGACTGCGGCTGGGTCTTGATCTCGCTCCAGACGTCGTCTCGGCCCACGAAGAGTCGGCCCTGCAGTCCGCCGATGTAGACCCGCCCGTCCTGTCCGCAACACACCGAGAAGAGCGGGACATTGCTCGGAAAATCGATCTGCTTCGCGCGCATTCCATCAAAGTGCCAGACATCTCCCTCGCCGCCCACGAGGTAGATGTCCGAGGGCGAGAAGCCATCGACGTCGCGGAAACCGGCAGGTTGCGGCAATCCGTACCGATCACGAAGCGGCGGGTCAAACAGTTCGCTGTGCCATTTCCAGGCGCCATTGCCGAGGCGAATGCCGAGACTGCGATTGCCGCCGCAGGCGTAAAGATGGCCTCCAATCGTTTTCAGACGCAGCAAGCCTCCGCGAAGCGCGTGGTCCGTGCGCGGCAAGGAAGCCTCCATCTGCTTCGCACCGCTGCCGGTCGAGTAGACCAGTCCACTCATGCAGGCGGCGACGGCTTTTTCTTCAGGCAGCTGCGAAGCACCCACGCATGCAAGGTCGAACCCATGCAGCGCAGCCCAGCTCCAATTGTCCGGATCGTCAAGGAAGACGCCTACCAGACGCTTTTCCAGCGCTTCTTCCTCGGGAGACGTGCCTTCCTCTCGAAAGTCCGTCCACTGCGTATAGTCCTCCCGAAGCAACAGGCAGAGTGCGTTATTGCTTCGCACAGCCACCTGCGCGACAGGAAAGCCAGCGACTACCTTTGAGAACGTGTCGGTTTTGGTCATAGTGATCTCTGTCTATCGTCCGCTGTCGTTACCCGTGCTCGCACCCGCGGCTGGCGTTCCCCGGCCGCTATCGCCCGCATGCGCCGACAGGGGAGCCTGGTCGCATCCTTGGTAGAACGCGTCAAGTTGGGCTCGCAGGCAGGCCGCTGAGCAATGCGGCGCTACGGTACGAATGGCTGCAATGCCCAGCTCGCGCGCCTGTGTATAGCTGATCGGGTCCCCGCGATTGAATCCCGCGGCGGCCATTCCCGCGGACAGGCTGCTGTGGGCGATGCCGTGGCTTCCGTGGTTGTTGGATGCACCCTCAAGACAGATGGTGGGAGCGCTGTTGTGTTTGCTGCCCTGAGCGCCCTTGTAGCAAGGATGCGCGTCCGGCTCACCATTCTTGAACATCGCTCCCGGGATCACATGGTGACCGGTCTGGCCGGGGCAGCAGCCTTCGCCTGTATTCGCCGCGTCGGCGGCCCCGGTTCTGTTGTACGGGACCAGCATGCATTTGCGCGCGCGAACGCAAGGGTCACGCGCCGCCTGCAGCGTCATCAGATCTGCCATGAACTTGTCGGGCGAGGCGCGATACTCAGCGATCTTCCGATCGGCGAGTTCCTTCAGGCGATCAATATCCAGAAGATCCTGAAGGTGGTCCATGCCCTCAGGGCCCAGAGCTTCGGCGATGTCGGTTGCTGTGCTGATGACGTCGGTGATGGTCCACGCGGCCATGGCTCCGGTGACTACCAGACCGACTCCGGTGGCGCCGGCAGCAGCGCCGACGATGTTCTTCAGAACGGATCTGGCCGCGAGTCCGCCCAGCTTGCGAACGAGAAACCACCGCCCAAGGCGCTCGTAGGCCATGTCAACGAGCTCGCCGAGAACGGCTTTGGCGATATCGGTCTTGCTCATGCTGAGCACGTCGAAGACCTCTTCGAATGCCTTCTTCGCATCCTCGAACGCTTGTTGACCGGACTGCGGCTTGATCCACAGCCCATCGCAATAGTCGTCAACCCAGGAGTTTGAAGCGCCCTGCCGCCGCCGATAGCCCAGCGCCGTTTTCGCTGCGTTGTCGGGAATGGATGCCATGTTGCCGAGAAGCTTGCTGAAGCTGCTTCGTCGCGGCCTCGGCGCGTTGCGAGAGTTTGCTTGCTGTTGCGTCTTCTCAGGACATGCGCGCTCGATCGCCCGCCGGTCGCTATCGCAGTCCGAGCCCGTCATTCGTTGACTTATGTACTGTCGCTGCAGCGCATTCGGCGGGTTGCGGTGGTTGTGAGTCACCCAGTCCAGATGGCGCGCGACTCCGCGCCCCTCGACCTTGACGTTGGGCGACCAGGTCTGGAAGTAGCAACGGCCCTTCACTGCACCGGAAATGATCCCCTTGGCAAGCTTCTTGGTAGCTGCATCATCGCCCTCACTGACCGAGAAATAGCTGTGGTTCTCCAGCGCGATCTCCTTGCCGAGGATGAAGACCGTGCGGCTGCCGTTGGTGATGTCGCTGGCGTGGCAGCTGTTGGGGTAGGGAATCGGTACGCCGGGCGGAAAGGGTTTGATCGGCGTCGGTGACGCTGTGGCAGGAGGGGTGTGGCAGACGTCAGGAAAGGCATGCTTCGAGCTGCCGTCCGCGGATTTCGAGGCGATCTCGTTGCTGTTGGCATAGACGTGCGTAGCCATCAGGCGGCTCCGGCGTAGGCGGCGATGGCGCCGCGCAGGGTGTGTGAGGAGGACAGCTGGATCAGCACCTTGGGCCCGGGCATGCGCTGGCGCTTCGCCAGCTGCCAGGCCAGCGCCAGCATCAGCGGCCCGAAGGCGCAGCCGACGTGGCCGGTCGAGGCCGCCGGAAAGATCCGCCCGTGGCCGGGTGGCTGTGAGGCGCGCAGCACGCGCGCCCAGGCGCTGGACAGCTCTTCGGCGAAGAAACTCTCGCCGGCCATGTCGCTCAGCCGCAGGTGGATCTCATGCGCCTGCCAGCCGCTTTCGTTCAGCGCCTGACGCGTGGCCTGCGCCAGGCCCTTGCCGTGACAGGGCTCGTCCGAGAGCAGGGTGGCGGCCTCTTCGGCGACGCCGACGCCGCGGATGTGCAAGGGCGCCTGTTCCCCATCGCCACCGATCAGGAGCGCGGCGGCGGCTTCGCCCGGCACGAAGCCGCTGCTGACTTCGGTATCGAGCAGGCGCTGATGCGCAAGCGCGTGTGCGATATCGCTGCCGCGCAGCCAGGAGTCGGAGGCAGCGATCAGAACGTAGGGCGCGCCCTGTGCGAGGAACTCACGCGCGGCCTGCAGGGCGTCGACGCAGGCGGCCTCACCGCCGGTAAAGGCCTGCAGATGCAGGCGATCGGCCGACTCAAACAGGGGGCCTATCGCGCGCTGGCAGAGATGCGCCGCATCGACCAGCGGGGCCGGGCGGGTGTCATCACCGAGGAACAGCAGCGGCACGCGGGCAGGCAGCGGCGATCGGACGCTCGCGGATTCGATCGCCTCGCGCACCGCCCACCCCAGCGCCGTGCCGAGCTTGGTGGCGCCGCCCACGCGCGCACCGGACTCGCTCAGGCCCAGCGACATCGCAGCGCCGGGCAGCGGCTCGCCGCGGTGGCCTTGAAAGTAGGTGTCCTGGAAGTTGTCCAAGCCCGCCCGAATCGCCGCCGCCGTCGCCGGCAGCGAATTGCCTACCGAGGTGACCGCGCCGGCACCGAGCACGGCGAGCTTCATCGGTGTGCTCATGCGACCACGATCTCCCCGACCGGGGCCTGGTCTTCGTCCTTGGTTTCCTTGCCGCCGCAGCCGCAGTCGTTGGTGCCGAGCACGCGGGCCTGCCACCAGCGTTTGCACAGGCTGCCGGCGGCCAGCGCATCGACCTCGGCCAGGCTGCGCTTGAGCGGATGGCGGGCACGCCAGACCACGGTGAAGAGCTCGGCGTCGAGATCGAAGCTCAGCGTGTCGACCACGGGTTGGAGCTTGTGCACCTTGCGGTGTTGGTCGAGCACCACCATCGACAGCTTGAGCTGCGGCAGAACGAAGCGCAGTTCACGCCGGCTGCGGTGCAAATTGACGAAGGCGACTTCCTCGCCGCCTTTCGGATAGTCGATCTGCTGCTCGATCGGCGCGGCCTGGAAGAAGCGCGGATCGAAGTCCTCGGGCAGCAGTGGAAACACCTCGTCGATCCAGCGCTGGTCGTAGGTGCCGCCGTACTCGACGCGGCCCGCCCAGCTGCGGCCGATAGGGCCGAAGCTGATCGGACGATAGCGCTCACGCGGGTTGTCGATGGGCGTGCCGGGGTCCTCGAGGTTGGGCACGGGCGTATCGACCAGCGAGGTGTCGCCGGGCGCGCCGCCGAAGCCGCAGCCGATCGGGTTGGCCACGCAGGCCGGGTTGGATTGTCAAAGAGCGCGTTGCGCAGCAGCGACGCAAATCAGTTCAGCTTGAACAGGGGCTCGCGAACCCGGTGCAGCGCGCCTGCATCGCCCTGCAGTGTTGCTTTCAAGGCCGCGTGCAGTCGCATCGGCAGGCTTTCGCCCTGGAGGTGCGGTTCGGCAGTTGGGCGAACAGGATTGCGCAGAGCGGCGCGCAGGCGCTCGACGTGCGGTTCAAGCAAGCCTTGGTCTTCGAGATGCGCCTTGGGCTCGGGGCGAGTCGACTTCGCCACGCTTTGGTCGTCGGCATGCTCGGCCTCTTCCGCAGGCGTGCGCTTGGATAGGGTCCGCGCAGCGTTCGTGTCCGGTCGCTGCCAGAGCTGGTCGCGCTCCATGTCCAGGCCGGTGAGCTGTTCGATGCCGAAAGCGGCCAGCGTGGCGAGCTTGCCGTCGAGGGCGGCATCAAGCTTGGACAGCGCCCAGGCATCGCCGCGATAGATCGCAAGCCACAGCGCTTCGCGCTCGCGGCTGTGAGCCACGAGCAGATCGAAGGCGGCATGCACGCTGTCAGCGGGTGCGGTGAGCGCGAAGGCGCCGAGCCAGCGTCTGCGGCTGGGGCGATCCAGCAGAGTCGGCGCGGGACAGTGCGGCA
>NZ_CALART010000107.1 GCF_937888285.1 uncultured Aquimonas sp.
TGTCGATGAAGCGCTGGTGGTCGCCGTAGACCGTGCGCATCTGGCCGGGCCAGGAATCGAGCAGCACCAGATTGCCCTCGGTGGCGCCTTCGAGCACCTTGCCCTCGCCATCGACGATGGCGGGGCGCACGCCGAAGAAGGGCAGGGTGGCCGAGCCGGGCTTCTGCGCGATCGCCCCGGGCAGCGGGGTGATCAGGATGCCGCCGGTCTCGGTCTGCCACCAGGTGTCGACAATCGGGCAGCGGCTGTCGCCGACCACGCGGTAGTACCACTCCCAGGCTTCGGGGTTGATCGGTTCACCCACCGAACCGAGCAGGCGCAGGCTGGCACGTGAGGTGCGCTTGACCGGCTCCTCGCCCTCGCGCATCAGCGCGCGGATGGCGGTGGGCGCGGTGTAGAACAGGGTGACCTTGTGCTTGTCGCAGACGTCCCAGAAGCGGCTGACGCTGGGGTAGTTGGGTACGCCCTCGAACATCAGGCTGGTGGCGCCATTGGCCAGCGGCCCGTAGACGACGTAGCTGTGACCGGTGACCCAGCCGACGTCGGCGGTGCACCAGAACACGTCGTCCTCGCGCACGTCGAAGATCGCTTCATGCGTCAGGCTGGCGTAGAGCAGATAGCCGCCGGTGGTGTGCAGCACGCCCTTGGGTTTGCCGGTGCTGCCCGAGGTGTAGAGGATGAACAGCGGGTCTTCGGCGTTCATGCGCTCGGGTTCGCAGGTGTCGGGCTGGCCTTCGACCAGCACGTCGTACCAGCGGTCGCGCGGGCTCTGCATGTCGATCGCGCCGCCGGTGCGGCGGACCACGATGACGGTTTCGACGCAGCTGGTCTCCGGGTGCTTCAGCGCCGCATCGACATTGGCCTTGAGCGGCACATGCTTGCCGCCGCGCATGCTCTCGTCGGAGGTGATGACGATCTTGCTGCCGCAGTCGGCGATGCGCCCGGACAGCGCGTCCGGCGAGAAGCCGCCGAACACGATGGAATGCACCGCGCCGATCCGCGCGCAGGCCAGCATGGCGACGGCCGCTTCGGGAATCATCGGCAGGTACAGGGTGACGCGATCGCCGCGCTTCACGCCGAGGTTGCGCAGCGCGTTCGCCAGCTTGCAGACGCGCGCATGCAGGTCGCGGTAGCTGACGTGGGCGGATTCCTCGGGGCTGTCGCCTTCCCACAGGATGGCGGTCTTGTCGCCGCGGGTGGCCAGATGGCGGTCGAGGCAGTTGACGCTGAGGTTGAGCTCGCCGTCCTCGAACCAGCGGATGTGCAGGTCCTCGGCCCTGTAGCTCACGTCCTTGATCTTTGTTGGCGCCTTGAACCATTCAAGGCGCTCGGCCATCCGCCCCCAGAAGCCCTCGTTGTCATCGACAGACTCACGGTAGAGCCGTTCGTAGTCGTCGCGGCGATAGCGCGCGTTCGCGCTGAATGCGTCGGAGGCGGCGTAGATCGGGCCGCTGGCAGCTTCGTTGGACATGGGCTTCCTCCCTTGGCAGAGCCGGTGCGGAGCTGCCATCGACGAATGCCGGGCGCCCGCGACTTCGAATGCATGGGTATCGAGTCTAGACCTGCGCGCGGGCAACAACACGCTTGCGTCGACCATGGTCGAAGGCATCTCGCGGGACCTTCGCGGAAGCGCTCGATCTATAGACCAATGTGGAATGGAATGCTGCAGTGCGGCGCGAACATGCTCGATCCGCATCCTTGGGAGGGAGTGCCTCATGTTCAGACTGAAAACAAGCAAACGGGCGGCCCTGGCCGTCGCCGTCATCGCTGCCCTGGGCAGCACCACCGCCTTCGCACAGACCGATCGCGAAGCCCAGCTCGAAGCACGCATCGCCGAGCTCGAGCGCATGGTCGGCGAGCTGGTGAAGCAGCAGGCCGCTGCACCGGCACCCGCAGCGGCACCAGCGGTGCCGGCGGGTCAGCAGCCGATCCAGGCCACGACCATCAGCACCGCCGCCAACCCGGGCACCAAGTTTAGCTATGGCGGTTTCATCAAGGTCAACAACTCGCTGTCCGACTACAGCGATGGCAATCCGCCAGCCTCGGGTCTGATCCGCGACTTCAATGTTCCCGGCGTGATCCCGGTCGGCGGGGTGGGAGAGTCGGCGACCTTCGACAGCCACGCCAAGTACAGCCGTTTCTGGCTGCGCACCGATACGGTGCTCGACAGCGGCGACAAACTCGGCTCCTACTTCGAGCTCGACTTCGGCGTGCCCACCGGCGGCGACGAGCGCGTCACCAACCGCTACAACCCCAGCCTGCGTCGCGGCTTCCTGACCTACAACAACTGGCTGTTGGGCCACGAGTGGTCGAACTTCATGGAGCTCGGCGCGCTGCCGGAGTCCACTGACTTCGTCGGTCCCACCGAGGGCATGGTGTTCATGCGCCAGGCGCAGATCCGCTACACCTCGGGTCCGTGGTCGGTGTCGATGGAGAATCCGGCCAGCACCATCATGCCGTTCGGTGGCGGAGCCCGCATCGTGCCGGACGAAAGCAGCCTTCCCGATTTCACCGCGAAGTACACCATGCGGGGCGACTGGGGCTTCCTCTCGGTTGCCGGCTTGCTGCGGCAGGTGAGCTACGACTCTCCCGCGGTGTCCGACAGCGTCACCGGGTTCGGCGTCAGCCTCACCAGCAAGCTGATGTTCGGACAGGACGATCTGCGCCTCATGGCGAGTGCCGGCACCGGTATCGGCCGCTACGTCGGCATCAACCTGTTCGAAGACGCGGTGATCGACGGCAGCGGTGATCTCGACGCACTCGATGTGATCGCCGCCTATGCCTCGTACCGGCACGTCTGGGGCGGCACCTGGCGCTCCAACTTCACCGTCGGCTATGCCTCGGTGGACAACGATCGCGCTCTCACGGGTCTCAGCGCCAATGCCGAAGCGAGCAGCGCGCGTGTGAACCTGTTCTGGTCGCCGGCACCGAAGTTCGATCTCGGCGTCGAGCTGTCCACCGTCAAGCGTGAACTCGAGAACGGCACCAGCGGCACCATGAACCGTCTGGACTTCCAGGCCAAGTACTCGTTCTAAACCCCAGGGCGTCCGCTGCGCACAACGCGCGGCGGACGACAACGGAATCCAGGGAGACACCCCATGTCAGGCAACAAGTCACCCGCCGAGTACTGGAAGGCCAATGTGCGGATCATCAGCATCTGCATGGCCATCTGGGCGCTCGTCTCGTTCGGCTTCGGCATCGTGCTGCGCCCGCTGATCTCGGGCATCAAGTTCGGCGGCACCGATCTCGGCTTCTGGTTCGCGCAGCAGGGCTCGATCCTGAGCTTCATCGCGCTGATCTTCTTCTACACCTGGTACATGAACCGGCTCGATCGCGAGTTCGGCGTCGACGAGCAGTAAGGAGTACGACCCATGGACCAGTTCACCATCAACCTGCTTTTTGTCGGCGGCTCGTTCGCGCTCTACATCGCGATCGCGATCTGGGCGCGTGCCGGCTCCACCTCCGAGTTCTACGCGGCCGGCCGGGGCGTGCATCCGGTCATGAACGGCATGGCCACCGCGGCCGACTGGATGTCCGCAGCCAGCTTCATCTCGATGGCGGGCCTCATCGCCTTCGTCGGCTACGGCAACTCCACCTACCTCATGGGATGGACCGGCGGCTACGTGCTGCTGGCCCTGCTGCTGGCGCCGTACCTCAGAAAGTTCGGCCGCTTCACGGTGCCGGACTTCATCGGTGACCGCTTCTACAGTCGCAGCGCGCGACTCGTCGCGGTGGCCAGCCTGCTGATCATGTCGATCACCTACGTCATCGGCCAGATGACCGGCGCCGGCGTGGCCTTCTCGCGCTTCCTCGAAGTCGACACCACGACCGGCCTGCTGATCGCATCGGCGGTCGTCTTCGTGTACGCGGTGCTCGGCGGCATGAAGGGCATCACCTACACCCAGGTGGCCCAGTACATCGTGCTGATCATCGCCTACACCATCCCGGCGGTCTTCATCTCGCTGCAGCTGACCGGCAACCCGATCCCGCAGCTGGGTCTGTTCTCCGAGCACACCTCGTCCGGCATGCCGCTGCTGGCCAAGCTCGATACCGTGCTGAAGGAGCTGGGCTTCAACGACTACACCGGCAACCACGGGTCCACCCTCAACATGGTGCTGTTCACCCTGTCGCTGATGGTGGGTACCGCCGGCCTGCCGCACGTGATCATCCGCTTCTTCACCGTGCCCAAGGTCTCCGACGCCCGCAAGTCGGCCGGCTGGGCCCTGGTCTTCATCGCCCTGCTGTACACGGTGGCGCCGGCGGTGGGTTCGATGGCGCGTCTGAACATCATCGACACCATCTACCCGGAAGGCACCACCGCACAGTCGGTCTCCTACGATGAGCGTCCGGACTGGATGCGCAACTGGGAGAAGACCGGCCTGCTCAAGTTCGAGGACAAGAACCAGGACGGCCGCATCCAGTACTACAACGAGGCCAGCGCCACCTTCAAGGCCGAGGCCGAAGCCCGCGGCTGGAAGGGCAACGAGATGGTGACCTTCAACCAGGACATCCTCGTGCTCGCCAACCCCGAGATCGCGCAGCTGCCCGGCTGGGTGCTGGGCCTGATCGCGGCAGGTGGCCTGGCGGCGGCGCTGTCGACGGCAGCAGGCCTGCTGCTGGCGATCTCGTCGGCAATCAGCCATGACCTCATCAAGTCGACCTTCAAACCGGACATCACCGAGAAGGGCGAGCTGCTGTGGGCGCGCGTGTCGATGGGCGTGGCCATCGTGGTGGCGACCTGGCTCGGCATGAATCCGCCCGGCTTCGCGGCCCAGGTGGTGGCGCTCGCCTTCGGTCTGGCGGCGTCCTCGCTGTTCCCGGCGATCATGATGGGCATCTTCTCGAAGAAGATGAACTCGGCCGGTGCGATCACGGGCATGCTGGTCGGCCTCGGCTCGACCGTGCTCTACATCTTCACCTACCTCGGCTGGTTCTTCATTCCGGGCACCAACATGCTGGAGAACGTGCCCGCCAACTGGCTGTTCGGTATCTCCCCGCTGTCCTTCGGTGCGGTCGGTGCGCTGCTGAACTTCATCGCCGCCTACGCGGTGCTGGCGATGACCAAGCCCGCTCCGATGCATATCCAGGAGCTGGTGGAGAGCATCCGCGTGCCGCGCGGCGCCGGCGCTGCCACCCACCACTGAGGTTCTGCCCTGCAGCCGGCGCAAGACCGGCATGATGTGGCGGCCCGTCCCCTCGCGGGGGCGGGCCGCTGCGTTTCCGGCTTGGACAATTGGTGCTGGGGGTCGACCGCCCGGGCTTGCGGCTGCTGCGGCCGCGCACTATTGATGAGCGGGTTTCGACACCCGCCTCCACAGGAAGTCTCGAATGCTGTTTGAACTGATCGCCACCTTCGCCGCCGGCTTCTGCCTCGCAGGTCTGGTCATGGCCCTGCGCTGGCTGCTGCGCGGGCGCGGGCTGCCGGCCTGGACGGTGCCGCTGGCGGCGGGGCTGGGCATGCTGTCGTATGCGGTGTGGTCGGAATACACCTGGCTCGATCGCGCCAGTGGCACCCTGCCGCCCAGCGTCGAAGTGGTGTCGACCAATGAGGTGCAGGTCTGGTACCGGCCTTGGACCTATGTGGTGCCGCAGGTCGATCGCCTGATCGCGCTGGATCGCGCTGAGCTCAAGCGCAATCCCGCGCAGCCGGGCAAGGTGCTGGGCGGCGTGATCCTGATGGGCCGCTGGGAGCCGACGCGGCGCTTCGGCGCGATGTTCGACTGCCGGGAGCGCCGCCGCGCCGACCTGCTGGACGGAGTCCGTTTCGACGAAGCGGGTGATCTGGTCGATGCACGCTGGATCGACCTGCCCGGGGACGATCCGCTGCTGGCTGCGGCCTGCCGGGAAGACCCGGCAGCCTAGGTCCGGAAGGCGACAGCGGCTGCTGCGGGCCCTCGCGACCCGGTTTCCAGCCGTAGGCGGAGCAGGGAAGCTAGGAAGAAACAGAACGCTCGCGACTCCCTTGATCGTCGCCCCCACGCAGGTGGGGGCCCAGTACCGCTTGCCTCAGCCGCACGAGTCCTGGATCCCCGCGTCCGCCCCGGCCCCCGCCTTCGCGAGGGCAGGCTCTGCGCGGGGATGGCGCCCCCATGTTTCTTCGAGAACACCCGCCCCGACGCGGGGCTGAGAGGCTCTCAAGAAACAGAACGCCTGCGACCCCATTGATCGTCGCCCCCACGCAGGTGGGGGCCCAGTGTCGCTTGCCGCAGTCGCACGAGTCCTGGATCCCCGCGTCCGCCCTGGCCCCCGCCCCCGCCTTCGCGAGGGCAGGCTCTGCGCGGGGATGACGCCCCCATGTTTCTTCGAGAACACACGCCCCGACGCGGGGCTGAGAGGCTCTCAAGAAACAGAACGCTTGCGACCCCATTGATCGTCGCCCCCACGCAGGTGGGGGCCCAGCATCGCTTGCCGCAGTCGCACGAATCCTGGATCCCCGCATGCGCGGGGATGACGACTCCGTGTTTCTTCGAGAACACCCGGCCCGCCGCGCGCGGGGCTGAGAAGCTCTCAAGAAACAGAACGCCTGCGACCCCATTGATCGTCGCCCCCACGCAGGTGGGGGCCCAGTGTCGCTTGCCGCAGTCGCACGAATCCTGGATCCCCGCATGCGCGGGGATGACGACTCCGTGTTTCTTCGAGAACACCCGGCCCGCCGCGCGCGGGGCTGAGAGGCTCTCAAGAAACAGAACGCCTGCGACCCCATTGATCGTCGCCCCCACGCAGGTGGGGGCCCAGTGTCGCTTGCCGCAGTCGCACGAGTCCTGGATCCCCGCATGCGCGGGGATGACGACTCCGTGTTTCTTCAAGAACACCTGGCCCGCCGCGCGCAGGGCTGAGAAGCTCTCAAGAAACAGAACGCCTGCGACCCCATTGATCGTCGCCCCCACGCAGGTGGGGGCCCAGTGTCGCTTGCCGCAGTCGCACGAATCCTGGATCCCCGCATGCGCGGGGATGACGACTCCGTGTTTCTTCGAGAACACCCGGCCCGCCGCGCGCGGCTGGGAGGTTCACAGGAAGCAGCACGCTCGGCGCATCATCGATCGCCGTCGTCCGCGCGAAGGCCGGCGGCGGCGCCAAGTATCTCGAAGCCCCGCCCCAGCCTCAGGCCGAAGCGGAGTCTTCGCTCGGTGCGCTTTGCTGGGCGCGCTTGCGCGCTTCGGCCTGGGCGCGCAGTCGCGCCACCTCGACCGGGTCGATCATCGGGCCGGCGCTCTGCGAGCTGCCTTCGATGCGCGACTGGATGAGCAGCAGGGTGCCCCAGACCATGGTGACCAGGGCGATCGCCAGCAGCAGCAGGGCGAGCCCGGCGGACTGGCTCTTCAGCACGACGGCGAAGCAGAGCAGGGACAGCCCGTACAGGGCCCAGGGTTTCCATGCCATCGGAAGCTCCAAACGCGCAGGCGCGCGGCGGCAGAGGTGGACTGGCCGACGCCGGAGCGCGACCGCGGGGCGCCAGTGTAGTGCGACTGCCGCCGCCTCGCCGGGCCGTTCATCGGCGCTGCGATGCGCCGGCCGACGCCGCGATGTCGTTTTCCGCCCCCGGATTTCGTACTTGCTCCGCAGGAGGGCCCGCCCAGGCATGTCGCCTGTCGCGCCGCCCGGCCGAGCCACGGAGCTGCTCCCATGAACTCTTCCACGATCCGCGCGACCCTCGCCGCACTCGCGCTCGGCCTCGCCCAGCTCGGCATTGCCGGCCCAGGCTACTGGACGGGCAGCGGCCCCGACGGCGGCTGGATCTATGACATCAAGGTCCACCCGACCACGCCGGCCATCGTCTATGCGTCCTCGCGCGGCGGCATCTACCGCAGCGTCGACGCCGCGGTGACCTGGCAGCGCATCGAGAACGGCTTCGGCGGCGGCACCCAGGTCGACGTCAAGCTGACCCTGGATCGCGAGGCGCCGTCGACCCTGTGGGCGCTGAACTATGGGGGTCGCCTGTTCCGCAGCGGCGACGGCGGCGACAACTGGGCGCCGACCGGCTGGACCGCACCCAGCGGCACCTGGGTGGTGCAGATGGCCGATGTCGCCGGCAGCAGCGGCGGGCTGTACGTGATGCTGGGCAACGGCAGCCTGCTGCGCAGCAGCGACAACGGCGCCAGCTTCAGCCCGACCGCGCTGGCCCTGCCCGCGCTGCCGCTGTCCGACGTGCGCCTGTGGACCGATGCCGCGCATGCGGGCGAACTGGTGGTTGGCGTGTCCTACCAGAACTTCAGCGCCGATCCCGCCGCCCGCGTCGCGCTGTACCGCAGCGGTGACGGCGGCGCCAGCTTCGCGCCGCTGCTGACCCTGCCCCTCGATCCGTCCTTCGGCACCGTCGACTTCAGCCGCGGCCCCGGCCTGCGGCGCTATGCAGCCGCCAACTACCAGCTGTGGCGCAGCGACGACGGCGGCGTCAACTGGACTTCTACCAGTCTGACTGCCGAACGCGTGCGCGCGCATCCGACCGTGGCCGACACGGTCTGGATCGGCCAGAGCCGGCAGGAAGGCACGTCCAACCTGCGGCGCAGCATCGATGCCGGCGTGAGCGCGGTGGATGTCGCCACCGGCCTTGCGCCGAACCCGAGCTATGGCTCGACCGTCGCGGTCTCCGAGATCGTGCTCCACCCGCAGTACCCGACGGTGCCGCGGGTCTATGTGGCCGCGATCGACGGCGGCCTGTACGTGTCTGACAACGACGGGGCGAGCTTCGCTACCGCCCAGCAGGGCCTGAGCTCGGTCAACGTGCGGGCGCTGGCCGTGCTGCCCAATCCGGCGTTCAGCGCGACCGCGAACCGGCGGATCTTCGCCGGCTATGGTGATGCCTTCCTGCCGGCCCTGCCCCTGCACTGGAGCGTCAACGGCGGTGTCGCGTGGAGCGGCCGCAGCAACGGCCTGCGTGCGCACCAGATCCGCAGCCTGGCGATCGATCCCACCACCGTTGGCAGCAGCGCGGCCAGCCTGGCCTCGACGGTGATCTATGCGGGCGGTCGCTCCTCGATGGCGCCGTCGCTGCGCAACGCCGGCCTGTACAAGAGCAGCGACGGCGGCGCGAGCTGGAGCGTCATCGATGCCGGCTTGCCGACCTCGGGCGTGCCGGCCTCGAGCTTCCTCGGCACGGTCAGGCAGATCACCCTCGATCCGCGCTCCTGCGCCGCGCCGCCGGTGTCGGGCCCCTGCATCAGCGGACCGCTGCAGACCCTGTACGCGACCAGCAACGGCTTCCAGGTGACGGTGGTCGACGTCGACGGCGTGCGTCGCCAGCAGCTCAGCCACCGCATCATCAAATCGAGCACGGCCGGTGCCGCCTGGGCCAATGCCGAGTCCGGCCTGCCGCTGCAGTACGGCCCGGTGCAGGGCACGCCGCCGGACCAGTTCCAGAACCTGCGCAGCTGGGCGGTGCCGGTGCCGCTGGTGCTGAATCCGCAGAACCCGCAGGTCGGCTACGCCGGCACCTTCCTCAGCACCACCGACGACATCACCGCGACGCCGCCGACGATCGCCAGCGGCGTCTTCAAGACCACCGACGGCGGCGCCACCTGGACCCATGCCAGCCTGGGCCTGCCGACCTATCCAGGCAGCGCAGCGACCGCCTTCGACGTGCTGGCCCTGGCCATCCATCCGACCAGCCCCGACACCCTTTGGGCCACCGCGGTGAACCTGCGCGACAGCAGCGGCCCGCGCCAGGGCTATGTCTACAAGAGCACCAACGGCGGGCTCAGCTGGAGCAACAGTTCGACCGGCCTGAGCACCGATGTCGATATCCGCGCTCTGCTGGTGGATGCCGGCAATCCGGACGTGCTGTACGCCGCTGGCGCCGGCACCCTGGCCAACCCGGGTTCGGTGTTCAAGAGCGAGGACGGCGGGGCCAGCTGGCGCTCGCTCAGCGTCGGGCTGCCGGCCGACGCGGCGCTGGCCCTGCACATCGACCCCTTCAACCCGACGCTGCTCTATGCCGGCACCAATGCCGCGGTCTGGCAGATCGAGCAGGTGCCGGATGCCGATGGCGACGGGGCTCCCGACCAGACCGAGGGCAATGCGCCCAATGCCGGCGACGGCAACGGCGATGGCCAGGCCGATGCGCTGCAGGCCAATGTCGGCTCCTCGATCGTCCTGCTGGCCGGGCGGCAGGGTGAGGCCGCACAGCTGGTCGCGGGCTCCTTCACCGCCACCGTGGTCAGCGGCAGCGGCAGCGGCTGTCAGCGCCTGAACGATGTGCAGGGCGTGGTCGCCGCCCGCAACGGTCGCGACTGGCTGCCCGGCGGCGAAGGCCTGGGTCGCTTCTACGCCTACCCGCAGGACCTGGTGCGCTTCGAGCTGCGCGACTGCAGCCAGGCCGTGGTCGACATCCGCTTCCATGCCCCGGGCCTCGACTTCGGCGGCCCCGACTGGAGCCTGCGCATGTACGGCCCTTCGGTGCCGGGAGATGACGCGAGCATGGGTTGGCACGATCTCTCGATGCGCGCGCAGCGCGTCGATGCCCGCACCTGGCGCCTCAACCTGCAGGCCAACGCCTTCGGCAGCTACCGGCCCAGCGACAGCGCCATCCTGTTCGTCGGCGGCCCGGCCTTCTTCGCCACCGGCGTGTTCGGCAACGGCTTCGAGGCAGTGCCCTTGGGGCAACACTGATCAAGTCCATCCTGGCCTTGATCAGTCGTCGCGAGTCCGGCACAGGTCCGGACTCGCCTTCGCTGGATCAAGCACTTCCGTGCTCGCTCCGCGGGCGCGCCCTCCATGGCGCGCGACAACGCTGAATTCTTCAGCGTTGTCTGAGGCGCAGGCGACGGTGGATGAAGCCGATGTCGCGAATGGCGCGGTGGCGCCGTAGCACGGCGGTGCGCTCTCTCAAGGAACAGCGATGAAGAACGGAAAACTCCTGGGCGGCTGTCTGGTCGTGGCCCTGCTGGTGCTCGTGGTCGGCGCGGGTGCGGTGTACTGGATCGTGCTGCGGCCGCTGTGGCAGGGCGCCAGCGCGCTGGTCGACAGCGCGCAGCAGTGGCAACAGGTCGCCCAGCTGGAGCAGCAGGTCAGCAAGCGAGAGGCCTTCCTTGAGCCCCCTGACGCGCGTCTGCAGTCGGCGCAAGTCGCCGCCTTCATCGCCGTGCAGCAGGCCATGGCCACCCAGCTGGGCGACCGCTGGCAGCAGCTCGAAGCCAAGTACGCCGAGCTCAAGGCCAGCCAGCAGCGCGACGGTCGCGAGCCGGGCGTGCAGGATATGTTTGTCGCCTATGCCGACCTCTCCGGCCTGATCGTCGAGGCCAAGCGCGCCCAGGTCGAAGCGCTCAATGCCCAGGGCCTGTCGCTGGACGAATACCGCTGGATCCGCGGCCAGGCCTTCGCCGCGCTGGGGCTCGCCGCGCAGGACACGGCCGCGCCCGCCATGGCGGGCACCGCGCTGGGGCACAACGCCGAGCTGCTGCGCCCGCATCGCGAGCTGCTGGTCAAGACCGCCGCCAGCGCCTGGCTGGGGTTCTGAGCGTTTCCGAGCCCCGCTTGGCCGGTCAGCGGTACCTGCGGAAACCCGGATTCGTCATCCGCGCGGAGACGGAGATCCAGTGGTCTTGCAACTGGCACGGGCCGGAACCCGGCCACGTCTCCGCCCCTGCGAGGACCGGCTCTGCGCGGGGGCGACGATTCACGGGGGCACACGTTCCACTACCAGAGACCCTCTCGGCCCCGCGTTGCGGATCAGGTGGTCTCAAAGAAACATCGGTTCGTCATCCCCGCGAAGGCGGGGATCCAGAGCTCTTGCGACTGAGGCCACTACTCTGGGCCCCGTCTCCGCCTTCGCAAGGACAGGCTCTGCGCCGGGGCGACGGTCCACTGGCTCGTGAGCGTTCTGTTTCCTGGGAGCATCCTGGCCCCGCTGCATCGGTCAGGTGCTCCGGGGAACACCTCGCACCTGCCTTCTGCACACTTGAGCGCGCTCGGCCGCTGCGATTCCGGTGGCAGGTCTGATCCCCGCCGGTGGCGGCATCGGGAATCGGTGGCCACGCGATGGGAGGTCCGTCGAACCGGGCGGCAGGCCTTTCGACTCTTCCGCCATGCAGGCGGGCTGACCCATACTCCGGCGTATTGCCGCTGGAGCCTGCCCCCGAATGCACAGCCATACCTATGCCGGCGCCTTCGGCCTGCGCCTTGCCGCCAGCGTTGGCGGACCGATGGAAGGCCAGCCGATCGTGCTGCTGCACGGCGGCGGCCAGACCCGCCACGCCTGGCGGCATGCCGCAGCCGATCTCGCCCGCGCCGGGCGTCGCGTTATCAGCCTCGATCTGCGCGGCCATGGGGACAGCGAATGGTCGCCCGAGGCCGACTACAGCTTCGACGCCTTCGCCGCCGACCTGCGCGCGGTGCTGGCGACGCTTGAAGAGCCCCCGGCTCTGGTCGGCGCCTCGCTCGGTGGCTTGACCGCGCTGCTGGTCGCGGGCGAAGACCCGCCGCTCGAGCTGCGCGCGCTGGTGCTGGTCGACGTGGTGCCACGGCTGGAGCGCGAGGGCGTGATGCAGATCGTGCGCTTCATGCTGGCGCATGCCGATGGCTTTGCCAGCCTCGACGAGGCGGCCGATGCGGTCGCCGCCTACCTGCCGCACCGCCCGCGCCCGGAGAGCACCGCCGGCCTGCGCAAGAACCTGCGCGAGGGTGAGGACGGCCGCCTGCGCTGGCACTGGGATCCGAAGCTGCTGCTGGGTGAGCGCGTGCCCGACCCCGAGCCGGCGATCGCCCGCTTCGAGGCGGCCTGCCGACAGGTGCGCGTGCCGACCCTGCTGGTGCGCGGTGCGCGCAGCGAAATGGTCACCGAGGCCGGCGTGCAGGACTTCCTGCGCCTGATTCCCGCCGCCGAGTTCGTCGACGTGCGCGAGGCCGGCCACATGGTCGCCGGCGACGATAACGACGCCTTCAACGTGGCGGTGGAAGGGTTCTTGGCGAGGCTGCCGTGACCTCAGCCCTTGGCATGGCGCACCCCGCGACTGTCATAGGGTGGGCCCTGGCCCACCACCGGCTTCATTCTTGCCTCGGTCTTACTTCATCGCTTCGTGTTTGGAAGCAAAGTGCAAGAGCTTTCGGTCCGCCCTTCGGTCGGCCCGAGTTACTTTTCTTTGCGTGGCCAAAGAAAAGTAACCAAAAGAAAGGCCACCCCTCGTCCGCGCCCTTCGCGCATCCGTGCGCGAAGGGGTCGCGTGAGTCGGTCGGGGTTTTCGGACAGGCCGTCCCTGGCCTGTCGAAAACCTTGGCCGCATCCCTGCGGCCAACCCTGCGGGCGGATCGACCGCCTCCCGCCGCTCCCCAGGGGCCCCTTGAAGAGCGCGGGCTCCTGCCCGCAGAAGCCACAGCGCGCGAGCGTTCTGGCTGCTTCCACATCCAGAGTGCGTTGGCCCAAGCCCAGGCTCGCTGCAGTTCAGTCACGAACCGACGTGCCGCGACCGCGTTCTGTCTCCCCTCTCCCCTACCCCTCTCCCGCAAGGGGGGAGGGGCTCGCCGCGGTGGCTTGCGACGGTGCACCCGAGCCCAAGCCCAAGCGACAGCCTCCCGCGCGCATCTGTAAGCGAATCCCGCCACTCCCTCCCCAAGCCACCGGAGCCCCCATGCCCCTTCCCGCCCTGCTCGAAAACCGCCTGCGCCTGCCTCTGGTGGGCTCGCCGATGTTCATCGTCTCCGGACCCGAGCTGGTCGCTGCGCAGTGCAAGGCCGGCATCGTCGGCAGCTTTCCTTCGCTCAATGCCCGGCCGCTGTCGCAGCTGGACGAGTGGCTGGCCCAGCTCAGCGAGGACATCGGCGCGGCGCATGCGGCGTCGACGCCTGCCGATCCGGTGGCGCCGTTCGCGGTCAACCTGATCGTGCACGCCAGCAACAATCGCCTCGCCGAGGATTTGAAGCTGGTCGAGAAGTACCGGGTGCCGGTGGTGATCACCAGCCTGTCGCCACCGTCCGAGGTGGTCGCAGCGGTGCATGGCTACGGCGGCGTGGTCTTCCACGACGTGATCAGCCGTCGCCACGCCGAGAAGGCCGCTGCCCAGGGCGTGGACGGGCTGATCGCGGTCTGCGCCGGGGCCGGCGGCCATGCCGGCCCGCTGAGCCCCTTCGCCCTGGTGCGCGAGATCCGCCAGTTCTATCCGGGCACGATCCTGCTGTCGGGGGCGATGGCCTCGGGCGCGGACGTGCTGGCGGCGCAGGCGATCGGTGCCGATCTCGCCTACCTCGGCACGCGCTTCATCGCCACGCCGGAGGCGCGCGCAGTCGACGACTACAAGCAGATGCTGGTCGACTGCCGCGCCGAGGACATCGTCTACAGCTCGCTGTTCACCGGGGTCAAGGGCAACTACCTGAAGCCCAGCATCACCCGCGCCGGCTTCGACGCCGACAATCTGCCCGAGGCCGACAAGTCGAAGATGGATTTCGGCTCCGGCGGCAACACCGACGCCAAGGCCTGGAAGGACATCTGGGGCGCCGGCCAGGGCGTGGGCGGCATCGACGCGGTGCAGCCGGTGCGCGAGCTGGTGCTGCAGATGCAGGCCGAGTACCGCGAGGCGGTGGCGCGTCTGGAGCGCATCCGCTTCCGCTGAGGCGCCGGGACAGCCTAGCCCGACGCACTGCAGCATCTGGCCGCGGGCGCCCCCCTCCGGTATCGTGCCGGCGCATGAACTATGCCTCGGACTCGCCGGTGCGCGCGCGGCAGCGCGATCCCTGGCGCGCGCTGCGCTATGCGCTGCGCGTGCCGGTGCTGCTGCTGCATCTGCTGCTGTGCCTGCCGCTGACCGTGCTGCTGATCAATCCGATCACCCGGCGCATCGGCCGCGGCCGCGATCGCCTGGACTTCCGCGTGATCCGGCTGTGGTCCACCGGTCTGCTGCGGATCTTCGGTTTCCGCGTGCGCCAGGTCGGGCAGCCGCTGCCGGGCGGCGTACTGTTCGTCGCCAACCATGTCGCCTGGCTGGACATCACGCTGATGCACAGCCGCCATGTGGTCGGCTTCGTCGCCAAGGCCGAGATCAGCCGCTGGCCGTTGATCGGCTGGCTGGCCGGCCGCGCCGGCACCATCTACCACCACCGCGGCAACAACGAGTCCCTGCACGGCGTGATGCACCAGATGGTGAGCCGCCTGCAGTCCGGGCTTCCGGTCGGCGTGTTTCCCGAGGGCCGCACCACCGACGGCCTCAAGGTCCACACCTTCCACGCGCGGATCTTCCAGCCGGCGCTGGCGGCCAACGTGACCGTACAGCCGGTGGCGCTGCGCTACGGCGAGCGCGGCAGCGCCCAGGCCCTGGTGGCATTCCAGCCGGGCGAGAACTTCCTGCAGAACTTCCTGCGCGTGCTGGGCGACCCGCCGCGCGTCGCCGAAGTGCATTTCCTGGCCCCGATCGAGCCCAGTGAGGAGGGCCGGCGGCGCATGGCCGAGACCGCGCGCGCGCGGATCGCCGAGGCGATGGACAGCTGATGCAGGCCGAGTTCCAGCCGCCGCGCCTGCTGCGCAACCCGCACCTGCAGTCGGTGCTGGCCAGCAGCCGGCTGCGCCGCTACGCCCTGCGCAGCCGCTCGCGGCTGGAACACGACGCCGACGTACGCGAGCTGCACTGCCCGGGCGGCGCCCGCCTGCAGGGCTATATGACCCGCCAGCAGGCCCTGCCCGAGAGCCGCGGCCTGGTCGTGCTGCTGCACGGCTGGGAAGGCAGCGCGCGTTCGAACTACATCCTCGACACCGGCGGTGAGCTGCTGTCGCGCGGCTTCGACGTGTTCCGCCTCAACTTCCGCGACCACGGCGACACCCACCACCTGAACCCGGAGCTGTTCAGCTCGAACCGCATCGAGGAAGTGGTCGAGGCGGTGGCCCTGGTCCAGCAGCAGTACGCGCCGCGACGGCTGGCGGTGGCCGGTTTCTCGCTGGGCGGCAACTTCGCCCTGCGGGTGGCGCTGCGCGCGCCAGCGGCGGGCATCCGCCTCGACCACGCCGCGGCGGTCTGCCCGGTGGTCAGTCCTGCTGCCGGGCTGGCCGCGATCGAGCGCGGGCCGTGGTTCTACCACCACTACTTCATGCTGAAGTGGACGGCGTCGCTGAAGCGCAAGCAGCAGCTGTTCCCCGACCGCTACCGCTTCACTCCGGCCGAGCTGCGCAGCGGCATCCGCGAGCTCACCCGCATCCTGGTCGAGCGCCACACAGCGCTGGGCAGCCTTGAGGCCTACCTCGACAGCTATTCGATCGCCGGGGATCGCCTGGCGGCGCTGCAGGTCCCGGCCAGCATCCTGACCGCGGCCGACGACCCGGTGATTCCCGTAGAGGATTTCCACCGGCTGCAGCTGCCGGCGCAGGCGCGCCTGCAGATCGCTGGCCACGGTGGCCACTGCGGCTTCTTCGACGGTTTCGGCGCCCGCAGCCACGCCAGCCGCTGGGTGGCGGATCGTGTGCAGCAGGCCCTGGGCGACGAGGCCTGAAAGCGCCCCTCGGAGGCGGACTTCGGCGCCGTCCGGCGCACTGGTAGACTCGGCGGCTTTCGTCTTCCAGGCCCACCCCCATGCTGCAGCCGATCCAGGATGCCCTGATCCGCAATGACCACGACGCCGCCATCCGCCTCGCCCGCGAGGCTCTGGCCGGCATGCCGAGCAGCCCCGACCTGCTGCATCTGCTGGCGCTGGCCCTGCTGGGCAAGGGAAAACAGGAGGAGGGCGAGGACGCGCTGGCGCAGGCGATCGCGCTGGCGCCGCATCGCGGCGCCTTCCTGATCACGCGCGGCGAACTGGCTTTTGCGCGCGGCAAGTACGATTCCGCCCACGAAGACCTGAAGGCCGCGATCGAACAGGATCCGAACCTGCTGGCGGGCTATGTCGGCCTGGCCCGACTTGAGATGCTGCGCGGTGATCTCGACGCTGCGGAAGGTCGCGTCAAGTACGGCCGCCGCGTCGATCCTGAGCATCCCGCGTTGCTTCGCATCGAGGGCGAGATCGCGATGGCGCGAGGGGACTTGGATACCGCCCTTTCCGTGCTTGACCGCGCCGTCAGGCAGCAGCCCAACAACCCCGAGCTGCATTTCGACCTGGCCCTGGTTTTCCAGCGGCGCGGCCTGCCGGCGGTGGCGGCGCAGGCGCTGCGCAACGCCCTGAAGTTGGCACCCCATATGCGCGTCGCCCAGCGCCTGCTGGTCACCGTGCTGCTGGATGCCAACGAACCCCAGGCCGCGCAGGAGCAGCTGCTGCAGATCCTGCAGCGCGAGCCGGGCGACGCCGGCGGCTGGACCCTGCTCAGCCGCATCGCCATGGGCCTGGGCAATATCGCCGGCTGCGAGCAGGCGCTGCTGCAGAGCCTCGCGCTGGAGCCCGAGCAGCCCGCGCTGCTGAACGCACTGATGGAACTCTGGGAGCGCGCCAACGCCCGCGATCGTGCGCGCGTCGGCCTGGATGCGCTGCTCCAGCAGCATGCGCAGTCGGTGTCGCTGTGGAACGCGCGGTTCAGCCTCGACGTGGCGCTTCCCGAGGGCGAGGCCGTGCTGAAGCGGTGGCGCGATGCGCAGCCGGGCAGTCTCGATGTCGAGGAAGCGACGGCCCAGCGCGCCAACCTGTTGGGGTGGCGCGACGAGGCCGAGGCCATCGCGCGCGCACTGCTGGAAAAGGACCCGCAGCGCGTCGGCGCCGAACTGGTGCTGGTCCGCGCCGAGCGCGAGCGCGATCCCGAGGCCGCGCTGGCGCGGCTTGCCGCCCTGGCGCAGCGTCCGCTCAACACCGGACTGCTGCGCGGCATCGCAAGCCTGCGCGGAATGCTGCTCGATCAGCTCGATCGTCCGGACGAGGCGTTTGCGGTGTGGTTGGGTGTGCACGGCGTTGAACCCGGGCAGTCGCCTTTGGGCCTGCCGCTGCCGGGCTTTCTGCCCGCCGGGCCCGAGCTGTCCGCCGACGCACCGCGCGGCGCCGAGGCGCGGTTGTTCTGGCTGCCTCCGGGCACGCCGGGTGGTGCGGTGCTGAACTGCATCGGCCCTCTGATGCCCTGTCTCGTTGACCGGTTCAACAGCAGCGAGCGAGCCGATGGCCTCGGCCCTCTGCGACCGCAGGCGGGTCACCATGGCGAACAGGGGGCCGAGCACCTGTGGCGCCAGCAGCTCGTCGGCCGCGGCATGCAGCCCGAACGGGTGATCGATGTGCTGCCGCATGTCGATGCGGAGATCCTGTCGGCGCTGCCTGAAGCCCGGCTGCTGGTGTTGATCGGCGATCCGCGCGACATGCTGCTGGGTTGGACCGCATTCGGCAGTCTGCACAACTACGCGATCGAGTCGCCTCGGCGCCTGGCCTCGTGGCTGGCCGAAGCGCTCTCGGTACTGCAGGCGCGCCTTCAGAACGCCCCCGCACTGACGCACGTCCTGCGCGTCGAGGATCTTGCCGCCAATGCCCAGCCAGCCTTGCTCGCGGCGGCCGGCTTCCTCGGCCTTGAGGGGGAGCCCGGCGACTACATGACGGCACGCGGTGAACCCGGCACGGTGCTCGATCTGGCGCCGGGACGCTGGCGCCGCTATGCCGAGGGCGAACTGGCCGAGGCCTTCGCCCTGCTGGCGCCGGCGGCACAGGCGCTCGGCTACGCGCCCTGATCGATGACGATCGCGCGGCGGGGTTCGCAGAACAGCACCCGCCGCGGCGCCCCGGGCGTGGCCAGCACGGCCGTGAAGCCCGGTGCCGGCTGCAGCCGCAGGAAGCGCCAGTCCGCCGCGCAGCCGGCCTCGGCGGGCGCCAGCAGCACGCACGGATCGATGGGGCTCGGGTCGACCTCGAACACCCAGGCATGCAGGCGATCGCGCAGGCCGCTGCCGGTGGCCTTGCAGGCGGCCTCCTTGGCCGTCCAGGCGTGCAGGAAGGCGAGCTCGCGCTGTGCCTCGGGCAGCGCCGCGAGCGCAGCGCTCTCGACGTCGGCGAAGTAGCGGCGGGCCAGGCGCAGCGCCGGCATCGCCCGATCGCTGCGCTCCACGTCGAGCCCCACCCGCAGGCCGCGCGCCACCGCCAGCAGGCAGCCGCCGACGGTGTCGCTCAGGTTGAACTGCAGGTCGGGCACACGCGCATTACGCAGGAAGGGCCGGCCGCGCGGCTCGCGGTCGAAGCGCAGGGCCGCCGGCGGCAGGCCGGCATAGGGCGCGAGCTGGGCGCGAAGATGCGCGTCCAGCCAGGCCCGACGGCCGCCGGGGCGGGGCTCCGGTGCGGGGCACCACAGCAGGTGCACATCGCCGGGCGCGAGTTCGGGGCAGTCGCTCATGGTCGGCAAGCATGCCACGGCCGTCCGCACCCCAACTTGCCGCGGCTGTCAAGCGTGGGCATAATGCGCGGCTCGCTGTGTCCCGCCGATCCGTCGGCCGGTGTTTCCGGGCTTGCGCAGTCGCCCCGAAAGCTCCGTTGGCCAGCGTCGTTGTCTCCCGACTGCGCGCGCCCGGCACATCCGTGTCGACGCGCGGGGCCGCTGCCGCCCTGGCCAAGGGCGGCCCCACAGCTACGATCGAGGTGCGCCATGGCACGTGTCTGCCAAGTGTCCGGAAAGGCCGTTCAGAGCGGCAACAATGTTTCCCACGCCAACAACCGAACCCGCCGCCGCTGGCTGCCGAACCTGCACGAGCGCCGGTTCTGGGTCCCCAGCGAGAAGCGCTGGGTCAAGCTGCGCGTTTCCACCCACGCCCTGCGCACCATCGACAAGAACGGCATCGAAGCCGTGATCGCCGAGCTGCGCGCCCGCGGCGAAAAGATCTAAGGAGCACACGTCATGGCATCCAAGCGCGACAAGATCCGCCTGATCTCTTCGGCCGGCACCGGTCACTTCTACACGACCGACAAGAACAAGAAGAACATGCCGACCAAGATGGAGATCAAGAAGTACGATCCCGTGGTCCGCAAGCACGTGATGTACAAGGAAGGAAAGATCAAGTAAGCCCGTCGAGCCCCGGCTCGACCGCTGCTGATCGACGACAAGGCCCGCCCAGTGCGGGCCTTGTTCGTTTCGGGCCGATGCCTGTCAAGTCGGATCGGGCTATGGCGACGCCAGTCGCCTGCCGCTCCAAGCCCCTCAGCGATACCGCAGCCGGATGCCTTCGATGATCCGACCGTCGGCGGCCGTGGCGAAGAAATAGTCGTCGCCAAAGTTGGCGAGAGGACCGATGAAGTAGCTGGAGGTGCCAACCGTCTCGCCACGGGTGCGGACAACGCAAAACACGCCAGGACCAATGCCCTCCAGGGCTTCATCCGGAACAAACGGAACGGGGGTGCCGGCAGCGAACCCTGCGCGGTCGTTACAGAACACCGAATAGTCGGTGATGATCTCGATGCTGCCCAACGGGTACCAGCGGAAGGATGCGATGACTGGCCTTCCAGCCGCTTCGCTCTGGCGGAATCCCGAGCTCCATCGAATTCCACCGGCACGGAATACATCCCAAGCATTTTGATTCTGAGGGCTAACAGGATCTCTGACTGAAATCTGCCATGGTGAGCTGTCAAAGAAGTGTGGCGGCGTCTCCGGGCTCTGAAACAGCCCTGCATCGGAGTGCTCAGGCGCCAGCTGCGCCATCTGGGTGCCGTACACCAGCGGCTGCACCCGGAACTCAGGCCCGCCGTCCAGCGAGTAGCTGATCAGATTGCGCTGCAGAACGGTCAGGCGCATGCGGTGCCGCACCTGCGGCGGCTGGTTGGGCCGGTGCGCGCAGTCGATGCAGCTGCCGCCGCTGAATTCCAGCAGGTCGGTTTCGACGGTCCAGTATTCACCCGGCTGTTCGGAGGGCTGCAGCGTACCGTTGAAGATGTACCAGGTGCGCGCACCCGTCTCGTCGAAGCCGTAGTAGGCGCCGGACAGAATCCCCCGCTGCATCTCGATGGTGAAGCCGGTGCCGGAGCGCTGCGGGTCGTACCAGAAGCCGGAGCGTGGATAGGGCCGCTCGACGGAAACCGGGCAGCCCTCGCAGGGCGGGACGCGGGGGCCTGAGTCGGCCACGGCCGGGGCGACCAGAGTTGTCAGAGCGGTAAGGATGATGGCGCGGAATAGCAGGTTCATGATGTTCTCCTGAAGTGGTTCACCGCCTTGGCGAGCAAAGAGCGGGGCAGCGGGCGGGCAAGGCGGTCGCCGACCGCCTTGCCCGCACCGATCACGGGCAGCCGCTGTAGCCGGCGCCGACAGCCTGTGGGCTGTAGCCGCTGCAGCCGCCCGCGTTGCAGGCCTGGGCACGCAGATAGCTGATGCCGCTGGTGCCGAGATTGATCAGGGTGGCCGTGCTCGGCCCTGAGTAGGCCACGGTCGGATTGCTGAAGTTCGACGACGTCGAGCGCGACAGCTGGTAGTAGGTGCTGCCGCTGACCGCCGGCCAGCCCACCAGAGTCTGACCGTTGCACGCCGCCGGGTTGGCCGTGAGCTGGCCCGGTGGCGAAGGCGGCGGCGGGTCATTGACCCAAGCGGATGCGGCGGGCATCAAGTCGTCGTCGAGCGCTCGGCTCATGTTGTGTCCGCCGTCGCCCAAGGGCCGGCCAAGGTAGCTCTGGTTGGGGTTGGACCAGCGCGGCAGGCGCACCGTGGTTTGGAGTGCGGGGTTTGGCTGCGAGGTGTTGAAGGTGCACTCGACATAGCCGCCCATCATCGTCTGCCAGCCGCACAACTTGAGCGCTCCTTGATGCTCATAGAAGCCGCGCGCGTCGCCAGGATTGGGGTAGCCCGAGATATCTTCGTGATGGCCGCCAAGGACGTGACCGATCTCATGCAGGGCAGTGAGATCGCCGAGCGCGTAGGTGTCGGTGCTTATAGCGATTGAAGGCGCGCCGTCCCCCTGATCCGTTGCGACGCCGCCCACGCGCCCGACCATCGGATGGCAGTCGATGTAGCTGGGCTCCGTCGATACGAGGATCAAGACCAAGTCTGCCGCATACGCTGCGCGGCGAACCTGCAGTTCGTTCAATGGAGAAGCGTTCTCTTCGATCAAGTCAGTTATGCGACCGCGGCATCGGTTGCCGAGCTCGCTGAGGTTGTGGTTCGACGTCTGCGCACTCGCCAGCAGTTCAAGACCCGCCAAGCTGAGATATCTGGTGCTGCCAACGCCGCTGCTCGCCATGCTCTGGTTGAACTGCGCCACGATGTCATTGGCCAGCAGGCTGGCGTTGTTGCGGGCAGCCACCGCCTGCGTGTACAGCACCAGCATCCGCACGTTTCCGCTGCCCGAACTCTTGGCAGAGGGGGCGGCTGTGGTTGCCCGCTTTGGCGGGCGCGGGGCGAAGTCGCGAAGCCCTGCCGGAGTGGGCCCGAACTTGCGGGTCATCGTGGGGCCTTCCTCCGGCAGCTGGGGCAGCCTGGCGCTGTCGACGACGGAAAGGCGGTAGTCGCTGCCCTCTTCGCCCTGCAGGATGTGGGTCACGCCTTCGGTGAGGATGCGCCCGAGCAGTGCCTCGCCCTGCAGGCTGAGTGTGACCAGCGAGGACGCGTCGCCATCCAGCGTGCCGGACCAGGTGATGACGCCGTCATCCGATTCTCGGACGGTGTCCAGACTGAGCCCGCGGCCGGGTTTGCTGAAGGGCAGATCCACCTGGAAGCGCAGGCCCGAGATGGGTCGCCGCAGGGGCTCGCCCTGGCGTATCGCGGCAGATCTGGCGGTACCGATCAGCGCGTTGGTGTCCAGGTGCAGGCGGAACTCCCCCAGCAGCTGCTCGCCGTAGTGCTGCGCGAGTCGCGCCTGGCGGGCGGGTGTTTCTTCACCGAGCTGAAACAGCTGGGGCGCCACGGCTTCGCCTTTGGGCTCAGGGGCGTCTTCCGCTAATGCGGGGGGGGGGGCTTAGGGCGACAAACAAGACGATTGCAGCCAAGGGCTTGGGCATGCGGGATCTCCAAACAAAAGTGAAGGTGCGCAATCGAAGACAACGCCGCCGGAGAACGCCGATGACGCCGGGCTGAAAAGTAGCATGGCAGTGCAGTCATGTGAGATTGACATCGTCGGTGTCGGCAGATCCAAGACGCCACGACTCGCGCTCACGAGCGCGAAGCGCATGTGCATGGCGGGCCGTCTTCGCCCAATCCCGCAACCGGCGGGGGCTGTCGCACGGTTTTGGTTTCAACCAAGCGTCGGCCTTCTCGGCGGTCTCTGCCCGCTTGTCGAAACTCCCCCACCTTGGCTGCCTCGATCTTCATGAGTCCCGCGCGTGCAGCCCCAGCCGCTACACTTGCGCGCGTCCTCTATCCCATGTTCGAGCAGGCGCGCTGTGCCGGCGCCCTGAACCAGACGCCCGGAGATCCGCGTGAGCGAAGTGCAGTCCAGCCCCGACCTCGAATCCGCCGGCGCTGCGCCCGTGCGCAGGCGCGGGCGCGGCGTGTGGGTGTTGGTCCTGCTGGTGCTGGCGGCGGTGGCTGCGGCGGGCGGCTATCTCTACTTCGAGCTGCAGCGTGCGCGCGAGCTGGCCGCCGAGGGCGAGGGTTGGCGCAGCGAGGCGGAAGCGCTGAACGCCCGATTGGTCGCGCTCGACCGTCAGCTCGCCGCACTTGACGGTGGCCGGCGTGGTCTGGATGAGCGCATCGCTGAAGTCGCCAGCAACCAGCGCGTGATCCGCCAGGAACTGCTCGGCATGGGCGAGCGCGCGGCGACCATCGAGGACGCGGTGGCGCGCCTGTCGGACCAGCGCCTGCGCGGCGAGACCGCGCTGAAGCTGAACGAAATCGAGGGTCTGCTGGTGCTGGCCGAGCAGCGTCTGCAGCTGGCGCGCGACCCCGAAGGCGCGCGCACCGCCCTGCGCCTGGCGGCGTCGGCCCTGGACACGCTCGAAGATCCCCTCTACGCCGGCCTGGCCCTGCCGCTGCGGGCGGAGCTGCAGCTGCTGCAGCAGCTGCCGGCGGACCCGCTGCCCGAGCTGCGCACCCGCCTCGGTGCGGCGCTGGCGGCAGCGCCCGCGCTGCCGCGCCGGCCGCTGGCGCAGGATGACGATAGGACTGCATCCGCGGTCGGCGGACGTTTGCAGCAGGCCCTGTCCGAACTGATCACCGTGCGTCGCCGCGGCGACGCCGAGCAGACCCTGTCGGGCAGCGCGCGCGAAGCCGCACTCGAAGCCCTGCAGCTCGATTTGCGCTCGGCGCTGCTTGCCGCCGAAGCCCGCGATGCGCAAGGCGTGGCTGCGGCGCTGGCGCGCGTGCAGCCGCTGTTCGAGCGCCTGTTCGATCCGGCCGATGCGCGGGTCGCGGCGATCGCCGAGGGCCTGGCCGGCATCGATGCCGCAGCGCTGGCACCCGAGCTGCCCACGCTGGGCGCCAGCCTCGCCGAGCTGCGCGCGCTGCGCGGCAGTCGCCAGCGCCTGCAGCCCTCGCGCCTCGAATCCGAAGCGCCCGCCGCCGACGCCGCGACAGACGCACCGCTGCCGCAGCCGGAAGCGGCTCCAGCGTCCGGCCCCTCTCCGCGGCTTGAAGCCGAGCCCGAAGTCGAGCCCGAAGTCGAGCTGCCCGAGCTGGAACGCGCCCGTGATCAAGGGTCGCGCGCATGAGGGGCTATCGCCTGCTGCTGTGGAGCCTGGCGCTCGCGGCGCTGGGCGCGCTGTTCTACGGCGTGCTCGCCGACGATCCCGGCTACCTGCTGCTCGAGTGGCGCAGCTACAGCATCGAATCGACCGCGGTCGCCGCGCTTGCCCTGGTGCTCGCCGGCTGGCTGCTGCTGCGCGTGCTGATGGCGGTGCTGCTGTGGCCGCTGCGCGCCTGGCGTCGCCACGGCGAGCGCTCGGCGCGACGGCGGCTGGCCGACGGCCTGCGCGCGGCGCAGCGCGGCGAGCATGCGACCGCGCTGAAACTGCTCAATCGCGCCGCCCGCCGCGCGCGCTTCCGCGTGCCCGCACTGGTGACTGCGATCGCCAGCGCCCGTGCCCTGGGCGACGAGGCCGCCGAGCAGCGCGCCCTGGCCAGCCTCGAAGCCGAGGATGGCGAGGCTGCTCGCCAGGCGCGCGCTGAAGCGCTTCTGCAGCAGGGCAACAGCGGCGCCGCCCTGGCCCTGCTGCAGGCCGCCGCCGAACCGCCCGCGCCGGCCCTGCGCCTGCTGCGCATGCGCGCCGCGCTGGCCGAAGCCGAGGCCCTTGCCGCCTTGGCCGACCTGCGCGCGCTCAAGGCCGCGGGGGTCAGCCTGCCGGACGCGCTCGAACTCGAGGTGCACTGCGCGCTGCTGCGCCATGCACCGGATCTGCAGGCCCTGCAGCTGCGCCTGGCCGAGCTGCCGCGTGCGCAGCGCAGCCAGGTTCCGATCGCGGCCGCTTTCAGCGCGCGCGCGCGCAGCTTCGACGCCGCAGCGATCGCCGACGACGCCGTCGAGCAGGCCCTGCGCAAGCAGTGGGATGAGGCCCTGGTCGCCGACTACGGGCGTGCCGCTCAGGGCAACCAGCGCGAGCGCATCCGCACGGCCGAAGACTGGCTGCAGGCGCATCCCGACAGCGCCGCCCTGCAGCTGGCGCTGGGCCGGCTGTGCCGCATCGACGGCCTGTGGGGCAAGGCCGAGGCGCATCTGCTGCGCGCCAGCCAGGGCCGCTTCGCGGCCGAGGCCTGGGAAGAGCTGGCCCTGGCCCTGGTCGCACAGGGCGAGGAGGCGCGCGCGCGCCAGGCCCTGCAGAACGCGCTGGCTGCGCGGCGCGGCCAGGCCGTCTCGGCACTGGCGCCACGGCCGCGCAGCCTGGCCTCCACCGGCAGCGAAGCGATCGAGCGCCGCAGCACCATGGGCGTGCCCCTGCTGGCCGACGGCAGCGCGCCGGAAGCGGACTAGTCGGCTGTTGTTGAAGGCAGCCTGCCAGCCCGGCCAGCGATGGCCGGGACGACGAAGCAAGCGCGCAATCGATTGATGTGTCGTGAGGCGGTACGGACCTGCGCCGGACCGCCGACCAGAAGAACTCCCCGGCAGGGCGTTCTTCGACGAGCTGCCAGGCGCCGCCGCAGCGCGGCCATCGAACAGCGGCGATAACAGCAGGCTCCGCAGCGTCGAGCACTGCAACCCACCGGCCGTCACTTGCCGACTACGGCCGGCTGGGCGATTCTCGGCGGCTTGCCCGGGGGGAGCCGGGCGTCCAACCGGGAACCCGCATGATCCGTACGTTGTTCGCGCGCCAGGCCAGCCTGGCGCTGGTCCTGCTGCTGCTGTTCGCCGTCCTGCCTGCCGCCGCCCAGACCGGCGCCGAGTCCGCCGACGGGCTGTGGCGCTGGAGCGAGGAGGCCGCCATCCAGCGCAGCAGCGAGCCGCGCCGCATTGTGCCGCAGCGCTACCGCACCGCCGCGCTCGATCTGCAGTCGCTGTCGGTGCTGCTGGCCGATGCCCCGCACGAGGACCAGGTCCAGGTGGAGAGCAGTGCGCGCGAGCTCAGCCTGCCGCGTCCGGACGGCAGCTTCGAGCGCTTCCGCATCGTCGAGTCGCCGATCATGGAGGCCGCGCTGGCGGCGAAGTATCCGGAGATCCGCACCTACCTCGGCCAGGGCATCGATGATCCCAGCGCCAGCCTGCGCTTCGACCTGAGCAAGCAGGGCTTCCGCGCCCAGGTCATCGGCTGGCGCGGCAGCTACTACATCGACCCCTACCAGCCGCGCGACACCGGCAACTACGTGGTCTATGCCAAGGCGGATGCGCCCGACGACGGCGAAGTCCTGCGCTGCGGCGTGACCGGCGAGGCCCTGCCCAAGGACCTGCCGAACTTCCAGCGGAAGGGCAGCCAGCCCAAGCTGAGCTCGGGCACGGTGCGTCGCACCTATCGGCTGGCGATGGCGGCTACCGGTGAGTACACCGCGTTCAACGGCGGCACCGTTGCCGATGGCCTCGCCGCGATCGTCACCACGATGAACCGGGTCAACGGCATCTACGAGCGCGAACTGTCGGTGCGGATGGTGCTGGTGGCGAACAATGACCTGATCATCTACACCGATGGCAACACCGACCCGTACACCAACAACAATGGCTCAACCATGCTGGGCCAGAACGCAACCAATCTGAACAGTGTGATTGGTTCTGCCAACTTCGATATCGGCCACGTGGTCAGCACCGGTGGCGGCGGCATCGCCGGGCTTGGCGTGGTCTGCGGAAGCGGCAAGGCGCGCGGCGTCACGGGTTCCGGCTCGCCGGTGGGCGACCCCTTCGACGTCGACTACGTCGCCCATGAGATCGGCCACCAGTTCCGCGGCAACCACACCTTCAACGGCTCCGGCGGCAGCTGTTCCGGCGGCAACCGCAACGGCACCACCGCCTACGAACCCGGCAGCGGCATCACCATCCAGGCCTATGCCGGCATCTGCGGGGCCGACAACCTGCAGCCGAACAGCGAGGACTATTTCCACCGGGTCAGCCTGAACGAGATGCTGGCCTTCACCACCAACGCCAGCACCGGCGCGAGCTGCGGCACCACCAACGCGACCGGCAACACCCCGCCGGTCGTGAATGCGCCGGCCGCCTTCACGATTCCCGCGCGCACGCCCTTCGAGCTGACCGCCAGCGGCAGCGATGCCAATGGCGACAGCCTGACCTGGCTGTGGGAGCAGTTCGACCTCGGTGCGGCCAATGCGGCGGGCTCGATCACCGACACCGGCTCCGGCCCGCTGTTCCGCTCGTTCGCGGCGACGCCCTCGCCCAGCCGCGTGTTCCCGAGCTGGCGCTACATCCTCAACAACGCCAATGTCGCGCCCGCTACCGCGCCGCTGCCGGGCACCAGCTCGCCGAGCTACCTCACCGCCGAGGTGCTGCCCAGCACCAACCGCACCCTGAACTTCCGCGTCACCGCGCGCGACAACCGCGCCGGCGGCGGTGGCACCAACGAGGCCAGCACCGCGGTGACCGTGGTGGCGGCAGCGGGCCCGTTCGCGCTCACCGCGCCCAACACCGCAGTGAGCTGGGCGGCAGGCAGCACGCAGACGGTCACCTGGGATGTCGCCGGCACCACCGCCAACGGCATCAATACCGCCAACGTGCGCATCACCCTGTCGCTGGACGGCGGCGCGAGCTGGCCGATCGAGCTGGCCGCATCGACGCCCAATGACGGCAGCGAGAGCGTCAGCATTCCCGCCAACACGCCGGCCAGCACGCAGGCACGCCTGCGCGTGCAGGCGGTTGGCAACATCTTCTTCGACGTCAGCGACGCCAACTTCAGCATCACCGGCGCCAATACCCCGCCCGCCATCAACGTCACTGCGGCGCTCAGCACCCGCCAGGGCAGCCCCACGGCGACCGCGAACGTCGCCACGGTCAGCGATACGCAGGATGCTGCCGGCAGCCTCGCCCTCGTCGTCAGCGGCGCACCGCCGGGACTCGCGGCCAGCGTGCAGAACAACGCCGGCACGGTCGCCTTGTCGGCCACCGCCAGCTGCGAGCTGGTGGCACCCGGCGGCAACCGCGCCTATCCGCTGCAGCTCAGCGTGACCGACAGCGCCGGCGCCAGCACCGTGGCACAGGTGGTGGTCAACGTTTCGCGCAATCTGACGCCGACGCTGGGCACCTATGCCAACCAGACCCTGGCGCGCAATGCGTCGGCCACAGTCGCGCCCTCGGCGGCACCCGCCGACGGCAACGGCAATCTGCTGGGCGTGAGCGTCAGCCCGACCACGCTGGCGGGCGGCGGCAGCCTCAGCGTCGCCGCAAACGGCCAGGTGACGATCAACGTCGGCGCCAGCACGCCCTTCGCCACCTATCCGATCGAGGTCGAGGTGGCCGACAGCTGCGGCGCCGTCGAGCGTCGCCTCTTCGATCTGGTGGTCGACGGCGTGCCGCCGGAAGTACTGCTGGTGCAGAGCGGCGGCAGCACCGCGGTGACGGAAGCGGGCGGCAGCGACAGCTACACGGTGGCTTTGAGCCAGGCGCCGACCGCCAACGTCAGCTTCACAGCCACACCGGATGGCCAGCTGCAGCTGAGCCCGTCGACGCTGCAGTTCACGACCACGAACTGGGCCACGCCGCAGACCATTACCGTCAGCGCGGTCAACGACAGCGTGGTCGAAGGCCCGCACAGCGGCGTGATCACGCACGCGGTCAGCGGCGGCGGCTACAGCGGCGTCAGCGTGCCGCCGATCACGGTGAGCATTACCGACAACGACAGCGCCACCCTCAGCACCGCGCCGGCGCTGGTGGCCGAAGGCGACAGCGGCACCCGCCCGCTTACCTTCACCCTGCAGCTGAGCGGGCAGGTCGCGGGTGGATTCAGCGTCGCCTACAGCACCCGTGCAGACACCGCGACGGCGGGCGAGGACTTCGTCGCCGCCAGCGGCAGCGTGAGCTTCGACGCCAGCGTGAACCCCAGCCGCACGGTGACCGTGCAGGTGATCGGCGACACCGTCGCCGAAGCCGACGAGCGCTTCTTCCTCGATCTGTCCAGCAGCCAGGGTGGCCTGGTGCTCAGCCCGGTCTCTGCGATCGGTGAGATCGTCAACGACGACTTCATCGCCGACCTGGCGCTGCGCCTGTCGCGCCTGCCCGGCGTGGTCGCCGCGGGCCAGCCGATCAGCTATGTGGTCGACGTCGAGAACCGCAGCAGCGTGCTCGCCGTGCCGCAGGCCAACCTCGCCTTCACCCCGGCGGCGCAGCTGCAGGCACTGGCCTGGACCTGCACGGCCTCACCCGGCTCGAGCTGCTCCAGCGCGAGCGGGAGCGGCGCGCTGCCGACGCTGGCCCTGGCGGTCGGCGGCAGCGCCCGCGTGCAGCTCAATGCCACGGTGCTTGCCGGCACGGCGCTCGGCACGCGCTTTGTCAGCAGCGCTGCGGTCAGCCTGGCGGCGCCGTACACGGACCCCGAGGCCGGCAACAATACCGACAGCCTGCAGAGCGAGGTCGGCATCGACGACGTGTTCGCCGACGGCTTCGAGTAAGCCCCGACACACGCAGCAAACAGGAAGGGCAGGCCGCAGGGCCTGCCCTTCTTCATTGCGACGCGGCGATCACCAGCTGCCGACGTTGGGCATCGACACCCAGGGTTCGACCGGCGCCAGCGCCTCGCCCTTCTGCAGCAGCTCGACCGAAATCAGGTCCGGGCTGCGCACGAAGGCCATGCGCCCATCGCGCGGCGGACGGTTGATGGTGATGCCCTGCGCCTGCAGATGCGCGCAGGTGGCGTGGATGTCGTCGACGGCGAAGGCGAGATGGCCGAAGTTGCGCGCTGACCCGTAGTCCTCGTCATCGTAGTTGTAGGTCAGCTCGACCTCGACCTCGGGGTTCTCGGGCGCAGCGAGGTAGACCAGGGTGAAGCGCCCCTGCGGATAATCGCGGCGACGCGTTTCGATCAGGCCGAGGCCGTCGCACCAGAACTTCAGCGAAGCGTCGAGGTCGCGGACGCGGACCATTGCGTGGAGATATTTCATGTTGAGCCGGGATTCGTTATTCGGGATTCGGGATTCGAGAGTAACCGCCATGCGGCAACGTAGAGGGCATCACTGCAAAATGCTAAGCCAGCCGCCCGGCAACAGACCACGGCACGCCCAAACGCTTCGGCTCTCACGAATCCCAAATCCCGAATCCCCAATCCCAGCTCAAAGAAACAAATCCGCCATCAGCGGATGCCCTGGCCTCACCGCATAGCCTTCGAAGTCCTCGACGCCTTGGATGCGCAGCACGTCCTCGTCGATCAGGAACTGGCCGTTCAGGCGCGTGGCCGGGGTGCACAGCACCGCGTGCGCCGCATCGGCGACGATCTCGGGCCGGCGGCAGCCGTCGTGGTCGACGCCGGGGATCATGTTCAGCGCATCGGTCAGGATCACGGTCTTCGGCCACAGCGCATTCACCGCCACGCCCTGCGGGCCGAACTCGGCGGCCAGGCCGAGCGTGGCCAGGCTCATGCCGTACTTGGCCATGGTGTAGGCGGTATGCGGCGCGAACCACTTGGGGTCGAGGTTGGGCGGTGGCGCCAGGGTCAGGATATGCGGGTTGGCCGACTTCAGCAGGTGCGGCAGGCAGGCCTGGCTGCACAGGAAGGTGCCGCGCGCGTTGACGCCGTGCATCAGGTCGTAGCGCTTCATCGGCGTGTCCAGCGCACCGCGCAGCCAGATCGCGCTGGCGTTGTTGACCAGGATATCGATGCCGCCGAAGCGCTCGACCGTCGCCGCCACCGCCGTCTGCACCTCGTCCTCTTCGCGGATATCGCACTTCAGCGCCAGCGCCTGCCCACCGGCCGCGACCACGGCCTCGGCCGCGCTGTGGATGGTGCCCGGCAGCTTCGGATTGGGCACCGAGGACTTCGCCGCGATCACCACGTTCGCCCCATCGCGCGCCGCCCGCAGCGCGATCGCGAGCCCAATGCCGCGCGAGGCGCCGGTGATGAACAGGGTCTGGCCTTTGAGGGACATGGCGTGTGGGCTCCGTCGAACTTATGGGGGGCCTGGAGTGTAGGGCGTGCGCTGTGGGGTCGGTGCTGCCTTCGGGATTGGGGATTCGGGATTCAGGATTGGTCAGAGCGCGGCTCCAAAGCCTCCGGGACGCTCAAGGCAGGTTGGGCCATGCGCAGCGCGGCCCAACGTCGCAGCGTGGGCATTCGCCCGTCTGCACTGCGTCCTCGCCTGCTCTCCGCCACACTTGCGCCCATGCACCTCACCGTCCGCCAGCTGCAGCGCCGATTCGGCGATACCCCGGTCCTCGATGGGCTGGATCTCGACCTCGCGCCTGGCGAGTGCGTGGCCCTGGTGGGCCGCAGCGGGGCGGGCAAGTCGACGCTTCTGCATTTGGTGGCGGGCATCGATCGCGCCGACGGCGGCGAGATCCGCTTCGATGACACGCGGCTCGACGCGCTCGATGAGACCGCGCGCACGCGCTTCCGGCGGCGGCATCTGGGGCTGGTGTTCCAGAGCTGGAACCTGGTGCCCAGCCTGTCCGCGCTAGACAATCTCTGCCTGCCGCTGGAGCTGGTCGGGATCAGCGGCACCGACGCCAGGCGGCGTGCGCAGGCGCTGCTCGATCAGCTCGGTCTGGGCGAGCTTGCCAAACGCTTCCCCGATGAACTCTCCGGCGGCCAACAGCAGCGGGTGGCGGTGGCGCGCGCGCTGGTGCACGGGCCCTCGGTGCTGCTGGCCGACGAGCCCACCGGCAGCCTCGATGCCGAAAGCGCGGCCGCGGTGATGCGGCTGTTGATCGGTGCCTGTCGCGAGGCCGGCGCCAGCCTGCTGCTGGTGACTCATGCAGCCGAGGTGATGGGCCAGGCCGATCGCCTGCTGCGCATGCAGGACGGCCGCCTGGTGCCGGCCTGAGGCGATGACGAAGCGACTCGCACTCACGCTGTGGAACGCGCACCGGCGCGCGCCGGGCGAGGCGCTCTTGATGCTGCTCGGCCTCGCGCTCAGCGTGGCGGTGGTGGTGGCCATCGACCTCGCGGTCGACTCCGCGCGTGGCGCCTTTCTCGAATCGCGGCGCGCGCTGTCGGGCGCGGCCACGCACCAGATCACCGCCGATGGCGCCGAGGTGCCGGTGCGTCTGTTGGCCGAGCTGCGCGCGCAGGGGCTGTGGCGCAGCGCACCGCTGATCGAGCGCGAAGTGCTGCATGCGGGCAGCGGCGCGCGTCTGCGCCTGCTCGGCATCGAGCCCCTGAGCGAGGCTGCGCTGCGCCCATGGCTCGCGGGCGGCGTGGGCCGACGGAATGGAGCAGGCGCAGTGCCGCTCGACCCGGGCGCGCTGATCGGTCGCGACGACGTCGTGCTGCTGTCGCAGCGCTTGGCGGCGCGCTTGCAGCTCGCGCCGGGCGACACGCTTGCGCTCAGCGTAGACGGCCGCGCGAAAGCGCTGCGCGTGCTGGCCCTGCTGCCCGACGACCGTCTGCCCACCGGCAGCGGCGACTGGCTGCTCGCCGACATCGCCGCGGCCCAGGCCATCACCGGCCTCGAAGGCTTGACCCGCATCGATCTGATCGCCGATGAAGCCCGCGCCGCCGGAATCGCGCAGTCCCTGCCGCTGGGCCTGCGTCTCGTCGCCACCACCGAACAGGACAGCCAGCTCGCGGCAATGAGCGGCGCCTTCGAGATCAACCTGAAGGCGCTGAGCCTGCTGGCCCTGCTGGTCGGCGTGTTCGTGGTGTTCCAGACCCTGAGCTTTCTCGCCCTGCAGCGGCGTCGCCTGATCGGTCTGCTGCGCGCGCTGGGCGTGTCGAACCGTGAGCTGGGCGCGCTGATGCTCGGCGAGGCGGCGCTGGTCGGCGTGCTGGCCGCGGGCATCGGCATCGCGCTCGGCATCGCGCTGGGCAGCGTGCTGCTGCAGGGCCTGGCGCGCAGCTACGGCGAGCTGTTCTACCGGGTTGAAGTCAGCGCGCTCAGCCTGTCGCCGCTGCTGCTGGGCAAGGCGGCCGTACTTGCCATCGCCGGTGCCATCGTCGCCGTGTTGCTGCCGCTGCGTGATGCGCTGGGCGTGCCGGTGCTGGATGCGCTGGGTCGCGACAGCGCGGGCCTGCGCGCGCCCGAGCAGCGTCTGCGCGCACTGCTGCTGCCGGCGGTCACGCTGTTCGCCGCGGGACTCGCGCTGATCCTCTACGGCCCGCAGGGATTGTTCTGGGGCTTCGCGGGTCTGTTCGCCTGCCTGATCGCAGCCCTCGGCCTGATCCCGTGGGCGGCTGGCCATGCGCTGGGCGCGCTGGAAGCGGTGCTGCGCGAAGCCCCGGTGCGCTGGCGCTGGCTGATCGCCGGCACCCGCCGCACGCTCGGCCGCACCGGCATCGCACTGGCCGCGCTGGCGCTGGCCATCGCCACCGTGATCGGCATGAGCAGCATGATCCACAGCTTTCGCGAAGCGCTGAGCGTGTGGATCGACCGCAGCCTGCAGGCGCAGGTCTACCTCTCGGCCGGTGGCCGCAGCGCGCTGCCGGACGGACTGGTGGAAGCCGCAGGGGCACTGGAGGGCGTCGAGGGCATTGGCCTCAACCGCCGCAGCCAGCGCTTGCCCGAGTCCGGCCCCGTGGAAGTCGTGGGCTTGCAGCTGCCCGCGCAGGGCCGCAGCGGCTTCGAACTGATCGCGGGCGCGGAAGACCCGCAGCTCTGGTCGCGCTTCGCGGCCGGCGAGGCCCTGATCAGCGAGCCGCTGTCGCAGCGCCTGAAGCTCGCTGTCGGCGATGCGTTCCGGATGCCCACGCCGCAGGGCCAGGTCGATCTGCGTGTCGCCGCCATCTACCGCGACTACAGCAGCCCGCAGGGCGTGCTGACGCTGGACCTGGCGCGCTACCAGCAGCTGTTCGGTGATCGCGCGGTGGGCGCCCTGGCTCTGTACGCGCCGGTGAGCGAAGCGGCGCGACTCAAGGCTGAACTCGAAGCGCTGATCGCCACGCGCTTCGCCGAGCACGCCGGCCTGCAGGTGGTAACTGCCGGCGAGATCCGCGCGATCAGCCTGGAGGTGTTCGCACGCACCTTCGCGATCACCGACGTGCTGCGTCTGCTGGCGGGCCTGATCGCCGTGGTCGCGGTGCTGGGCGCGCTGTCGGCGCTGGCGATCGAGCGCAGCCGCGAGTTCGCCCTGCTGCGCGCGCTGGGCCTGACGCCGGTCGAACTCTCGCGCCTGCAGCGCGTGCAGGGCGGCGTGCTCGGCCTGATCGCCGGCCTGGCTGCCTTGCCGCTGGGCCTCGGCCTCGCCGTGCTGCTGATCGAAGTGATCAACCGCCGCAGCTTCGGCTGGAGCATGCAGCTCGATCTGCCCTGGGCGCAGATCGCCAGCGCCATCGTGATCTCGACCCTGGCCGCGGTGCTCGCTGCCTGGTGGCCGGCGCGACGCAGCGCGGGCGCGGACCTGAGTCGACAGCTGCGGGGGGCAGGGGCATGACTGTTCAAAGGCGCTCCATGCCGCGCAGCGGCGCGGATGTTGTCGAGAAAGTCCCGGATCGTCGTGCCCGCGAAGGCGGGCACCCAGCGTGGAACTGGGCCCCCGCCTGCGCGGGGGCGACGGCAACGGCACGCAAGGCGGGAACTCTGCTTGGCGAGAGGAGCGCGTGGTTGCCACCGCCTGCGTGGGTGCGAATCGCAGGCTTCGCGCTGGCGCTGCTGCTCGCTGGCTGCGGCCTCGATCAGGCCCCGCTCGATGCAGCAAACGCGCGCTCTGACGTGCAGCGCTCCGGGCGGCCGCCTGTGGCGGCTGCAAGCAGCGAGCAAGCCACCACCACCCCGGCACCACTCGCCCGAACCCTGCAGCTCGGCGAGGACACCGCAGGCTTCGACACCGTCGCGCCGCGCGCGCTCGGCTTCCCCGCCGACCACGGCGCGCATCCGCGGCATCGCATCGAGTGGTGGTACCTCACCGCGCGCCTTCAGAACGCGCAGGGCCGGCGATTCGGCGCGCAGTGGGCGCTGTTCCGCTTCGCGCTGCGCCCGGAAGACGCGGCCACCCGCGCCGACTTCGCGGGCGGGCAGGTCTACATGCTGCACGCGGCGGTGAGTGATCTCGACCGCGGCGGCTTCCGCCACGTCGAGCGCTTCGCCCGCGGTGCTGTCGGGTTGGCGGGCGTGCAGACCTCGCCCTGGCGCGGCTGGCTGGGCGACTGCGTGGGTGCGTCGTCCGACGCGCAGCAGCTGCTGCCGCTCACGCTCGACTGCGGTGGCGAGGATTTCCGTTACCGGCTGGAACTGTCGGAATCGGGCCCAAGAGTGCTGCACGGCGAGGGCGGCTACAGCGCGAAGTCGGACCTGCCGGGTGCCGCCTCGTACTACTACGCCTATCCGTTTCTCGACGCGCGCGGCGAGATCGAGATGGACGGCGAGACGCATGCGGTGCAGGGCGGCGCCTGGTACGACCACGAGTGGACCTCCAGCCTGCTCGGCGACGCCCAGGTCGGCTGGGACTGGTTCTCGCTGCGCTTCGATTCGGGTGAGGCCCTGATGCTGTTCCACATCCGCGATCGTTCTGGCGAAGTCGTTTCCAGTCGCGGCAGCTTTATCCACGCCGACGGCAGGGTCGAGCCGTTCGCCGATGGCATGGTGGAAGCCAACGCACAGCGCCAGTGGCTCAGCCCCAAAACCGGCGTGCGCTATCCGCTGGGCTGGCGCCTGCGCTCGACGCGCTTCGACTTCGATCTCGAAGTCGACAGCGTGCAGGACGCGCAAGAGCTGGACACCACGGTGCGCTACTGGGAGGGCGCGATCGATGCGCGCGGGCGCCTGGGCGGGCGCGAGGCGCAGGCCGAGGGCTATCTGGAGCTGACCGGCTACGGCGAGTGATTGGCGCCGGCGGCATCGCAACCGCCGGCCACGAGGCCCGCATAGGGTGGGCCCTGGCCCACCGCGGTATCGCGCTCGCTCGGGTGCAGCCGCGTCCGCGCATTTCGCCTTGCGCCTCATCGGTGAAGAGGACCGGGGCCAGTGTTCGGCTCATGGTGGGCCAGGGCCCACCCTATGAGCGATTGCCGCTATCGAGGCTTCGATCAGCTCATGGTGGGCCAGGGCCCACCCTATGCGCGATTGCCGTTATCGAGGCTTCGATCAGCCATGCGCGATCCGCGGTGCGCGCCCCGGAAAACGCGTGGCGCATTGACCTGAGCAGAGCCCGCAGCCCCAGTCCTCAACCCGCCGCCGGCAGCGCGCAGCTCTGCAGGGGCTCGGCGCTCGCCTGCGCCCAAGCCTCGGCTGCCACCGGTGCGGGTGTCTGCGGGAACGCGATATGTGCGACCACATTCTTGCGTGCGCTCTCGCGGATATTGGTCATGCCCTCGAAGCGCAGCAGCCACTGGTCGGAATCGCGGTAGATCACGTCGATGGCCGGCGCGAACAGCCCGAACACCCCGCTCAGCGACAGGCGCATCCGGCTGGCGGCCTCGCCCTCGATCTCAAGCGCCTCGACCTTGCTCAGCCGGAAGCCGTAGCTGCGCGCCCGCGAGGGCACGAGGAAGTCGATGGGCACGCTCTCACCGGCCTGCAGCTGCGCCCAGTGCTGACGCACGAAGGGCTCGAAGCCAGCGTCGGCAACGATGGACTCGATGTCCTCCAGCGGCGTCTGCTGGGCGCGCTCGCCGGCGCCACCGAAGACAATCCAGGCCTCGCCCTCGCGGCGCAGGCCCTCGCGGTAGTCGAGCCGCGCATCGACCAGGTCGAAGGCCGGCGCGAAGGGCTGGGCGCCGTACTCGACCTGCTTGCGCGCGAACGGCGTACCGTCGGCGCAGCGGTACAGCACCAGCCGTTCGACCGGCTGCCCGGCCTGCTCGCGCAGCAGGTGCTCTTCGACGTAGATCAAGGCACCGCTTCCGGGCGACCGCGCTTCGCCGGAGTAGCCGAGCAGGCGCGCGCCCTCGCCCGGCTCGGGCACGGCGGCGTGGGCGACCGCGAGCGAGGCGCTGAGTCCGATCGCGAGCAGGGCAGGGCGCGGCAGGCGTTGCAGGAGGCGGCTTGGAGATGTCATGGACGCATGCTCGGTGAGGACCGCGTAAGCCGGCGTGCAGGCCGCGTGCGCAGCGCGTCAAGGCGCGCACGCGGCCCGATCGCCTTACGCTGCCCGCAGAGTCGCCATGTCGATGACGAAGCGATAGCGCACGTCGTTCTTCAGCAGGCGCTCCCAGGCCTGGTTGATGTCGGCCATGGCCACGGTTTCGATGTCGGCCAGCACGCCGTGCTGCGCACAGAAGTCGAGCATCTCCTGGGTCTCGGCGATGCCGCCGATCAGCGAGCCGGCCAGCCGGCGACGGCGGCCGATGATGGCAAAGGGCTGCACCGGCAGGGCTTCCTCGGGCACGCCGACCAGCACCAGGGTGCCGTCGGTGCGCAGCAGGTTGAGGCCGGCGTTCAAATCGTGCACCGCCGACACGGTGTCGAGGATCAGGTCGAAGCGTCCTGCCGCGGCCTTCATCGCCTTGGCGTCGGTGCTGACCAGGAAGTCGTGCGCACCCAGTTCGGCGGCGTCTGCGCGTTTGCGCTCGGAGGTCGAGATCACGGTCACCTCGGCCCCCATCGCGCGGGCGATGCGCACGCCGACGTGGCCCAGCCCACCCAGACCCATCACCGCGACCTTCTTGCCGGGGCCACAGCCAAAGCGCTTCAGCGGCGAATACGTGGTGATACCCGCACACAGCAGCGGTGCGGCGCGATCCAGCGGCAGGGCCTCGGGCACGCGCACCACGAAGGCCTGATCGACGGTGATGCGCTGGCTGTAGCCGCCGAAGGTCATCGTTTTGCCGTCCTGCTCGAAGCCGTTGTAGGTCATCGACGCGCCGCGGTCGCAGAACTGCTCCTCGCCGGCCGCGCACTGCTCGCAGGTCCGACAGGAATCGACCATGCAGCCAACGCCGACGCGGTCACCGACCTTGTACTCCAGGACCCCGGCGCCGACCGCGGTGACATGGCCGACGATCTCGTGCCCGGGCACCATCGGAAACAGCGCCGGACCCCAGTCCTCGCGCGCCTGGTGCAGATCGGAATGGCAGACCCCGCAGTAGGCGATTTCAATCAGCACATCGGTGGGGCCGACTTCGCGGCGGTCGAGCTTGAAGGGGGCCAGCGGGGCTTTGGCGGAGGGGGCGGCGTAGGAGAGGGTGGGGTGGGGCATGGTTTAGCTCCGGTCGATTGAACCGGCGATGCTAGTCCACTGACTGCAGTCGCGGGGTGGGGGTTCGCTCAAGTCGCTCCGGCCTCCGCTGCAGCCGAGGGCCCGAGCGAAGCGAAGGCCAAGGGCTTGGGGTGAGGGCCGGGCGCAGCGCGTGCTCCGAACTTCGCCGAGCACCGACTCGGCTCCGCGCCAACATCGCCTTGGCCGACGTGCAAGGGCGTTCACCACCGCCCTTGCCCTGAAGCTCTCCGGGAGCTGGATAGGGTGGGCCCTGGCCCACCATGCACCCGGCACTCGCCCCACACTCCTGATGCATGGGTCGCGCAGCGCGACGGACAAGCTCTTCTGCTCGGCTCTCGGTGGCGGCCGAACGACGACGCGGCAGTCCTTGCTCTGTGCCCTTCTGGCCTGCAGCGAAGTTCAGCCACGGGGAAGCCCAACGTGCAGTGGCCGAGGGCCCGCCCCATGACGCTCCGCAGCGAATGCCGCGGGCATGCACGAAGCGCGCGACGGACTGACTTCGTCTGACCTATGGCGAATGCGGCGCAGTGGATGCCGCGCAGGACTTGAGCCGAAGCGGTTCCGAGATCTCCTGCAGCAGACGTTCGCCAAGGTCGTCAGGCCTGCCCGCCAGCTGGGGAAACTGCGCCTCCCAGGGGCTGTGCTCGAAGTGCCGACGGTAGGTCGAATCCACTTCGTCGACCTGCTCCGGGCTGAGCGGCCTGCCGTGCACCTCGCGCCAATCTTCGCCGCCCAGGTAGACGCGACGAAACAGGGCCGAGGCGACCTCGGGTTTGCGCCAGTCCTCCGGAATCACCCCGCCGAGCGCGTTCGCACCCGAGCTGGCGCTACTCCAATCCAGCAGAACGTCGGGATGGCCCGCCTCGAAGGCCAGCCGGAACAGGCGCCAGGCATGCAGGCGGTACATCGCATACAGCTGCGGATCGCGCACCAGATCGCCCGGCTGCGTCGCCATGGAAACGAACTGCGCGGCCGAGTGCACGTTGCCCTGCAGGGCGGCGACCAGATGATAGCGAGGCAGATCGCGCCTGAGTCTTGCGTCGACACGCGCACAGGATTCGACCAGCCTCTCGCCGCGCTCGATCGCTTGCGTGATTTCGGGAAGCAATCGGTCGATGCCCTCCTGCCCGGCGGCGCGCCGCACGAACTCTTCGGACCACTCTCGTGTTTCCCAGTAGCGCAGCTTCTCGCAGCGCATGAGCTCGTTGCCGACGCGGCAGGCCGCCTGAGCGTCACCCGCACGTGCAGCCGCGTCGAGCTGGGCGATGACGTGGTCGACCGGCGCGTCGTCGGGCAGGAGGGCAGCGGCGATGCCGGAGGCGCTTGTCTGCCTTGTGCCCGCACGGGCAGGAGCCGCCCCAAACACGGCGCCAGCTTCAGCGCCCTCCTGCACGTGCCCGGGTTCCCGTGCTGCGACGGACGGCATCGCGGCAGGATCGGGGTGGCCAGGTCGGGCTGCGCGGGAAGAAGAGACCTGCCACACGGCTGCAAGCGCGAAAAGGACCAGAGCTGTCCCGAGCAGGACGCGATAGTGACGGGTCATGGAAGGCAGACAGGCAAGCACCGAAAGGTGCGGGGCCCGAACAGACTGTGGGTTTGGCGCTGAGTTCCGTGGGCAGGATCTCGCGGTCGGGAATCCGCACTGCTCAGCGGGGGCGCCAGGCAAGCGCTCGATCAGGCCAGAAGCGTAAATGGCCGTGGGTAGCCAGACATCGCGAGCGCGGTAGGGCTGATCGAGAGCGATCACTCTTCGCTTCGAGCACAGAAGCACCGAAGCACCGAAGCAAGACCGAGGCGAGCGTGGAGCACATGGTGGGCCAGGGCCCACCCTATGAAAGCAGTGCGCGGCGCGCTGCAGGGCTGGACGAAGGCGTTCGCGCTTCGTCTGCGGAGAGCTTGCAGAAGCGCAGCGAAACCGTGGCGAGTGCGAAGCTCATGGTGGGCCAGGGCCCACCCTATGCGTCCCGAGAATGTCGGGACCAGGCCCGCGCACTGCAGCGGTCGGGCGAGAACGACCCGCGGCGGCGCGGCTGCGGCTGAGCGATGGCCTGCCCCGTTGACCGTGACCCGTCCTGCCGACCGCTCCCCACGCCGTGAAACCGCTGATCACATTTTTCCGGCAGCCGCGTCTGGCCCCGTGCACGCTCACTGTGCACACCTATCCGGGGAGACCACCATGACCGCTTCGCGCAACCTGCCTTCCGCTCTGCTCGACACCTATCTCGCGCCCTCCCAGGCGTTTGCCGCACTGCGCGAGCGTCCCGCCTGGTCCTGGGCGGCGCTGGCCCTGGTGATCGCGGTCACCGTGGCCAGCCTCTACACCCTGTACGCGGGCATGAGCCACGAGTGGATCGTCGAGCAGCAGCTCGCCGGCATGCCGGACATGCCGGCCGACCAGCTGGCGGCGGCTCGCGCCCAGGTCGCCGCAGTCGCGCCGTACAGCGCGCATCTCGGCGCAATCATGGTGACGCTGATGATGCCGCTGGCCTGCCTGGTGTTCGGCTTCGCCTACTTCCTTGGCGAGCGCCTGCTGAGCCGCGAGCGCAACAGCTTCGGCCGCTGGTTCGCGGCGGCCGCCTTCGGCCAGCTGCCGATGGTGATCAACGCGCTGGGCCTGATCGCGCTGGTGCTGGTCCGCGGCGGCGGCAACCTGCCGCTGGATCTGGGCAACTACGCCAGCCTCAACAACCTGGTGTTTGGCATTCCCAACGGCGAGAACGGCTACGCGCTGGCGAGCTTCGCCAATCTGTTCTACCTGTGGAGCATCTTCCTGGTCGCCGTCGCCGCCCGCGTCTGGAGCGGTCTGGGCTGGGGCAAGGCCCTGCTGCTGGCGGCGCTGCCCAGCCTGCTCATCTACCTGCCGTGGCTGGCCATCGTTCTGGCCCAGGGTTGACCCTCATGCGCAAGCCTCTGATCGCACTCGCCATCGTCGCCGGCCTCGGTGTGCTGCTTTGGGCCGGCTCGCGCGGCGGCCAGCAGTCGCCGCAGGTCGACGTCGCCACGGTCGAGCGCGGTGCCTTGAACGACACCGCGCTGGCCTCCGGCAACCTGGTCTACGAGACCCAGATCCAGCTGCGCTCGGAAGTCACCGGCCGCGTCGCCGAGGTGCTGGTCGAGGAAGGCCAGCGCGTGCAGCGCGGCGATCTGCTGATGCGGCTCGACCAGGAAGCCTTCCAGGCCGATCTGGATGCCGCCGATGCCGGCGTGCGCGCGGCCGAAATCGAGATCCGCTCGCGCCGCGCGCGGCTGGCCGACCTGTCGCGCCAGCTGGAGCGCCAGCGCACCCTGCGCGAGCGCGGCCTGGTCGGCCAGGATGGCTTCGAGCAGCTGCAGAGCCAGCACGAGATCGCGCGCATCGCGGTCGAGGCCGGCGAGCAGACCCTGGCGCAGGCACAGGCCCAGCGCGAGCTGTCGCGCGACCGCCTGCAGCGCACCCTGTTCACGGCGCCGATCGACGGCGTGATGATCTCGGTCGACATCAAGCCGGGTGAGACGGTCATCGCCGGCACCACCAATATCGTCGGCTCCGACCTGATGGTGCTGGCCGATCCGTCGGTGCTGCTGGCCGAGCTGCGGGTGGACGAGGCCGACATCGCGCGCATCCGTCTGGGCCAGCCGGTGCAGGTGTTCGCCGCGGCGCACCCGAACACCCCGCTTGCCGGCACCGTCGTGCAGATCGGCACCTCGGCGCGCGCGCAGGGCGTCAGCCAGAGCCTGAGCTTCAAGGTGCAGGTGCAGATCGCGGCCACCGAGCTGGTGCTGCACCCGGGCATGAGCTGCCGCGCCGAGATCGAGACCGCGCAGGGCGAACCGGGCCTCAATGTGCCGGTGGCGGCGGTGCGCAAGGACGGTGAGCAGCACTACGTCTGGCGCGTGGGCAGCGAGCTCGTCGCCGAGCGCGTCGATGTCGAGGTCGGCATGGCCAACGACTTCTCGCAGGAAGTGCGCGGCGGGCTGCAGGAAGGCGATCGCGTGGTCACCGGCCCGGGTCGCGTGCTGGCGACGCTGGCGGCGGGTCAGAGCCTGCGCCAGCGTGAGCCTTCTTCATCGGACCCGGCTGCCGACAAGGACGCCGACGAATGAGCGCGCAGCCGCTGCCAAGCGCCAGCGAGGTGATCCGCCTCGAAGGCGTGCGCAAGCGCTACCGCATGGGCGAGAGCGAGTTCATGGCGCTGGACGGCATCGATGTCGCCATCGAAGCCAATGAGTACGTCGCCATCGTCGGCCCCTCGGGCTCGGGCAAGTCGACCCTGATGAACATCCTCGGCTGCCTGGACGTGCCCAGCGAGGGCCGCTACCTGCTGCGCGGGCGCGACGTCGCGAAGATGGACGAGACCGAACTCGCGCACGAGCGCAACCGCTCGGTGGGCTTCATCTTCCAGAGCTTCAATCTGCTGCCGCGGGCGTCGGCGCTGGCCAACGTGATGCAGCCGCTGGTCTATCGGGTGATGTCGCGCGGCGAGCGTCGCGAGCGTGCGCTGCATGCGCTGGAACGGGTCGGACTCGCTCAGCGCGTGAACCATCTGCCCAACCAGCTCTCCGGCGGCCAGCGCCAGCGCGTGGCGATCGCCCGTGCGCTGGTGACCGAGCCGACCATCCTGCTGGGCGACGAGCCCACCGGCAACCTCGACAGCCGCACCACGGTGGAGATCATGGCCCTGTTCGATGCCCTGCATGCGGAAGGCCACACCATCCTGCTGGTGACCCACGAGCAGGAGATCGCCGACCACTGCCGGCGCAGCCTGCGTCTGGTCGACGGCCGCGTCGTCGAGGACCGCCGCCAGAGCGGACGCGCGGGGATGGCCCATGGCGCGCACTGAGAAGGCTCGCGGCGCGCCCGCGGTGATCGAATCCGGTCTCGGCCACGCCGTGCTGGAGGGCAGCTTCGCGGCGATCGCAGCGATCCGCGCCAACGCCCTGCGCAGCGCGCTGACCGCGCTCGGCATCATCATCGGCGTGGCCGCGGTCATCGCCGTGGTGGCGGTGATGCAGGGTCTGTCCAGCTCGGTCACCAAGCAGCTGGATGACCTCGCCTCGGACATGGTGATCGTCAGCGCCTACACGCCGCGCCAGCAGGCCATGCTGGGCCTGCGCAACACCCTGTCGAGCGAGGACTTCCTGGCCGTGCGCGAGCGGGTGCGCGAGGTCGAGGACATGACCGCGGTGACCCAGCCGATCGGCCTGGGCGGGCAGCTCCGCAGCGCGACCTCGACCACCACCGCGCAGATCCTCGGCACCACCGCCAACTACCAGCACGTGGTGCGCGTCTACACGGACCAGGGCCGCTTCATCTCGGACAGCGACGATGCGCGGCGCCGTCGCGTCGTCGTATTGGGCACCACCGTGGTCAAGGACCTCGAGCTCGGCGACAACCCGGTCGGCCAGTTCGTGCAGCTCGGCAGCGAGTGGTTCCGGGTGATCGGTGTGGGCGAGTCGCGCGGCACCCTGTTCGGCTTCGACCAGGACAACTACGTGTTCGCGCCCTTCTCGACCCTGCGCTCACTGTCGGCGCCGGGCGCGCGCGAGGACGTGCAGATCTACTTCCGGCCGAAGGCGGGCGGCGACATCAAGCAGCTGGAAGCGCAGGTCAAACAGGTGATCCGCGCGCGTCGCGCGCTGGCCAAGGACGCGCCCGACCCGGTGCAGTTCCAGACCGCCGAGCGCACCCGCGAGAACTTCGACAGCATCGTCAGCGGCGTCACCATGGTCGCTGGCGCGGTGGTCGGTATCAGCCTGCTGGTCGGCGGCATCGGGGTGATGAACATCATGCTGGTCTCGGTCACCGAGCGCACCCGCGAGATCGGCATCGTCAAGGCCCTGGGCGCGACGCCGCGCTTCATCCTGCTGCAGTTCCTGGTCGAAGCCCTGGTGTTGAGCCTGTTCGGCGGGCTGATTGGCCTGGCGCTGGGCTGGGCGTTTGCGCTCGTCATCGGCATGGGCGTGCCCGGCCTCAGCGGCGCCTCGGTGCCGGGCTGGGCGGTACTGCTCTCGCTGGGCTTTACGACGGCGATCGGCGTGATCTTCGGGCTGGCGCCGGCGGTGAAGGCGGCGCGGCTCAATCCGATCGAGGCGTTGAGGTATGAGTAGCCGGGAATTGGGAATCGAGATTCGGGAATCGGGATTGGCGAGAGCCATCGGTGCTGAGCGATGTGCAAGCTCCCCTCTCCCCTCGTGGGAGAGGGGTAGGGGGAGAGGGGGCGCACGCTCGCCGCAAGGTTTCTCCCCCTCTCCCCAACCCCTCTCCCACCAGGGGAGAGGGGCTCGATATCGTCTGTTCTTCTCGTATCCCAGATCTGGTGTCGCTGCCCGAAATGCGTTCAGTCCAGACCGATTCCCAAGCCCCCCTCTCCCCTTGTGGGAAGCGGAGCAGAGCGCTTGTCGCCTGCCGGTGGCAGCCGACGCTCTCTGGAGCCCGAGCGAAGCGAAGGTGGGCTGGGGGAGAGGGGGCGAATGCTCGCGGCGAGCTTCGTTCCTCTCTCCCCAACCCCTGCCTCAATGGAGGAGAGGGGAGACGCACTTTGTAGGTTGGGCCAAGCGCAGCGCGGCCCAACGTCGCGACATCGAACGCCACCGCGAGATCCAAGGCTGCGTGCGTTGGGCCACGCTGCGCTTGGCCCAACCTACTTGGCAGTCGTTCGTTCGAATTCCGCCGCATCGCTCGCGATGCGGCGGCTGCGAAGCGCGGGATGCGCTTCGACCCGGGGCGCGTTCGCGCGTCCCGTCGTACCGCGCGCAGGGACGCGCGCGGGCGGCATCTTCGATTGTGTCTGGGCGATGATGCGCGGACCCGCGCACTGACAGGGAATGCATGGACGCCGAATCACATTCGCCATCGACGCTGATGTCGCTGCTGGTCGCGTGGCGGCGCACGCTGTTCATCGCCTCACCGGCCTACTGGGCGCTGCAGGCGGCGGTGTTCATCGGCTCGATCCTGCTCAGCGCCACCCTGCTGCAGAAGATCGTGGGATCCGGCGGCGCCAGCAGCCAGGCCTGGATCGCGCGCATGGCGCTGGAGTCCTGGGTCTTCTTCCTGATCACGCATGCAGGGCTGCGCCCTGCGCTGCGCCTGTTCTTTCTCGGCCAGGTGCCGCGCTGGCCGGCTTGGCTTGCGCTGCTCGGGTGGATCGTCGTGCTGGCCCTGCTGTCGCTGGGCGCGACGCTCGCCATCGACTCTCTGAAATTGATGCAGGCCGGCACCATCACCTCGGTGCGCTTCAATTCCGAGGGCGCGGAGTTCGGCGTCAGCATTGAGGGCGCGCAGTTCTACGTGCTGGCCGTTGCCAACCTGGCCTCGACCCTGTGTGTGTGGACCGCGCTCTACCTCGGCTGGCACGCCTTCCGCCAGCGCCGCCGCCTGCAGCAGCAGGTGCGTCAGGCGCGGCTGGACCAGCTCACCCGCCAGCTCAATCCGCATTTCCTGTTCAACGCCTTCAACACCATCCGCGGCACCATTTTCGAAGACCCCCAGCGCGCGGCGGATCTGGTGACCCAGCTGTCCGAGCTGTTCCGCTTCCACCTCTCGCAGGCCGAGCGCAGCACGCAGACGCTGGAGGAGGAATGGCGGCTGGCGCAGCGCTACCTCGCCATCGAGCAGGCGCGGCTCGAACAGCGTCTGCGGGTGAACGTCGATCTCGATCCGGTCTGCCTGAGCCGCAGCCTGCCCTCGCTGGCCCTGCTGCTGCTGGTCGAGAACGCGATCAAGCACGGCATCGCGCCGCGGCCGGAAGGCGGCGAGCTGCTGATCCGCGCGCGTCCGCAGGCCGATCACTGGTGGCTGGAGGTGGTCAACCCGCTGTGTCCCGAGGCTCAGCCGGACGGGACACGCACCGGATTGGCCAATCTGCGCGAGCGCCTGCAGCTCGGCTATGGCGATGCGGCGCGGCTGGAGCTGCAGGCGCTGACCACACAGTTCCGGGCGCGGCTGTGCCTGCCCTGGCGTTCGAATGGGGAGGGCGCATGAAGGCGCGGGTCTGCATGTTGGCCTCGCCATGCGGGTTCGTGGGGACAGGTCTGCGCTACGGTGGGCCAGGGCCCACCCTATGTCACGGCGAGCGGGGAGGTCGCATGGGGTTGCAGGCTCGGGTTTCGGACACGCTGGCCGTGTTCGTCACGACACGCCTTCGCTCCGGTGGGCCAAGGTCCACGCAATGGTCTTCCGTGCACGCGTGCGCTTGGAGCACGTCGACATGAGTGCCCGCATCCGCACCCTGCTGGTCGATGACGAGCGCCTTGCCCGCGCCGAACTGCGCCGCCTGTTGGCGGTGCATCCGCAGATCGAGATCGTCGGCGAGGCCACGCATGCGCAGGAGGCGCTGGCGGCGCTGGAGCAGCTGCAGCCGGATCTCGCCTTTCTCGACATCCAGATGCCCGGCATGAGCGGTCTGCAGCTGGCCGAACACATCGAGGACCGCTGCCAGTTCGTGTTCTGCACGGCCTTCGACAGCTTCGCCATCGATGCCTTTGGCTTGAATGCGCTCGACTACCTGGTCAAGCCGGTGGAGCCCGAGCGCCTCGCGAAAACCATCGCGCGCCTGCGCCCCCCGGAAGCACAGTCGACGGTGGCGACGCTGCCGATGGAGCATGGCCTGCTGCTGAAGTTCGGCGAGAGCGCGCGCATCGTGCGGCTGCGGGAAATCGAGCGCTTCGAGTCGGTCGGCAACCACGCCGCCGTGTACAGCGCGCACGGCCAGAGCTTCGTGCTGAGCTCGCTCAACCGCATCGAGCAGCGCCTCGACCCCGCGCATTTCTTCCGCGTCAACCGCAGCTGCATCCTGCGGCTCGACGCCATCCGCAGCCTGGAGCCCGATGTCGGCCAGGGGCTGGTGGCACGCACCACCAGCGGTGCCGAGATCGAAGTCAGCCGGCGCGCGGCCCAGCAGCTGAGGGCGCGGATGGCGCTTTAAAGCCGGGATTCGGGATTCGGGATTGGGGGTGAGGCGGCGCGTTCGCGCGGCATGCCGCGCGCGCCGCCGAACGCCCGAGCGCCGTGCGCGAGGGCCGGGGCCGTAGGCAGGCGGCGCGTTCGCGCGGCATGCCGCGCGCGCCGCCGAACGCCCGAGCGCCGTGCGCGAGGGCCGGGGCCGGAGGCAGGCGGCGCGTTCGCGCGGCATGCCGCGCGCGCGGCCGAACGCCCGAGCGCTATGCGCGAGGGCCGGGGCCGTCGGAGGCGCTTGTGGCGCAGCCACCCGCTGCGCGCCTCACTGGTCACCTGCCACCGATCCGCGATGCATCGCGCGCGAATGCGAATAGGGTGGGCCCTGGCCCACCGTGGCCTTGCTGCTCGCCCCGGTCATTGCACTCGGGGCGGTGACGACGGCGATGACGATGACGGTGGTCCGATGGGGACCGCGGCGAGGTTGGCGCTCATGGTGGGCCAGGGCCCACCCTATGCACCCGCACCCGCACCCGCACCCGCACCCGATCCCGAATCCCGAATCCCGAATCCCGGCTTCACCCATGAAAGCCGTCGATCTCCACGGCCAGCTCGCGGCGGCAGATGTCGCCTTCAAGGATCAGGCGCGGGACTTCGGCAGGCAGCAGGCGTGTCAGCGTGGCCTGCAGTTCGGGCAGTGCGCTGGCGTCGCGCAGATAGACCTTGAGCAGGCTGTGCGCGCCGAAGGCGGGCACGATCCGGGCGTCGGCGGCGCGCGCCGCACCCAGCAGGCTGTCGAAGTTGTCGAAGGTCTCGCGCAGCTGGGCGACCACCGAGTCGTGGTGCAGGCTGGCGTGGCCGACCACGGCGGCGGTGCCGGACAGCAGCAGGGGCAGGGCATCGGCCGGATCGGCGCGCATCGCCCGTGCAAAGCTGGGCGAACGCGGCCCGTAGCTGCGCGGATAGCGGTAGGCCGGCACCTGGCGCGGGTTCTCCACCGGCAGGCCGGGGCGCGTCGAGGCCAGCCAGTAGACCTGCAGCAGTCGCGTGCCCTCGCGGTGGCCGATCGCGGTGGCCGCCGGCAGCGCGGCATCGGGGATGTCCAGCGCTTCGGCGCGACCGACGCAGAACTGCCGGTAGCGCTCCGCGTCGCCCTCGCCCGCGACGATGGCGTCGAGGTAGTTCCACAGGCGCAGCAGATGCGGATGTGCAGCGCGCTGCCGATGCACGGCCAGCAGCCGGTAGGCCTGCTCGGCGGCGGCCGCCGGGCCAGACGGATCTTCCGAGAGCTGCAGCGCGCCAAAGCACAGCGAGGCGCTGCGGCCGCCGCCGATCGCCCCGTCACGCCAGGGCTCGACCGCTTCGCTGCAGGTCCAGACCTCGTAGGTGTCGGCGCCCTCGGCTTCCAGCGGCTGTAGCGGCACGCGCAGGTAGCGCGGGTCGTCGAGCTGGGTCGGCGCTGCCGCACCGAAGCCGAACACCGCCAGCGTGCGCGGGCCGAGCAGGCTGCGTGGATCGCGCGAGCGCACATAGCCCGGGGTCAGCGCGAAGGCAGGCTGGTCGAGTCGCGGCTGCGCGCTCATGCGGCTTCCGTTCGCGCCGACGCGGGCAGGGCCGGCGCGCGCCGCTCGCCGCGCAGCTTCTGCAGCAGGGCGGTGACGGCGTAGATCACCCGGAACGCGCGCAGGCGCCTCAGCACGGCGCGGTCGTCGAAGACATTGCCGGCGAGCATGGCGATCACCGCCTGCTCGATCTGCCAGATATTGCGCGGGTTCTGGAACAGCTCGCGCATCACCGGCGTGGTGAAGCGCTCGATGAACCAGCTGAACACGCCGATGCCGCCGTCGATGCGTTCACGGTAGGCCTGCTGCAGCGCGGCCTCGCGGGCCGGCTCGCGCAGCACGGCATCGACCAGTTCGGCCGCGCACTCGCCGCCGTGCATGGCGAGGAACACGCCCGACGAGAAGATCGGGTCGACAAAGGCGTAGGCATCCCCGGCCATCACCCAGCCGGGGCCGGCGATGCGGCCGCAGGCATAGCTGTAGTTGCCGGTGGCCTCAGGCTCGGAGACGCGTTCGGCGCCCTGCATGCGGCGCGCGGCGTCGGGGTGCTTCAGGATCGTGTCCAGCAGGAACTGGTCCAGCGGGCCGCGCCGGGTCTTCAGATACTCGGGCGTGCAGACCGCGCCGATGCTCATGACTTCGTCGGGTAGCGGGATCATCCACATCCAGCCGGAAGGCAGGCGATAGATGGTGATGTTGCCGGCAGCCTCGCCTGGCTGGCGCGCCACGCCGCGGAAGTGCGCATAGACCGCCGCCGATCGGTGGCGCGGATTGGCGCGCTTCACATCGAACTGGCGGCCGAGCAGGGTGTCACGGCCCGAGGCATCGACCACATAGCGGGCCTCCAGGCTGCGCTCGCTGCCGTCGATGCGCAGGCGCAGGCGCGAGCGCCCGGACGCAAGCCGCTCGATGCCCAGCACCTCGATGCCCTCGTGCGCCTCGGCGCCAGCCGCCGCGGCGTTGGCGAACAGCAGCTCGTCGAACTGGTCACGGCGGACCTGGAAGGCGTGGTCGGGCACGGCGCCCAGCGCACGCGAGAAGGCGAAGCTGCTGTAGCCGCCGACGTCGGCCGGAAAATCGGCCGCCGGCTTGCGTACGCCGATGGCCTCGACCTGGGCCAGCACGTCGAGGCGTTCAAGGATCGGCAGGTTCATCGGCAGCAGGCTTTCACCGATGTGGAAGCGCGGGTGACGCCCCTTCTCGAACAGGCCCACGCGCCAGCCGGCGCGCGCCAGCAGGGTGGCCGCCGTGCTGCCCGCGGGGCCACCGCCGATCACTGCGACGTCGAGGTGCTCTGGGAGGTCGCGTGCGGCGCTGGAACTCATGCAGGAATCGAGGGCGTAAAGGGCGCCGGCAGGGCTGGCGAAAGTGGCGTGAATGATACACTCCGCGCCCGCTCGAGGCCGGCTGCGACGTGCTGCCCCTCGTTTACGTAAAGACGGGCCAGCACAGTGCACGCCCCGAGGATCCACGCCCCATGTCGAACCAGTCGCCCGCCGAGCGCGAGCTCGCCGAACTCCTGATCGAAGCCCTGAACCTCGAAGACGTCGAGGCCGCATCGATCGATCCCGCCGCTCCGCTGTTCGGCGACGGCCTTGGCCTCGACTCGATCGACGCGCTGGAGCTGGCGCTGGCGATCTCCAAGAAGTACGGCTTTCAGCTGCGCTCGGACAACGCCGACAACCGCCGCATCTTCGGCTCGCTGGCGGCGCTCTCGGCCCACGTGCAAGAGCACCGCACGGTGTGAGCCGGCTGCTGCCGGTCGCGCTGGCGCTGGCCTTTCCCGTGCTGGCGCATGCCTCGGCGGTGACCGCCTCGCTCGAACTCGCCAGCGCCGCCGTGGCCTGCCTGCTGATCCTCTCCTGCCTGCCGCTGCGGGCCAAGCCCGTGCTCGCGCTCGGTCTGCTCGCGGCGGGCGTGGCCCTGCTCACGCTGCTGCATGCCAGCGGCCATGCACACCTGCCGCTGATGTTGCCGCCGGTGCTGTTCAACCTGGCGGTCGGCCTGTACTTCGCGCGCAGCCTCGCGCCCGGGCGCATGCCGCTGATCGAGCGCATCGTGCGCGCGCTGAACCACGGCGAGGTGCATCACCCCGAGGTGCCGGCCTATGCGCGGACCTGGACGCGGGCCTGGGCCACGATCCTGCTCACGCTGGCTGCGATCAATGCCGCGCTGGCCCTGCTCGCCGAGCCCAAGGGCCTGCTGCTCGGGCTCGGCCTCAGCCCGCCGCTGAGCGTGCCGCTTGAAGTCTGGTCGCTGTTCGCCAACCTGCTCAACTACCTGATCGTGGCCGTGGTCTTCGTCGGCGAGTACCTCTATCGCAGCCGTCGCTTTCCGCACAGCGACTACGGTGGCTTCGTCGGCTTCCTGAAACGCATCGGCCGGCTCGGCCCGGCTTTCTGGCGCGGCAGCGATGCCGCCGCAGGCTCGAAGGGATGAGCGGCTTCCGCATCGCCGCCGATCACCCCTGCCTGCCCGGCCACTTCCCCGGCCAGCCGGTGGTGCCGGGCGTGGTCGTGCTCGATGAAGTGCTGGCACTCGCGCGTTCTACCTTCGGCGAGCGCGCGCTGCTGCGCATGCCGCAGGTGAAGTTCGCCGCCCCGCTGCTGCCCGAGCAGGACGCGACGGTCGAGTTCGAGCCGCGCGCCGAGCGCCTGCGCTTCCGCGTGCTGCGCGGCGAGGATGTGATCGCCAGCGGCGAGCTGGTGTTTGCGGATCCCGTGTCCGCCGGTTCGCCATGAGCCGCGCCGGTCAAGCCGAATGGCAGCAGCGCCCCGAGGGCGGCGGGCGCTCCGCGATCTGGCTGATCCGCAGCATCGCCCGCTACGGCGGGCGCTGGCTGTCGCGGCCGCTGCTGATCCCGATCACGCTGTACTTCCTGATCGTGCGCGGGCCCGAGCGGCGTGCATCCAGGGCCTATCTGGAACGCGTGCTCGGCCGCCCCGCCACGCTGTGGGAATGCGCGAAGCACGTGCACGCCTTTGCCTCGACCATTCTCGACCGGGTGTTCATGCTCTCCGGCCAGTTCCGCCGCTTCGATCTGCAGATCACCGGTTTGAAGGAGCTGCACGAGCAGATCGACCTCGGCCGCGGCGTGCTGCTGTTCGGCTCGCACCACGGCAGCTTCGAGGCCCTGCGCGTGCTGTCGCGCGAGCGGCCGGATGTGACCGTGCGAGTGGTGATGGACCGCGGCCAGAACGCCACCGTCACCCAGCTGCTGGAAGCGCTCTGCCCGGACATCGCCGAGACCGTGATCGATGCCGCGCAGGACGGCACCGCGATCACGCTGGCGATTCGTGATGCCACCGAGCAGGGCGCCCTGGTCAGCCTGCTGGTGGATCGCGCGAGGGGCGCCGAGCCCGTGCAGTGGATCGACTTTCTTGGCAGCCCCGCGCCGTTTCCCAGCGCGCATTTCCTGATCGCTGCGGCGCTGAAGGTACCGGTGCTGATCTGCTTCGGCCTGTACCTGGGCGGCCGCAAGTACGCCTTGCATTTCGAGCTGTTCGACCCCGGCATCGAGCTGCCGCGGCGCGAGCGCGCGCAGAAGCTGTACGCCCTGCAGGAGCGCTACGTGCGCCGGCTGGAGCACTTCGTGCGGCTGGCCCCCTACAACTGGTTCAACTTCTACGACTTCTGGAGAAGCGATGACCCCGCGCATCCGCATCGCCGCGACGCTGCTGCTGCTGGCCAGCCTGACGGCAGGGGCGGAAGTCCCTGAGCTTGACGCTCTGCTGGCCGGTTTCGCCCAGCCCGCGCCGGCGCGCACGGCCTACTTCGAGCGCCGCGACTCGCCGCTGCTGATGCAGCCCCTGCTGTTCGGCGGCGAGCTGTCGCAGCCGAATGCCGATGAGCTGGTCAAGACCGTTGAAGGCGCCCAGCCCGAGCGCCTGCGCATCGCTGGCGAGCGCGTCGAGGTGCAGCGCGAAGGGCAGGGCACGCGGCGCTTCTCGCTGAAGCGCGCGCCTGAGCTCGCTGCGCTGGCGGCCAGCCTGCGCGCGCTGCTGGGCGGCGACCGCGGTCTGCTGGAGCGGCACTTCACGATCCATCTCGCGCCTTCCGGCGCGGGCTGGACGCTGGACCTCAAGCCCACCGACGCCCGCGTCGCCCGCAAGGTGCGCGGCATGCGCCTGCATGGCGTGGCCGGCGAGTGGCGCTGCTTCGATCTGGATCTGGCCGAGGACGAACGCAGCCGCATGTGGCTGGGGCCCTGGGCGGAATCCGCGCGCGCGGCCGCTGATGAGCCCACGCGCGACGCGCTCTGCGGTACGTCGGCGCAATGAGTACGCCGGGCGTCGGCACGCGCCTGCTGCAGATCGCGCTCTGGTTGGGCGCGCTCGCGCTGATCGCCGTGCTCGCGCTCGGCGAACTCAAGCTGAGCGGCGACCTGCGCCTGTTCATGCCGGCGGCGCGCACCGCCGAGCAGCGCCTGCTGCTGGAACAGCTGGGTGAGGGCCCGGGCGCGCGTCTGCTGCTGGTGGCGCTGTCGGGCGCGGAGCCCGAGGTCTTGGTCGAACGATCGCGCGCGCTGCGCGAGCGGCTTGATGAGAGCGCCGAATTCGTCTGGGTCGGCAACGGCGAGGAAGGCCTGGAGTCGATTCCCGACACCCTGGCCGATTATCGCTACCTGCTCTCGCCCGGCGTGCAGCCCGGCGCGTTCGAGGCGTCTGCACTGGCGGAGGCCCTGAAGCAGCGCCAGCAGGATCTGGCCTCACCTGCAGCGGCGCTGATCGCGCCCCTGCTGCGCGTCGACCCCACGCTGGAAACCCTGCGCGTGCTAGAAGCCTGGACGCCGGCGATCGAGCCCGAGCGCCTGGATGGCGTGTGGTTCGGCGAGGCCCGCGGCGAAGCCCTGCTGCTGGTCGAGACCGCCGCGCCCGGCTTCGACCCGGATGGCCAGACCCGCGCGCTGGCCGCGCTGCGCGCCGCGCATGCGCAGGTGCTGGCTGATGAGGGCGAGGCTGCGGCTGGCGCGATCGAAATCAGCGGTCCCGGCGCCTTCGCCGAGAAGATGGCCGCGCAAACCCGCGGGGAGGCCTCGACGCTCGGCGGCTTCGGCATCGCCGGCCTGCTGCTGATGATGACCTTTGCCTACCGCAGTCTCGCCCTGCCCCTGCTCGGCGCGCTGCCCTTGGCCACCGGCGCAGTGCTGGGTCTGTCGGCGACGGCATGGCTGTTCGGCGAAGTCCACGGCATCACGCTCGCCTTCGGCCTGACCCTGCTCGGCGTGGCCCAGGACTACCCCGTTCATCTGTTCAGCCATCGACGCAAGGGCGAGCCCGCCATGCACAGTGCGCGGGCGATCTGGCCGACGCTCGCCACCGGCGCGTTCTCCAGTGCGCTGGCCTATCTGGTGTTCTTCTTCGCCGGCGTCGACGGCCTGCGCCAGCTGGCGGTGCTGACCGTGGTCGGCCTGATCAGCGCCGCGCTGGCCACCCGCTTTCTGCTGCCTGGTGTGCTTGCTGAGCCGCGGCGCGAGGTGGGCGAGGGGGCGTTCGTGCAAGCGATGCAGCGCGTGCTGATGCGCGTGCATCGCCTGCGCTGGCTGGCGCTGCTGATCGCCGCAATCGCGGGGCTCGCCCTGCTGCGCGGCGGCCCGTGGTGGCAGGACAGTCTCGCCGCACTCACGCCGGTGCCCGTCGAACTGCTGCAGCGCGATCGCGAGCTGCGGCAGGCCCTGAATGCGCCGGACGTGCGCTGGCTGCTGGCCCTGCGCGCCGACAGCGAAGAGGCCGCGCTCGCCCGCAGCGGCGAGCTGATGCCCGGCCTGCAGGGCCTGGTCGAAGCCGGCGCGCTGGGCCACTTTGAGCTGGCAGCGCGCTACCTGCCGCCCGCTGAGGTGCAGCGCGCGCGTCAGTCGGCGCTGCCCTCGCCTGAAACGCTGCGCGCAGCGCTGGCGCAAGCGCAGCAGGGTCTGGCCTTCCGGCCCGATGCCTTCGAGGGTTTCGTGGCCGCGATCGAGCGCGCGCGCGGCCTGCCGCCGCTCACGTCGGAGGCCCTGATCGACACGCCGCTGGAGCTGCGCCTTGCCGGCCTGCTGATCCGCGATGGCGCGGAGACGGTGGCGCTGGTGCAGCTCTCCGATCTGCGCGATGTCGAGGCCGTGCGCACCTTCGCTGCCGCCCATCCTGATCTCGATCTGATCGACTTGAAGGCGACCGCAGATTCGCTGGCCGCGAGCTGGCGCGCGCAGGTGCTGCTGGCGATGGCGGTGGGCGCATTGCTGCTCGCGGCCCTGGTGTTCGCGGCGCTGCGCCTGTCGCCGGCAGGCGGCAGCAGCAACAGGCACAGCGGCAGCCACGACGGCATCGCCGATGACATCGGCCTGGCTGGCGCGCCCTTGCGGGCCACGCGTGCTGGCGCCTTCGCACGTGGCCTGCGCGTGCTGCTGCCGGTGGCCCTCTCCAGCCTCGTCGTGCTGGCCCTGCTGCACGGCTTCGGCGTGGCCCTGACCTTGTTCCATCTGATCGCGTTGGTGCTGGCTGCAGGTCTGGGCCTCGACTACGCCCTGTTCTTTGAGCGCAGCGCTGGTGCCGCCGATGCCGGCGCCGCGGCGGAGCAGCGCCGCACCCTGCATGCGCTGCTGGTCTGCGTGGCCTCGACCGGACTGGTGTTCGGGCTGCTGTCGTTCTCCAGCATTCCGGTGTTGAACGCGCTCGGCGGCACCGTGGCGCTGGGTGTCGCCGTGCACTTCGCCCTGGCCCTGCTGCTGGCCGGCAGCCATCCAGCTGATCCCGAGGACATCCGATGAAACTGCCCGGCTCCCGCGCCGAGATCGAACAGCTGATTCCGCATGCCGGCAGCATGTGCCTGCTCGAACGCGTGCTGGCGTTCGACGACAGCGGTCTGCACGCGCAGAGCGATGCCCACCGCGACCCCGCGCACCCGTTGCGACGCGAGGGACGCCTGTCGACCCTGCACCTCTGCGAGTACGGCGCCCAGGCCATGGCCGTGCACGGCGGCCTGCTGGCCGCCCGCGAAGGCCGTGTGGCGCCGCCCGGCCTGCTGGTGTCGCTGCGTGGGGTCGAGCTCGCACGCGAGTTCATCGACGAGTTGCCCGGCCCGCTCGACGTGTTCGCGGTCGACGTGTCCGACAGCGGGGCGGGCTGGCAGTGCGGCTTCCGCATCGAGCATTCGGGTGAGGTGCTGGCCACCGGGCGCGCGGCGGTGCTGCGGCGGGATCCATAGGGTGGGCCCTGGCCCGCCATGAGCTCCACGCTCGCCCCGGTCGCGTTGCATTGCTTCGGCGCTCGAAGCGAAGAGCAGGAGCTTTCGGTCAGCCCTTTGGGCTGCCCGACCTCGGTGCTGTCATAGGGTGGGCCCTGGCCCACCATGAGCCCAATGCTCGCCCCTGTCCTGTTTCGCCGCTTCGCCGCTCGAAGCAAAGAGCAAGAGCTTTCGGTCAGCCCTTCGGGCTGCCCGACCTACCTTTCTTTGCGTGGCCAAAGAAAGGTAGGCCAAAGAAAGGCCACCCCTCGTCCGCGCCCTTCGCGCATCCGTGCGCGAAGGGTTCGCGAGAGTCCGTGGGTGTTCGTGGACAGGCCGTCCCTGGCCTGTCACGAACATCGGCCGCATCCCTGCGGCCGCCCCTGCGGGCTGATCCACGAACTCCCGCCGCTCCCCAGGGGCCCCGTGGAAGAGCGCGGGCTCCTGCCCGCAAAAGCGCAGAGCCAAAGCCGAGGCGCAAAGCCGGAGCGAGAAGCCGCAGCGAGAAGCCGCAGCGAGAAGCCGGAGCGAGAAGCCGGAGCGAGAAGCCGGAGCGGAAAGCTTCGGCTGCCTTGTCTCGCTCCAAGCCCAAGTGCGCTAGGGTTGCCTCCCCTGCTGCACTGCCTCTCCCCGTGTGATCGCCCGACGCCAGAGCCTTCGCGAAGCGAAGGCGAATGGGCAGAGGAGGCCGCGTGCCGCAAGATTTCGTCCCCTCTCCCCAACCCCTCTCCCACAAGGGGAGAGGGGCTCGAACCTTCGCTTCCGTCGCCCGGCCCTCAGCTGCCGAGTGCCCAATCCCCAATCCCCAATCCCCAATCCCCGCGCTCACCCATGACCACCCTCCCTAAACGCGCCCTCGTCACCGGCGGCAGCGGCGATCTCGGCAGCGCCATCTGCCGATCGCTCGCCGAGGCCGGCCACCACGTCTACGTCCACGCCAACAGCGGCGTCGATCGCGCGCAGGCGCTGGTCGATGAACTGCTTGCGGCGGGGCGTTCCGCCGAGGCCATCGCCTTCGATGTCGCCGATGCCGAGGCCTGTGCCCAGGCCACCGCGAAGATGCTCGAAGCCGGCCCGATCCAGATCGTCGTCAACAATGCCGGCATCCACGACGACGCGCCGATGGCCGGCATGAGCGAGGCGCAGTGGAAGCGCGTCATTGACGTCAGCCTGCACGGCTTCTTCCACGTCACCCAGCCGCTGCTGCTGCCGATGGCGCGCACGCGCTGGGGCCGCGTGATCAGCATTTCCTCGGTGGCCGCCGTGCTCGGCAACCGTGGCCAGACCAACTACGCCGCCGCCAAGGCCGGACTGCACGGCGCCACCCTGTCGCTGGCGCGCGAGATGGCCAGCCGCGGGATCACCGCCAACGTGGTCGCGCCGGGGGTGATCGCCGGGCGCATGGCGGCCGATGCGTTCCCACCCGAGATGATCAAGGCGACCGTTCCGGCGGGCCGCGCGGGTCGACCCGAGGAAGTCGCAGCGCTGGTGGCCTTCCTTGCGTCGGAGGGCGCGTCCTATGTGAACGGGCAGGTGATCGGGGTGAATGGGGGGATGGGGTGATCGGTAACGCAGGCGGTGTGTAGTTGGGGGCTTGAGGCCTGCACCGGTGACCTGGAGTGCTGCGACAGGGCGAATGTCGGCGACTGAGGGGACGAAAAACGTGCGCAGGGCGGACTCCGTGGACTTCGATCTGAACATCGCGCTGTATTCGGAGGCGGACGCGTGCTTTCGCAAGGGCCGGTATCGCGAAGCCTTGCGTCTGTTCAAGCGAGCAGCGCGGGCGGATCCCCTCGATAGCGACTGCTGGTTCGCGATCGGTAGCTGTCTTGATGCGCTGAATCGCCCGACTCGGGCCGAGGCCGCCTATCTGAAGGCGCTGTCGATGGCGCGCGAGGAAGACCATCCTGCCCTGTACTTCAACATTGGCAACGCGCTGTTTGACCAGCAGCGTTTTGAAGCAGCGGTGAGCTGGTACGCGAGAGTTCCTGCCGAACATGAAGTCTTCGCACGCGCCGAGCGCAATCGGCGCCTTGCCGAATCGAAGGCGAAGCGCACTTCGTAGGTTGGTGCAGAGCGCAGCGAGGCCCAACGTCGCAGCCTCAATGCCTGTCACGAGATTCGAGTGCGCGACGTTGGGCCTCGCCTTCGGCTCGGCGCCAACCAACCGGGTTGAATGCGTGCGCTTGCGTTGAAGGTCTGACGTCGCAGGGGGTGGCGTCGACAACGCATTCGGAATCTGCTTTGGCCTTGGCTTTGGCTTTGGCTTGCGCTCTTGCGGGCAGGAGCCCGCGCTGTTCCACGGGGCCCCTGGGGAGCGGCGGGAGGCGGTCGATCCGCCCGCAGGGGCGCCGGCACGGATGCCGGCGCGGCTTTCGACAGGCCAGGGATGGCCTGTCCGAAAACCCCGACCGACTCACGCGAACCCGCAGCGCAGGGATGCGCGTAGGGCGCGGACTAGGGGTGGCCTTCTCTTTGGTTACTTTCTCTTGGCCACGCAAGAGAAAGTGACTCGGGCAGCCCGCAGGGCTGTCCGAAAGCTCTGGCTCTTCCGCTTCGAGCCGCTCAGAGCAAAGAGCCGAGGCTTGATGCGCGGGATGGTTGGAGCACTCGCTCCGCCCGGCCCCCTCCCCAACCCCTCCCCCGGTGGGAGAGGGGCTCAACCCGGCGCCTAGCCCAACGCCAGAGGGCAATGCCTCGCCCTATGCCGCCCCTTTCCACTCCGCCGTCAGCAGCGGCTCCGCCTTGTCCGCCACCGGCGCCTTGGCCAGCAGGGCGCCCAGCGCCGACACATCGAGCGCGGGATGGGTTTCGCGCGCCAGCGTCATCAATTCGCGCGCCAGTTGCCGCAGGCAGACGAGGTTCGAGCGCATCCGCGCCTTGAAGGCCGCATCGTCCAGATCATCGCGCAGGGCGCGGTTCAACTCCGCGAACCAGCCCAAGCGCGCCTGGTCCAGGAAGGCCGACGAATCCACCGCCGCGTGCGGGCGCGCGTTCGCCGCGCACCAGCGCTGCAGCAGGTCCTGCATCGCGAAGTTCAAGGCCTTGGCTTCGGCCAGTTCGGGCTTGAGTCGCGACAGGGTGCTGAGGTCGTCGATGCGATGGCCGAAGAACAAGGCGGCCAGCACGCCCCAGTAGTAGCTGTAGTCCCACAGCACCTTGAGCGGCATCAGCTGGGCGTCGCCGAACAGGCCGTACTGGCCGCGGTACATGGCCATGGTGCTTTCGTAGAAGCTGAAGTAGAGCTGCTCATAGACGCCGGCATAGGGCTGCCAGGCTTCGCCCGCGCGGTCCTTCTCGATCAGCCGGCTGATGTAGGTGTTGCTGATCGCGATGAAGTCGCTGCCGGGCGAGTAGAACGGGTCGAGAAACACACCGGCCTCGCCGGTCAGCGCCCAGCGCTTCGCGCTGAACACCTGCTTGCAGCCGTAGCTGAAATTGCGGAAGAAGGCGAAGTCCTGCAGTTCGTTACGCATCGGCTCGATGGCCTGGTGCACGCGGGGCTGGTGCTGGGCCAGCCAGTCCATGGCCTTCTCGAAACTGTTCATCGTCTCCAGCGGGTGCATCTCGGCATCGCAGACGATGCCCACCGAATGCGAGCCCGAGGACAGCGGGATCAGCCAGACCCAGTAGCCGGGGCCGACCAGATGGTTGGTGCTGCGCCAGCGCTCGGGCGGCGTGCAGCGGCCGAGCCAGTCGGCATTGGCCGACCAGTCGTGCGGATCGATCATGCCCTTGACGCGGAACCACACGGCATTGGCCTTGTGGCCGTTGTCCTCGGCCAAGCCCAGCTTGCGCTTGATCAGCCCGGCGCGGCCGCTGGCATCCACCACCCAGCGCGCCTGCGCTGTGCTGCGCTCGCCAGCGCGCTCCCATTCGACGCGGTGCGCGCTGTCGTCCTCGCTGAGCTCGATCTGCTTGACCACAGCACCGTCGATGAACTCGATGCCCAGCGACTGCGCGCGCTCGGCGAGGAAGTTCTCGAAGCGGCCGCGGTCGATCTGCCAGGCGCCGGTCGGCAGGGACTGGCTGGCGCCGAGTTCGGCGCAGCGGTCCGGCGCCGAGTGGCCTTCCGAGAAGAAGAAGCGGAAGCCGAACTTGACGATGTGTTCCTGATCGAGATGCTCGCGCAGGCCGAGCACGTCGCCAAAGTAGTTGGCGGCGATCTCGACCGTGCTCTCGCCGATCTTGAAGGCGGCCTCGGGCACCGGATGCGCGCGCCGCTCGATCACGCGGATGCGCGTATCGGCATCGCGCTGCTTCAGCTGCAGGGCGAGCGTGAGGCCGGCGAGGCCGCCGCCCAGGATCAGCACGTCGACGGGAGTCAGGTCGGTCGCGGTAGTCATGCGGTGCGGCCCTCGAGTACAGGCGTAACGGGCTCCGGCAGAGTCGCCGGGCCCGGGTCAAAAATGCGTGGGCGCGAGCGCCGCGCCTCGATGTAGCGCGGGATCACGCGGCCATAGGTCCAGACCCGGCCGACCACGTGCGAGGTGATGCGGTAGAGGTCGGTGAGCGGGCGGAAGTGGCTGCGGCGGAACTGCCCGGCCAGGCCGTCGCCGGCATAGCGCGATTCGATCGGCACCGACACGCAGCCCATGCCCAGCCGGCGTGCGGCCTGGATGAGGATGTCGGCCTCGAACACGAAGCCCTCGCCGGCGACGTCGGCGATTTCGCAGACTGCGCGCGGGTAGTAGCGCTGGCCGCTCTGGGTGTCGGCGATGCGATAGCCGGTGGCCCAGGCGATGCCCCAGTCGCCGAACTCGTTGGCGAGCCGGCGGTGGATCGGCTGCTGGGCGCGCTTCTTCAGGCGCGCGCCGATGATGATGTCGTTGGGGAACCTGTCCGCCGCGGCCACGAGGCGCGGCACGTCCGAGGCCAGGTGCTGGCCGTCGCCGTCCATGCTGACCACGCCGTCGATGTCGAGCGCGAGTGCCGCGCGGAAGCCGCTGCGCAGGCCCTCGCCCTTGCCGCGGCGGGTGGCGTGCTGGATCAGGGTGATCGGCAGATCGGCGATTGCAGCTACGGTGCCGTCGGTGGAGCCGTCGTCGATCACGATCACGTGCGGCGTGCAGGCCAGCGCGCCTTCGACCACCTCGCGGATGCGCAGGGCTTCGTTCAGGGCGGGAATGATCACCGCGGTGCGGGCGAGCTCAGCCATGACGCAGCTCCAGCACGAGGCGGCTGTCCATGCCTGCGGGCAGCTCGCAGATGTCTTCGCCACGGGCCAGCGCCTGGGCCAGACGCGCGGCCGGGGCCATGGCATTGCGCGCGGTCGCTTCGATCAGCGGGCCGGCGGCTTCGGCGCAAACGCCGGCCTCGATCCGCGGCACCAGGCTCAGCCCGCTGCCATCGGCGCGGTCCAGCACCAGGGCGAAGCCGAACAGGCCCTCGCTCTTCGATGTGTGCTGCAGCGGGCCGCCGGCCGGGCTGTCGTAGGCCACCAGCAGCAGCGGGCCGCCATCGATGGCGATCTGCAGCGCGGCTTCGATCAGGCCCTGGGCGAAGCTGGCGTCGAAGGCCGAGATCGCGGTGGCCGGCGCATGGCAGCCGACGCCGATGGTCCAATAGCCAGCCGCGGCGTTGTGCACCGAGTTGTGGAACCTGGTCGGCGAGACTTCGGTGGGGGCCGTCGCCAGCGTCGCGCACATGTAGTCGGTGATCGCCAGATCGCCGTGGGTGGAGGTGAACACCGAGGGCAGGGCGGCCGGATCGGCGCCGGCGTTTGCACACGCAGCTTCCGCGACCAGAAGGGCCAGCAGCACCGAGTCCGGCGCGCGGCGGCGCTCGTTGGCCGGCAGCATCGAGGGCGCGGGCTTCTTCGGCGCGCCTTCGACGAGCCCTGCTTCGCCGCGCGCGAACGCGGCCATCGCAGCCCAGTCGGGCAGGCCGTCGGCGAAGGCGCCGATGCCCAGCACTTTCAGCTCCGGCAGGCCGCTCATGCGCGTGCCTCCGCGCCGAACACCAGCGAGCAGTTGTTGCCGCCGAAGCCGAAGGAGTTGTTCATCGCGTAACGCACCTCGCCGCGCGTGTTCTCGCGCAGGATCTGCGGGCCGCAGGCGGGGTCGGGGTCGTCGCAGTTGAGCGTGCCGGGCATCAGGCCCGACTCGATGGCTTCGATCGCGATCAGGCTTTCGACGATGCCGGCAGCACCCAGGGTGTGGCCGGTGTAGGCCTTGGTCGAGCTCGCGCGCAGGCACTCGCCGAACAGGCGCGCCACCGCGCCGGCCTCGATCTCGTCGTTCTTCGGCGTGGCGGTGCCGTGCAGGTTGAGGTAGTCGATGTCGGCAGGCGCGAGCCCCGCACGCGCGATCGCCGCCTGCATGCACAGCCGCGCGCCGAGGCCCTCGGGATGCGGGCTGCTCATGTGGTGGGCGTCCGAGGACTCGCCGTAGCCCAGCAGGCGCGGGCCCGCGCCCTCGCGTTCGAGGATCGCATAGCCGCCGGCCTCGCCCAGCGACAGGCCGTTGCGCGCCACATCGAAGGGCCGGCACTGCGCGGTGGACACCAGACCCAGCGCATTGAAGCCGAACAGCACGCTGCCGCAGAGGGTGTCGACGCCGCCCACCAGGGCCGCATCGACCACGCCGGCCTGGATCAGCCGCGCGGCCTGGGCGAACACTTTCGCGCTGGACGAACACGCCGTGGCCACGGTCACGCAGGGCCCGCGCAGGCCGGTGGCGGCGGCGAGGAAGCTGCCCAGCGAATGCGGCGTATGGATGATCGGACGGTGCAGATCGGCCGGGAAGCGGTCGCCGTCGAGCCGCGTGTAGGCCTCTTCCGAAGCGCCGATGCTGGACGTGCTGGTGCCGATGATGATCGCCACGCGCGCGGCCCCGTAGCGCTCGCGCAGGGCCTCGACCCGCGCCGCCACGCCGTCCTGCTGCAGGGCGAACCAGGCCAGGCGGTTGTTGCGGCAGTCCCAGCCCATCAGGTCGGCGGGCAGCTGCAGGTCCTCCAGCCCGTCGACGCGGCCGATCCAGGTCTCCAGCGGATGCGCGGAGAAGTCATTGCGGCGCAGCCCGCTGCGGCGTGCCGCCAGCGCCTCGCGCATCGAGTCCAGTCCCGCGCCGCAGGCGGTGGTCAGGGTGCGGGCGGTAATCGCCAGCGGCGGCATGGCTGCAGCAGACATCAGCTCAGGGTGTCCTCTTCGAATGGGCGAAGTATAGAGAGCCGGGATCGGGGACTCGGGATTCGGGATTCGTCAGAGCAGGTTGCGGCAGGGCGACCGTTACCGAGCATTGGAAGGCTCCGTGGGGGTTGCGGCTGGCCGACGGTCTTCACATCCGCGCAGAAACAGGCCTTGGCCCCGCCATCCTGGAGCTTGCCAGCGCGGCGTCGCCGTGCAGGTGTGCTCGAAGAAACGTGGGTTCGTCATCCCCGCGCATGCGGGGATCCAGGACTCATGCGACTGGGGTGGGCTTTCCGGGGCCCCCGTCCCCGCCTTCGCGAGGACAGGCTCTGCGCGGGGGCGACGACAACAGGTGTAGGCGCGAGCGCTTTGTTTCTTGAGAGCTTGCCCCGCACAGCGGAGACAGCCTGCCGGAGACCCTCGGCCCCAAGGCCACGACGTGCCGTGCTGGAACGTCCCCGTGCGCTCGCGCCACGCGCTGCGAACAAGGACAATGCGCGGCGGCGCGCGCGCCGACTACGAGGCTCGCGCGCTTTCACGAATCCCCTCCCGGCCCGAGCGCCATGCGTTGCGGAAGCTCGCATAGGGTGGGGCCCCGGCGGACCAAGGCCTTCGCCACGCAATACCCCAGACCGGCGCTCACGGCAGAGACAGCCTGCCAAAGCCGCTCGCCACAGGGCCACGAGGTACTGTGCTCGAGCATCACTGCGTGCTCGCTCCGCGTGCCCCGAGCAAGGACAATGCGGCTGCGTGCTCGCCGAGCCACGACGCTTCCGCGCTTTCACGAATCCCCAATCCCCAATCCCGGTTCTCAAGTGTCCGCCCGTCACGCCCACCGCCTGCGCCTCCTGCGCGACACTGATGCCCTGCAGGGCCTGGGGGTCGCGCTGCTGCTACTGATGCTCAGCGGCGGGCTGGTCTACGTCTACTACGCAATCCGGGTCTGGAATCTCGCACGCCGCGCACCGGCCTGGCCCGATCTCGATCCGCAGCGCCGCGCGCGCCTGCTGCTCTTCGGCAAGCGCTGCGAGGACGGCGAGCCTGATCGCGACTTCCAGCAGCGCATCCAGCGCGCGCTGGCCCTGGCCGGACGCCATCCGCAGCTGGAGCTGCTGCTGCTCGGCGGCGGCCCACATCCCACCGAGGCCGAGGTCGCCGAACGCGAGCTGCGCGCCGCCGGACTGAGCGAGGCGGCGCGCATCACCCTTGAGGACCAGTCGCGCGACACCCTTGAGAACCTGCGTCACGCGCGCTCGCTGCTGCGCGAGGGCGAGGGTGACGTCCTGCTGCTGTCCAGCCGCTACCACCTCGCGCGCTGCAGCCTGTTCGCACAGTGGCTGGGCATCGAGCACCGTGTCTGCGCGGCCGAAGAGCAGTGGGCGCCGAGTTGGCGCGAACGCGGCCGCCTGCTGCTGGAGGCTGCCTACATGGTCTGGGTCGAATCCGGCCGCGCTTGGGCGCGCCTGCTGCGCAGCGAGCGGATGCTGGCGAAGGTGAGTTGAGCAGGCCCCTGCCCGTGCGTCTGCCCAATGGGCCGATGCCCTCGCGAGGACTGTCGCATGCGCCGAGGCAGGTGTGAGGTCCGCTGGGGCTGGCCAGTCGCGAGGTCCCGGTACATGCGCTGCGCTTATGTACCCTACGCCGCACACCGCCCTGCGGCTGCGCTTATCGCGTGGCGTCACTCGCGGTCGTAGGGCGGATAAGCGCAGCGCATCCGCCGTCGGCTTGCCTCACGATGCACCTGCCGCCGGCTTGTCTCACGGAGATCCGATTCGCTGGGGCTGGCGAAACGAGCCGATGGGCGGCCTCGCGGCACGAGCCGATGCCCTCGCGAGGTCGCGGTACATGCGCTGCGCTTATGTACCCTACGCCGCACACCGCCCTGCGGCTGCGTTTATCGCGTGGCGTCACTCGCGGTCGTAGGGCGGATACGCGCAGCGCATCCGCCGTCACCTTGCCTCGGTCGATGTCAGGCTTGCCTTCGTCAATGACAGCGGCTGGCAAGGGCCACCAACTGCAGCGGCGCTTCCGTCACCACTTCGTCGGCTTGGGATTGCGCTCGTCGAAGCCCTTCTGGTGCCAGTACGGATAGATCGGCGTGCGCTGGCTCGCGGCATCCAGCTTCGCGACCTGCTCCGGCGACAGCGACCAGCCGACCGCGCCGAGGTTCTGCCGCAGCTGCGTTTCATTGCGCGCGCCGATCACCAGGTTCACCACGCCCGGCCGCTGCAGCAGCCAGTTCAGCGCGACTTGCGGGACGCTCTTGCCGGTTTCGGCGGCGACCTCGTCGAGCGCGTCGACGACGCGATACAGGAACTCATCCTCGACCGGCGGCCCACCGACATCGCCGCCGGCGGCGATGCGGCCTTCGCTGGGCTTCACGCCGTGGCGGATCTTGCCGGTCAGGCGGCCCCAGCCCAGCGGGCTCCAGACCATCGTGCCCAGGCCCTGATCGACCGACAGCGGCATCAGCTCCCACTCGTAGTCGCGGCCGATCAGCGAGTAGTAGCCCTGGTAGCAGACGTAGCGATTGAGGCCGTAGCGCTCGGAGGTCGCCAGCGCCTTCATGACCTGCCAGCCCGAGAAGTTGCTGCAGCCGATGTAGCGGATCTTGCCGGCGCGGGTCAGGTCGTCCAGCGCGCGCAGGGTTTCCTCGACAGGCGTCAGCGCGTCGAAGCCGTGCATGAAGTACAGATCGATGTGCTCGGTCTGCAGGCGCCGCAGGCTGGCCTCGCAGGCGCGCACCAGGTGATGCCGCGAGCTGCCCTTGTCGTTCGGCGAGGTGCCAGTGGTGAAGGTCGCCTTGGTGGCGATCAGGGCCTCGTTGCGGCGGCTTTTCAGCGCCTCGCCGAGGATCTCCTCGGAGGCGCCGGCGGAATAGATGTCGGCGGTGTCGAAGAAGTTGAGCCCGTGCTCGAAGCAGATGTCGAGCAGGCGCCGCGCATCGGCGACATCGGTGGCGCCCCAGCGGCCGAAGAATTCACCGACGCCACCGAAGGTGCCGGTGCCGAGGCTCAGGACGGGGACTTTCAGGCCGGAATGGCCGAGGCGACGGTGTTCCATGTGCGCGCATCCGTGGCTGGGGGAGCTGCAAAGACTGGCACGCCGCACGTTAGTTCGGCGCCAAGCCCCAGGGCCGACCAAGGGCGTACCGCCGAGGGCGCTGCGCGCGCCCGCCGCAGACTCAGTCGCGTCGCCCACGCAGCCGCATCAACGCGACCAGCGCCAGCACCGCCAGCACCGCCTCGACCGCCAGCGCGAACCACAGAAAGGGCGTTGCTACGCTTCCAGCGACCATGCCGATCACGCGACCGATCGCGATGCCGCCGTAGGCACCGAAGGCCAGCAGCAGGCCGTAGGGGCGGTGCCGGGCGGCGAGGTCCGAGGCCAGGATCAGCGCGCCCACGCCCAATTCGAAGCCGCCGTAGAAGGCGCGCAGCTCGGCCGCGGCAAGATCGCCGCTGAGCATGATGCCGGTGGCCGCCAGCGTGCCCAGCGGGTCGAACATGAAGGCCGCACCGAAGGCGATGAAGCCGAGGCCCGACAGCCACAGCACGATGCGTGCGAATGCCATGAGGCGTCTCCCGCGGAATGAGCGCGCAGAGTGGGGCAGGGCGGATCAATCCGGGGTGAGGGGTAGGGCGGCGATGGCAGCTCCGGCTGCTCGACCGGTTGTCGCAGGCCGCGTGCTGCTCCGATTCCCGATTCCCGTGAGCCGATTCCCGGCCCCAAGGGCCTGCGTACAATCCGCGCCATGCACATCCCCCCCGAGCAACTGGCGCGTCTGCGCAGCATGGGCTGGCGCGACGACGCGCCAGCGGCCACGGCCTATGCCGAAGCGAACGAGGGTCGCCTGGCGCGGGTCACCGAGCAGCACCGCTCCGGCTACATCGTCGACGACGGCGAGCGCGAGTTCCCGGTGCAGGCGCCGGCGCCGTGGACGCGCAAGAGCTTCCCGCCCGAGCAGCGCGCTGCGGTCGGCGACTGGGTGCGGCTGAAGGACGACGAAGACCTGATCCTCGACTGGCTGCCGCGCTTCGGCCTGCTGAAGCGTGCGGCCGCGGGTGAGCATTACAAGCAGCAGCTGATCGCCGCCAACATCGACCGCGTGCTGGTGGTCTGCGGGCTCGACGGCGACTTCAACCCGCGCCGCCTTGAGCGCTATCTGGTGCTGGTGCGTGGCTCCGGCGCCGAAGCCGTGTTCGTGCTGACCAAGGCCGACCAGCTGGGCCGCGCCGACATCGACATGGCGGTCGAGGTGCTGCAGTCGCTGGAAGAGGCCGGCGCACGCATCGTTGCGCTGAATGCGCGCTCACTGGAGTCGGTCAGCGTGCTGCATCCGCTGCTGGGGCCGGGGATCACGGCGGTGCTGGTGGGTTCCAGCGGTGCCGGCAAGTCGACTCTGACCAATGCCCTGCTCGGCATCGAGCGGCAGAAGACCAACACCGTGCGCGCCAACGACAGCCGCGGCCGCCACACCACCACCCACCGCGCCCTGCTGCGCCTGCCCTCGGGCGGCTGCCTGATCGACACCCCCGGCATGCGCGAGCTGAAGCTCACCGGCGAGGAGACGCTCGACCGCAGCGGCTTCGACCGCATCGAGGAACTGGCTGCCCAGTGCCGCTTCCGCGACTGCCAGCATGAGCGCGAACCCGGCTGCGCCGTGCAGTCCGCGCTGGAGGCCGACGAGCTCGACCCCGGCGCGCTGGCCAACTACCGAAAGCTGCAGGGCGAACTGGCGCAGGCCCGCGCCGTGGTCAAGCAGCGCGAGCGGCAGGGCCCGCGCGGGCCGAAGCGGCGCTGAGGTCCCATGGCGGGCCGACACCTCCGATGCCGGAGGCCGCGACTCCATCCTGTCGTTGCATAGGGTGGGCCCTGGCCCACCATGAGCGCCCCACTCGCCGCCGCCGCTGCACGCATTGCCTGCGTCGGTTCGGCTCCTGGTGCGCGCCCGGCTGGTTCCGTTGGCGCGGCAAGGGATTGGATGACCGGGGCAGGTTTCAGGCCACGGTGGGCCGGGGCCCACCCTATGCGACTTCGTAGGGTGCGCGTGTCGCGCACCACCGCTTGCGTCGGAACTACCCGCGGCGTCGCTGCCCGCGCGCCGGCTTCGACTTCGCGGCCGCGCGCCGCACTTCCACGCGCACATGGCCGGCTGGCTCCACCGGCGTGCGCTTGATCTCCACGCCTCGTCGCCAACGTTCATGGCCACGTTGGCGAGCGGGATCAATCATGCGCCCTTCGCTCTGCGTACCGAGATCTTGGATGTACCGCCAGGCAACGGAGTCTTTCGAACTTCGAATTCTGGTAGTGCATCGAAAAGCAGACTCAACTTTTGATGTCCGTGGCTGCGTGGATCGAACTCTGGCTGTACGCGGTTGATGTGTTGCCCGACACCGCTCAGTGTGGCCCACCCGTCATCGTCTGCCTCCGCTTCGACAGCACTGCGGAGCAACTTGAGCATTGCCTTGTCAAACTTCGGAGTCGCAGGTGTTGCTACTCCGGCAGGCTCATCCGTACTCAGCAAATCGGTGTAGACAAACCGGTCGCAGGCAGCCACGAAGGGCCGCGGCGTTTTGCGCTCGCCGATGCCGATCACGTACAGCCCACCCTCGCGCAGGCGCTGGGCCAGCCGGGTGAAGTCGCTGTCGCTGCTGACAATCGCCGCGCCCTGCAGCTGCTGGCCGTGCAGCAGGTCCATGGCGTCGATGATCATTGCGCTGTCGGTCGCATTCTTGCCGCTGGTGTAGCGGAACTGCTGGATCGGCTGGATGGAATGTTCCAGCAGGGTCTCTTTCCAGCGCCCCAGGTTGGGCGTGGTCCAGTCGCCGTAGGCACGCTTGATGCCGGCCACGCCGTACTTGGCGACCTCGGCCAGCATGCCGGCGACCAGCGAAGCCTGGGCGTTGTCGGCGTCGATCAGCACGGCGTAGCGGGGGGCGTCGGAGCGGGGGGTCATGGGGCACCGGGTCGTAGATGTGATGGCATAGGGTGCACCGCCGGCCGGCGCGATGCATGCTGAAAATTGCCACGCTCGCTGAAAGGCCAAGCACCTGAAGAACGGTGGATCGACCCATGAGTGAACATTCTCTACCCGCGTACTGGACCACGGTCGGATCGGACGTCATCCGCGATGGCATGTTTGCCGAGCTGTGGCGCGAGGCGAATCCGGCTCCTGTGCTCGTCGCCGAGGCCTTCTGGTCGGACGCGAGCGCCGAGTTCACCGTGGCGTTTTTCGAGGGCCCTCTGCCTATCTCCGTGGTCGAGCGGTTTCTGTCAGAGGCGCGCGCAACGCTTCCTCCAACCGTGGCGCCGTTGGAGAGCAACCGCGTTACCGGATTCGGCAGGCCGTGTCTTGCCACCCAGTTCCCTTGGACCCGCTCATCCCGGATTTGTGTAAGTC
>NZ_CALART010000108.1 GCF_937888285.1 uncultured Aquimonas sp.
CGCGGCATGCCGCGCGCGTTGCCGAACGCCCGAGCGCTGAGCGCGAGGGCCGGGGCCGGAGGCAGGCGACGCGTTTGCGCGGCATGCCGCGCGCGTTGCCGAACGCCCGAGCGCTGAGCGCGAGGGCCGGGGGATTGGGGATTGGGGATTGGAAGGGGCAAAGGCCGAAGCCGCGCCCTGCGCGCCGCCGTCCGTCATGGCAGGAGTCGGATCTGGATTCCAAGGGTCCTTAAACGACGACGGGCTGCGCAAGGCAGCCCGTCGAGCGAAACCCGGTGACCCGGTCAGGTCAGAGCGCGCCTTCGAATCCAGCGACGCTCTTGCGAATCCCGAATCCCGAATCCCGAATCCCGAATCCCGAATCCCGAATCCCAGCTACTTATCAGCAATCGAATACGCCGGCAGCTTCTTGGGCACCAGGACGTTCTTCAGCGTGACGTAGCGCGGCAGCCCGTCCTTGCCGAAGGGCGGGAAGGCTTCGCCCTGGATCAGCGGGGCCAGGTACTTGCGGCAGGCCTCGGTGATGCCGTAGCCGTCGCGGCGGATGAAGTTCTTCGGCATCTTCTTTTCGTGGTTGGCGACCTTGGCCAGCGGCGCCGGCTCGATCTTCCAGCGGTAGGGCGCATCGCTGAGACGCTTGATGACGGGCATCACTGCGTTCTTGCCGGCCAGCGCGTACTCGACCGCGGCGCGGCCGACGGCCTGGGCCTGCTCCCAGTCGGTCTTCGACGCCAGGTGGCGCGCTGAGCGCTGCAGGTAGTCGGGCACCGCCCAGTGGTACTTGTAGCCGAGCTTGTCCTTGACCAGCGCGGCGATCGTCGGGCCCACCCCGCCCAGCTGGCTGTGGCCGAAGGCGTCCTTGCCGCCGGCCTCGGCGACGAAGCGGCCGTCGGGATGGCTCAGGCCTTCGCTGACCACCACGGTGCAGTAGCCGATCTTCTCGACCGAGGCCTTCACCTTGGCCAGGAACTTGGCTTCATCGAACGCGATTTCCGGGAACAGGATGATCTGCGGCGGATCGTTTTCCTCGCGCTGGGCCAGCCCGGCGGCGGCGGCGATCCAGCCGGCATGGCGGCCCATCACCTCCATCACGAAGACCTTGGTCGAGCTCTCGCTCATCGAGATCACGTCGAGGCTGGCCTCCAGCACCGAGACGGCCGTGTACTTCGCCACCGAGCCGAAGCCCGGGCAGCAGTCGGTGACCGCGAGGTCGTTGTCGACCGTCTTCGGCACGCCGATGCAGGTCATCGGGTAATCGAAGGTCTTGGCGATCTGCGACAGCTTGTGCGCGGTATCGGCGCTGTCGTTGCCGCCGTTGTAAAGGAAGTAGCGGATGTCGTGCGCGCGGAACACGTCGATCAGGCGCTCGTACTGCGCGCGGTTTTCCTCCAGGCCTTTCAGCTTGAAGCGGCAGCTGCCGAAAGCGCCGCCGGGGGTGTGGGCGAGGTCGCGCAGGGCCGCCGCGGACTCCTTGCTGGTGTCGATCAGGTCTTCGCGCAGAGCGCCGATGATGCCGTTCTTTGCAGCCAGTACCTTGACCTTGTGCTTGCGCGCGGTCTCGATGACGGCGGCGGCAGTGGCGTTGATGACGGACGTCACGCCACCGGACTGTGCGTACAGCAGTTTTCCCTGGCTCATGCGGGTTCCCGATTCGGTGTGGAGGGGCCTCAGGTTGGATCGCGATCCAGGCGGCCTGAGCGCTTCACAGTGTAGCCGCGCGCGAAGCGAGATCTGGTGGGTCAGGAGGTGGCGTGTGCCACCATCCGCGCCCTGACCGTCCTTCCGACCGCGCATGAGCACTCCGCACCACAGCACCGGCCCAAGCGCCGACGCCTACCTGCCGGCCGTCACCGGCCTGCGTGGCGTCGCCGCCCTGTGGGTGCTGCTGTTCCATCTCTACGACCTCGCGCATCGGATCGACATCAGCCTGGGCCCTATCGATCCTGCGCTCTGGTTGACTAGCGGCTACCTCGGTGTCGACCTGTTCTTCGTGCTCTCCGGCTTCCTGCTGGCGCCGGTCTTCATCGATCCTGCGCGTCGGGCGGCCGGCCTGTGGCCGTTCTGGCGCAACCGCCTTCGACGGGTGCTGCCGGCCCTGTGGGTCCAGCTGCTGATCCTGCTGGCGATCGCCGCGATCTGGGGCGGCGGACTGCCGCCCTGGGAGGAGATCGCCACCCACTTCACTCTCACGTTCAATCTCTGGCGTAACGAGTCGCCGATCAACGGCGTGTACTGGTCGCTGCCGATCGAGTGGAACTTCTACATGGTGCTGCCGCTGATGGCGCTTGCCTTCGCTGGCGGCGCCCGACGTGCGCTGTTCGGGGTGCTGCTGTACCTGCTGCTGGCGATTGGCTTCCGCCTGCTCTGCGTGTGGGCCGTGCAGCGCCATGGCGCGGACGGCGTCGTGCTCACGCGGTGGATCACCCAGCTGCCCGGCCGCCTCGACCAGTTCGCCTTCGGCATGGCTGCTGCGTGGTGGCTGCTGAGATATCCACCCGCCCCAATACTGGCGCGGACGTTGGCCTGGCTCGGCCTTCTTGCTGCGCTCGCACTGGCGGCTCTGGCCTCCGAGCTCGGCTCCTTTGTCGGCCAGCTGCGCATGCCCTGGGTGTGGCTGTTCAATGCGCTGATCGCGCTGGCCTTCGCCAGCCTGGTGCTGGGCGCTGCGGCAGATCCACGCGGCGCGGTGGCGCGCGGCCTGCAGTGGCGCCCATTGGCCTGGCTGGGCATGGTCAGCTACAGCCTCTACCTCTGGCATGCGCCTCTGCTGCACGGCTTCGCGCAGTGGGCCCAGCGTGCTGCCGGCCCGTGGGATCTCCTGTGGCTGACGGTCGCGTCCCTGGTGTTGGCCTGGCTCTCCTATCGCTTTGTCGAGCGGCCCTTCCTGGGTGCGCGTGCGCGCCGCGCCGAGCGTCGCCCTGCCCTTGCAGACGGCAGCGGATAGAACCGTTCGGGCTTTGCCTTCGTTGAATTGACTTGCCTGGGGGCAGCGGGTACGTTGCCGGCGATCGCACGCCAGGGGATATCGGCGGGACAGCGCGCCGCGCCCGGAGCATCGCGCGCAGGCGCCCCCACCGAACTGCCATCCCCGGTAGCGCCCCGAATTCCCTCTACTTCCGGATCTCCCATGCGACTCGTACTTCTCGGTGCGCCCGGCTCGGGCAAGGGCACGCAGGCCACGCGCCTCAAGGAACAACTGGGCGTGCCGCACATCTCCACCGGCGATCTGCTGCGCGCCGCCGTGGCGGCCGGCACCCCGCTGGGCCTGCAGGCCAAGGCGGTGATGGAGCGCGGCGAGCTGGTGTCCGACGAGATCGTGCTGGGCATGCTCGAAGAGCGCTTCAGCCAGCCCGACATCGCCCGCGGCTTCATCCTCGACGGCTACCCGCGCAACCTGGCCCAGGCCAGCGCGCTGGACGCCCTCCTGCATCGCCTCAACCTGCCGGTCGACGTCGCCGTGCAGCTGGATGTCAGCACCGAGCTGCTGGTCCAGCGCATCGCCGGTCGTGCGCAGGCCGAAGGGCGCGCCGACGACACCCCCGAAGCGGTGACCAACCGCCTGCGCGTCTATTCCGACCAGACCGCGCCGGTGATCGACTACTACCGCGAGCGCGGCCGCCTGGTCTGCGTTTTCGGCGTGGGCGCGATGGAAGAGGTCTCCGACCGCATTCTCGCCGCGATCCGCAGCGCCACGGCCGACGAAGCCTGATCGCGACCGGTCCGCTCACGGGGCTGGTCTTCCTCCGTCCCTCCGCGAGCAGCGGAGGGGCATCGCCCCGGACGACGAAAGCTCCTGCGTGAACCCACTCCTCGCGCGCCTCGTCGCCCTGATCCTGCTGCGCTGCGGGCCGCAGGATCTGCCTTTCGACGCCCGCCTGCTGCTGCGCCTGCTCGCGCTCTGGCTGCTGCTGCAGCTGTTGGTGCAGTTCTTCGTGCTGGACGGTGCAGGCGGTCCGCTGCAGCTCCCGCTGGTGCTCGGCTTCCTGCTGCTGCCGATCCGCCTGCTGCTGATGCTGCGCGGGCGCCGCGAGCGCTTCGTGCAGACCGCGCTCGGCTTCGTCGGCGCGAGCCTGCTGTTCGGTCTCGCCCTGCTGCCGGTGGTGCTGGTGCTGCAGGGCATCGAGCCCGAGCGGGTGCAGGCCCAGGGCCTCACGCCGCTGCAGACGCTGGCCTCCTGGGGCTTCCTGATCTTCACGGCCTGGAAGCTGGCGGTCGATGCCCACCTCTGGCGGCATGCCCTCGACGTTTCGCCGCCGCTGGCGATCGCCACCAGCCTCACCCTGTTCCTCGTCGAGATCGCCGTGCTGGGCCGACTCGCCGGAGCCTCCGAATGAAACTGCACATCCTCGGCATCTGCGGCACCTTCATGGGCGGAGTCGCCGCGCTCGCGCGCGAGCTCGGCCATGCGGTCGAAGGTTCCGACCAGAATGTCTACCCGCCGATGAGCACCCAGCTCGAAGCGCTCGGCATCGCGCTCGCCAGCGGTTACCGGCCCGAACATATCGGCGCCGACGTCGACCAGGTGGTGGTCGGCAATGCGCTCTCGCGCGGCAACCCGGCGGTCGAGGCGGTGCTGGATGCCGGCCGCGACTACAGCTCGGGCGCGCAGTGGCTGGCCGAGCGCGTGCTGCGCGGCCGCCGCGTGCTGGCGGTGGCCGGCACCCACGGCAAGACCACCACCAGCTCGCTGCTGGCCTACCTGCTCGACTGCGCGGGCGCCGAGCCCGGCTTCCTGATCGGCGGCGTGCCCGAGAACTTCGGCGTGTCCGCGCGCATCGGCGCGAGCCCGGCCTTCGTGGTCGAAGCCGACGAGTACGACACCGCCTTCTTCGACAAGCGCTCGAAGTTCGTCCACTACCGGCCCGAGATCGCGATCCTCAACAACCTCGAGTACGACCACGCCGACATCTTCCCCGACCTCGACGCGATCCAGCGCCAGTTCCACCATCTGGTGCGCACCGTGCCGGGCCGCGGCCGGCTGATCGTCAACGCCGAAGACGCGGCACTGGCCGCGGTGCTGGCGATGGGCTGCTGGACGCCGGTGACGCGCTTCGGCATCGACGTCGCGGCCGACTGGCAGGCGCGCTTACTTAAGCCCGACGGCAGCGCTTTCGCAGTGGTGCAGGGCGGCGAGGTGATCGGCGACGTGCACTGGAACCTGCTCGGCCGGCACAACGTGATGAACGCGCTGGCCGCGCTGGCCGCGGTCGATGCCTACGGCCTCGATGTGCGACCGCTGCTGCCCACGCTCGCCGGCTTCGTCTCGGTCAAACGCCGCATGCAGAAGCTCGGCAGCCCGCAGGGCATCCGCGTCTACGACGACTTCGCCCACCACCCCACCGCGATCCGCACGACGCTCGCGGGTCTGCGCGCCCAGGTCGGTGGCGCGCGCATCCTGGTCGCCATCGAGCCGCGCAGCAATTCGATGCGGCTCGGCGCCCACGCCGCCGAGCTCGCGCCTTCGCTCAGCGACGCCGACGCGGTGGTCTTCCTGCACCGGCCGGAACTGGCTTGGGACGCGGCCTCCGTGGTCGGCGCCCTGCGCGGCGAGGGGCACACCGTGCCAACGGTCGACGCCCTGCTCGACCAGCTCGCCGCACTCGCGCGACCGGGCGACCATGTGGTGTTCATGTCGAACGGCGGCTTCGAGGGCGCGCCGCGAAGAATGGTGGAGCGGCTGCAGGGCTGAAAAGGTGGGCTATTCGCCGCCGCCGACCAGCGTGCCCTTGTCCAGATGCACCGTGCGTCGCGCGTACTCGGCGGCCTTGGGGTCGTGGGTAACCATGATGATGGTCTTGCCGAACTCGCTGTTGAGCCGCTGCAAGAGGCGCAGCACCTCGTCGGCGGTCTTGCGGTCGAGGTCGCCGGTGGGCTCGTCGCAGATCAGCAGGCGCGGGTCCGACACAAGCGCGCGGGCGATCGCCACGCGCTGCTGCTGGCCGCCGGACAGTTCGTTCGGCTTGTGCCCGCCGCGGTCGGACAGGCCGACCAGCTCAAGCGCGATGCGCGCGCGTTTCGCGCGTTCGCCGGCGCCGAAATCGGTCAGAAGCAGGGGCAGCTCGACGTTCTTCTGCGCCGACAGCACCGGCATCAGGTTGTAGCTCTGGAAGATGAAGCCGACGGTGCTGGCACGCCAGGCCGCGAGTTCGTCCGCGCTGTAGTCCTCGATCCGCTCACCGCCCACCTTGAGCACGCCCGAAGTCGGCGAGTCGATGCCGCCGATGAGATTCAGCAGGGTGGTCTTGCCCGAGCCCGAGGGCCCCATGAGGGCGACGAAATCGCCCTCGGCGATGTCGAGGTGGATGCCGTGCAGCACTTCGACGCGCTGGCTGCCGCGCACATAGGTCTTGGTGAGCTGGCGGATCTCGACCAGCGGGGTGGAGGCGGCCACGGGCGTCAGCGGCTCGTCTTGCGGCTGACGCGGTCGCCGTCCTGCAGGGTCTCCGGCGGCGACAGCACGAGGGTCTCGCCGCCGCTCAGGCCCGCCAGCACGCGGCGCTCGCCGTTGGCGGCCTCGCCCAGCTGCAGCTCGACACGGCGCACGGTGTCGTCCTCGCCGAGCACGAAGGCGTGGCCCGCAGAGCCTTCGCCTGCGACCACCGCGCGTTCGGGCACCAGCGCGCCGCTGGGCGGCGCGGCGTTCGGGTCGGGACGCTCTTCGAGGAAGCTCACCCGCACGCCCATGTCGGGCACGATGCGCGGATCGCGGCTGTCCAGCGCGATGCGCACCTTGACCGTGGCCTTGCTGCGGTCGGCGGCCGGCACGATGGCGATCACGCTGCCGGGGATCTTCCAGTCCGGGTAGGCGTTCAGCACGGCGTCCACCGGCATGCCGGGCTGGACGCGGCCGATATAGGCCTCGTTGACGTCGACGTTCACTTCCAGCGAGTCCATGTCGACCACGGTGCCGATGCCGGTGCGGGTGAAGCCGCCGCCGGCCGACAGCGGCGAGACCATCTCGCCGGGCTGCGCGGCCTTGGCGATGATGACGCCGCTGAACGGTGCGCGCACTTCGGTGTTGGCGAGGTTGAGTTCAGCCACCGCGACCTGTTCGGCGGCGACTTCGGTCGCGCGCTGCAGCGAGGCCAGGCGCGCGGCGCGCGCATCGCGATCGCTCTGCGCCTGTTCCAGCGCGGCATCCGAGGTGAGCTTGCGCGCGGCCAGCTCCTGCTGGCGCTTGAGCGTGCTTTCGGCCAGCGCCAGCAGCGAACGCGCCTCGGCCAGCTGCGACTGGCTCGACGCCAGCTGGGCGCGGGCCAGTTCGAGCTGGGCGGCGGCGTCGATCGGGTCGAGCCGCGCCATCAGCTCGCCCTCGCTGACGCGCTGGCCTTCCTCGATCAGCACCTCCAGCACGCGGCCGGTGACCTTGGACGAGACCGTAGCGATGCGCCGCGCGGTGACGAAGCCCGAGGCATCGAGCAGCGAGGTTGGGCCGGCCTCGGCGGCGCTGCGCGCGCTGCCGGTCTCGACTTCGATCGGGCGCATCGCGCGCAAGGCAAAGAAGCCGATCGTGAGCACGACCAGCGCCAGAAGCCAGATCGGCAGGCGGCGCTTGCGCTTGCCGCGCCCCCCCTCACCGCGCGGGATGCGCAGGGCTTCCAGCAGGGCATCGGAGCGTTGGGCGTCCTGGCTCATGGGGTGGGTCCGTTCGGGCAGCGGGTGGGAATTGGCAGGTGCCAGTGTGAGGCATCGGTCAGGCGGCGCGCAGGCTGCGCCGCATGCCGCCAAGCGGATGTGTTCAACGGCGGTAGCGCTGCTCCAGGAAGGTCCAGGCCGCGCGCAGGCCCTGCGCCTCGCCGCCGGCCGGTCGGCCCGGGCGGTCGCTGTCGTTCCAGCTGTAGACGTCGACGTGGGTCCAGGCCTGCTCGGCGGCGACGAAGCGGTCGAGGTAGAGCGCTGCGGTGATGCAGCCGGCCATGCGAGAGGGGCCGGCGTTGGCGAAGTCGGCGATGCCGGACTTCAGATAGCTCATGTAGGGCCGCCACAGCGGCATGCGCCAGAGCGGATCGCTCTGCGCTTCGCCGGCGGCCAGGTAGTCGTTGGCGATGTCGTCGCGGTTGGCGAACAGGGCCGGCAGGTCGGGGCCGAGCGCGATGCGCGCGGCGCCGGTGAGCGTGGCGAAGTCCATGATCAGATCGGGCTTGCCCTCGCCCGCATAGGTCAGCGCGTCGCAGAGGATCACGCGGCCTTCGGCGTCGGTGTTGTCGATCTCCACCGACAGGCCGGCGCGGGTGGCGATGACCTCGCCCGGGCGGTAGGCATCGGCGGCAACGGCGTTCTCGACCGCCGGGATCAGCAGCTGCAGGCGCACCGGCAGCTGCTGCGCCATCACCAGCTGGGCCAGGGCCAGCGCGTGCGCAGCGCCGCCCATGTCCTTCTTCATGTTGCGCATGCCGTCGGCCGGCTTCAGGTCGAGGCCGCCGGTGTCGAAGCAGACGCCCTTGCCGACGATGGCGAGACGCGGATGGCTCACGTCGCCCCAGTTCAGTTCGATCAGGCGCGGCGCGCGGTGGCTGGCGCGGCCGACCGCATGGATGGCCGGGAAGCGCTCGCTGATCAGGGCCTCGCCGACGATGCTGCTGAACGCGGCGCCCTGCGCCTGCGCCAGGGTGCGCGCAGCCTGCTCCAGCTGCTCCGGGCCCATGTGCTCGGTCGGCGTGTTGATCAGGTCGCGGGTCAGCAGGCTGGCGCGCAGCAGGGCGACGGCTTCGGCCAGCGACGGGTCTTCAAGATCGATGGCGAGACGCGCGGCGCCGCGCGCCGGCTTGCGGTAGCGGTTGAACTGGTAGGCGCCCAAGCCCCAGCCGATCACTGCCGCCCCTCGCTCGATTTGCAGGCCGCGAGCATCCAGCGCATAGCTGCCCTCGGGCAGGCTTAGCGGCAGGCCGGCGAGCGCCCAGGGATCGTCGACGCGGGTGAGTCCGACCAGCACTGCCGCGAGCGCGCCAGTCGCATCGGGCACCGGCAGGTGGGCCCCCGGCTGGGCGCGGAAGCCCTGCGCCTGCGCCCAGCGCCGCGCGGGTTCACCTAGCGTGTCCAGCAGGTCGTCCAGCCCGGCTTCGCTGCACAGGATCAAGGGACAGGCGTGCGCGGCCTCGGCCGCGGAGGCAAAACCGTTCATGCAGAGGTCCGCAGGGGGAGAGGCCGCCAATGCTAGCAGGCCACCTGTCTCGAACCGTCTGCGTGGTGTGCGGCCTGCGACGTCCCGACGGTTCCGGCCGACGCGGCTTCCATCTCAGACGGACTGGCCCGCATCGAGCCTGCGGCCCGCCTCGGCGAACCAGGCCTGCACGCGCTGCAGATGCTCAGGGCCGTAGCAGCTTGTTGAAAAACGCCCTTCCCGGGCGTTTTTCTCGTCGGCGGTCCGGCGCAGGTCCGTACCGCCTCACGACGAATCACGCGCTTACGCGCTCGATTCGTCGCTCCGGCCATCCATGGCCGGCCCAGCAGGCTGTTTTTCAACAGCCTGCTGGTGACGCAGGAACTGCGCAGTGCCGTGCTGCATGGGATCCGCCAGCGCCTGCAGCCGCTCGCGCACGTAAGGCGCGGTCAGCGGAACCCGGCAGATCACCTGGATGCAGTGCCGCCATTCCTCATCGCTGTTGGGGATCATCCCGCGCCTCGATTGTGGATAGAATCGAAACGTTATAACAACTTTATGGAGCCCGCCATGGCCAGCCCCGTCACCGATTCCCGTCTACCCGTCACTGTCCTTTCCGGCTTTCTCGGTGCCGGCAAGACCACCCTGCTCAACCATGTGCTGCGCAACCGCGAGGGCAAGCGCGTGGCGGTGATCGTCAACGACATGAGCGAGGTCAACATCGACGCCCAGCTGGTGCGCGACGGCGGAGCCGAGCTGTCGCGCACCGAAGAGAAGTTGGTCGAGTTCAGCAACGGCTGCATCTGCTGCACCCTGCGCGACGATCTGCGCGCCGAGGTGCGCCGGATCGCCGCCGAGCAACGCTTCGATCACCTGCTGATCGAATCGACCGGCATCGGCGAACCGATGCCGGTGGCGGCGACCTTCGCGGTGCGCGACGAGGAAGGTTTCGCGCTGGCCGACGTGGCGCGGCTCGACACCATGGTCACGGTGGTGGATGCCGAGACTTTCGTGCGCGATTTCTGCTCGAGCGAGCGCCTGCGCGAACGCGGCGAGATCGCCGGGCCGGATGACGAGCGCGGCCTGGTGAATCTGCTGGCCGACCAGGTCGAGTTCGCCGATGTGATCCTGCTGAACAAAGCCGATCGCGCAGGGGCGGCTGGCCTGCGCGAGGTCGAGCAGGTGGTGCGCGCGCTCAACCGCGATGCCGAGATCATCGCCACTGAACGCTCGCAGGTGGCGCTGGACAAGGTGCTTGGCACCGGTCGATTCGATTTCATCCGCGCCCAGCTGGCCCCCGGCTGGATGAAGGAGCTGCGCGGCGAGCACACGCCCGAGACCGAGGAGTACGGCATCACCAGCTTCGTCTACCGTGCGCGCCGGCCCTTCCATCCGCAGCGATTCCATCGGCTGATCACCCAAGGCCTTGGCGGCGTGATTCGCAGCAAGGGCTTTTTCTGGCTGGCTTCGCGCATGGACTGGGTGGGTGAGCTGAGCACGGTCGGCGCGGCGACGCAGCACCAGGCGGCGGGCTTCTGGTTCGCGGCACGCGACCGCGTGGATGCCGGACGGGTGGATGCGCCCCTGCGGCCCGGTGAGGCACACAGCGCGCCCGCACCGAGCGCCGACGATGTGCGCGATCCGAACGAACATGCCGCCATGCTGCGGCTGTGGGACCGCGAGTGGGGCGACCGTCGGCAGGAGCTCGCCTTCATTGGCATTGGCCTCGACGAGCAGGCCGTGCGCGAGGACCTGGATGCCTGCCTGCTGTCGACGCGGGAAATGGCGCTGGGACCACGCGCCTGGGCGAACCTGCCGGATCCTTTCCCGCGCTGGCAGCGCTGAAACGCGCAGCATCGGACTGCGGACGGGTGCGCTTCACATCGAATGGCAACACGCACCGTTTAGCCTGAGGCGATGAACCTCGCCATCCGTCCCTCGACGACCCTACGCTCTGCGCTCGCTGCGCTGGTGCTGTGCCTCTGCTGCACCAGCGCGGCACAGGATGTTCCGGGGCCTTCGGCGGAGGGGGCGGAGCCCGCGCGCGCGCTCGATACCATTGAAGTCATCGCCGAAGTGACCGGCCCCGGCCTCTGGGCCCTGCGTCGCGAGGGCCACGTGGTCTGGGTGCTGGGCGTGCAGTCGCCGCTGCCCAAGCGCTTCCGCTGGGAGTCGCCGGAGCTCGACGCGCGGCTGGCCGAGTCCAGCCTGCTGATCGCGCCGCCGGGTTTCGATCTGAAAGGCGTCAATCGCTTCAATGCGGTGTTCCTGCTGCCCAGCCTGATCCGCGCGCGCCGCGATCCGGAGGGGCTGACTCTGGCGGAACGCGTGCCGCCTGAGCAGCACGCGCGCTGGCTGGCGCTCAAGGACAAGTACTTTCCGCGCAAGCGCGGCACCGAGAAGTGGCGGCCGCTGATTGCCGCGCTTGAGCTGTACAGCGAAGCGATGGAAGACGTCGGGCTGAGCTACCGCCGCCAGGTCTGGGACGCGGTCGAACGCAAGGCGCGGCGCCGGCGCATCGAGATCACCCGGCCCGAGCTGGTGATCGAAGCGGGTCGCCCGCGCGAGCTGATCCGCAGCTTCGCCGACAACACCCTGGACGATCTCGAATGCTTCGCGCGCACCCTCGATCGCCTGGAGGCCGACCTCGCCGACATGGCCGAGCGCGCCGAGGCCTGGGCGGTGGGCGATGTCGCCGCGCTGCGCGAGCTGCCTTTTCGCGACCAGGCCCAGGCCTGTCGTGACGCCTTCCTCAAGGCCCAGTTCGCCGAAGACCGCGGGCTCGACGAGATCCCGCAGCGCCTGCGCGCGCTGTGGATCGAGTCGGTCGAGTCGGCCTTGGCCGAGCACCGCAGCAGCGTTGCCGTACTGGACATCGCCCTGCTGCTCGACCCCGAGCTCGGCATGTTCGGTGCCCTGCGCGCGCGCGGCATCGAGGTGGTCGAGCCGGATGCCGTGGACATGCTGGACGAAGCGCCAGCGGCTGAACTGTCGGCAACCTCGCGTTGATTCGGCGGCGCGCTTAGCGAGGCGCTAACACGCGGCACGACGCGCTGGACGTAGAGTGCGCCGCCTTCACAGACGCGAGCGCCCTGCATGCCAAGCCCTACCACCGTGTCCCGCGCCATGCTGCTCGCTGTCCTCACGCTCGCCCTGCCGCCTGCGCTGGTGCAGGCACAGTCCATCGAGGCGCCGGCGGCCGAGGCGAGGCAGATGGAAACGGTCGAAGTCGTCGCCCGCGTCAGCGGGCCCGGCCTGTGGGAGGTCCGCCACGGCGACAACGTGCTGTGGATCCTCGGCACGCAGTCGCCGCTGCCGCGCCGCTTCGAATGGGTCTCCGACGAGGTCGATGCCCGTCTCGCCGAGTCCAGCCTGCTGATCGCGCCGCCGAGCGTGGAGTTTGGCGCCGGCATTGGACGATTCCGCGCCCTGACCCTGCTGCCCAGCCTGCTGCGGGCGCGCCGCAATCCCGATGAGCGCTCGCTGGAAGAGGTGGTCGGCCCGGAACTGTATGCGCGCTGGCAGCCGCTGAAGCAGCGCTATCTCGGGCGCGCTCGCAAGGTCGAGACCTGGCGGCCGCTGTTCGCGGCGATGGAGCTCTGGCAGGAGGCGATCGAGGACGCACGCATGACCGGCTCGGGCCCGGTCTGGCGGGCGGTGTCGAAGTCGGCGAAGAAGCTCAAGCTGCCGGTCGAGACGCCGCAGGTGGCGGTCGAGATCGCCGACCCCAGGGCCAGCATCCGCAGCTTCGCGCAGAGTCCGCTCGACGATCTGGAGTGCTTCAGCCGCACGCTGGAGCGGCTCGAAAGCGATATCGAAGCCATGCGCGAGCGCGCCGAGGCCTGGGCCGTAGGCGATCTGGACACCCTGCGAGCGCTGCCCTTCAGCGACCAGAACCGCGCCTGCCAGGACGCCTTCCTGTCGGCCAGCGTGGGTGAGAAGAACCGCATCGCCGACGTGCCCGAGCGCCTGCGCGACGCCTGGCTGGCCTCCGCCGACAAGGCGTTGGACGAGCATCGCTCCAGCGTCGCGGTGATCTCCATCGCCAGCCTGCTGGACCCTGAGAGCGGACTGATGCGCGGGCTGCAGGAGCGCGGCTACGCGGTGAGGGCGCCAGGCGATCCGGAGGCCATCATTGAAGCGGGAGAAGGAGCCGCCGCGCACCCGCAGTCGCCTTGAGTCGGCGCATCCAGCACTTGCGTGTTCGATCCGCGTGCGCGCCCTCCACGCCGCGTGGCAAGGCTGAATTCTTCAGCGTTGCCTCACCTGAGCTCACTTCGGCGCCGGTGCGGTGTTCGCCTCGGCCTGCAGCAGGGTCGGCGGATTGCCGCTGTTGCTGCGCCGGGCGATGAACACGACCCAGTAGTCGACGTGCTCGGTGTTGGGGTTGCGGGCATAGCCGACTGCGATCTCGTCCTGCTCGGCATAGAAGGGATGTTCGGCCAGCAGGTGGGTGCGGTGCGGTCGGGAGTCGAGGAAGGCCTGCAGGGCGTCGGCCGCGGTGGCATAGCCACCGGACACCGCTTCGACCTGGTTGTGGATGGACCCCGGATAGCTGCTTGGCAGCGTGTAGCCCGCCTGGCGCAGGCGCCGGTTGGGTGCCATCACGCCGTAGATGTGGCTGACTTGGCCGCGCGCTGCCATCTCCCTGGCCTTGGCGTCGGCAACGGCAGCGAGCACCGGGTGGCAGCGGAGCCGCATGCGACGCTGAAGCGGATGAGTGCGGATCAGCTCGGCCAGCTGCTGCGCCTGCAGGCTGTGGCCGCAGGCCGACACCGGGTGGTCGGCGAAGTCACCGGGTGTTTGCAGCGCCGGCCGCGCGCGGAACTCGTGAGCATCGGTCGCGGCAGGCGCGGCACTGGCGCCCGCCTGCAGGGCGGGCAGGGCGAGCGACAGCAGCAGCGACAGGGTGCGCAGGCGGTTCTTACGCATTGGCAGGCTCCGCAACGGTTGTTGCACAACCCTACCCGCTCGTCCGGGCGAGGGGAAGCCGTGCGCTTTCGCTACTCGCCCTGCGCCAGTGAATAGCCGCGCTGCTCGCCGAAGCGGTAGAGGTTTTCGGTCTTGACCGGTTCCAGGCCGTCCTCGATCAGTCGCGACAGCAGGGCGGGCACCGCGCGTGCGTCCTCGAAGCGGAAGCGCAGGCGCCAGTGGTCGCTGCACCAGGTGTCGGGATGGCCCTGCGGCCAAACGCGCACGCCGCGGTTGGTGATCAGGCTGAGCCTGGACTCGCCGGCTGCGGCCTGCGCGCGTTCGGCCAGTCGCTGCGCCGAGCGGCCGGCCTCGTCCCAGTGCAGGAACACATCGACGCCGTCGAAGGCCTTCCGCGCAGTGTTGGCAACCACCTGGGCCACCGCTGCGCGCGGCTCCGCGCGCGGCGCGGTCTCGGGATAGCGGACGGGCGCGAGCCGCGTCGGCTCCAGACCGAGGCGCGCGATCACCGCGCGACCGAAGGCGCGGGTGCCGACGCGTTCGCGGCTCAGGCCCTCCTGCCACAGGTCGGCGGTGTGCACGCCGTCCTCCAAAGTGCGCAGCCAGGCGTTGTGCAGGGCCTCGGCGGCGCGACTGCGGCCGACGTGCTGCAGCAGCATCACCGCCGCGAGCAGCAGGCCCGAAGGGTTGGCGATGTCCTTGCCGGCGATGTCCGGCGCCGAGCCGTGCACGGCCTCGAACATCGCCGCGCGCAGGCCGAGGTTGGCGGAGGGCGCAAGGCCGATCGAGCCGGCGACTTCGGCAGCAACGTCGGAGAGGATGTCGCCGTAGAGGTTGGGCGTCACCACCACGTCGTAGTCCTGCGGCCGGCTGGCCATGCGTGCGGTGCCGATGTCGATGATCTGGTGCTGGCTGCGGATCTCCGGATACTCGGCGGCGATCTCATCGAAGACCTGGTGGAACAGGCCGTCGGTGAGCTTCATGATGTTGTCCTTGCTCATGCAGGTGACGCTGCGGCGGCCATTCGCGCGGGCGTACTCGAAGGCGTGGCGGACGATGCGCTCGCAGCCCGGGCGGGTGATCAGCTTCAGGCACTGCACGACTTCGCCGGTCTGGCGGTGCTCGATGCCGGCGTAGGTGTCCTCCTCGTTCTCGCGCACGATCACCACGTCCATGCCCGGCTGCAGGCTGCGCACATAGGGGGCATAGGACACGCAGGGCCGCACGTTGGCGTACAGTCCGAGCGTCTTGCGCAGGGTCACGTTGACGCTCTTGTAGCCGCCGCCCTGGGGCGTGGTGATCGGGCCCTTCAGAAGCACGCGGTGCTGGTCGATGGCCTCGAACACCTCGGGCCCGAGGCCGGCGGCGTGGCCGGCGCGATAGGCCGCGAGGCCGACGCTCAGCGGCAGGAACTTCAGCGAAGGATCGAGCGCGCGCAGCACGTCCAGCGTGGCGGCCATGATCTCGGGGCCGATGCCGTCGCCTTCGGCGACTGCGATGGTGAGCGCGGCGGAGGCGGGCGTTGCGGCGAGGGCGTCGTCGAAGCGGGGCAGGGCGGACATGTCGGCACTCCAATACATGAAATACAGTTCATGAAAAAGGCTGCAGTAAAAACCGTGAAGGCCGTGTCGAAGAGCGTTCGGAAAAGCCTGCCCGAAGCGGCGCGCAAACCGGCGAAGTCGGTTCCTCCTGCAGCGCTGAAGGCTGCCGAAGAGGTATCGCCGAGTCCCGGCTGGACCTTCCTGAGCAACCACACCCATGTGCTGGTGGCGCTTGCCGCCGAGCCGGACCTGACCCTGCGCGACATCGCGCAGCGCGTGGGCATCACCGAGCGCGGGGTGATCCGCATCGTCGAGGAGCTGGAACAGGCCGGCGTGCTGAGCCGCGAACGCGAGGGTCGGCGCAACCGCTACGCGCTCAATCTCGAGGCCTCGCTACGGCATCCGCTGGAGCGGCACTGCCGGATCGGCGAGCTGCTGGATCTGATCCTGCGCAGGTAGTGCGGCGCAGATCGCCTGCGTGTATGCAGCGATCGAAGGCCGCAAATGCAGAAGGCCCCGCATGGCGGGGCCTTCTGCATTCACGTCACAGGGGTACGGTCAGTCGCCGCGGCGCGAGGCCTGCTTGCGCTCGTTCTCGGTGCGGTGCTTCTTGCGCAGACGGATCGCCACTGGCGTGATCTCGACCAGCTCGTCGTCGTCGATGAACTCCAGCGCCTGTTCGAGCGAGAACTTGATCGGCGGGATCAAGCCTTCGTCATGGTCCTTGCCGGAGGCGCGGAAGTTGGTGAGCTGCTTGCCGCGCAGGGCATTGACCGTGAGGTCGTTGTCCTTCGAGTGGATGCCGACGATCTGGCCTTCGTAGATTTCCTCACCCGGGTCGAGGAACAGGCGACCGCGCTCCTGCATGGCGATCTGCGCATAGGCCGGCGAAGGGCCGGTGCCGTTCGAGATCAGCACGCCGTTCTGGCGCTGACCGATCGTGCCGTCCGCCTTCGGGCCATAGTGGTCGAAGACGTGGAACAGCAGGCCGGTGCCCGCGGTAATGGTGCGGAATTCGGTCTGGAAGCCGATCAGCCCGCGCGCCGGGATCATGAAGTCCATGCGCACGCGGCCCTTGCCGTCGGGCTCCATGTTCTGCAGCAGTGCCTTGCGCTCGCCCAGCCGCGACATCACGCCGCCCTGGTACTGCTCTTCGAGGTCGACCACCAGGCTTTCGATCGGCTCCATGATCTGGCCGTCGATCTCCTTCAGGATCACTTCCGGACGCGACACCGCCAGCTCGTAGCCTTCGCGGCGCATGGTCTCGATCAGGATCGACAGGTGCAGCTCGCCGCGGCCGCTGACCTTGAACTTGTCGGCGTCGGAGGTGTCTTCGACCTTGAGCGCCACGTTGTGCTGGGTCTCGCGCACCAGGCGGTCGCGCAGCTGGCGCGAGGTGAGGAACTTGCCGCCGCTGCGCTCCTTGTTGCCGGCGAAGGGCGAGTCGTTGACCTGGAAGGTCATCGAGATGGTCGGCTCGTCGACGGTGAGCACCGGCAGCTGCTCGGGGGTCGACACGTCGCAGATTGTGTCGGAGATGCCCAGGCCCTCGACGCCGGAGATGGCGATGATGTCGCCGGCCTGCGCTTCCTTCACCTCGTGGCGCTCCAGGCCCATGAAGCCCAGCACCTGCAGCACCTTGCCGTTGCGGGTCTTGCCCTCGCGGTCGACCACGGTCACCGGCATGTTGGTGCGGATCTTGCCGCGCTGCACGCGACCCACGCCGATGATGCCGACGTAGTTGTTGTAGTCGAGCGAGGTGATGCGCATCTGGAACGGACCGTCGAGGTCGACCGGCGGCGGCGGGACCTTGTCGACGATGGTCTGGAACAGCGGGGTCATGTCGCCCGAGCGCACCGACTCGTCCATGCCGGCGTAGCCGTTGAGGCCCGAGGCATAGACCACGGTGAAGTCGAGCTGCTCATCGGTGGCGCCCAGGCGGTCGAACAGGTCGAAGGTCTGGTTGAGCACCCAGTCCGGGCGGGCGCCCGGGCGGTCGACCTTGTTGATCACCACGATCGGCTTGAAGCCCATCGCGAAGGCCTTCTGGGTGACGAAGCGGGTCTGCGGCATCGGGCCGTCCATGGCGTCGACCAGGATCAGCACCGAGTCGACCATCGACAGCACGCGCTCGACCTCGCCGCCGAAGTCGGCATGGCCCGGGGTGTCGACGATGTTGATCCGGAACTCCTCGCCGGCCGGCGACGTCCAGCGGATCGCCGTGTTCTTGGAGAGGATGGTGATGCCGCGCTCTTTCTCGAGGTCGTTCGAGTCCATCACGCGCTCGGCGACTTTCTCGCGCTCGCCGAAGGTGCCGGACTGCTTGAGCAGCTGGTCGACGAGGGTGGTCTTGCCGTGGTCGACGTGGGCGACGATGGCGATGTTGCGCAGGTTCTGGATCATGGGGCACGGCCTGAAGCGAGCCACGCAAGCGTCGCGGATCGCGGATGGAAAGAAGTGTTCGGACAGGTCTCGCGCACACTGCGCTGCTGGCACTCGGCCAGGGCAAACGGTTGTGGGGGAACAACGCGCGCTGGAGAGAAACGGCGACCTGCCGCCCGCGGCCAGTCATCACTGGCGCTTGACGCGGCGCGGCATTATACCGGCCTGCGGCTGACAAGCCAGTTGCAGTGCGGCTGGATGGCTTATCCTTGGCGGCTGTCATTCATCGGGAAGCCCCCATGTCCGAGCTGATCGCCCATTTCGACACCGCCAAAGGCCCGATCCGCGTGCGTCTGCATGCCGACGCCTGCCCCGTGACGGTCGCCAACTTCGTCAACCTGGCCAACCGCGGTTTCTACAACGGCCTGAACTTCCACCGCGTGATCGCCGACTTCATGATCCAGGGCGGCTGCCCCGAAGGCAGCGGTCGCGGCGGCCCCGGCTACCGCTTCGAGGACGAGTGCACCCCCAGCCTGCGCCACGAGCGCGGCGTGCTGTCGATGGCCAATGCCGGCCCCGGCACCAACGGCAGCCAGTTCTTCATCACCCACGTGCCCTGCGGCTGGCTGGACGGCAAGCACACCGTGTTCGGCAAGGTGCTCGACGACGGCGACCAGAAAGTGGTCGACGCGATCGCCGGCGGTGACGCCCTGAACAGCGTCAGGATCGAGGGCGATGCATCCGCCCTGCTGGCTGCGCAGGCCAAGCGCATCGCCGAATGGAACGCCGTGCTGGACGCGCGTCGTCCCTGAGTCCAGCGCCACGCGACGTCGTCACCAGATCCCGGCCCGCCCTGCGCGCCGGGATCTGTCGTTTCAGGCCCCCGGAATGTTCGGAATCCTCTGATGCTCTACCTCACTTTTGCCGCAGGCCTGGTCCTGCTGATCCTGGGCGCCGACGTGCTGGTGCGCGGCGCTTCCAAGCTGGCGCTCAGCTGGGGCATCAGCCCGCTCGTGGTCGGCCTGACCGTGGTCGCCTTCGGGACCAGCGCACCCGAGTTCGCGGTGTCCCTGCGCGGTGCACTGGAAGGCCAGGCCGACATCTCGCTGGGCAACGTGGTCGGCAGCAACATCCTCAACATCCTGCTGATCCTGGGCGTGTCGGCGCTGATCGTGCCGCTGGTGGTCAACCGCCAGATCGTCCGCCAGGAGGTGCCGATCATGGTCGGCGCCTCGATCCTGCTGTTCGTCCTGTCCCTGGACGGCTCGATCGGCCGTATCGAAGGCGGGCTGATGTTCTTCGGCCTGTTTGCCTACATCGGCCTGCTGTACTGGCAGAGCCGCCGTCGGCCGGCCGATGAGCTGGATCTCGAGCTGCCGCCCGACTCCAACTGGGACCGCCACTGGGCGGTGCAGCTGCTGCTGATCGCCGTGGGCCTGGGGATGCTGCTGCTCGGCGCGCGTTGGCTGGTGCAAGCCGCGATCGTGTTCGCGCAGTGGCTGGGCGTGAGTGAGCTGGTGATTGGCCTGACCGTGGTCGCGGTCGGCACTTCGCTGCCCGAGATCGCGACCTCGATCATCGCCGCCCTGCGCGGGCAGCGCGACATGGCGGTCGGCAACATCGTCGGCAGCAACATCTTCAACATCCTCGGCGTGGCCGGCCTGACCGCGCTGGTGGCACCCATGGCCCTGCCGGTCTCGCAGGCGCTGATCACCTTCGACATGCAGGTGATGCTGGCGGCAGCGATCGCCTGCTTGCCGATCCTGTTCTCGGGGCACCTGATCGCGCGCTGGGAAGGAGGGATGTTCCTCGGCTACTACTGCGCCTACACCGCTTTCCTGATCCTGGCCTCGGCCGAGCACGACGCGCTCGACGAGTTCGCCACGGTCATGCAGTGGGTCGTACTGCCCATCACCGCCGCCACCTTGCTTGCCATCACCATGCGCGAGCTGCGCCGGCGCAGACAGGGGGTTCGGCCGGGCTAGGCCCGCGTGAAACCAGGCGGCTCAGCCTGCGACTGCGTTGAAGCCGGCTTCAGGCCCTGATTGCAGCCCGGGGCGGCGTCGGGGTGCAGAGCGGAGAGCCGAGAGCGGAGAGCGGAGAGCGGAGAGCGGAGAGCGGAGAGCGGAGAGCGGAGAGC
>NZ_CALART010000109.1 GCF_937888285.1 uncultured Aquimonas sp.
CCCCTGCCGAAGTCGCAGGCGCAGATCGAAAGCCGCGGCCACGCCATCGAAGTGCGGCTGTATGCGGAAGACCCCGAGGCCGGCTTCCTGCCGGGCTCGGGCCGCATCGAGCGACTGCAGCTGCCGCAGGGCCTGCCGGGCGTGCGCATCGACGGCGGCGTGATCGAGGGCGACACCGTCAGCGTGTTCTACGACCCGATGATCGCCAAGCTCATCGTGCACGCGCCCGACCGCCCGCAGGCGCTGGCGCGATTGGCCGATGCGCTGGCGCGCTCGCGCATCGAGGGCCCGAAGTCGAACATCGAATTCCTGGAGCGGCTGGTCCGCCATCCGGCGGTGGTCGACGCGACCATCGACACCGGCTACCTCGATCGTCATCTCGACCAGGTGCTGCCGGGCGCGCGCATGGCTTCGCCTGAGCTGCTGGCTGCGGGCGCCGCCGCCCTGCTGCTCGCCGAGGCGGCACAGGTGCACGCCGAGGCCGCGCGCAGCGCCGAGCCGGATTCGCCCTGGTCGCTGGCCGACAGCTGGCGCGGCGGCCATACCGGCGACCGCCTGCTGGTGCTGGAGGCGCCCGGCGGCCGCGTCGAGCTGCATGTCGCCGGCAGCGCCGGCAGTTACGACATCCGCCTTGGCGGCACCCGCATCGAAGTCCGCGACGCCCAGCTCGGCGCCGACAGCCTGAGCCTGCGCATCAACGGCCAGCTGCGGCGCTTCCTCTGCCAGCTCGATGGCTCGCGCGCGCTGCTGCACGACGGCGTCGAGCGCTGGAGCCTGCAGCAGCGGCCCTCCTTCGAGTTCGAGGGCGAGGCCAGCGGCGGCGACGAGGACCGCCTGCGCGCGCCGATGCCCGGCCGCATCGTGCTGGTGCACGTCGAGGCAGGCGCCAGCGTTGAAGGCGAGCAGGTCCTGCTGGTGATGGAGGCCATGAAGATGGAGCTGAGCCTGCGTGCGCCGCGTGCCGGTGTGGTCGAGGCCGTGCAGGTCGCGGCCGGCGATTTCGTCGAGGCCGATGCGGTGCTGCTGCGGCTGGAGACCGCCGAATGATGCGCCCGCTGCTGCTCGCGCTGTGTGCGCTGATGCTCGCGGGCTGCGTCGAAACCCGCTTCGAATCGCCGCCGGGCGAGCGCATCCAGCGCTGCGACGAGACCTGGAAGGGCGTCTGGCTGGATCGCTCCGAGGACAGCCAGGTGGCCGGCCTGCTGGTCGACGAGCAGTGCCGCAGCTTTTTGCTCTCCCAGCTCGAAGACGGCGGCCCGCTGCGTCAGGCGCCGGTGCCGCTCAACTACGTCGAGCACCGCGGCCAGCGCTACGTGGTCGTGGCTGATGCCGCCCTGCAGGATCTGGTCACGCTGCCGCCCGTGCATGGCGTGTCGCCAGTGCCTACGCGCAACTTCTTCATCGCGCGCTACCGCCTGCGCGGCGCGAAGCTCGAGATCCACAAGGTCGACGACCGCGCGGCAGCACGCATGATCATCGACGGCGTGCTCGAAGGCACGGTCTCATCCACGCTCAACGAGCTGCACGTCTATGTACGCGGCACCCGCGGGGACATGCTGCGCATCGTCGAAACCCCCGGCCTGTTCGAGCGCAAGGCCTCGATCGTGCTGGAGCGCAGCCGCCGCACGCTGGCCGAAATCGAGGCCGAGCTGATGCGCGCGCGGCGCTGAACCAAGGAACTCGAATGGACCACGTACGCATCGTCGAAGTCGGCCCGCGCGACGGGTTGCAGAACGAGAAAACCCTGCTGCCGGCCGCACTCAAGATCGAGCTGATCGAGCGCCTCGCCGCCACCGGCCTTCAAACCGTCGAGGCCACCAGCTTCGTCAGCCCGAAGTGGGTGCCGCAGCTGGCCGATGCCGCCGAGGTGTTCAGCGCGATCGCGCGCCGGCCCGGCGTGCGCTACCCGGTGCTGGTGCCGAACCTTCAGGGCTATGAGCGCGCCAAGGCGGTCGGCGTCGAAGAGATCGCGGTGTTCGGCGCGGCGTCGGAAGTCTTCTCGCAGAAGAACATCAACGCCAGCATCGAAGAGAGCCTGCAGCGCTTCGCGCCGGTGATCGAGGCCGCGCGCGCGGACGGCATCGCCGTGCGCGGCTATGTCTCGACCGTGCTCGGCTGCCCCTACCAGGGCGAGGTGCCGGTGGCGGATGTCGTGCGCGTCGCGCAGCGCCTGCACGCAATGGGCTGCTACGAGATCTCGCTGGGCGACACCATCGGCGTCGGCACGCCGCGGAAGGCCCGCGCGATGCTCGAAGCGGTCGCGGCGGTGGTTCCCATGCAGGCGCTGGCCGTGCACTTCCACGACACCTATGGGCAGGCCATCGCCAACATCGCCGCCTGCCTTGAGGCCGGCGTGCGCGTGGTCGATTCAGCCGTCAGCGGCGCCGGTGGCTGTCCCTATGCCAAGGGCGCTTCGGGTAATGTCGCCAGCGAGGACGTGCTGTATCTGCTGGAAGGCATGGGCTTCATATATGGCGTCGATGCCGATGCCCTCGCCTCGACCGGCCAATGGTTGGCCGAGGCGCTGGGCAGGCCCAACGGCAGCAAAGCCGGGCGGGCGCGGATCGCTAACCGCGCCGCCCAGCATGCATAAGGTCTCCCTCGAAGGCTTACCAACACAACTTGTTTCGCCCCAGTCCTAGGAGAATCCAGAATGAATCGCATCTCCGTTGCCATGTTCGCCCTGTTGCTGGCTGTTTCCGGCGCGCAAGCCGCCAACGCGCAAGAAGGCACTTCCTGGAACGCATCCGAGCACTCTTCGAGCTATCTCGAGTGGCTCGTGAACTGGTTGCTCGGAAACACCGAGGGAACGCCGGAGGATGAGATGACTGTCCAGCAACGAACCGAATCCGCCGAGATCCAGGACGAGTCTCGCTCCTTCACCTCCATCATCCGATGAACTTCGCGAACTGATTCCGACCGGCTGTCGCGCCCGAACTTGGGCGGCAGTCGGCCAAGTCAGCAAGGCGGCTCTTCTGAACCCGGGCTAGGAGACACAGGTGACCACGCCAAAAAGGGAGCCATCCACCACGGCAATCTCTGAGGGCGAAGCCTGTCGGCCATCACTTCCCGACGTGATCGGCCCTTACCGCATCCTCGGCCTGCTCGGCGAGGGCGGCATGGGCCGTGTCTACCGCGCGCTGGAGCGCTCGCCGCCGCGCGAAGTCGCGCTGAAGGTCGCCGGCCTGCCGACCCGTGCCGCGCTGGAGCGCTTCGAACGCGAGATCGAGCTGCTGGCCCAGCTGGAACATCCCGGCATCGCGCGCCTCTACGCGACGGGCGTCGATGCGAGCAGCGGCCTGCCCTGGCTGTCGATGGAGCTGGTGCCCGGCGAGGATCTCGGCCGCTGGGCCGCGCGCGTGCAGCCCGATCGCGAGGCGATCGTGGGCGTGCTGCTGTCGATCTGCGCGGCCGTGCAGTACGCGCACGGGCGCGGCGTGCTGCACCGTGACCTCAAGCCCTCCAACGTCTTCGTCACGCCGGACGTCAGCACCCGCGTGCTCGACTTCGGCATCGCCCGCCTGCTGCAGCCCACCGGCGGCTTGGACCCGACGCTGACCGTGGCCGGCCAGATCCTCGGCACCCTGCCCTATATGGCGCCGGAGCAGCTAGCCGGCGAAGCGGTAGATGCGCGCGGCGACGTGTATGCGCTGGGCGTGATCGCCTATGAGCTGCTGGGCGGCCAGCTGCCCTATCCGCGCCTGCGCACGGCTTCGGCCTTCGAGGCCCTCGATATCGTCCGCGCGGGCGATCCGCCGCCGCTGGCGAGTCTGAGTCGGCGCGCCCAGGGCGACCTCGGCGAAGTAGTGATGAAGGCGATCGCGCCAGAGCTCGAGCGTCGCTACGGCAGCGTCGACGCGCTCGCCGCCGATTTGCGCGCGGTGATGGAGAGCCGCCCGGTCAGCGCGCGTGCGCCGACGCCAGGCTATCTGATCGGCCGCTTTGTGAAGCGGCATCGCGCCCTGAGCGCGGCGGTGGCGAGTATTGCCCTGGTGCTGCTGGCCGCCACCGGCATCTCCCTGCGCTTCGCCTGGTCGGAAGCCAGCGCCCGCGCGGACGCCGAATCGCGCGCAGCGGAGGCGCAGGCGATCAGCGGCTTCCTCACCGACATGCTGCAGTCGGCCGACCCCGAACGCAGCCTCGGCAATGAGCTGCGGGTCAGCGAGCTGCTTTATGTCGCCGGTGAATCCCTGCGTTCGGGCACGACAATGCCGGAAGCCACGCGTGCCCGGCTGATGACCACGCTCGCGCGTGCGCATCTTGGGCTGGCCGATGCGGAGCGAGCGACCGAACTGCTGGACTCGGCGCTAGCTCTGCCCGACATCGCCGCCCTGGCGGAGCAACGCACGAGCGCCGCGATCGAGCGTCTGAACGCCGATCTGGTGGGCGGACGTTTCGACCAGATCGAGCCTACTGTCACCCGATTGTTCGCCCCGGATGAGCTTGCTGGCGAATCGCCCACCGCGCTCGATGTCGAGCAGATCCGACTGCGCGCACGCATCGAGCAAGGAGAGCGCGAGTCGGCCGTCGCTGATATCAAGAACGCTCTCTCGCGCTCGGAACTCGCTCTCGGCCCCTCGCATCGCATCAGTCTGGCCCTGCGCCACGATCTCGCGTCGGTACTGCAGCTGCTGGGCAGTTTCCAGGAGGCCGCGGACGTCAACGCCGAAGCTGTACGCCTGCGCGAGCAGGCGCTTGGCGAGAATCATCCGCAGACTCTGTTCACCCGCAACCTCGCGGCAACCCTCAAGTTCCGCCTTGGCGACGAAGCCGGAGCGCTCGCCGATCTGGAGTCCATCCATGCGGCGCGCCGTCGAGTGCTGGGCGAAGTCCACCCTTCGACCCTGAGCAGCGGACTGAATCTGGCGACCGCACTGGTCAATCAAGGCGAAGCGGAACGCAGTTCGACGCTTGCGCGAGCCGCGCTCGATGGACTGAGCGCGCGCTTTGGACCGACCCATCGGCTGGCACTGAATGCACGTGACACGCTTGCACTCGCGCTGGAGCGACTGGGCAAAGTCGAGGAAGCAGCGGACATGCATGCAGGAACCCTGGAACTCTATGAGGACCTGGGGAAGCTGGATGCACCCGAGGCATTAGGTGTGCTCAACAATCTCGCCATGCTGCGGATGGACGCAAAGCAGTTCGAGCTCGCATTGCGGCATTTCGATCTTCTCGTCGAGCGTGCGCATGCGGCCCTCGGCGCAGAGCACGTTTATTCCGGAATGTTTGCCGGCAATCGCGCTCAGTGCCTGGCCGAGCTGGGCCGCCTTGCGGAGGCGCGCAGCGAATTCGCGTCCAGCCTTGCAGTCCTGCGCGGCACGCTGGGCGATGCGCATCCGCGCACGCAGCGCGTGCAGGCGCAGTTCGACGCCATCGCCAAGGCCCATTGAGTGAGTTGGATTGCCTGGGTAGCTGCAAGCATCGCCGCAGCTTGCTGCGCGTGGCTCTGGCAGGAACGCAGCCGCCTCATCTCACGTCTCGCCGCCCAGCAGGCGCTGTTCACCGAACAAGCGAAGTCCGAACGCGCCCGCATCCGCCAGCAGACCGCACTCGAAGAGCGCGAGCGCATCTATCGCGACCTGCATGACGATCTCGGATCGCAGCTGCTGCAGATGATCTACACCGCGCCCACGCCGGAGTTCGCCGACCAGGCGCGCGCCGTGCTGCAGAACCTGCGCGACGTGGTCAGCCGCTCGCGTGGCGAGCCGGGCAGGCTGTCGGACGTGCTGGGAGACATCGAAGCGGAAGCCCGGCAGCGGCTCTGGGCGGTCGAGGCGGAGCTGCTCTGGGAACAGGCCGGTGACTTGCCCGATCCGCAGCTCGATTCCGGCCAGGCCCTGCACCTGCATCGCATCGTCCGCGAGGGCATCAGCAATGCCATCCGCCATGCCCGCGTGCGCCGACTGCGCGTGCGCGTGCGGCCAGATGGCGCACAGCTGCTGCTGGACGTCACCGACGATGGCTTCGGCACACCTGTGGATGTACAGGAAGGGCGCGGCATGGACAGCATGCGCAGCCGCGCCGCCGAGCTGAAGGGGCGCATCGACTGGACGCCGGGAACCCAGGGCGGCACCAAGATCGTGCTGCGTTTTCCTCTGCCCGAAGGCGAGCACTGACGTGAGCGCACCCGCCGCACCTCGCACCGCCCTGCTGGTCGACGATCTGGCGCCGGCGCGGGCATGGCTGCGCAGCGCACTGCTGGACGCTTTCCCCGAGATCCGGATCACCGAGGCCGGCAGCCTTGCAGAAGCGCGCACCGCGCTGGCCGCCCTTGGCGCCGCGCCGGATCTGGCCCTGGTCGATCTGGGCCTACCCGACGGCAGCGGCCTGCGCATCATCGAAGGGCTGCAGCGCGAGCAGGCCCCCACCCTGTGCGTGGTCAGCACGGTCTTCGACGACGACGCGCATGTCTTCCCCGCCCTGCGCGCCGGCGCCCAGGGCTATGTGCTGAAGGACCTGCCGGCAGCTGCGCTGGCGCGGATGCTGCGCGGCATCCTCGACGGCCAGCCGCCGCTGTCGCCGAGCATCGCAAGGCGCCTGCTGCGGCAGTTCCAGCCAGCGACAGCGACCCCACAGCTAGCCACCGCAGAAGCGCTGACCGCGCGAGAGACCGAGGTCCTGCAGCTCATCGCCAAGGGTTACACCGTGCAGCAGACCGCCGCGGCCCTGGGCCTGTCGCCGCATACGGCCTCGGGCTACGTCAAGGAGATCTACCGCAAGCTCAGCGTCAATTCGCGCGCGGAAGCGACGCTCGAAGCGGCGCGTCGTGGCCTGGTCGATCCGCGCTAGGCACCCCCGTCGTAGCCTTGATGGGTCCGCCAGCGCGCAGCCCCCGGCGCGCCGGTGCGCGCAAACCCGTGCGACCTGAACCCGCGTCCCCTTGCCTGGGCAAAGAAGCAGCCACCACACTCGTGACGCGCGCCTCCCGGAGTGCAGGGGTGCGCGCATGCCTTGACCGCGCATCGCCGATGCAGGCCATTGATGCCGCAGCCCATCGCACTCGCCTTACGGCCCGCCCTGCATGACCGCCACCTTCATCACCCTGCTCGACTTCATCGGCACGTTCGCGTTCGCGATCAGCGGCGCCCTGGTGGCCGTGCGCCATCGCCTCGACCTGTTCGGGGTGCTGGTGCTCTCGTTCGCTGCAGCCACGGCCGGCGGCATCATGCGCGACGTCTTGCTGGCCGCGACACCACCCACCTCGCTGGTCGACTGGCGCTATCTCGCGGTGTCCAGCGCCGCCGGATTGCTGACCTTCTTCCGCCATGCCGACGTCGAACGCATGCGCAATCCGGTGCAGTTCTTCGATGCCGCAGGGCTGGGCCTGTTTGCTGTGCTCGGCACCAGCAAGGCGCTGGCCGCAGGCCTCGGGCCGGTGGGTGCGGTGATGATCGGCGTGCTGACCGGCGTGGGCGGCGGCGTGGTGCGCGACATGCTGGTGGCGCAGATTCCCAATGTGCTGCGGCGACAGGAGATCTACGCCGTCACCGCCATGACCGCGGCGCTGGTGGTGGTCGCCGGTGATGCCCTGGCTCTGCCGGCGGCACCTGTCGCGGTGGGCGGCGCGCTGCTGTGCTTCGTGCTGCGCCTGCTGGCGATCCGCCGCGGCTGGAAGCTGCCCGAGTCGGGGAGTGGTGTCGACCGCTGAACCGCAGCGGCTCGGCAGGGCTGTACGCAACAAAAAAGCCAGCATCCGAGGATGCTGGCTTTCTTGTTCTCGTATGGCGCGCCCGGAAGGATTCGAACCTCCGACCCCCAAGTTCGTAGCCTGGTGCTCTATCCAGCTGAGCTACGGGCGCGTAGAAGCGAAATTATGCGGGGTGTTTTTGGATCCGTCAACACTCGTCGTTCGATCTTCTGAAGCGACGTGTAAACATTCCTTACCCGCTCCAGATGCTTCCTTGGCCGAACAGTTCCCATGCAGGAAACCGTGTCGCCGTGGAAACCGAAGGGGGCCTTTCGGCCCCCTCGGATGCATCTGGCGGAGAGAGAGGGATTCGAACCCTCGATAGAGCTTTTGACCCTATACTCCCTTAGCAGGGGAGCCCCTTCGGCCTCTCGGGCATCTCTCCGGGTTTGCTGGCAACTGGCCTGGGAGACCCGTCGCCGCAGAGCGCGCAACTATAGACGAGTGCGTCGCACTGGTAAAGCCCGTTCAGGCCGTGTGATCGCCCTCCGGCTCCGGCTTCGCACCTTCGGCCGACTCCGAGCGGATGCGCTGGTAGATCTCTTCCCGATGCACGGCGACATCTTTCGGCGCACCGATACCGATACGCACCTGGTTGCCCTTGACCCCGAGCACGGTCACCGTGATCGAGTCTCCGATCATCAGCGTTTCGCCTACGCGGCGAGTCAGAATCAGCATGCCACCTCTCCTTGCGCCTGTTTCGCAGGGCCTTGGGCGCCTCACCCCCCGACGCGACACTCTCGATGCGCCTGTGAGCGCGGTGCCTTGCGTCGCCCAACGGCCATGCCGGCCTTCCCTAGTGCACACGCAGCGCGTGTGACATGTCTCAGCGACTATAGCCAAGGCCCCCAGCCTTAGCAATTCCTGAACAAGCCATGCCCGCCGCCTACAGGCGGCTGTAGCTCCAGCTCTGCATGCGGCCTTCACGGTAAGGCATCACGCCGTGGAAGGGGCGTGGATCCGCATCGAAGACCAGGGGCAGGAAATGGCGGTCGCCCTCCCACATCGGCAGGGCCATCAGGCGTTCGCGCTCGACCCAGACCAGGTCGCCCTCGGCGTTGCGCGGCGGCACCTCGCCGCTGAAGCGATCGATCAGGAAAATGAAGCCGAGCCAGTCTTCGCCCTGCTTGCCGAAGCCCGGCCAGTTGAGCGTGCCGCGCAGCTGCATGGACAGGCACTCGATGCCGGCTTCTTCGAGGATCTCGCGGCGCATGCCTGCAGCGATGTCCTCCATCGGCTCCAGCTTGCCGCCAAGCCCGTTGAACTTGCCGATGTGCTGGTCGTCGGGGCGCGCATTGCGGTGGATCATCAGCACGCGTTGGCGGTCGGGCGAGAGCACGTAGCCAAGCGTGGCGACGATGGGGGTGTAGGGCATGCGGATCTTCACTCGGACGGCTGGGCTTGCAAGCATAGCGACAGCCGCGCCCGGCAGAAACGCGAACGCCCCGCGCGGGGCGGGGCGTTCGCGGCCGGGCTGAGCAGCCCGGTTACTTGATGAGACGCAGGATGTAGGGGTAGCGGTAGGCGATGCCTTCGTTGGCCTTGATGCCCGCGAGGATCGCGAAGATCAGCCAGGCAACGCACAGCGCAAGGCCCAGCGGAACCGTCAACAGGGCGCCGAGCCCGAAGGTGATGAGGGTCAGCAGCACCAGCGCCAGGCCGACCAGCAGCAGCGTCAGGTTGAAGTTGACCGCTTCCTTGCCCTGATCGTCGATGAAGGCGGATTCATTCTTTTTGATCTGCCACATCACCAGCGGCGCGATGATGTTGCCCAACGGAATGAAGAAGCCCAGCAGCGCCGACAGATGCACGAACAGCGCGAACTGCTTTTCGCTGTTGTCAGGGCTGAGACCGGCCGGCGGCTCCGGCGGCTGAGCAAAGGGAATATTCGAGGGTTCGGGCGTGTCGCTCATCGTCAGCTCCTTGCAGGGATGATTCGGTTCGGGCGGTGTCCGTTCAGCCCGCACGTTGTCGCGCCGGACGCCACGGATGTCAAGGAAAGCTCAAGAGCCTTCACCGCCGCCCGCAACCGTCATGCGCCCGATCAGGATGGAGCCGGTGCGGATATGTGACCTCGGGTCGATGTCGCCGCCGACCGCCTCGATGGCCTGGTACATGTCGCGCAGGTTGCCGGCGATGGTGAACTCGTCGACCGGCCAGGCGATCTCGCCGTTCTCGACCCAGAAGCCCGCCGCACCGCGCGAGTAGTCGCCGGTGATTGTGCTGACGCCCTGCCCCATCAGCTCGGTGACCAGCACGCCACGGGCGACGCCGCCGAGCAGGTCCTCGAAGCGCTCGCCGCGCCCGTCGACGATCAGGTTGTGCACGCCGCCGGCATTGCCGGTGCTGGCCAAGCCGAGCTTGCGCGCGCTGTAGCTGCCGAGGATGTAGCGCGTCAGCACGCCGTCGCGCACCAGATCGGAATCGAGCGTGGCCACGCCCTCGGCGTCGAAGTTCGCCGAGCGCAGACCGCGCGGGATATGCGGGCGCTCGCGCAGCTGCATCCAGGCCGGCAGGATCTGCTGGCCGCAGGCGTCCAGCAGGAAAGAGGCGCGGCGGTAGAGGGCGCCGCCCGAGGCGGCTGACAGCAGGTGCCCGATCAGGCTGCGCGCCACTTCCGGCGCGAACAGCACCGGGAACTCACCGGTCGGCGCCTCGCGCGGATCCAGTCGACGCAGGGCGCGCTCGCCCGCGCGGCGGCCGATGCTTTCCGCGGCTTCGAGGTCCTCGGCGGCGCAGGCGCTGCTGTACCAGTAGTCGCGCTGCATGTCCTCGCCCTTGCCGGCGATCAGCGAGCAGCTGATCGAATGGCTGGTGCTGCGCTCGGCGCCGAGGAAGCCATGCGTGTTGGCATACAGGCCAAGACTGGTGCCGGTGCTCACGGAAGCGCCATCGGAATTGGCCAGGCGCGGATCCAGCGAACGCCCGGCCGCCTCGCAGGCGAGCGCAAGCTCGACCGCGGCATCCGCGCCGAGGCCCCAGGGGTGCCAGAGGTCGAGATTTGGGAACTCGCGCGCCATGCGCTCGGCATCCGCGAGACCCGCGCAGGGATCGGCCTCGGTATGGCGGGCGATGGCGATCGCCTGCTGCACGCTGGTCTCGATCGAGGATGGATCGAGATCCGCCGTGCTGGCGCTGCCCTTGCGTCCGCCGACATAGACGGTGATGGACAGGCCGCGGTCACGGGTGTGTTCGACGGTCTCGACCTCGCCCATGCGGACGTTGACGGCGAGGCCGGAATCCTCGTTGACGCCGACCTCGGCCTGATCCGCACCAAGTACCCGGCAGCGCTTGAGCGCGTCCTCGGCCAGCTGCGCCAGACGGGCCATCGATTCGTCGCTGGAAAGAGCCTGTGCGCCCACTCACGTATCCTTGCTGTTTGGAACTCCGCCAGCGCACGCCATGAACCGCCACGACGACAGCGAAGAATTTGATCTGGAAGACCGCGGCCCCAGCCGCAGCCAGCAGCGCCGCGACGCCCTGGCCGTGTTCGAGCTGGCCGAGCGGCTGGTGGCATTGTCCGACACCCAGCTGAAGAAGGTGCCGATGGACGATGCCCTGCGCGCGGCCGTGCAGCATACGCGACGCATCACCCAGCACATCGCCCGCAAGCGCGAGACCCAGTACCTGGCCAAGCTGCTGCGTCGCGACGAGGACGCCGTCGACGCCATCCGCGCCCATCTGGAAGTCGACCGCGACACCCAGCGCCGCGAGAATGCACGCTTCCATCGCCTCGAAGCCCTGCGCGACCGGCTGATCGACGACGAGTCGGCGCTGACCGAAGTCATCGAAACCTATCCCGAGGCCGACCGCCAGCAGCTGCGCCAGCTGATCCGCAAAGCCCGCGACGAGCGCGCCGCCGAACGCCCGCCGGCCGCCTACCGCGAGCTCTTCAAGCTGCTGCGGGGGCTGGATGACGCGCAGCTCAAGGCCAGCCAGGCCGACGCGGGTGACGAGGACGCGGACGCGGACGACGAGGACGCGCGCGCCTGAGCCCAGCCCCCGGCTGGCCCCACCTCGCGCTCGAACCTGTCGGCTGTGAGTCCCCACTCCCCAATCCCCGATCCCGGCCTGCACTGCCCGCACTTCGTCGCGGCCCGCTGCCGCTCCTGCGCCTGGATCGAGCGCGGCTATGGCGAGCAGCTGGCGGAAAAGCAGTGGCAGGCCGAGTCGCGGATCCGCGGCTCGCGCCTGCGCTGGCTGCCGCCGATGGCAAGCGCCCTCAGCGGCTTCCGCAACAAGGCCAAGATGGCGGTGGGCGGCACGGTCGAGGCACCCGTGCTGGGCCTCGTCGATATCGAAGACCATGCGGTCGACCTGGCCGACTGCCTGCTCTACCCCCCTGCCCTGCAGTCCGCCTTCGAGCCCCTGCGCGAGTTCATCCGCGCAGCCCGGATCACACCCTATTCGCTGGCCAAGCGACGGGGCGAACTGAAGTATCTGCTGCTGACCATCGCACCCTCTGGCGAACTCGGCCTGCGCTTTGTCCTGCGTTCCCGAGAGCCGCTGTCGCGCATCGAGAAGCATCTGCCCGCGTTGCGATCCGAGTTGCCTGCGCTGGGCCCGGTCTCGGTGAACCTGCAGCCCGAGCACAAGGCCGTGCTGGAAGGCGACACCGAGATCCTGCTGCCGGGGCCGGACAGCCTGCGCATGGTCCTGAACGGCATTCCGCTGCATCTCAAGCCGCGCAGCTTCTTCCAGACCCACACGGAGCTGGCCGCGGCGCTGTACGCGCAGGCAGCGCGCTGGGTCGCCGCACTCAAGCCTGCGCGCCTGCTCGACCTGTACTGCGGGGTGGGCGGCTTCGCCCTGCACTGCGCGCCGCATGCAGGCGTGGTCATCGGCCGCGAGATCAGCGCCGAGGCCATCGCCAGCGCACAGCGCTCGGCCACCGAGCTGGGCCTGTCCAATGCGCGCTTCGAGGTGGCGGATGCCAGCGCCGCGGCGGCCGTGGCCGGCGCGGTCGACGCCATCCTGGTCAATCCGCCGCGGCGCGGCATCGGCGTCGAGCTCTGTGCCGCCATCGAGGCCAGCCCGGCGCGGACGCTGATCTATTCCAGCTGCAACGCCGACAGCCTGGCCGCGGATCTGGCCCGCCTGCCGTCGTTCGAGCCCCTCGAAGCGCAGGTGCTGGATCTGTTTCCGCATACCGCGCATTTCGAGACTCTGGTGCTGCTGCAGCGCCACCCCGCTTGAAAACGCCCCCGCCCCGCCCCATTCCGGGGCGGCCGGTGCTCACGCACCCTTGATCCCCACCTGAACCCGGAGGCCCCATGAGCCAGGTCGAGACCCATGCCTTCCAGGCCGAGACCCGCGAGGTCCTGAAGCTCGTCATCCATTCGCTGTACTCGCACAAGGAAATCTTCCTGCGCGAGCTGATCTCCAACGCCTCGGATGCCTGCGACAAGCTGCGCTTCGAAGCGGTCACCGACGCCCGCCTGCTGGGCGGCGACGGCGACCCGGCGATCGAACTGGTGGTGGATGCCGAGGCGCGCACGCTGGAGATCCGCGACACCGGCATCGGCATGAGCCGGCAGGAGCTGATCGAGCACCTCGGCACCATCGCGCGCTCGGGCACCCGCGCCTTCATGGCGCAGCTGTCCGAAGCGCAGAAAGGCGATGCCCAGCTGATCGGCCAGTTCGGCGTCGGCTTCTATTCGGCCTTCATCGTCGCCGACCGCGTCGACGTGGTCAGCCGCAGAGCCGGCAGCGACGAAGCCTGGCGCTGGAGTTCGGACGGCAGCGGTGAGTTCACCGTCGAGCCGGCCGAGCGCGCCCAGCGCGGCAGCTCGGTGATCCTGCACCTGAAGCCCGAGGAAGACGAGTTCCTGCAGGCCTGGACGCTGAAGTCGCTGGTGCGTCGCTACAGCGACCACATCGCGTTCCCGATCCGCATGGCCAAGCCGGTCGAGGCCAAGGAGGGCGAGGAAGCTGCAGCGCCCGAGCTGGAAACCCTCAACGAGGCCAAGGCGCTGTGGACCCTGCCCAAATCCGAGATCAAGGACGAGGACTACCAGGCCTTCTACAAGCACATCAGCCACGACTTCGCCGATGCGCTGGCCTGGACCCACAACCGCGTCGAAGGCAACCAGAACTTCACCAGCCTGCTGTTCGTGCCCGAGCGCGCGCCCTTCGACTTCCAGTTCGACCGCGACCAGCGCAAGGGGCTCAAGCTCTACGTCAAGCGCGTCTTCATCATGGATGCGTCCGAGCAGATGCTGCCCAGCTACCTGCGCTTCGTGCGCGGCGTGGTCGATTCCGACGACCTGCCGCTGAACGTCTCGCGCGAACTGCTGCAGAACAACCGCCAGATCGAGAAGCTCAAGTCGGCGGTCTCCCGCCGCGTCCTCGACCTGCTGGATCGTCTGGCCCGCGAGGACGGCGCGAAGTACCTCAAGTTCTGGAACGCCTTCGGCAGCGTGCTGAAGGAAGGCGTCAGCGAGGACACCGCCAACGCCGAGCGCATCGCCAAGCTGCTGCGCTTCGCCAGCACCAAGAGCGCCAAGTCGGACGAGCTGCATGCGCTGGAGGACTACGTCGCGCGCATGCCGGCCGGACAAAAGGCGATCTACTACCTCACTGCCGATGGCTGGGCGGCAGCGTCGAACAGCCCGCAGCTGGAAGCGCTCAAGGCGCGCGGCATCGAGGTGCTGCTGATGCATGAGCGCATCGACGAGTGGATGAGCGGCTATCTGCGCGAGTTCGACGGCAGGCCGATGAAGAACATCGCCAAGGGCGAGCTCGACCTCGGCGACCTGCCCGACGCCGAGGAAGCGAAGAAGCAGCACGAGGAGGCCAGCAAGGCCGCGGCGCCGCTGCTGGAAGGCCTGAAATCCGCGCTGGGCGAGCGCGTGCGCGAGGTGCGGGTGTCGCAGCGCCTGACCGAGTCTCCGTCCTGCCTGGTGCTGGAGGAGTACGACATGGCCCTGCACCTGCAGCGGATGATGCGCGCCGCCGGCCACGACGTGCCGACGCCCAAGCCGATCCTGGAAATCAATCCGCAGCACGCTCTGCTCAAGCGCTTCGAGGGCGAAAGCGATGGCGAGCGCCGCGAGGAGCTGGCGCTGGTCCTGTTCGAGCAGGCCCAGCTGGCCGAGGGCGCGCCGCTGGAAGATCCGGCCGGCTTCATCCGCCGCGTCAACCGCCTGCTGCTGGCCGCGTGAGCGGGCCCGGTTCGACGGACACGGTCGGGGCGGACAGCGTCCGCCTCGACGTCTGGCTGTGGGCCGCGCGCTGGTTCAAGACCCGCGCCCTGGCCAAGGCGCAGATCGAGGCCCACCGGATCGAGGTCGACGGCCAGCCGGCCAAGCCTTCGCGCGGCGTGCGCATCGGCACCCGGCTCACCATCGAACGCGGCGGCGACCGCCACGATGTCGAGGTAACGGGCCTGTCCGACACCCGCGGCCCGGCCCCGGTGGCGCAGGCCCTCTACCTCGAATCCGAAGCCTCGAAAGCGCGTCGCCTCGAACTGGCCGCGCAGCGCGCCGCCGAGCGCGCCGGCTACCAGCCGCCGGAAACCCGCCCGAACAAGAAAGCGCGCCGCCTGATCCGCGCGCTCGGCGACATCGAGATGCTGTAGGGTGGGCCCCGGCCCACCATAGGCCCCACACCGCCCCACCTTTGAGCTACCACGCTTCGCACGCGCCGCGCGTCCAGCCCTTGCGCTGCGCATCCGACATCCAGAGCCATGACGGCGTAAAGGACTCCCGGGCCCCGAGCCCATGCACGAGGCGTTGTCGATGCCATGGTGGGCCAGGGCCCACCCTATGAGACGGCGGAATGGCTCAGCGTGCCCACGTCTGCCGGCAGACCGCTCACGCAGCCCTCGAAACGTCCGACACAGCACCGATTTCTTCGCATTCCCTGCACTGCTGTGCAGCAGAGATCACGGCGACCCGCTAGAATGCGGCGGTTTTGTGCCGTCGGAGAGCCCCAGTGAACAGCGCCCCCCTGAAGTATCGACGCGTCCTGCTCAAGCTCTCCGGTGAAGCCCTGATGGGGCGTTTCGACTACGGCATCGACCCCGAGGTCATCCGCGGGCTGGCGCAGGAAGTGCTGGACGCCAGCCGCGCCGGCGCCGAGATCGGCCTGGTCATCGGCGGCGGCAACATCTTCCGCGGCGCCGGTCTCGCCGCCGCCGGCATGGACCGCGTGACCGGCGACCACATGGGCATGCTGGCAACGATCATGAACGCGCTGGCCATGCAGGACGCGATCGAGAAGATCGGCGGCTACGCACGCGTGATGAGCGCCATCAAGATCAACGCGGTCGCCGAGGACTACATCCGCCGCCGCGCCGTGCGCCACATCGAAAAGGGTCGCATCGCGATCTTCGCCGCCGGCACCGGCAACCCCTTCTTCACCACTGATTCCGCCGCCGCCCTGCGCGCGGTCGAGATCGGCGCCAACCTGATGCTGAAGGCCACCAAGGTCGACGGCGTCTACGACTCCGACCCGAAGAAGAACCCCGAGGCCAAGCGCTACGAGCGCCTGAGCTACGAAGACGTCATCACCCGCAACCTGCAGGTGATGGACACCGCCGCCATCGCCCTGTGCCGCGACTACGGCATGCCGATGCGGGTCTACGACATGGGCGTGCCCGGCAACCTGATGCGCATCCTGCGTGGCGAGCCGATCGGCACCCTGGTCGACCGCGGCGCCTGAGGCGCGGGTTGCGCTGCGCATTGCCAGCCCGGACGCTGGCGCCTATAAACCACCACCCCATCCGAACAGGCCGGCGCCCCGCCGCCGACCGACCGAGGCCACCGCCATGCTCAACGACATCAAGAAGAACGCCCAGGAACGCATGCAGAAGAGCGTCGAAGCCCTGCGCTTCGAGCTGACCAAGCTGCGCACCGGCCGCGCCACCACCGCGCTGGTCGACCACCTCAAGGTCAACTACTACGGCTCGGACATGCCGCTGACCCAGGTTGCCTCGGTGGCGATTGCCGATGCCCGCTCAATCACGATCACCCCGTGGGAAAAGCAGATGGTGGGCCCGATCGAGAAGGCCATCCACGCCTCCGACCTCGGCCTGACCCCGAACACCGCCGGCACGGTGATCCGCATCAACCTGCCGCCGCTGACCGAGGAGCGCCGCAAGGAGCTGTCCAAGCACGTGGCCGGCGAGGGCGAGAACACCAAGGTGGCGATCCGCAACATCCGCCGCGATGCGATCCAGCAGGTCAAGGAGCTGCTCAAGGCCAAGACCATCAGCGAGGACGAGGAGCGTCGCGCCGAGACCGACATCCAGACCCTGACCGACCGCTTCGTCAAGGACGTCGACGGCGTGGTCAAGGCCAAGGAAGACGAGCTGATGGCGGTCTGAGCGGGCGCCCTTCTGGCTCCCGCCGGCATGAGTGCCGCCCCGCCGACCGAGGCCACCGCCGCGACGGTGCCCCGCCATCTCGCCGTCATCATGGACGGCAACGGGCGCTGGGCGAAGCAGCGCGGCCGGCCGCGCACGCTCGGCCACCGCGCCGGTGCGCGCGCGGTCAACCTGTGCATCGACTGGTGCATCGAGCGCGGCATCGGCGCGCTGACCCTGTTCGCCTTCTCCAGCGAGAACTGGCAGCGCCCGGCCGAGGAAGTCTCGGCCCTGATGGGCCTGTTCCTGCGCGCACTCGACCGCGAGGTCGAGGAGCTGCACCGGCGCCGCGTGCGCCTGCGTTTCATTGGCGAACGCAGCCACTTCAAGGCCGACCTGCAGGCCCGCATGGATCGCGCCGAGCTGCTGACGGCCGGCAATGGCGGGCTGCAGCTCAGCATCGCCGCAAGCTACGGCGGCCGCTGGGACATCGCGCGCGCGGCGCGACGGCTGGCCGAACGGGTGGCGCGCGGCGAATTGGACCCGGCGCAGATCGATGAAGCGCTGCTGCAGGCCGAGACCTGCCTCGCCGAGCTGCCGCCGCCGGACCTGTTCCTGCGCACCGGCGGCGACCAGCGCATCAGCAATTTCCTGCTCTGGCAGCTGGCCTACACCGAGCTGTACTTCACCGAAACCCTGTGGCCCGACCTCAGCCGCGACGCGCTGGACGAGGCGCTCGCCGCCTATGCCAGCCGCGAGCGCCGCTTCGGCCGCACCAGCGAACAGCTGAAGGAGACCCCCCCATGAACCAGCGCGTGCTCACCGCGCTGCTGATGGCACCGCTGGCGATCAGCGCGCTGCTGTGGCTGCCCACCTCGATCCTGATGCCGCTGGTGGCCGTGATTTTCCTGCTCGCCGCCTGGGAGTGGGCCGCGCTGATCGGCATCGAAGGCGCTGCCGGTCGCGCCGCCGTGCTGCTGCCGCCGGCAGCGCTGATGGCCTGGCTCTCGCACCAGAGCAGCCATCTGCACAACCTCTATCCGCTGGTCACCCTGATCGGCTGCGTGTGGTGGTTGCTGGCCACACTGTGGCTGCTGCGCCCGCGACTGCTGGCCGGCAACGCGCCGGTCAAACGCGGCGCCAAGCTGCTGATCCTGGTGCTGCTGATCGTGCCGGCCTGGGCAGGACTCGCGCTGCTGCATGCCGATGAGCCGGTCGGCCCGCGCTGGGCCCTGTTCGCGATCGCCCTGGTGTGGGCAGCGGACACCGGCGCCTTCTATGCGGGCACGCGCATCGGCGGGCGCAAGCTGTGCCCCTCGATCAGCCCCGGCAAGACCTGGGCGGGCTTCTGGGGCGGGCTGACGGCTGCCCTGCTGCTGTCGAGCGCCTGCTTCGCCCTGCTGGGCCTCGGCATCGCCCAGCTGCCGGCCCTGCTGCTGCTGACTCTGGTGACCGCACTGGCCTCGGTGCTGGGCGATCTGTTCGAAAGCGTGATCAAGCGCCAGGGCGGAGCCAAGGATTCGGGTCACTTGATTCCCGGCCACGGCGGCGTGTTCGACCGCGTCGACAGCGTCGTCGCGGCCCTGCCGGTGTTCGCGGTCGGCAAAGTCTGGCTGGGCCTGTGAGGCGGGTCGCGGTCTTCGGCGCCACCGGCTCGATCGGCGGCAGCGCGCTGGATGTGATCGGCCGCCACCCCGAGCGTTTCCGCGCCAGCATTCTCAGCGCCAACGACCAGGTCGACGCGCTGCTCTCGCTCTGCGAGCGGCATCGCCCCGAGCTGGCGATCATCGCCAATCCGCTGCACTACGTCGCGCTCAAGCACGGCCTCGCCCAGCGCGGCCTTGCCACCGAAGCGGCCGCCGGCCCCGACGCGCTGGAAGCGGCCGCCCGCTCTGGGCTGTGCGACACAGTGCTGGCCGCGATTGTCGGTGCCGCCGGCCTGCGCTCGACCCTGGCCGCCGCCGAAGCCGGCAAGCGCCTGCTGCTGGCCAACAAGGAAAGCATCGTCGTCGCCGGCGCCCTGCTGCTGGACGCAGTGCGTCGCAGCGGCGCCGAGCTGATTCCGGTCGACTCCGAGCACAGCGCACTGTTCCAGTGCCTGCCCCAGCCCGCGGTCGGACACGGCTTCGATGCGCGCCTCCGCCGGCTGGTGCTGACCGCCTCGGGCGGGCCGTTCCGCGGCCGCAAGCGCGCGGAGCTTGCGCAGATCACCCCGGAGCAGGCCTGCGCGCATCCGAACTGGAGCATGGGCCGCAAGATCTCGGTCGATTCGGCCAGCCTGATGAACAAGGGCCTGGAAGTCATCGAGGCGCACTGGCTGTTCGGCGCACCCGCCGAGCGCATCGAAGTGGTGGTGCATCCGCAGAGCATCGTGCACTCGCTGGTCGAGTATCTCGACGGCTCGCTGCTGGCCCAGCTCGGCCCGCCGGACATGCGCACCGCCATCGCCTGCGCCCTGGCGTGGCCGGAACGGGTCGAGGCCGGCGTCTCCGCGCTGGATCTGGTGAAGATGGGTCGGCTCGACTTCGAGGCACCCGACACCGAGGCCTTCCCCTGCCTGCGGCTGGCATTCGAGGCCCTGCGTACGGGTCCGGCGGCGACGACCTGCCTGAACGCGGCCAATGAAGAGGCGGTTTCAGGCTTTCTTCAGGGCCGCTTGGGCTTCCTAGGCATCCCCGAGCTGATCGATGCCTGCCTGCAGCGGTTCGGGGGCGAACGCGCCGACGATCTGCCGGCGCTCCTCGCTCTGGACGCCCGGGTGCGCGAACATGCGCGCAGCGGCCTCTGCTGAAGGCCCCCTCTAGGACGCGCAGCCCGCAATGCAGGACATCGTAGGTTCCATCTGGTGGCTGATCGTCAGCCTCGGCATCCTGGTCACCTTCCACGAGTTCGGCCACTACTGGGTCGCGCGCCGCTGTGGCGTGCGCGTGCTGCGCTTCTCGGTGGGCTTCGGCAAGCCGCTGTGGACGCGCATCGGCCGCGACGGCACCGAATACGTGGTGGCCGCCCTGCCGCTGGGCGGATACGTCAAGATGCTCGACGAGCGCGAGGCCGAGGTGCCCGCCGACCAGCTCGACCAGGCCTTCAACCGCAAGCCCCTGCGCCAGCGCGTCGCCATCGTCGCCGCCGGCCCGATCTTCAACCTGCTGCTCTGCCTGCTGCTGCTGTGGGGCATGTTCCTGGTCGGCAAGGGCGACTACCAGCCGCTGGTGGGGCGCGCCGACAAGATCGCCGCCGAGGCCGGATTCCGTGAAGGCGACCGCATCCTCAGCGTCGACGGCGAGGCCATGCAGACCTGGACCCACGTCGGCATGGGCCTGATCGGCGCCGCACTGGACCGCCGCAGCGTGGCGGTGGAGGTGCTCGATGCCGAGGGCAACGCGCGTACGCGTCAGCTCGACCTGAGCCGCCTGCCCGAGGGCGTCAAGGAGTCCGCGCTGATGCCGGCGATCGGGCTGGTGCCGCAGCAGGTGCTGCTGGCGCCGGTGATCGGAGAGGTGTCCGCGGGTGCGCCCGCCGCGCAGGCAGGCCTGCAGGCGGGCGACCGGATCCTCGGCATCGACGGGCAGCGCATCGCCTCCTGGGACCAGGTGACCCCTCGCGTTCTCGAGGCGGCCGAGGCCGGGCGCCCGGCACGCCTGAGTTTCGAGCGCGCCGGCTCGATCCAGGAAGTGACGCTGACGCCTGCGCCCAACCCGGAGGCGCAGACCAACCCACAGGCGCCGCCCTTCATCCTCGGCCTGCGCGCCCAGCCGGCCTCTGCCCCGCACGATGCCGTGCTGCGCTACGGGCCCATCGAGGCAGTGGCTGCGTCGTTCCGCGAGACCTGGCGCCTGACCACGACCACCTTCGGCATGCTCTACCGCATGGTGACCGGCGTGGCCTCGCTGCAGAACCTGTCGGGGCCCATCTCGATCGCCCAGTACGCCAACGACTCGGCCCAGCGCGGCCTCGCCTGGTTCCTGTTCTTCCTGGGCGTGCTCTCGCTCAGCCTGTGCATCATGAACCTCCTGCCCATACCGATCTTGGACGGGGGTCATCTGCTGTATTACCTTATCGAAGCGATCAAAGGCGCGCCGGTCAGCGAGAAGTCCCTGATCCTCGGCCAGTACGTCGGCTTGGCAATGCTGGGCGGCCTGATGGCCCTCGCGTTCTACAACGACATCCTGCGCCTGTTCAGTTCTTGAGCCGGAAAGACGCCTCCGCCGTGCGGGCACGCCCTACCCGCCCGGCACCCCCCAGCCCCTTCCCGGGGAGCGCCCGCCGAACGGGACTCTCCGCCGAGGGTGTGTATGCCTGCAGCTGCGCTATCCAGTCGCGGACGGGCGCCTTTGAACGGAAACGGACCCGATGAGCAACCGATACACCGCGCTCCCCCTGCTGGCCTTCGTGATTGCCGCCCCCGTGCAGGCCCAGAGCTTCGAGCCCTTCGTCATCTCGGACATCCGCGTCGACGGCCTGCAGCGGATCTCGGCGGGCACGGTCTTCACCTACCTGCCGCTGGAGCTGGGTGACCGCGTCGGCCGCGCCGAGGCCTCGGATGCCATCCGCGCGCTGTTCCGCACCGGCTTCTTCAGCGACGTCAAACTGGATCGCCAGGGCGACGGCATCCTGGTGGTGACGGTCACCGAACGACCGGCCATCAACAGCATCACCCTGACCGGCAACAAGGACATCAAGACCGAGGAGCTGACCAAGGGCCTGTCCGGCATCGGCCTGTCCGAGGGCGAGACCTTCAACCAGCTGCAGCTGGACAAGGTCACCCAGGAACTGACCCGCCAGTACAACAACCGCGGCAAGTACAACGTCTCGATCAGCCCGACGGTCAGCCAGCTCGACCGCAACCGCGTCGACATCAAGATCGACATCAAGGAAGGTCGCGCTGCCAAGATCAAGCACCTGAACCTGGTCGGCAACAACACCTTCAGCAACGAGGAAATCCTCGAAGAGTGGGAGTCGGGCACCACCAACTGGCTGTCCTGGTACCGCCAGGATGACCAGTACTCGCGCGAGAAGCTCTCGGGCGACCTGGAGAAGCTGACCTCGTTCTACCTCGACCGCGGCTATGTCGACTTCAACATCGAGTCGAGCCAGGTCTCGATCAGCCCAGACCGCCGCGACATGTACATCACCGCCAGCGTCAGCGAGGGCGAGGTCTACACGGTGTCCGACGTCAAGGTCTCGGGCGACACCGTGATCCCGGTGGAGGAGATGGAGAAGCTGGTGTTCATCGCCGAAGGTCAGACCTTCTCGCGGCGTCTTCTGGAATTCACCTCCGACGCGATGACCAACACCCTGTCGAACATCGGCTACGCCTTCGCCAACGTGAACCCGGTGCCGACCGTCGACCGCGAGAAGCGCACGGTCTCGATCAATTTCGTGGTCGATCCGGGCAAGCGCGTCAACGTCCGCCGCATCGTGTTCAAGGGCAATACGCGCACCTCCGACGAGGTGCTGCGCCGCGAGATGCGCCAGTTCGAGGGCATGTGGTTCTCGCAGGCGGCGATCGATCGCAGCAAGATCCGCCTGCAGCGACTGGGCTTCTTCGACGACGTCACCATCGACACGCCGCAGGTGCCGGGCACCGAGGACCAGGTCGATGTCGAGATCAGCGTCACCGAGCGGACTTCGGGCAGTTTCCAGTTCGGCCTCGGCTATTCGCAGTATTCGGGCCTGATCACCACCGTGTCGGTGCAGCAGAGCAACTTCTTCGGCACCGGCAACCAGATCGGCGTGACGGTGCAGAACAACAGCTTCGTCAAGCGCATGGATTTCTCCTACTTCGACCCGTACTTCACTGAAGACGGCGTCTCGGTGGGCTACAACATGAGCTACCGCGAGCTCGACCAGGGCGACGCCAACCTCGCCAACTTCAGCTCGGACTCCGGCAGCTTCCGCGCGATCTTCGGCCTGCCGATCACCGAAACCGACACCGTCGGACTCTCCTTCGGCATCGACAGCAACAGCATCACGCCGTTCGAGGGCTTCACGCCGCAGGAGATCGTCGACTACATCAACGCGCTGGAACGCCGTACCTTCAACTCCTGGCGCTCCGAGCTGTCGTGGTCGCGCAACACCACCAACGCCTTCTTCAACCCCACCCGCGGCACCTTCCAGCGGGTCGCGGCGGAAGTGACCCTGCCGGGCTCGACGGTCGAGTACTACAAGCTCAGCTACGAGTTCAACCGCTACTGGCCGCTGTCCCGCCATCTGGTGCTGCTGACCCGCGCCGACATCGGCTACGGCGACAGCTACGGCGAGCGCAAGGAACGCACGATCGACTTCACCGATGCCCAGGGCAATCCGGCGCAGCGTGTCGTCGTGGCGGACGGCCTGCCCTTCTTCGAGAACTTCTACGCCGGCGGCGAACGCTCGATCCGCGGCTTCGAGACCAACACCCTGGGCCCGGTCGGCTTCGGCACGCTGGCGCCCGACACGCGCCAGCCGCTGGGCGGCTCGCTGAAGACCGCCGGCAGCTTCGAGTTCATCTTCCCCACCCTGCTCGACTCGAACAGCGCACGCGTGTCGGCCTTCATCGACTACGGCAACGTCTTCGCCGGCACCGACAACTTCAGCGCCAGTGAACTGCGCGCCAGCGCCGGCATCGCCCTGCAGTGGCAGGCGCCAATCGGCCCGATCACCATCAGCTGGGCGCAGCCGCTGAAGTACGACCGCGAGATCGATCGCGTCGAGAAGCTGCAGTTCACCTTCGGCACCCTGTTCTGAGCACGGCCCTGGAGCCCTGCCGGAACCGCCGCCGATGCTCCGACGCCCGCGCGTCCACAGGCCTCCCTTCGCCGCGGGCAAGCGCGGCCGGGGCTGGCGCGCCCTGCCCCTGCTGATCGGCCTGATCGCAACGATGGCATTGGCGACGGCGGCCGTGGCACAGCAGGCGGCCGCCACTCGCATCGCCTACGTGGACATGAAGCGGCTGATCGACGATTCACCGCAGGTGCGCGAGGCCCGCGCGCGCCTGCAGCGTGAGTTCGACGCCTCGATCGCCCTGCTGCGCGAGGATGAGCAGCGCGTCGCTGCCCTGCAGTCGAGGCTGCTGAGCGCAGAGGGCGAGCAGGCTACCGCCCTGCGCGCCGAACTGGATCCCCTGCGCCGCTCCGTCGAGCGCACCCGCGAGCGACTGCGCTCGGAACTGGAGAACCGCAGCGAGCAGGAAGTGCAGCGCGCCTGGCCGGTACTCAACGAGGCCATCGCCCAGTACGCGCGGAGCAACGACCTCGATCTGGTGGTGTCCAGCGGTGCGCTGTATGTTTCCGGCCGCGTCGACATCACCGACCGCGTGCTCGACCTGCTGGAGCGCGAGCGCAGGCTGGACGGCGAACCGTGAACGCAGCACCCGTCTTCACTCTGGAAACGCTGGCGCAGCGCTTCGGGCTGGAATACCGCGGTGCCGGCGCGACCCGCATCGACGGCGTGGCGACCCTGGCAGGTGCCGGCGACGGCAAGCTGGGTTTCCTGGCCAACAGCGCGTACCGGCGCGACCTCGCCGGCACCCTCGCCAGCGCGGTGGTGCTGCGCGCGGCCGACGCCGACGCCGCGCCCTGCCCGGTCCTGATCGCCCGTGACCCCTACGTGGCATTCGCCGAGATCGCCGCGCTCTTCGAGGCACAGCCCGAAGCGGTCGCCGGCGTACATCCAACGGCAATCATCGATCCAAGCGCAAACATCGCGGCGGACGCCAGCGTCGGGCCGCACTGCAGCGTTGGCGCCCGCTCGCGCATCGAAGCTGGCGCCGTACTCGGCCCGGGCTGCGTGATCGGCGAGGACTGTACCGTCGGCGCGCACAGCACACTGGTCGCGCGGGTGACCCTGGTGACCCGCGTGCGCCTGGGCCGACGCGTGCGTATCCATCCGGGCGCCGTGCTGGGCGCCGACGGTTTCGGGCTCGCCATGAAGGCCGGCCAGTGGATCAAGGTGCCGCAGCTCGGCGGCGTCGAGATCGGCGACGACTGCGAGATCGGGGCCAACACCTGCATCGACCGCGGCGCGCTGGAGGACACCCGCCTCGGCGTGGATGTCCGCATCGACAACCTGGTGCAGGTCGGCCACAACGTGGTGATCGGCGACCATACGGCGGTGGCAGGGTGCGCGGCGATCGCCGGATCGGCGAAAATCGGCAGCTACTGCCTGATCGGCGGTGGCGTCGGCATCGTCGGCCACCTCAGCATCTGCGACAAGGTCACCCTGACCGCACGCTCGCTGGTGACCAGCAGCATCGATCAGCCCGGCCAGTACTCCTCCGGCGTCCCGCTGCAGGAAAGCCGGCAGTGGCGACGCAACGCCGCGCGCTTCCGCCAGCTCGACCAGCTCGCGCGCCGCGTGCTGCGCGAGGGGCGCGAGAACAACAACAACGACAAGGACCCATCGAGCTCATGAGCGAGCCCTACCTGCCCGAACTGCCGGTCGACGTGACCCGGATCATGGGCATCCTGCCGCACCGCTACCCCTTCCTGCTGGTCGACCGGGTGATCGAGCTGGAGCCGCGCGCGCGCATCCGCGCGATCAAGAACGTGAGCATCAACGAGCCCTTCTTCCAGGGCCACTTTCCCGGCCATCCGGTGATGCCGGGCGTGCTGGTGGTCGAAGCCCTGGCCCAGGCCTCGGGTCTGTTGACCCAGCTGTCCGAGCCGCCCAAGCCCAAGGGCGAGGAACCGATCTTCTACCTGGTCAAGGTCGACAAGGCGCGCTTCGCGCGCACCGTGGTCCCCGGCGACCAGCTGGTGCTTGAGTCGGTGCAGAAGCGCATGCGCATGGGCATGGGCCAGTACGAGTGCGTGGCCACGGTCGACGGCCGTGAAGTGGCCTGCTGCGAGATCCTGTGCGCGGAGCGCGCGTCATGAGCGTGCATCCGAGCGCCGTCATCCACCCGGGGGCGAAGCTCGGCGAAGGCGTCGAGATCGGCCCCTTCTGCGTGATCGGCGACGAGGTGGAAATCGGCGCCGGCACGCGCATCGACTCCCACGTAGTGATCCACGGCCCCACCCGCATCGGCCGCGACAACCGAATCCACAGCTTCGCCGCGATCGGCGGCGAGCCGCAGGACAAGAAGTTCCGCGGCGAGCGCTGCGAGCTGGTGATCGGCGACCGCAACCTGATCCGCGAGTTCGTCACCATCAACCGCGGCACCGCGGATGATGCAGGCATCACCTCGATCGGCGACGACAACTGGATCATGGCCTACGTGCACATCGCGCACGACTGCCGGATCGGCAACCACAACACCTTCGCCAACGCCGCCTCGATGGCGGGTCACGTGCACATCGGCAACCAGGTGATCCTCGGCGGCTTCAGCCTGATCCACCAGTTCTGCAAGGTCGGTGACCACGCCTTCACCGCAATGGGCGCCTCGGTCAATCGCGACGTGCCTCCGTACGTCATGGTCGCCGGCGAGTACGCACAGCCGCGCGGCATCAATGCCGAGGGCCTGAAGCGCCGCGGCTTCAGCACCGAGCGGATCGCCGCGATCAAGCGCGGCTACCGCACCCTCTACATGGCCGGCCTGCCGCTCGCCGAGGCGCGCGCGAAGATCGCCGACGAGGCCCAGGCCTCGGAGGATCTCAAGCTGCTGCTCGACTTCATCGACGGCAGCACGCGCAGCCTGATCCGCTGATGGACGCAGCGAGGCCCGCGCCGGTCATCGCGCTGGTGGCGGGCGAGGCCTCGGGCGACCTGCTCGGCGCCGACCTGATCCGCGCCCTGCGCCGGCGCCATCCGCAGGCGCGCTTCGTCGGCGTTGGCGGCCCGCAGATGCGCGCCGAAGGTTTCGAGGCCTGGTGGGACTGCAGCGAACTCGCAGTGATGGGCCTTGCCGAGGTGCTGCGCCACCTGCCGCGCCTGCTGAAGCTGCGTCGCCAGCTGCGCGCGCGCCTGCTGCAACTGCGGCCCGACGTCTTCATCGGCATCGATGCGCCGGACTTCAACCTGGGCCTGGAGCGTCGCCTGAAGCAGACCGGCCTGCGCACCGTGCATTACGTCAGCCCTTCGGTCTGGGCCTGGCGCCGCGAGCGCGCGGCCAGGATCGGTGCCTCGGCCGACCGCGTGCTGTGCCTGTTTCCGATGGAGCCGCCGATCTATGCCGAGTACGGCGTCGACGCCCGCTTCATCGGCCATCCGTTGGCCGAGCAGTACCCGCTGCCACATGAGCGCCTGACCGCGCGCGCCGAGCTCGGGATCGCGCCTGAAGCCAAGGTGCTGGCCCTGCTGCCCGGCAGCCGGCTTGGCGAGATCGGCCGCATCGGCGCCGACTTCATCGCCACCGCCGCACGCCTGCAGGCCGCGCGTCCGGAGCTGCATGTCGTCGCACCGATGGCGAATCCAGCCTGCCGCGCGGCTTTCGAAGCGCAGCTCGCACGCGCCAGCTCATCGCCGCGCATCCGCCTGCTCGACGGCCAGTCGGCGCTGGCCCTGCGCGCTGCCGATGCGGTGCTGCTGGCCTCGGGCACCGCCGCACTCGAAGCCCTGCTGGCCGGCACGCCGATGGTCGTGGGCTACCGCATCAGCGCGCTGACGCACTGGATCGTGCGGACCTTCGGCCTGCTCAAGGTGAGCCACTTCAGCCTGCCCAATGCACTCGCCGGCCGCGCGCTGGTGCCCGAGTGCCTGCAGGACGACTGCCGGCCCGAAGTGCTGGAGGGCGCGCTGGCGCCCTTGCTGGACTCCCCTGCGGCTGCAGCCGCGCAGACGGGAGCCTTCGCCGACATCCACGCCACCCTGAGACAGGGCGCCAGCGTCAGCGCCGCGGCCGCGATCGCCGAGCTGATCGATGCGCGTTGATCCTGGCAGCAACGCGCCCTGCAGCGCGCGCACGCCCGGCATCGCCGGCGTCGACGAGGCCGGGCGCGGCCCGCTGGCGGGCCCGCTGGTGATGGCAGCAGTGATCCTCGATCCGGCGCGGCCGATAGAGGGGCTGGGCGACTCCAAGCAGCTCAGCGAGAAGCGCCGCGAGGCCCTGTTCGATCAGATCATCGAGCGGGCCCTCGCTTGGCGGATCGTGTACATCGAGCCGGCCGAGATCGACGCGCTCAACATCTACCGCGCCACCCTGGAGGGCATGCGCCGCGCGGTCTGTGGCCTGCCGATGCAGCCAGCGCTGGCGCGGATCGACGGCAACGCCATCCCGCCCGGCCTGCCTTGCCCCGCCGAGGCCTGGGTCAAGGGCGATGCCCGTGATCCGGCCATCGGCGCGGCCTCGATCCTCGCCAAGGTCAGCCGCGATCGCAGCCTGCTGGAACTCGATCGCCGCTATCCCGGCTATGGCTTCGCCGCCCACAAGGGCTATCCGGTGCCTGTGCATCTGGAAGCCCTGGCAAAGCTGGGCCCCTGTCCTGCCCATCGCCTCAGCTTCCGGCCGGTGCGCGATGCCTTGACCGCTCGGCAATCGGAACTGCCCTTGTAGACCCCTTCGCATGGTCAAGCCGGGCCAAGGCGGGTAGGATCGCGCGCTGCCCGAGGCCGCCGTGCGGCCCGTCACGGACTCCGCATGAAGTTGCAGACAATCGTGACAGACGCGCCTGCACTGCGGAGGCTGCCGCCCCTGCTCCTGCTCGTCGTTCCTGCGGCTGCGCTCGCGCAGAGCGGCGGTAGCGGGGCCCAGTTCTGGCAGGGCTTCGCCTGGGCCTCGCTGCTGGCCGTACTGGCCCTGGTCCTGCAGAGCGTGAGGCACCGTCACCACCTGCAGCAGCTGCGCAGGCTGCGCCAGCAGGAGCTCGACCAGGTGGTCGCGCGGCGCACCGCCGACCTGGTCAGCGCCAACCGCACGCTGCGCGACCTCGCCGATACCGATGCGTTGACCGGCGTGTCCAACCGCCGGCATTTCGACCGCCTGCTGCGCGAGGGCTTCGAGCGCGCCTTGCTTACAGGGCGCCGGCTCTCGGTGCTGCTCATCGATGTCGACCACTTCAAGCAGGTCAACGACAGCGAAGGCCATCTCGCCGGCGACAGCCTGCTGCGCGAGCTCGGCCAGCTGCTGCAGCGCGCGGTGCGCAGCGACACCGTGGTCGCACGCTTCGGCGGCGAGGAGTTCGCGGTGATCTCGCCCAGCGGCCTGCGCGAGGCCGTGGGTCTCGGCGAGCGCCTGCGGCGCGCGGTCGAAGCGGAATCGAGGATTCGAATCAGCATCGGCGTTGCCAGCCTGGAGCCCAGCCTGGACCGCGACGAGCCCTCGCTGCTGGCGCGCGCAGACAAGGCGCTGTACGCCGCCAAGGCGGAGGGGCGCAACCGCGTGCAGTCCGACCCCGCCGGTGCCGGCAAGTCGCCGCTCCTGCGTCGCAGCGCGGCGGTCAGCGCCGGCTGAGCCTCAGATGCTGGCCACCACGCTCTGGACCCGCAGCCGACCGCTGCGCTCGGCGGCCTCGAAGTCGATTTCGGGCGCACGCAGGGCGTCGCCGTCCGCGGCGCTGTCGAGCACGCCAACCGCGCGCCCGCGCCCCCGGCTCTTGGCCGCGTAAAGGGCGAGGTCGGCCAGCCGCAGGCGCTCTTCCCAGTTCAGCTGCACCGGGCAGCTCGGCAGGCGGTCCATGCACAGGCCCAATGAGGCCGTCACCTGCAGGCTGCCATTCGCGGTTTCGACGGGATCGCCGGCGATCCGTTCGAGGATGCGCCGCGCCAGGCCCAGGGCGCGCGCGCCGTCCATGCCCGCGACGTGGACCAGGAACTCCTCGCCGCCCCAGCGCACCACCAGGTCCTCGCGGCGCAGGCAGGCAAGGATGCGTCGCGCGACCTCGACCAGCACGACGTCGCCCGCGGCATGGCCGTGGCGATCGTTGATGCGCTTGAAGTGATCGACATCCAGCAGCAGCAGCGCACCCGGCGGTGCGTCGGGCGGCAGCGCCTGCATGCGCGCCTCGAAGGCGCGGCGGTTGCCCAGCCCGGTGAGCGGATCCTGTTCCGATTCGCGGCGCAGGCGTTCGCGACGTTCGCTGAGCAGGCGTTCGCGGCCGCGCAGGCGCCCGTACAGCAGGCCCCCCAGCAACAGCAGCACACCGAGCAGGGCCATCAGCAGCAGCCAGATGCGCAGGGTGAGGTCCTGGCTGGCAAGCTCCTCGTTGCGGGTCGCCACCTGGTCCTGCAGCAGCGCCATGTCGCGCTGGCGCACTTCGGCGTCGAAACTGGCCTGGATCTCGCGCAGCGCGGCCTCCAGGTTCTCCCGGCTGATCTGCGCGGCCAGCGCGCGTTCGCGGTGATAGAGCTCAAGCGCGCCGCGCGCATCACCGGCCGCAGCCAGGGCTTCGCCGAACTCGCGCAGCATGGCGACGCGCTGGCCACTGTTGCCCTCGCTGCCCAGCAGCGCTTCGGACCGCTCCATCTCGCGCTTGCCGGCCTCGACCTGTCCCAAACCGATCAGCGCCAGACCGGCGTTGTTGCGCAGCGCATGCAGCACCCGGACCTCGCCCAGCCGTTCGGCCAGGGGCAGCGCCTCCTCGACGGTGCGCAGGGCCTGCCGTGGCTGGCGCAGGCGCAGCTGGGCGTCGGACAGATTGGTCAGCAGCATCGGCTGCAGCCGCTGCAGTCCTGCCGAGCGCGCCAGCGCCAATGCGCTGCGGATGCGCGCGACCCCGGTGCGGGCGTCGCCCTGCAGGCTGGCCACGGCCGATTCGTTCACCAGGATGCGGATCCTGAGCTCGCTGTCGCCGGCCTGTTCGGCATGGGCGCGCGCCTGGCCCAGCAGTCGGTCGACCTCACTGGCGGGCTCGGCGGCGAGTGCCGCGAGGTAGGCCAGCAGCGACCAGGTCTGGGCGGCACGGTGGGCGTCGCCGGCCGCCAGCGCCAGCGCGAGCCGCGCCTCGGCGCTGGCGCGCGCCTGCGTCTGCACGCCCGAGGTCATGGCCTGGCGCTCGAGGATGCGCTCGGCCTGCCAGATCGCCCGGTAGTCGCAGTGCGGAGAAGTCCGCAGGTCGGGCGCTTCGGGCGCGTCGCCGCGAACGCCAGCGGCCTCGACGCCCGCGCGCAGCGCCGCCGGCAGCGGGCAGCTGGCGCGGTAGAACGTGAGCGCCGCGGATGCACGCTCGGCGGCATCGCGCGGGCGGTTCTCGAGTTCGGCCAGCTGGGCCTGCATCAAGGCGTGGTCGGCCGCTTCAGGGCTGGCGGGGGTGGCCTGTGGCGGCGCCCCCGCCAGCGCTGCTGCCAGTGCCGCGGCATCGCGCGCATCGACCAGCACCTGCAGGCGCGCCCGCGCCAGCAAGCGCAGCAGCGTCGCGTGCTCGGGTACCGACCGGACCGCGAGCCCCTCGTCAGGCGGCAAGACCTGCTGCGCGGGCGGCGGCAGGCCCCACTGCACCGCCAGTGCGTCCAGCGCGGCGAGTGCGCGCCGCGGATCCTCGCTGGCGAGGCGCACGGCGGCATCGATCCGGGCCGCAGGCAGGTCGGGGTCTGCAGAGTTGAGGCCCATGTCCGAATGCACTCGCGCGCCGGCCGGGATGTCCAGCGGGTCCTGCACCGCGGCAGGCGCGCCCAGCCCGTCCGCCGGGCCGGCCAGCGCGATCAGCAGCAGCCCGACGCAGGTGCCGACCCTCTTTCCGCTACGGAAGCAGCCGGTGGCACTATCGTTCTGCGCGTGCGCATTCATGCGGCATCCCCCTCGCCGATCACGAACTGCAGGCCGACCCGGCCCAGGGCCTCGGCGTGCTCGATGTCGGCGATCAGCGCTTCGAGCTTGGCCGCGGCGCTCTCGCGGATCCAGGTGATCCCGCAGGCGCGATGGCGCCCGCGCAGCTTGGCCAGATACAGGCCTGCATCGACCAGCCGCAGGGCCTGCTCGAAAGGCAGCGCCAGCGCGGACGGCGGCAGGGGGATCGCGGCATAGCCGATCGAGGCGCTGATTGGAATCCGCACGCCGTCGACGTCGATCGGCTGCGACAGCTCGCGCAGCAGGCGGGCAGCGAGATGCTCGGCATCGTCCGGCGCCAGCCAGTCCAGCGCCAGCAGGAATTCCTCGCCGCCCCAGCGGGCGGCAAGGTCTTCGCCGCGACACAGGGCACGCAGGCGCCGCGCGGTTTCGACCAGCAGAGCGTCGCCCACTGCATGGCCATGGCGGTCGTTGACCTGCTTGAAGTGGTCGAGGTCGATCAGCAGCAGGGTGCCGCGGAAGCTGCGCCCTCCCTGGGCATGCTGGACCACCGCTTGGACGTGGCGACGGTTCGCCAGCCCGGTCAGCGGATCGCGCTCGCTCTGCAGGCGCAGCTGGGCGTTCACGCCCGCCAGCCGGCGGTTGCTCGCGCGCAGGCGCCTGACGCCGATCACCAGCAGCACCAGGGCCAGTACCAGCAGGACCGAGAGCAGGCGCCAGACCCACTGTTGCAGGCGGTTGCGTTCGACCTCGGCGATCTGGCGCGCGGTCTCGGCCTGCAGCTGCTGGATTTCCTTCTCGCGACGCTGCGCCGCGACCTTCTCCTGGGCCGCCAGCACGGCGCGCTGCTGGTCCTCGCGGAAGATCTCGTCCTGCAGTCGCCGGGCTGCGTGCAGGGCCTGCACCGCTCCGTCGAGGTCACCGGCCTGTTCCAGCGCGGCCCCCAGCTCGGCATGGGTCAGCGCCATCTCGTTGCGCAGGCCCTCCAGCTGGTCGTACTCGAGGCTCTGCGCGACCAGCGCCTTGCCTTCCTCGATACGGCCGAGGCCGATGCGGGACAGACCCAGATTCGCCAGCGCCAGGGCCCGCCCGCGCGTGTCCTCGGACTGCTCGGCGATGTCCAACGCCTCCTGCGAAAAGCGCTCCGCCTCCGCGAACTGCCGCCGGACCAGATGGTAGTGGGCGACATTGCCAAGCAGAACGGACAGCCCCACGCCGTTGTCGGCGCGGCGGGCGTGCTCGATCGCCATCTGCATCGACTGCAGCAGACCCTCGGCGTCGCCGCTGGCTTCCAGCACCACGCCCAGCGTGGTGTAGGCATCGGCGAGCAGGGTGTCGTCACCCAGCTCGCGGGCGAATGCGAGGGCCTCGCGCGCCATCGCCACCGCGCGCTCGTGCTGGCCGAGCTGCGACAGCACTCCGGCCAGCGCCGAACCGACCGTGGATCGCCAGCCCGGGCGCCCAAGCTCATCCGCCAGTTCGTCGGCGGTCTGATAGGCGCGCACCGCATCGCCGAACTCGGCCTGGCTGGCCAGCGCGCCGGCGACGTTGTACCAGTAGCGCAGACGTTCGCGGAGGCTGAGCTCGGTATCGACGCGTGCCGCCATCGCCTGCAGCGGCGCCATCACGCCGGCGAGGCCGTCTCGGCGCGACTGCAGGCGCAGCCGGATCGAGCTGGCGACGAGATCGCTGCCGTCGGCGTGCAGGCGCTGGCGCGCGTCCAGCCCGCTCGCGACCGCTTCGGCAGCCTCGAACATGTCCGCGTTGACATACAGGCGCCCGACCAGACCCAGCAGCTCGCGCCGCAGCGGCGACGCATCGGGCAAGACTTCCACCAGCGCGCTGAGCTTCTCCGCCGCTTCCACCGGTCGCGCCCAGTCTCGGTCCTCGATCTCCAGCGACTGCTGCAGGGAGGACTCTTCCAGGGCGCTCAGGGGCTGCCCCGGCTCTGGCTGGGCGAGCGCCGGCGTCCACGCAAACGCCGCCAGCAGCAGGCAGATCCAATTCAGCAGCAGCGGCAGCGGCAGCGAGCGGGCGTCCAGGGGCGGCAGCCTCGGCGGGGACAGGGGGTCACAGGCAAGCCACGTGCCGCACGCCGCGGCGATCAGCATTCAAGCCGCAGCGACGGCTCGACGGTCAATCGCGTGCCAGATACTCGCCTCGGCCCACCCACTTCCAGCTGGTCAGCTCGGCCGGGCCGACCGGCCCGCGTGGCGCCAGACGCCCCGTGGCCACCGCCACCTCGACGCCCATGCCGAACTGGCCGCCGTCGGTGAAGCGCGTGCTGGCGTTGTGGTAGACCGCCGAGGCGTCGACCGCGTTCAGGAAGCGCGCAGCGGCTTCCGGATCCTCGCTGAGGATGGCCTCGGAGTGCCCGCTGCCGTGTGCGGCGATGTGCGCGATCGCCGATTCGACGTCGTCGACTAGGTCCACGCCCAGTTCCAGCCCCAGCCACTCGCGATCGAAGTCGCCGGGCGCCAAGCCTTCGACGCGCGCGCCGCCGGCCGCCAGCAGGCGGGCGGCCTCGCCTTCGGCGTGGAACACCACGCCAAAAGCCGCGAGGCGCTGGGCCAGCGCCGGCAGCAGGCGCCCGGCCGCTGCAGCCTGCACCAGCAGGGTGTCCAGCGCATTGCAGACCGCCGGGCGCTGCACCTTGGCGTTCTCGATCACTGTCAGCGCGCGCTCAATATCCGCGCTGGCGTCGACGTAGATGTGGACCACGCCGACGCCGCCGGCGATCAGCGGGATGCGGCTCTCGCGCCGGCACAGGTCGATCAGGCCCCGACCGCCACGCGGCACCATCACGTCGATGCAGTCGGCCAGCTGCAGCAGCTCGGACACCGCCTCGCGCTCGGGCGCATCGATGAAGCTGACGATAGCCTCGGGCAGGCCGGCGGCGCGCAACGCCTCATGCAGCAGCGCCGCCAGAGCGAGGTTGGTCTGTCGCGCCTCGCGGCCGCCGCGCAGCACCACCGCGTTGCCTGACTTGAGCGCAGCGGCAGCGATGTCGACGGTGACATTGGGCCGGGCCTCGTAGATCACGCCGACCACGCCGATGGGCACGCGCCGGCGCACGAGACTCAAGCCATTGGCGAGCTCACGGCGGTCGAACTCCTCGGACAGCGGATCCGCCAGCCCGGCCACGGTGCGGACATCGCCGGCCAGCCCGTCGAGGCGCGGCCCGTCCAGACGCAGGCGATCGAGCAGCGCCGGCCCGAGCCCGGCTGCAGCACCGGCTTCGAGATCGCAGGCGTTGGCTGCGATCAGCGGTGCGCGCTGGTCACCGAGCCGCCGCGCGATGTCCAGCAGCAGGGCATCGCGCGCAGGACCTTCGAGTCGCGCGAGCGCAGGCTGGGCGGCGCGAGCAGCGCGGGCCTGGGCGGCAAGACGTTCGGCGCGGGAGGTAGGTTCGGTCATGCGATGTTCTCCGCGGCGCGCGGGGCCAGCACCAGGTCGTTGCGGTGGATGACCTCGTCGCCATAGCGATAGCCGAGCAGGCCCTCGATGTCCTCGGACTTGCGGCGGCACAGGCGGGCCAGATCCGTCGCGCTGTAGGCGGTGATGCCGCGCGCGACCTCGGCGCCGGTGGCGTCCAGCACCTGCACCGCATCGCCGCGATCGAAGCTGCCCGAGACCGTGACCAGGCCCACCGGCAGCAGGCTGCCGCCGCGCAGCAGCGCCGCCGCCGCACCATCGTCGATGCTGAGACTGCCGCGCAAGGCGCCGCCGGTGATGTAGCGCTTGCGCGCGGCCAGTCGCTCGCCCTGCGGAGCGAAGCGGGTGCCGATGGCCTCGCCCGCGAGCAGCCGCGTCAGCACGTCCGGCTCGCTGCCGGCGGCGATGTGCGCCACCGCGCCGCCGCGGCGCGCGAGTTCGGCCGCGCCCAGCTTGGTCGCCATGCCGCCGGTGCCGAGCCTGCCGCTGCCGCCGGCAGCCGCGCGCAGCTGCTCCGGCAAGGCGCCGGGGCCGACCTCGCGGATCAGCTGGGCGGCCGGGTTGCTGCGCGGATCGCTGTCGTACAGGCCGGCCTGGTCGGTGAGCAGGATCAGGCGATCGGCGTCGACCAGGCTGCAGACCAGGGCCGACAGCATGTCGTTGTCGCCGAGGCGGATTTCCTCGGTGGCGACGGTGTCGTTCTCGTTGACGATCGGCAGCACGCCGTGGGCCAGCATGGTCAACAGGGCCTCGCGGGCATTGAGGTAGCGGCGGCGGTTCTCGACGTCGCTGCGGGTCAGCAGCACCTGCGCGACCTCGATGGCGTGTTCGCCGAACAGACGCTGGTAGAGCGCATGCAGGCGCGGCTGACCGACCGCTGCATGCATCTGCTTGACCGGCACGTCGCGGGCCGGCGCTGCATTCAGCGCGCTGCGCCCGGTGGCGACCGCGCCCGAGCTGACCAGCACCAGGTCGTGCCCGGCCGCGCGCAGGGCGGCGAGCTGGCGGCACAGCTCGGTGAGCCGCGGCAGGTCCGGGCCCGGGCCGCCGGCGGTGACCGTGGAGGTGCCGAATTTGACGACGATGCGCTGTCGCGACATGGGCGTGCTGCGCTGCGGAAACAGCGGCGGATGCTACCGGATGTGAAGCGCAGCCACGCGCGGGCGGCGGTCCATATGCTGTCAAGGCTTGTTCGGCTCGGAGTGCGGCCGTAGGCTGGCCGGCCTGCCGGATTGCCCAGCCATGCCCGCGCGCTTCGTCCATCTGCACCTGCACAGCGAGTTCTCGCTGGTCGACTCCACCATCCGCCTGCCGCAGCTGATCAAGCGCTGCGCGGCCCTGGAGCTGCCTGCGGTCGCGGTCACCGACCTGTCCAACCTGTTCGGCCTGATCAAGTTCTACAAGGAAGCGCAGAAGGCCGGCATCAAGCCGGTCGCCGGCAGCGACGTGATCGTGCAGGCCGCCGACGGCAGCCTCTCGCGCCTGACCCTGCTGTGCCGCAATCGCGAGGGCTACCTGAACCTCTCGCGCCTGCTGTCGCGGGCCTTCCTCGATGGCCACCAGGGCGATCACGTCTGCGTGCGTCCGGACTGGGTCGCAGAGCACGCGGGCGGGCTGTTCGCCCTGGCGGGCCCCGGTAGCGACATCGGCCAACTGCTGCGCGAAGGCAAGTCCGAGCTGGCCGAAGCGCGTCTGCGTGAGCTGCAGCAGCGCTTCGATGACCGCCTCTACCTGGAGCTGGTGCGTACGCAGCGCGAAGGCGAGGAAGACTTCATCGCCGGCGCCTGCGACCTCGCCATCCGCCGCGGCCTGGGCGTGGTCGCGAGCAACGACGTGCGCTTTCTCGAAGCCGAGGACTACGAGGCCCACGAGGCCCGCGTCTGCATCTCGACGGGGCGCGTGCTGGGCGACCCGCGGCGGCCGCGCGAGTACTCGGACCAGCAGTACCTGAAGTCCTCCGACGAGATGGCGGCGCTGTTCGCCGACATCCCGGCCGCGCTCGACAACTCGCTGGAACTGGCGCGCCGCTGCAATCTCGAACTTCGCCTCGGCACCTACTTTCTGCCGGCCTTCCCGGTGCCGGACGAGCACACCCTCGACAGCTGGATCCGCAGCACCGCGCACGAGGGCTTGGAGAAGCGCCTGGAGAAGGCGCCGATCGCGCCCGGCCATACGCGCGAGGGCTACTTCGAGCGGCTCGACGTCGAGCTCGGCGTGATCTGCAAGATGGGCTTTCCCGGCTACTTCCTGATCGTCGCCGACTTCATCAACTGGGCCAAGCAGAACGATATCCCGGTCGGCCCCGGCCGCGGCTCGGGTGCGGGCTCGCTGGTGGCCTGGGCGCTGGGCATCACCGACCTTGATCCCATCCCCTATGACCTGCTGTTCGAGCGCTTCCTGAACCCGGAGCGCGTGTCGATGCCCGACTTCGACATCGACTTCTGCATGGACCGCCGCGACGAAGTCATCGACTACGTCGCCCGCAAGTACGGCCGCGACCGGGTCAGCCAGATCATCACCTTCGGCACCATGGCCGCGAAGGCAGCGGTGCGCGACTGTGGCCGCGTGCAGGGCCTGCCCTTCCCCGCTGTCGACGGCGTCGCCAAGCTGATCCCCAACACGCTGGGCATCTCGCTGGACGATGCGCTGGGCCGCAGCAAGGCCGCGCAGGAAGACAAGGAGCTCTGCTCGCCCGAGCTGATCGACCGCTACCAGCACGAGGACGAAGTCCGCGATCTGATGGACCTGGCGCTCAAGCTCGAAGACCTCACCCGCAACGCCGGCAAGCACGCCGGCGGCGTGGTGATCGCGCCCGAGCCCCTGACCGAGTTCAGCCCGCTGTTCGCCGAACCGCCGCCGAAGGAGCCCGGCGCGCTGCGCAGCGTGGTCACCCAGTACGACAAGGACGACGTCGAGGCCGCGGGTCTCGTCAAGTTCGACTTCCTCGGCCTGCGCACGCTGACCATCATCGACTGGGCGGTGAAGGCCATCAATCGGCGCCTCAAGCGCGAGGGCCGCGAGCCGCTCGACATCACCGCTCTGGCACTGGACGACAAGGCGAGCTACGAGCTGTTCGCGCGCGGCGACACGGTGGCGGTGTTCCAGTTCGAATCGCGGGGCATGCGCGAGCTGCTCAAACGCGCGCGCCCCGACCGCTTCGAGGACATCATCGCGCTCGCCGCGCTGTTCCGCCCCGGCCCGCTGGGCTCGGGCATGGACAAGGAATGGTGTGACCGCAAGCACGGCGAAACCGCCGTGACCTATCCGCATCCCCTGCTCGAACCGGTGCTGTCGCCGACCTACGGCGTCATCGTCTACCAGGAACAGGTGATGCAGATCGCGCAGGTGCTGGCCGGCTACACGCTGGGCGGCGCCGACATGCTGCGTCGCGCGATGGGCAAGAAGAAGCCCGAGGAGATGGCCAAGGAGCGCGCCAAGTTCGAGGCCGGCTGCGCCGAGCGGCAGATCGATCCGCAGACCGCGACCTCGATCTTCGACCTGATGGAGAAGTTTGCCGAGTACGGCTTCAACAAGTCGCACTCGGCCGCCTATGCGCTCGTCGCCTACCAGACCGCCTGGCTGAAGGTGCACTACCCGGCCGAGTTCATGGCCGCGGTGCTGTCGTCGGACATGGACAAGACCGACAAGGTGGTGACCTTCCTGGCCGAGTGCCGGGTGATGAAGCTCGAGGTCGCCCTGCCGCATGTGAACCGCAGCAGCTACGCCTTCGAGGCCGACACCCCGCGCTCGATCGTCTACGGCCTCGGCGCGATCAAGGGCATGGGCCGCCAGGCCTGCGAGGCCATCGTCGAAGCGCGCGACAAGGGTGGGTTCGCCAGCCTGTACGACCTGTGCTCGCGGGTCGAGGTGCTGCGCCGCAACCGCCGCAGCCTGGAAACGCTGATTGCCGCCGGTGCCCTCGATGGCCTCGGGCCGAACCGCGCCAGCCTGATGGAGCAGCTGCCCGACGTGCTGCGCGCCTGCGACCAGCAGGCCAAGGCGCGCGAAGTCGGCCAGGTCTCGCTGTTCGACCTGGGCGGCAGCGCGCCGGAGCCGGTGCTGCCACAGCTCCAGAGCGTGCCCGAGTTCCCTTTGGAGAAGCTGCTGGAGGATGAGTACCGCGTGCTCGGCCACTACATCAGCGGCCATCCGATCGACCCCTGGCGTGAGCTGTTGGGCCAGGTCATCACCTGCGATCTCGGCGGCCTCGACAAGGCCTACTCGGAGCGCAAGTTCGCGCGCGGCACCGAGGCCAGCGTGCTGCTCGCCGGCGTAGTCGGCGACGTGCGCCGCAGCGGCGAGAGCCGCGCCTTCGTGCAGCTGCAGGACGGCCGCGGCCAGATCGAGGCCGCCCTGTTCTCCGAGGCCTGCGCGCAGTACGCGCCGCTGATCAAGAGCCGCGAGATCGTGCTGGTCGAAGGCAGCCTGCAGGAAGACCGCATGGGCGACGGCTACAGCCTGCGCCTGCGCCGACTGCTGACGCTCGAAGAACTCTGTGCCAAGCACAGCCGCCACCTGCTGCTGAAGGTCGACAATCGCACGCAGGACGCTCTGGCCAAGGTCGAGGAGCTGCTGGCGAGCCATCGCCCCGGCCACACCGGCGTGCAGATCGAGCTGCTGATTCCCGGCGCGCGCGGGCGCCTGTACGGCGACGGCGGCTTCGCGGTACGGCCCACGCCGCTGCTGCCTCGAATGCTGCGCGAGATTCCCGGCGTCGAAGTCGAGCTGCGCCTGCAGAAGCCCGAACCCACCCCCATGCCTGAGCGGCGCGCGGCGGGTTGAGGCGGCTTGAGGCGGCTTGAGGAAGCTTGAGGCGCGAGGCGGTGCCATGCCTGCGGCAGGTGCTCATCGCGCCCCGCTCTCAGGGCCCGTCCAGGACGAGCATCTGCGTGAGCAGGACTGCAAGCAGTGCGAGGGCAGGCGTGCTCCCAGGGAAAGCGCGGAGGGTGCAGGCAGCGCGCAAGATCAAGCCCCAGGGTGGGCCAGGGCCCACCCTATCCGAGCGCGCGTGCCCCGCTTTCCTAGGGTGGGCCCTGGCCCACCAGAAGCACGAATCTCGCCTCACCCGCCGAGGGCGGGCTCCGGCCTACCAATGCACGAATCTCGCCGCAGCCGCATAGGGTGGGCCCTGGCCCACCAAGAGCCCAAATCTGGACTCATTCGAGTTGGGTAGCCCTGGCCCGCTGATGGCCTTGTCTCGCCCCGGTCGCGAACACCGGCGACATGACTCGGTCGCCTTGCCGCCCGCTGTGCCATGAGCGGGAGCGCGTTGAACCTGCGCCTCCTACTTCCAGAACGTGATCCGCCACGGCGACGGCGCGAACCGCGCCTCACGATCCACCAGCAAGCCATCACGTGCGGCGGTGGGCAGCCGCGCGACTTCCAGCACGTGTTGGCCCGCGGACAGCTGGCGGATCGGGATCATGGCCAGGAAGGCCGGCACCTCGGGCTCCGGACTGACGTGGAAGCTCAAGGGCACCGACAGCGGCTCGCCATCGAGCTGCAGCGCGTGCACGCGCGCCCCGCACTCGAGTACGCGCTGTGCCGCCGCGCTTTCGGAGGCCTCGGCATCGCGCAGGCGTTCGAGCGTGGCGGGGTTCGCGTCCAGCGCCCGAAACGCCGCCTGGCTTTCCTGCGCCGCGGCGCGCAGCGCGGGTTCGGCCCCCGGGCAGACCGATTCCAGCGCCGCAGGGTGCTGCTGCACCTGGTAGGGAATCAGCAGCCGCAGGTAGTCGCCGCGCACGACCAATGACGGAACGTAGGGCAGCAGCGCATGCGCCAGCGGGTCGCGCTGGTCGGCGTAGTGGGCGGGCTCGACGCTGTGCGCGCCGTCAAGCTGGGCGATGAATCGCGCTTCGCCGGCGGAAAGCTTGGCGCGATCCCAGAGCAGATCGACCACGGCGACGCCCATCAGCGCATACAGCAGGGCAAGCAGCGCCAGCGTACCGCGGACGACGCCGAAGCGGCTGGTGAACACCAGCATCAGGCCGGTGCTCATGCGCGACAGCGGCAGCCACAGCTGCAGGCGCTGCATGGGCACGACCCATGCCAGCCAGTGGGCGCCGAGTGACTTGCGCGACACCCTGCGGTCGAGCCAGTTGGCCAGCAGGCTCAAAAAGATCCAGACCGAGATCAGGACGATCAGGATCCACTCGAAGTAGAGACCGTCAAAAGGCAGTGCGAGCAGCCATGCGAGCAGCGTGAACATCGCCATGGTCAGCAGTGAGTACAGGGTCATCACCACCATCAGGGCCGCCACTGCGAACATCTGGCTGGCGATGTCGTCGCTGCGCTCAATCAGGCGCTTGAGCGTGGGCAGCTCACGACGGGCGACCGCACGGAAGCGCGGGCCGTAGCGCAGGCGGCGCCAGCGGATACCGCCCGGATAGACCGAGCGCAGGCCGATGGCCGCCACCCACAGGCCGCGGGTCATCAGATGCGCCACCAGGGTGAAGATCAGCGTGTAGGCAATGATCTTGGCGAACATGCCGGCGAGGCTGACCACCTCCTGCAGGTCGCCGCCCAGGCGCACATCCCAGAACTGCAGTTGCGCGCTGAGCCAACCAGGCACCTGCATGAGCGCGAACACGGTCGCACCCGACAGCAGCAGCTCGACCTCCCAGGTCGGCGCGGTGTCACCCGGCAGCCGGAACGGCGACAGCGCTGCCTTCTCCACCCCGCTTGTGCTGCGTTCTCTGCGTTCCTGCGGATCCGCCATGTCGCCCTCCTGCGCCAAGGCCGCGATGATGCGGCAAGCCTGGCGCAAACACAGCATCACAAGGGGTGCGTGGAACGCGGCAGCCCTGGGTCAGCGCTTGCCCTTGACCCCGTTCGCGGCCGCGGTGGGCTTGGCCACATGCCGACGGATGAAGTCCCGCAGCTTCGGATAGACCGTCTCACGCCAGCGCCGGCCGCTGAAGATGCCGTAATGGCCCGCGCCGGGCACTTCGTAGTGCTCGCGCATGGACTCGGGCACGCCAGTACAGAGGCGGTGGGCAGCGCGGGTCTGGCCGATGCCGCTGATGTCGTCGAGCTCGCCTTCGATCGTCATCAGCGCCACGCCCTGGATGTCCTGCGGGCGCACGCGCTCGCCGGCCACGTCCCATTCGCCCTTGGGCAGCAGGTGCTGCTGGAACACCACGCGGATGGTGTCGAGGTAGTACTCGGCCGGCATGTCGAGCACGGCGTTGTATTCGTCGTAGAAGCGGCGATGCCCTTCCGCGTCTTCCAGATCGCCGCGCACCAGGTCCTCGTAGAAATCCCAGTGCGAGCTCATGTGCCGGCCGGGATTCATGGCGATGAAGCCGGCATGCTGCAGGAAGCCCGGATAGACGCGGCGACCCGCGCCGGGATAGTTCGGCGGCACGGTGTGGATGACCGTGTTCTGGAACCAGCTGTGCGGCTTGTTGACCGCGAGGTCGTTGACCTTGGTCGGCGACTCGCGCGGGTCGATCGGGCCGCCCATCATGGTCAGCGTGCGCGGCAGGGTCTCGCCGCGGCTGGCCATCAGCGAGACCGCCGCCAGCACCGGCACGGTCGGCTGGCAGACCGAGATCACGTGCAGGTTCTTCGCACCGATATGGCGGATGAACTCCTGCACGTAGGCGATGTAGTCGTCGAGATGGAAGGGCCCCGCCGACAGCGGCACCATGCGCGCGTCGATCCAGTCGGTGATGTAGACCTTGTGATCCTGCAGCAGGGTCTTCACGGTGTCGCGCAGAAGGGTCGAGTGGTGGCCCGACAGCGGCGCCACCACCAGCACGATCGGGTCGTCCTTCAGATCGTTCACCACCTCGGCGTCATCGCTGAAGCGCTTGAAGCGCAGCAGCTTGCAGAAGGGTTTGCTGAGCACGCAGTACTCGACGATCGGAATCTCGTGCCCGTGCGCCACCACCGTGCGGATCCCAAACTCGGGCTTCTCGTAGTCCTTGCCGAGCCGGTACATCAGCTCGAAGCCCGCGGCCATGCGGTCGGCGCCAGGCAGCTTCGACATCCAGCTGCCGCCGCTGGCATACATGCGGGCGGTGGCCTCGGAATAGGCGACCAGCGGGCTCAGGAGCGAGCGCTGGAACTCGTGCAGGTGGTAAAGCATGGGTGCCTCCTCGTACAACGACAGGCCCGCTCGCGACGCGTCCTTTCAGGGGCCCTCTGCTCGGGGCACGGACGCTGGCGCGGTGTGGTCGACCTCTGAGGCCGAACGGGCGATGGGGTAGAACATCTGCTGCGATGCAGCAATCATGCCATGCCTGAGCCGACCACACCCTGTGCAGGCGGTCACGGACGCATGGGACCTTGGTCCGGTGGCCTTTCCCTCAAACTGTCGCGTTCTGCAAGGCAGACCAGCGCTGGATATGCCGCGCCAGTTCGGCCACGCCCTCCGTCAGCGCCGCCGGCCCCGGCTGCAGGATCAGCGGCGACTTCACCTCGATCAGGAAGCCGTCGCGCACGGCCGGCACGCTGTCCCAGCCCGGGCGCGCGGCGACCTGTTCGGGGCGGAATTTCTTGCCGCACCAGGAGCCGAACACGATCTGCGGCGCGCGCTCGATGATGGCGTCGTCGTTGGCGAGAATGCGGCGCTTGGCCAGCGACTCGACGGCAAGCTCGGGAAAGATGTCGTCGCCGCCGGCGATGCCGACCAGCTCCGAGACCCAACGGATGCCGCTGATCCGCGGCGCGTCCCATTCCTCGAAGTAGACGCGCGGGCGCACGGCCAGATTTGCGGCCGTTTCGGCGGTCGCGTCCAGCCCCGCGGCAAGCCGATCCGCCAGCGCTTCGGCCTTGGCGGACGCACCCACCAGTGCCCCGAGTCGACGCACGTAGTCAAGGATCTCGGCAACACTGCGGTGGTTGGCGATCCAGACCTCGACGCCGCGGCGGATCAGCTCGGCGGCGATGTCGGCCTGGATGTCGGAGAAGCCGATCGCAAGATCGGGCTTGAGCGCCAGGATGGCCTCGACCTTGGCCGAGGTGAAAGCCGAGACCTTGGGTTTGTCGCGTCGCGCCTCCTTCGGCCGCACGGTGAAGCCGCTGATGCCGACGATGCGGTCCTGCTCGCCCAGCAGGTAGAGCGTCTCGGTGGGCTCCTCGGTGAGGCAGACGATGCGGCGCGGGCCGCCCAGGGGCAGCGCGCTCACGGGTAGAGCAGGCGCTTGGTCCACGCGCCGTCGATGCGTTCGTAGCGGTGGCGGTCGTGCAGGCGCGCCGGCACGCCGTACCAGAACTCGATCGTGTCAGGCACCACGCGGAAGCCCGACCAGTGCGGCGGACGCGCGACCTCGCGGCCTTCGAACTCACGCTCGAGATCGGCAATGCGCGCATCCAGCGTGGCGCGGCTGTCCAGCGTCTCCGACTGCAGCGATGCCCAGGCGCCGATCTGGCTGGCGCGTGGGCGCGAGGCGAAGTAGGCGTCGGCTTCGGCAGCGCTCACCGCCTGCACTGCGCCCTCGATCTTGGCCTGCACCTGATAGCGCAGGGTCTTCCACAGGAACAGCAGGGCGGCCTGTGGATTGGCCTGCAGCTGCTGGCCCTTGCGGCTGTTGAAGTTGGTGTAGAAGACGAAGCCGCGCTCGTCGAACTCCTTGAGCAGCACGGTGCGCGCAGAGGGCCGGCCGGCGGCATCGCAGGTCGCGACCGTCATCGCGGTGGGCTCGGGGTCACCGACCGACCTGGCTTCGTCCAGCAGGTCGCGGAAGGTGATCAAGGCTTCGGCGTAGAGGTCGCTCATGCGGGGCTCCGGGTGGCGAATCGCTGTGGATGTGTACGAACCGTGGTGACAGTGTCGAGGCGATGCGAAATCGCCCGCTTGAGTTGGCGCAAGACGCGCGCAGCCAGTACCAACGGGGGAGGCGTGCAGTGTAGCGCTGCAGGCAGGCTGGACCCGTCGTCGCCTGCGAGGCTGCATCGGGACCAGCGTCAAGCGCTGCCGCTGCTCAAGGCCACACCGGCTGCAGCACTTCTGGCAGGCCACTCAATCCCGACCCCGGACCGCTGTCTGTCTACTCAAGGAAGAATGCCCGCGTGAATGCCTTCGTTCAGCGCTTGATCGCAATGCTCGTGCTGAGTGCGTTGCTCTGCGCGAGCAAGGCCGAGGCTGCCGAGTCCGAGCCCCTGCTCACCGACCATCTGCGCTCGCGTCTGGTCGCCGCCACCGACGCGGCCGTGCCGGGGCAGACGCTCAAGCTGGGCCTGCTGCTGGAGCACGATCCCGGCTGGCACACCTACTGGAAGAACCCCGGCGACTCGGGCCTGCCGACACGGATGGAGTTCGCACTTCCCGACGGGCTTGTCGCCGGCGAGATCGAATGGCCACTGCCGGAGCGCCAGCCCGCGGGCGGTCTGGTCAACTTCGGCTACAGCCACACCGAGCTGCTGCCGGTCAGCGTGGCGGTGCCGGCAGGCATTGCCGCGGAATCGATCGCAATCACGCTCAAGGCCAGCTGGCTGATCTGTGAGCTGGAGTGCATCCCCGGCAGCGGCGAGTACCGGCTGGAGCTGCCGGTCGCCGAGGAACTGCGGCCGAGCGTACACGCCGCCGCGTTCGAGCGCGCCGCCGTGCGACAGGCCCGCACGTTTGATGTCGATGCGCGCTACCTCGCAGAAAAATCGGGTGTGGACATCGCGATTCCACTCGACGGCCCGCTGGCCGCCGCCTTCGCCGCAGGCGTGGAGGGCTGGACCCTGATGCCGGCGACGCCGCAGGTGCTGGCCAATGCCGATCCGCCGCGCTTTGCGATCGCGAATGGTGAGCTCCGCGTCGAGGTTGCGCGCTCGGAGTTCTTCGCCAGCGCCCCCGAGCGCATCGAAGTGCTGCTCAGTGACGGCGAACGCGGCTACACGGTGTTCGCGCGCCACGCGCCCGCATTGCTTTCGGATGCCGCCGGAAACTCCGCCGCGGGATCCTCCGCGCCCAGCAGCACGATCGATGTCGCATTGGCCACCGCTGCGCCCGTCGGCCTGTGGCTGGCCCTGGTGCTGGCCTTCGCCGGCGGTCTGGTGCTGAACCTGATGCCCTGCGTGTTCCCGGTGCTGAGCCTGAAGGCGCTGGGCGCGATCGAATCCGCACACGACTCGGTAGAGATGCGGCGGCACGGCCTGTGGTACTCGCTGGGCGTGCTCGCCAGCGTGCTGCTCGTCGCCGGTCTCCTGCTCGCCCTGCGCGCCGGCGGTGAAGCCATCGGCTGGGGCTTCCAGCTGCAAGAGCCTGGCTTTGTCGCCGCGATCGCCCTGCTGCTGTTCGCGATGGGGCTTTCGTTCTCGGGACTGTATGAGTTCGGCACGGGCATCACCGGCCTGGGCCAGCAGCTCACCGAGGGCGGCGGCCGCCGTGGGGCCTTCTTCACCGGAGTGCTGGCCTGCGTGGTCGCCAGCCCCTGCACGGCGCCCTTCATGGGCACGGCATTGGGTGCCGCACTGGTGCTGCCGACGCACGAGGCCCTGCTGGTGTTCGCCTTCCTCGCGCTGGGGCTGGCCTTTCCGATGTTGCTGCTCGGCTATGTGCCGGCACTGGCGCGGCGGCTGCCGCGGCCGGGCGCGTGGATGCAGACCTTCCGCGAGCTGCTGGCGTTTCCGCTGTACCTGACCGTGCTCTGGCTGGCCTGGGTGTTCGGCCGGCAGACCGGCATGCTCGCACTGACCGCGCTCGGCGCCGGCTTCATCGCCATCGCTTTCGCCCTGTGGCTGCTGCGGCGCGCGCAGAGCCGCGAGCGCGGCGCCCTGCCCCTGCGCGCGCTGGCTGCGCTCGCATTGATCTCGGTGCTGGCGCTCCCTCTGCTCGCGCCGCGCGACAGCGGCCCGACGGGCACGGCCGCAACAGACGCCCTGCACGAGCCCTGGACGCCCGCGCGCTTCGCGGCACTGCGCAGCGAAGGCCGACCGGTGCTGGTCAACATGACCGCCGACTGGTGCATCACCTGTCTTGCCAACGAGCGCGTGGCCCTGTCCTCGACCGAGTTCGCGGACGCGCTGCAGGCGCGCGGGGTGGTCTATCTGAAGGGCGACTGGACCCGTCAGGACGCCGACATCACGGCCTTTCTCGAATCCTTCGGCCGCAGCGGCGTGCCGCTGTACGTGCTGTATCCCGCGCGGGGCGAGCCGATCGTCCTGCCGCAACTTCTGACGCCCGCGCTCGTGCGCGAGGCGCTCGGAGCCCTGCCGCCGGCACGCGCCGACGGCTGAATGTCCCCACCCAAGAAACGCAGCAGGAGACCCGCATGAACCGCATCGCCCTGTCCCGCCTCGCCTTCGCCAGCCTCGCCGCCTTCGGCCTCGCCGTTGGCAGCGCCTCCGCCGCGCCCGAGATCGGCGCCGCTGCCCCGGCGTTCACCCTGACCGACGCCGACGGCAAGACCCACTCGCTGGAAGACTTCCGCGGCAAGACCGTGGTGCTGGAATGGACCAACCACGACTGTCCCTTCGTCAAGAAGCACTACAACGGCGAGAACATGCAGAAGCAGCAGCGCGACGCCGCCGAGACCGGCGTGGTGTGGCTGACCGTCAACTCGTCCGCGCCCGGCAAGCAGGGCCACGTCAGCGCCGAGCAGGCCAAGCAGATCGCCGCCGGCTGGAACGCCGCCAACGCCGCCTATCTGTTCGACACCGACGGCACCGTCGGCCGCGCCTACGCTGCCAAGACCACGCCACACATGTACGTGATCGATGCCGAAGGCGTGCTGCGCTACAACGGCGCCATCGACAGCATTCCCAGCGCCGATGTCGCCGACATCCCCAAGGCCACCCAGTACGTGTCGACCGGCCTGTCCGAGCTTGGCGCCGGCGGCAGCATCAGCACCAGCGTCACCCAGCCCTACGGCTGCAGCATCAAGTACGCGGACTCCTGAGAGAAGGTGGATCGACTCCCTCCGGGTTTCGATCCGTGGACGCGAGTCCGGCACAGGTCCGGACTCGCTCTCTCTGGATAGACCGCTTGCGTGCCGGTGGTGCGGGCGCGCCCATGATGGCGCGCGGCACTTTTCCTCGCTTCGGCCCTGCCCATCCTCCAAAGCCTGGGCGGCCGCCTTCGGCCTCGCTAACCGGCTGAGCCGCTCCAGCTACGCCGGTGTCGACGCTTCCGGGCCAATCCGCGGCGCAGGGCTTGCACGACTTTGGGCGAAGTGGCCGCTTCCGTCAGCCCGCGTTGGCATCGCGAGGTCTAGACTTCGCCGCGCTCCCTACCGATGACCCAGACCCATGGCCTTCCGCACTCCAACGCCCGAGCAGATCCGCAGCGGCAAGCTGGGACGCCTGTTCGGGCCGCGACTGGCGGATCAGCGGCTGTGGACGCGGCGTCGCCGCAGCGTGGCATTGGGCATGGCGGTCGGCGTGTTCTTCGGTTTCCTGATACCGCTGGGCCAGTTCCTGTTCGCTGGCGCGCTTGCGATCGTGCTGCGCGCCAACGTGCCGGCAGCGATGGTCAGCACCCTCGTGACCAACCCGTTCACCTTCGGCCCGGTGTATTACGCGGCCTACCTGGTCGGTAGCTGGCTGCTGGGCAGCGCGCCCAGCGAAGCCGAGGCGCAGGGCGCACTGGCAGCGGCGGAAGCAGCGAGCAGCGGATCCACGTGGATGGATGGAGTGGGCGCGCCGCTGCTGACGGGCCTGGTGCTGTTCGCCTGCGTAGGCAGCGTGCTGGCGTACTTCAGCGTGCGCTGGCTGTGGCTGCTGGGCGTGCTGCGCAAGCGTCGTCGGCTGCGTCATGCGCGTGCGGCGCGCGCCGTCGAAGCGACCTAGGAGCCTCTCGGGCTTTGGTGGTCGAGGCGATAGTTCGGCTGCCTGAGGACAGTTCCCGGCGATGTGCGGGCCCGTAGCAGCGCTATGGGTCAAGAATCGGCGGAGAGACGGACCGCGCAGACGAAATCAAGCGATGCCGCGGGCGGGCAGCGTCTCAGCGCGAGGCGTTCGTGCGGTTCTGCGCACCGCATCCTGCGCGGTGGATACGATCAGGGCCACCCGGCTCTACCCGTAACGGCCCTGAAACGCTTGTAACTGGCGGAGAGGGAGGGATTCGAACCCTCGATACGCCGGAGGCGTATACCGGATTTCGAGTCCGGCGCATTCGACCACTCTGCCACCTCTCCAGGTGGTCTTGCTCGTCGACGCTGCGGCCGTCGCGAGGTCGCGCATCATACGGACAGCTCCAACGTCACACAAGCCCGATCGGCTGCGGCAGGTGGCGGTGCATGGCCGCGGCGGCACGGCCGCCTTCGCAGCGCCTGACGGGCATAGGCCTCTTTCTCCGTATACGATTGCATGAACCCCCAGGATGTCCGCGCCGATGCCGGCCATCACCACATGCCACACCAGGTCTGCACGCATGATCGAATTCGGACTGCTGAGTCACGTCGGGCTGCGTCGCGAACACAACGAAGACACCTTCTACGGCGACAGCGAGCTCGGCCTGTGGCTGGTGGCCGACGGCATGGGTGGCCATGAGTTCGGCGAGGTCGCAAGCGCGATGGCGCGCGATGCGATCGTGCGCGAGGTGCGCGCCGGCGCCAACCTGAGCACCGCCATCCAGCGCGCCGACGAGGAACTGATCGACCACAGCCGCCAGCGCAGCGACGCCCTGCCCATGGGCACCACCGTGGCCGCCGTGCGCGTGCAGCGGGACCGCTTCGAAGTGGCCTGGGTTGGCGACAGCCGCGCCTATTTGTGGAACGGTCGCCTGCAGCAGCTCTCGCAGGATCACAGCTACGTCCAGGAGCTGATCGAACAGGGCGCAATCACTGCCGAGCAGGCGCGCAGCCATCCGCATCGGAACGTGGTGACGCAGGCGCTGGGTGTCACCGACCCAGACAATCTGCGCGTGGAGACCATCAGCGGCGAGCTCAAGCCAGGAATGCAGCTGCTGCTGTGCAGCGACGGCCTCACCGAAGAAGTCGATGACAGCGAGATCGAGCGGACGCTTTCGCGCAGTGACCTCAGCGCGCAGGAATGCGTCGACCAGCTGATCGTCGCCGCCCTCGATGGCGGCGGCTCGGATAACGTCACCGTGGTGCTGGTGCGGCGGCACTGAGGGCGTCGGGGACACGCCTCCTCCGGCTGCAGCCGCAGACAGATCCTTTGGCTTTACGGCAGCCTTGCGGCTCCCCCGCAGGCGGTCGGTGGTCCGCTACGCCAGTGGCTGTTGCGCATCGCGCGGGCAAAGTGCGCCGATGATCTTCACGCAGAGGACGCACAGCGGATCCGGCGGTGCGGACGCAGCTCACCGCACGCGATCACTCCAGCAGCAAATCCTCGAAGAACGCGCCAATCGGCAGCTGCGGATGGCGGATCTGGATCTCCAGCACCCACAGCCCGGGAGACGGTACGAACTCGGCTGCGGCCAGCTTGCCGGCCTTGTGCACCGCGTGTGGGAAGTCGCCCAGACGATGCCCAGGTGCGCCCAGGTTCAGCACGTAGCCGCGCGCGCGCGTCGCCTCCTCGGCAAAGGCATAGAGCTCACGACCACTGCAGCCAGTACGCCAGCGCGCCGCGACCTCGTGGAAGATCTCTCGAGCAGCCGCTGCGATGGCGTGGTGTTCAGGTGCATCGCCGAGGACGTAGGTGTCGCCGTAGTCACCTTCGTGGCCGTCCCAGACCGGGCCGATGTCGATGAAGAACAGATCGCTGTCGCCCAGCACGATCTCCGGATCCGAAGACTCCTTGTACAGCTTCAGCGTGTTCGCGCCGAAGCGGATGTGGGTCGGATGCCAGATCCGCTCGAAACCAAGGTCGGCGAACACCTGTGCCGCAATCGCGTTGGCCTGCTCCTCGCGCATGCCGGGGCGCAGGGCGTCCGCAATCCTCCGGGTGGCCTCGATCGACCTTGAGCGCGCCGCGAGCAGCGCCGCAGCGTCAAAGCCCGGACCTACGCCTTCCCCCGCATGCGGCCCCGGGGCCCGCAGATGAATTCCCATGACTCCACCTCGCCGCCGCGGCGGCATGAACTTCCAGGCCCGGCACCTTGGCCGCGCGCGACAGAGCCGTCAAGGCAGGTTGACGAACCCAAGCTGGTATCCTCGCGACCGATGAGCCCCTTCTTTTCGCCGCCAGGCAGCGTGCGCACATGAGCACGCCGTTCCCAGCGCGCTCCATGCCGGAACGCTTCCGTGGTTTCCTGCCCGTGGTCGTCGATGTCGAGACCGGCGGCTTCGACGCCGAGCGCCATGCCCTGCTTGAGATCGCCGCCTCTCCGATCGAGATGGATGCGGAAGGCAGGGTCTTTCCGGGCCCCGTGGTCTCGACCCACGTGATTCCATTTGCGGGTGCGGAGATCGACCCCAAGGCGCTGGAGATCACCGGCATCGATGTCGACCATCCCCTGCGCGGCGCGATCAACGAGCGCGCGGCTCTGGACCACCTGTTCGCACCGATCCGCCAGGCCATCAAGCGGTACGGCTGCCAGCGCGCGATCCTGGTCGGCCACAACGCGGCCTTCGATCTCGGCTTCCTCAACGCGGCGGTGCGACGCACCTCGCACAAGCGCAACCCCTTCCATCCGTTCAGCTGCTTCGACACCGCCACCCTGGCGGGACTGGCGTTCGGGCAGACGGTGCTGAGCCGCGCCGTGCAGGCTGCGGGCATCGCCTGGAACAGCGCCGAAGCCCATTCCGCGGTCTACGACACCGAACGCACCGCCGAGCTGTTCTGCGCCATCGTCAACCGCTGGCGCGCGCTGTCCAGCCTCGACGCGGCGGGTGTCGACCATTCGCTGCTGGTCGCGGATGAGGGCTGAGCGGGCCAAAGGCCCGCTGCGCCCTGCCGTCCGGTTTGTCGAGCGACAGGCAAAAAAGAGGGCTCCATTTGCATGGAGCCCTGCGAGATCAAGCCCTGTTAACTTGAGTACTCAGGAGTGCGCCGCCAGGGGCGGCAAAAACTAGAACGCGACTGACCAGTTCAACTCCACTTCCACCTGCGATCCTTCGCGATAGCGGTTGCGGAATGGATTGGGACCCAGGATGTACTGCGCCGGCGCATAGCTCGCGCCGATGCTCAGATTCGATGCGCTGCCCAGCTGCCGCTGGTAGCCGATGGAGTAATGGTTGCCGGCGTAGAGGTCGCTCAAGGCGAGCTCGAACAGTGCCGAAGTGGGGGAGGGTTGCTGCCGGGTGCTGACCCGGACGTCCCACTGACCCCCTGCCCCGTCGGCGAGTTCCGCCCCCGCGCTGTAGACGTTCAGGTCGCGCCATGCGAAGACAGGGGCCGAGCCGTCGCCGAGCAGGGCCAGCAGCTGGGTCGGCAGGGCATAGGTCGTGAACGCGGCAACGTCGCTGTAGAACACCCGCTCGGCGCCGAGCGAGAGGGTCAGCCCCGCGGCGGGACTGAGGCCGAAGGAGACGCCTGTCCGCGCCGGCATGTCGAAGTCACCCGGCTCGCTGAACAGGCCACGATAGGTTTTGAACGCGTCCATGTCGACGCGCGACTGCGCGCTCAAGCCAAACAGCAGACGCTCGCCGATCGCGGTGTCGAAACCCAGCTGCACGCCCTGGCCGTAGGACTGTTCCACGGCACCCGACGTCCCGGCGCGCAAACCCATCTGCGGCAGCCAGTGCGAGGAGGCGACCGCCTCGCCGAAGCCGGGAGTGGCGAAGCGTTGGCTGGCAATGGTCAGGCCGAAGCGGACCGATGACGCTGCACCAACGCGCGCTTCCAGCTGCGGCGCGAAGGTCGAGGCGCTGAAGCGCGAAGCGTCGACTGCGAGGCGGCCCAGCGGTGACTCGGACTCGAAGCCGATGCGCGGCGCAGGCAGAGCCTGCAGCATGGGCGAGGGGGCAAACGTGGCCTGCACGCTGAGCGAAAGGCGGTTCATCGCACCGCGCAGCGCCTGCCCCTGTGATGCGGCCTCAGGTCGCGCAGACTGAGCGTCGTTCATACCCAGCGGAAGGGCCAGGCCGACCTGCAGGCTCTGTCGGGCATACTCGCGCCAGCCCGAAGCCTCGTCGGGAAGCTCAAGCGCGAGCGCGCTGGCCGAGGCAAGCAGAAGAGGCGCAGCAAGCATCGAAGCCGTCAGCGGACGAACCTTTGCATGACGTGTTTCAAGGCAGCGATACACCGTGCATTTCCCCTGGAAACCGCACTTCCCGTGCGCGGCCGACGCAGTATGGACAAAACGCAACAGCCGCACAAGCACCTGCAGCGCGAGCGCAACACATGATGCGCCGCAGAATCCGGCCGACGCGCCGGCTGCGGGCAAGACCCCCGCGAACTTCATCCATCGAGACAGGCTCAAGATGTCGCATATTCACAACACCGCAGCGACCCGCGCGGTCTCCGTGCTCAGCATCGCCGGCTCCGATTCCGGCGGCGGCGCGGGCATCCAGGCCGATCTCAAGACCTTCGCGGCGCTCGGCGTGCACGGCCTCACCGCCATCGCCGCGCTGACCGCACAGACCAGTCGCGGCGTCCACGCCGTGCACCTGCCCCCGGTCGAGTTCCTGCGCGACCAGATCCTGTGCCTGCTCGAGGACTTCGACGTCCGCGCGGTGAAGATCGGAATGCTCGCCGATGCCGCACGCATCCGCTGCGTGTCGGAGGCCCTCGCCCTGCATCCGGCGATTCCGGTGGTGCTGGATCCGGTGATGGTGGCCAGCTCAGGCGCGCGCCTGCTCGCCGAAGAGGCAATCGAAGCCCTGCGCGACGAGCTTCTGCCGCGGGCCCACGTGCTCACGCCGAACCTGCCTGAGGCTGAAGTCCTCGTCGGCAGGGCGTTGACGGATGCGGAAGCCGTCGCCGCGGCCGCCGCCGATCTGCTGGCGCTCGGCCCCTCCTGGGTCCTGATGAAGGGCGGCCACCTGAACGAGGGCGCACAGGTGTGCGATCGTCTGTACGGCGGGTCGGGCTTGCGGGTCTGGACCCAGCCCCGCCTCGACCTGCAGCCGCACGGCACCGGCTGCACCCTGTCCTCGGCCGTCGCCGCCCTGCTGGCTTGCGGCATCGACGTCCCGCAGGCGGTCGAAGGGGCGGTGGGCTATGTGCGCAGGGCGCTGTCCGGAGCGTACCGACCGGGGCTCGGCGCACTTTCCGTGCTCGACCATCAGGGAGCCAGCGCACAGTACCGGCGCGAACACGAATCCCGCGGCGCGGAGCCGGATCCAACCGATCACTGATGCACGAACCGCGATCCATGAACCCTCACAGCCCGAGGCTGATCGGTCGATGTAGGCTTCCCCCCGTCCACCAGATCAACGCCCAGCGAGCGGACCCGATGAGCAATCCTTGCAAACCAATCACCTGCCTTGCCCTGCTGGCTACGCTGGCCTCCTTGGTGACGGTTGCGGCGGCCTCGTCCGGCAAGACGGAGCCCGAGTTCCATCCGATCTGGGTCCCTCCCGGCAAATCCGCGGGGGAACAGAAGCCACGAGTCGAAGTCCGCGCCGAGACTCCGGTCGTGCTTGAGCTGCGCGGCCATCGCCACGCCGATGGCAGCCTGCACTTCCAGTGTGATCACCTGCCGCAGCGTGTCTCCGATCGGGGCGGCGCGGAGGATCGGCGATGAGCAGGCGGCTGATAGCTGTGCTCGCGATGGCATTGGCAGGCCTGCTTTCAGCCCCCGCAGGCGCGCAGTCGACAGCAATCCCGCTCACGCCTGGCCAGCCGCAGCAGATCACGCTGCCCGCTGGACAGATCACCACCTCCTGGGTCGTTGACGTCCCCGCTGGCATCACCCATATGCGACTGGAGCTGGCCGCCACCAACCCCAGCCACGATGTCGACCTGCTCCTGCGCAAGCACACGCCGTTCGAGCTGCGAGCCGAGGCCAACCTGGGCGTTGACGTCAACCAGCTGTTCGATCAGGCGCACTACCGCTCGGCCGGAGAGCTCGGCGACGAATTCCTGGTGATCGACGCCGCCAACGCCATCCCCTTGAGCGAAGGTCGCTGGTACCTCGGCCTTATCAATTTCGCCAGCGTCGCCGCCGACGCGCGGCTGTCGCTGAGCCTTGCCGCGCAGGCGCCGGTCGCCGACATCCAGTTCGTGTTCGACAGTGCTGGCAGCAGCCAGCGCCCCTGCGACACCAGCGGCTGGAACAGCAGCGAACCGCGCACGCCCGAACGCGGCAACCCCGGCACCACGCTGGGTGAGCAGCGGCGCTTCGCGGCACAGGAAGCGGCGCGCCTGCTGACCCAGCAGGTACGGCCGCGCGTGCCCGTGCGCGTCGAGGCCTGCTGGAACGACCTCGGCGACGCCAGCGGCACCCGCTTCACTCTGGCCCAGGCCGGCCCACAGAATCTGTTCGTCAACGACATCGGCTTCGGGTCCTACCTGCCCGGCTTCGAGCGCGGCTACACCTGGTACGCCTCGGCCGCCGCCGCGCAGCAGCTGGGAACCACCAGCTGCCGCTTCAGCGGAGGCAGCTGCGCAACGACGTTCGACCTCCGCGCGACCTTCAACAACCGTCTTGACCAGGCCGGTGCGGCCGCCTTCGACTACGGGCTGAGCGCTGGAGGATCGGGCAGCAGCTTCATTTCGGTGGCGATGCACGAGGTGCTGCATGGCCTCGGCATCTTCGGTCTGCTGAATCTGGAGGAGGGCGAGGACGGCCCGGTCGGCGCCAAGCTGCGGCTGAATGACGGCCTGCCCATCTGGGATGACATCTACGGCGCACGCTCGGTGGCGCTTGACGCGGACGCCAGCGGCTACCGCGAACTCCTCCGGATTTCGGACGCCGAACGTGCGGCAGCGCTGTCCACGCCGTGGCGCCTCCGTTTCGCCGGACCGTCGGCAATCGCTGCAGCGCCCACGCTCAACTTCGCTCCGCCCGACAGCTTCATCCGCCTGCATGCTCCGACCAGCATCGCCCCGGGATCGACCTACTCGCACATCGCCAGCCAGTCCAGCTATGGCGTGCAGCTGATGTATCCGACCATCGGCGCGGCCGCACCACGCGAACTCGGCATCGCCGGCGGCATGCTGCGCGATCTCGGCTGGCGGACCGCCGCGCATCCGGGCCGCGCGTTCGGTCGCGCGCCGAGCTACCAGTTCTACGATCCCAGCCGCAGCGGGCACGGCATCGATTTCCGCCTGATTTCGCCGGCGATCAGCAACCGCCCCGCCGAGTACTTTCTGGGCTTCTACACCTTCGACGCGAATGGCGCCCCGGAGTGGTACATCGCCACAGGCCCGATTGTCGACGGCGTCTTCATCCCGCGCCGCAACCAGTTCGGCGACTCGCTGCTGCGCCAGACCTATCTTGGCCCCAACAACTCCGTCTCCGACAGCAGCGCGGGTTATGCCGGCAGCGTGCGCATCGACTTCAACGACGCGAGCGTGCACCCTGCCTGCCACGACGGCCACCCCTCGCGCCGCCTCGATGGGCCCCTGGCGGTGATGTCGGTGCGCATCAACCAGGAGCGCTTCCAGTGGTGCATGCAGCCGGTGGTGACGCCCACACGGGTGCAGCGCGACTTCAGCAGCATCTGGTATTCGCTGGGCGACAGCGGCTGGGGGCTGGCCCTGCAGAGCTTCGACGGCAGTGGCTCGGGCGGTGCGCCGGCCGACGGTCTGTTCTCGATCCTGTTCTACGCCGACGCGAGCGGAAAACCGCGCTGGGCCATCGGTCAGGTGACGGACTTCGTGCCGGGCCAGGCGCAGCCGCTGCGGCAGGTGCAGGGCTATTGCCGGAGTTGCCCATCCACCAGCGGCATCGTGCTTTCCGAACCCATCGGCAGCATGAGCCTCGACCTGGTGCAGGGCGGCGCAGCTGCGCAGGGCAACCGGATCAGCTTCGACCTGACCTATCCGGGCGCCGAGGGCGGGCGCTTCCAGCGCAGCGCGGTCAACCTGTTCCCGAACAGTGACCCGACCCTCGGCGGCAATTGAGCGCCGATGCCACGCCGCCTGCGCACCCGTGCACAGGCGGCCCAGAAGAATGAAGGGGCGACGTGCCTGGCACGTCGCCCCTTCTGTCTGCAGGGCGTGCGACTGCCCGGTCGCCGTTCAGGCGACAACCCGCTCCGCGATCGCCCGCGCGAAATCCATGGTGTTGCCGCTGCCGCCGAGGTCGGGCGTGACGCGGTCGCGCGCCTCCAGCGTCGCCACGATCGCCGCGCGCAGCCGCTTGGCCTGGGGCTCCATGCCGAGATGGCCGAGCATCTGTGCGGCACCCAGCAACAGGGCGCAGGGGTTGGCGATGCCCTGGCCAGCGATATCCGGCGCCGAGCCGTGCACGGCCTCGAAGATCGCCGCCTTCTCGCCGATGTTCGCGCCCGGCGCGAGTCCCAGCCCGCCGACAAGCCCCGCACAGAGGTCGGAAACGATGTCGCCGAACAGGTTGGTGGTGCAGATGATGTCGAATTGCTCCGGACGCATCACCAGCTGCATGCAGGTGTTGTCGACGATCATCTCGTTGCACTCGATGTCCGGGTACAGCTTGGCCACCTCGCGGGCGATCTTCAGGAACAGGCCCGAGGTACTCTTCAGGATGTTCGCCTTGTGCACGATTGTGACCTTGCGGCGGCCCGCGCTGCGGGCCAGCTCGAAGGCGTAGCGGACGATGCGCTCCGAGCCCTTGCGGGTGATCTTCTGGGTCAGGGTGGCGACATCGCCATCCGGCGACACCGTCTGGCCTTCGCCGATGTAGGCGCCTTCGGTATTCTCGCGGACGGTGATGATGTCGATGCCGCTGTAGCGCGCCTTGGTGTTCGGAAACGAGATCGCCGGACGCACGTTGGCGTAGAGGTCGAAGCGCTTGCGCAGCTCGACGTTGATCGAGGAAAAGCCCTCGCCCACCGGCGTGGTCAGCGGGCTCTTGAGCGCCACACCCAGCCGACCGATGGCCTCCAGTGTCGCCGCCGGCAGCAGCTCGCCGTGCTTCTCCAGAGCCACCATGCCGGCGTCGACGAATTCGTACTTCAGGCCGAGCTGCATCGAATCCAGCACATGCAGGGTAGCGTCCATGATCTCGGGGCCGATGCCGTCGCCGCGGATGACCGCGATTGTGGTGCTCATAAATTAGGGTCCGTTTGCTGGTCTGGAGTCGAGGGCGGGGCGCGTCGCGCCGTCAGGGCACGCGGCCGTCGAGGCCCGGTGTGATGGCGAATACCGCGGGCCGCGGATCGGCCGGTGACGTCGTTCCGGCCTGGCCCGCCACCATAGCGGCCGCCCGGTTGACCCGCCATTATCCGAAAGACGCAAAGCCTGCGTAACCCTCCGCTGGTCATGGGGTTCAGCCGCGAGGCGGCCGCAGCGCCGAGGCCGCGACAGCCCGGAAGCGGCCGACGGGAGCCGCAGTCGGATGGTAGAGTAGCCGTCTTTCCTGTACGCCCATGACGCTCGATGCCTCGTTCCTGGCTTTCGCTACTGCTTCTGATCCTTGCCCCGGCGCTTGGCCAGGCCGCAGGCGCCCGCATCACGGTCGAGCAGTCGGCAGAGCGGGTCGGCGAAGCGTTCACGGTCAGGGTCGAGGACTCATGGCCGAACGCCTGCGTTCCCGAGCTCGAAGCCGTCGAGGTGGATGGCCCGCAGATCTGGGTGATCGCCCGCGATACCAGCGAAGCACGGTTCTGCGGCAATGCGGTCAGCGACTACAGCCTCGACACCGGCCAGCTCGGCGCCGCCAGGCTTGGGGCCGCCGGCGTGCAGCAGATCCACTACGTTGTCCGCTCCAGTGCTGGCGTGCGCCTGCGTGGCTTCGAGCTCGCGGCCATGGCCGGCACCAATGACCCTGCGCCAGCGTTGGAAAGCGGCTACTGGTGGGCGGACCCAGGGCTTGCCAACGCGTTCGCCGGCCGCGGCATCGGCATCAATATCGAGCGGCAAGGCGGCATCCTCAGTGCTGTGCTCTACGGCTACGACGAGGCCGGGGATCCCGACTGGAGCCTGGGCTCCGGCAGCGTCGGCGCGCAGTTCAGCAGGCTTGGCCTGAGCCGGCTGTCGTCAGGCGCAGGCCCGCACGCGCGCTATCGCGAACCGCGTGAGCTGCAGAGCTTGGGCGCGATGTTGATCCAACCGCTGTCGCCCTCGCGCGCGCGCCTGTGGCTCGCCTACCTGGAGTCCACGACCGGCGACCTGAGCCTGCGCGAGATCGAGATCGTGCGTTTCGGCTTTGCGTCCTCGCCCGCCAGCGCCTGGGCCGGCGAGTGGTTGCTGGCGCCCGCCGCGAACGCCGGAGGCGAGGTCGAGGCGCGTCAGTTCGCCTTCGTGGCGCTGCAGGGCGGCCGCGGCGAGTTCACTCTGCTCGACGCCTCGGGCGAGATCACCCTGACCTGCGCCATGGGCGGCGCCCGCAGCGATCGCATCCCCGAGCTGTGCAGCCTGCGGCTGCTGCAGGGCGAGGATCTGCGCGAGTACAGCTTCGATCGCATCGGCCTGCGCCGCATGGAAGGCGTGGACGCCGAAGGTCGCCCGGTGCGGATGCTGCTGCTGGGCGCGGACTGACGCCAACAGTTGAGCGCGGAAACAGCGGATAGGCCCTGGCGTGCGCTTGGCTGCCCCCGACAGCGGGCAGGCGACACGACTGCCCTGCCCCGCATTCTGGCCACTCCTGTGGTGAGTCACCCTTTGCAAACCGCGTCTGAAAGCTCCGTCGAGCGGACCTGACACCGGCTCAGGGCGGCCCGGGCTCTTCCAGTTCGAGATCGCTTCCGATGCGCACCAGCACGCTGCGCACGATCGTGCCGGGGAAACCGCGCCGCAGCAGGAAGTCCGCCAGGCGACGCTGCTCGCGTGGGTCTTTCGGATTGGCGCCGCGCAAACGCCTCTGCGCGAGCTCAAGGGCCCGGCTGACCCAGTCCTGGTCGCTCTCGGCCCGTTCGATCGCCTCCGCTGCCAGCCCCTCGGCCAGCCCGTGTCGCGCGAGCTCCGCGCGCAGCTGCAGTGGTCCGCGACCGCGGTTGGCCCGCGATCGGGCCAGCGCATCGGCGAAGCGCGCGTCGTCCTGCAGACCATTGCCCTGCAGGCGCTGCAGGGCGGCATCCACCTCGGCGGGCTCGAATCCACGCTCGATCAGCTTGCGGCGCAGCTCCAGGGCGGAATGCTCGCGCCGCGACAGCAGCGCGACCGCACGCGCGAGCACGCTGCTGCGGCGCGCGCGGCGGTCGGGCTCATCGGCATCAGCCATCCGAGCTGTCGTCACCGGGCACGGCCACCGTCGGCACGAACAGTTCGCGCAGCTTGGCCTCCAGCTCGGCCGCAGCGGCCGGATTGTCCTTCAGCCACTGGCGGGCGTTCTCCTTGCCCTGGCCGATGCGCTCGCTGCCGTAGCCGTACCAGGCGCCGGACTTTTCGACCAGCTTTGCCTCGACGCCCATGTCGATCAGCTCGCCTTCGCGGCTGATGCCCTCGCCGTACAGGATCTCGGTGACGATCTGCTTGAAGGGGGGCGCCATCTTGTTCTTGACGACCTTGATCTTGGTCTGGTTGCCGATGATCTCGTCGCCCTTCTTGACCGCACCGATGCGGCGGATGTCGAGACGCACCGAAGCGTAGAACTTCAGGGCATTGCCGCCGGTGGTGGTTTCCGGGCTCTGGCCCGGCATCATCACGCCGATCTTCATGCGCAGCTGGTTGATGAAGATGACCAGACAGTTGCTGCGCTTGATGTTGCCGGTGAGCTTGCGCAGGGCCTGGCTCATCAGGCGAGCCTGCAGGCCGGGCAGCTGATCGCCCATGTCGCCTTCGATCTCGGCCTTGGGCGTCAGCGCGGCCACCGAGTCGATCACCACCATGTCGACGGCGTTCGAACGCACCAGCATGTCGGCGATTTCCAGCGCCTGCTCGCCGGTGTCGGGCTGGCTGACCAGCAGGTCGTCGACGTTGACACCCAGCTTCAGTGCATAGGTGGGATCGAGCGCGTGCTCGGCGTCGACGAAGGCGGCGGTACCGCCCTGCTTCTGGCACTGCGCGATGGCCTGCAGGGTCAGGGTGGTCTTGCCGGAGGACTCGGGACCGTAGATCTCGACCACGCGGCCCTTGGGCAGGCCACCGATGCCCAGCGCGATATCGAGCATCAGCGAGCCGGTGCCGATGACCTCGGCCTTCTCGATGGCCTGGTCGCCCATGCGCATCACCGCGCCCTTGCCGAACTGCTTTTCGATCTGGGACAGGGCTGCGGAGAGGGCGCGCTTCTTGTTGTCGTCCATGGCGGATCCTTGACGGCGTCGTCGTTGAAAGTGCGGGGAGGCTGCGGAAGCGCGTTCTCAGGGACTGAGACCGCCGCCGCGATGCAGGGCCCAAAGTATCCCACAGCCCCGGGTGAGGGCCTCGGTGAAAGGCTTACCCCGGGGTCGGAATTGCGAGGATTCCGCGCAGGGCAACCGCCACGGTCTGCCGTCGGATGGCTTCACGGTCGCCCTCGAAGTGGTGCAGTTCTGCGCGCGGATACCCACCGCGGCGTTTCCAGGCCAGCCACACCGTGCCAACCGGCTTGTCCTCGGTGCCGCCGCTGGGTCCCGCGATGCCAGTGACCGCCACCGACACCGTGGCCCCGGCGTGGGTCAAGGCACCCGAAACCATTTCCAGCACGGTTTCGCGGCTGACCGCGCCGTGCTCCAGCAGGGTATCCGGGCGCACCCCGAGCAGACCCTGCTTGGCCTCGTAGCTGTAGGCGGCAATGCCGCACTCGAACCAGGCCGAGCAGCCCGGCACGTCCGTGATCATCTTGGCGATCCAGCCGCCGGTACAGCTCTCGGCGGTCACCAGGGACAGACGCTCGGCCTGCAGGCGCGCACCCACCTGCGTGGCGAGCTCAAGCAGTTCTGAGTCGGAGGGAGAGTGCATGGGCGGTGCCGCGGACAATCGAAGGCCGGCCAGCATGGCCAGCCCCTGCGCAACAGGCAAGTCGCTGCGCTCAGGCGACGGCGGCCTGCGCGAGTTGGGCGGCTGTTTCGGCCTTGAGCCCGGCTTCGCGCCGCTCCGAGTAGCGATCGACCAGCTGCTCCGCGTGCGGACGCAGCAGCACGGTGAAGCGCACCAGCTCTTCCATCACGTCGACGATGCGCTCGTAGTACGGCGAGGGTTTCATCCGGCCGTGCTCGTCGAACTCCTGCCAGGCCTTGGCCACGCTGGACTGGTTGGGGATGGTGAACATGCGCATCCAGCGCCCTAGAAGACGCAGGGTGTTGACCGCGTTGAAGGACTGCGAACCGCCCGAGACCTGCATCACCGCCAGCGTGCGGCCCTGGGTGGGGCGCACCGCCCCCATCGACAGCGGCAGGTGGTCGATCTGATTCTTCATGACCGCGGTGATCGCTCCATGCCGCTCCGGGCTGCACCAGACCTGGCCCTCGGACCACAGCGACAGCTCGCGCAACTCGCGCACCGCAGGGTGGTCATCGCCGCGGATCTGGTCCGGCATTGGCAGGGTGGAGGGGTCGAAGATGCGCGCCTCGGCGCCGAAATGGCGCAGCAGGCGCGCGGCCTCCTCCACTGCCAGCCGCGAGAACGAGCGCTCGCGCAGGGAGCCGTACAAGAGCAGGATCCGCGGCGGTGAAGCATCCCCCAGCCCTTCGGCCGGGCGTGCCTGTGCGTAGCGCTCATCCAGCGCGGGCAGGTGGTCAGGGTCGGGCAATTCACGCAGGGGCATGCAGAGGTTCCTGGGTTCGCAGTGGTACGGCCAAGGTGGCCGTGGTCGGGGGGTTGGACCGTCGATCAAGATCGCAGCCGCGCTCGGCTTCGATGCAGCACTCCGCGGCAATCGCCTCCAGCAGCTCGCCGAGCGCTCGCGGCTGGGCCCGGTAGCGCGGGCCATCCGGACTGGACACGCCGTCGATCAGACCTGCGCGCAGCAGCGCCTTCAGATGGAAAGACAGCGCGGTTCCGCCGATGCCGAACTCGGCCATGAGCCAAGACGCCGATACACCTTCGCTACCCCGACGCAACAGGCGACGGAACAGCGCCAGACGCGTGGGCTGGGCGAGGGCTGCGAGGCGACGAAGCGCGAGGTCGGATTGCATTATTTGATATTTCCCGAATTCTCGAATTGATGCAAGGCCCGCGGCGTGCGTGGCTCCAAGTCACTGCGCGGCCTACAATTGCCGGCTTCGCGCACGCCAACCTTGTCCCCGGCGCGCCCAACACCGGCGCCGCGCACATGCGCGCATCGCCCCACTCGCAGGACCGACACCCATGGCCGGCAAGCTCTTCGTCAAGACCCACGGCTGCCAGATGAACGAGTACGACTCGGACAAGATGGCGGCCGTGCTGGCCGAATCGCACGGCCTCGAACTCACCGAGAACGAGGACGAGGCCGACGTCATCCTGGTCAACACCTGCTCGATCCGCGAGAAGGCGCAGGAAAAGGTGTTCAGCCAGCTCGGCCGCTGGAAGCAGCTCAAGAAGAAGAACGACAAGGTCATCATCGGTGTCGGCGGCTGCGTCGCCAGCCAGGAGGGCGAAGCCATCCTGAAGCGCGCGCCCTACGTTGATCTGGTGTTCGGCCCGCAGACCCTGCACCGCCTGCCCGAGATGATCGAGGCCAAGCGCGAGTCCGGGCGTCCGCAGGTCGACATCAGCTTCCCGGAGATCGAGAAGTTCGACCGCCTGCCCGAGCCGCGCGCCGAAGGACCCACGGCCTTCGTCTCGATCATGGAAGGCTGCAGCAAGTACTGCACCTTCTGCGTGGTGCCCTACACCCGCGGGGAGGAAGTCAGCCGGCCCTTCGAGGACGTGCTGGTCGAGGTCGCCCAGCTGGCCGAGCAGGGTGTGAAGGAAGTGAACCTGCTGGGCCAGAACGTCAACGCCTACCGCGGCGCGCTGGACCGCAATGACGCTGACGCCGGCACCGCCGACCTCGCCGACCTGATCCGCGCGATCGCCGAGATCCCCGGTATCGGCCGCATCCGCTACACCACCTCGCACCCGGTCGAGTTCAGCAACAGTCTCATCGAAGCGCATCGCGACGTGCCGCAGCTGGCGTCCTTCGTGCACCTGCCGGTGCAAGCGGGCTCCGACCGCATCCTGGCGGCGATGAAGCGCGGCCACACCGCGCTGGAATACAAGGCCAAGATCCGCCGCCTGAAGGAAGCCAAGCCGGGCATCTCGATCAGCTCGGACTTCATCGTCGGCTTCCCAGGCGAAAGCGAGCGCGACTTCGAAGCCACGATGAAGCTGATCGAGGACATCGGCTTCGACCAGAGCTTCTCCTTCATCTACTCCTCGCGCCCCGGCACCCCGGCGGCCAACCTGCCGGACGAGACGCCGGCTGCGGAAAAGAGCGCGCGGCTGGCGAGGCTGCAGGCGGCGATCGACGCCAATGCGAAGAAGATCTCGCAGGCCATGGTCGGCACCGTGCAGCGCGTACTCGTCGAAGGCCCGAGCAAGAAGGACCCGAACGAGCTGACCGGCCGCACCGAGAACATGCGCTTCGTGAACTTCGCCGCCCCTGCCCGCCTTGTCGGCGAGTTTGCGGACGTGCTGATCACCGAGGCCATGAGCAACTCCCTGCGCGGCCGCGTACAGCTGCGCGACGACGCGGAGGCGGCGTGAGCCTCGGCGCGCTCGTCCAGCGCGACTTCGTGCTCGAACCCGACAGCCTGGAGCGCCTCGCCAACCTCTGCGGCCCTCTCGACGAGCATCTTCGGCTGATCGAGCTTCGGCTCGGCGTCGAGATCGCCAACCGCGGCAGTGTGTTCCGGGTGATCGGGGAAGAGCCGCTCGCCGAGAAGGCCGAGCGGGTGCTGCGCGATCTCTACGCCGACACCGGGCAGGAAGTGCTGAACGCGGGCGCGGTGCACCTGCGGCTGCAGGACGCGGGCGTCGACGCGCTGGTCGAACGCACGATCGCCGACGCCGCGCGCGGCGCCCAGGAAGTCGCGATCAAGGTCAAGCGTGGCGTGGTCAAGGGCCGCGGCCCCAACCAGGCGCGCTACCTGCACGCCATTGCCACCCACGACATCAACTTCGGCATCGGCCCCGCCGGCACCGGCAAGACCTTTCTCGCCGTGGCGATGGCCGTGGAAGCGCTCAACGAGAACCGCGTCCAGCGCCTGATGCTCGTGCGCCCTGCCGTCGAGGCCGGTGAAAAGCTCGGCTTCCTGCCGGGCGATCTGAGCCAGAAGGTCGATCCCTACCTGCGGCCGCTGTACGACGCGCTGTACGAAATGCTCGGCACCGAGCGCGTGGCCAAGCTGCTGGAGCGCAACGTGATCGAGATCGCGCCGCTGGCCTATATGCGCGGACGCACGCTCAACGATGCCTTCGTGATTCTGGATGAAGCACAGAACACCACGGTCGAGCAGATGAAGATGTTCCTGACCCGCATCGGCTTCGGCGCCACCGCGGTGATCACCGGCGACTTGAGCCAGATCGATCTGCAGCGCGGCCAGAAGTCCGGCCTGCGCGATGCGCTGGAGGTGCTGAAGGACGTGCCGGGCATTTCGTTCACCTTCTTCACCGCCGCCGACGTGGTGCGGCATCCGCTGGTGGCGCGCATCGTCCGTGCCTACGACCGCCGCGACGAGGTGCGCGAGCTGGCCAAGCGCGAGGCGCAGGCCGCCACCGAGAGCTCGACGCCGAAGGCCCAGGGATGAGCAGGATCGACATCAGCTACGGACTGTCGCGCGCCGGCCTGCCGGCCGCGGCGACCCTGCGTGCCTACGCGGAAGCCGCCCTGGCTGGCCGCCGCGAGGACGGCGAGCTGTCGGTGCGCATCGTCGACGCCGACGAGGGCCGCGCGCTCAATCGCGACTACCGCGACAAGGACTACGCCACCAATGTGCTGAGCTTCCCGGCCGAACTGCCGCCGGGCGTGCCGCTGCCGATCCTCGGCGATCTGGTGCTGTGCGCTCCCGTCGTCGCCCGCGAAGCCGAGGAACAAGGCAAGCCGCTCAAGCATCACTACGCGCACATGCTGGTGCACGGCGTGCTGCACCTGCTCGGGCACGACCACATGGACGAGGCCGAAGCCGAGGCCATGGAAACAATCGAGCGCGAGGTGCTGGCCGGGCTGGGCATTCCGGACCCCTACGCCTGAGCGCTGCACGGACTGATCAAGGCGAGGCTGAAGAATCCAGCGTTGTCGCGCGCCAGTGAGGGCGCGCCCGCGGACCGAGCGCGCAAGCGCTTGATCCAGCGCAACCGAGAGAAGCGAAGGCGTCGCCGCGGAGCGGCCGAACGAGCCCGGACCTTCGCCGGACTCGCGATCACTGATCCAGGCCAGGATGGACTTGATCAGTGTTGCCTTAAACTTCCGCACCGTTCCGCGGTCTGGAGCCATTCTTCCCATGGACCTGTCTTTCGCATGAGCACACTTCTGGTCACCGGCGGCGCCGGCTTCATCGGCGGCAACTTCGTCCTGCAGCAGGTGGCCGCGGGCCATCGCGTGGTCAACCTTGATGCCCTGACCTACGCCGGCAACCGCGACACGCTGGCCAGCCTCGACGGCAACGCCAACCACGTGTTCGTGCAGGGCGACATCGCCGACCGAGCGCTGGTGCAGAAGCTCCTCGCCGAGCACCGCCCCGATGCGATCGTGAACTTCGCTGCCGAAAGCCACGTCGATCGCAGCATCGACGGCCCCGGCGCCTTCGTGCAGACCAATATCGTCGGCACCTTCCAGCTGCTCGAAGCCGCCCGCGGCTGGTATGCGGAGCTGGACGAGACCGCACGCGGCCGCTTCCGCTTCCTTCATGTCTCGACCGACGAGGTCTACGGCTCGCTGGGCGAGACCGGCAAGTTCACCGAGACCACGCCCTACCAGCCCAACTCGCCCTATTCGGCCTCGAAGGCGGCCTCGGACCACCTGGTGCGCGCCTATCACCACACCTACGGGCTGCCGGTGCTGACCACCAACTGCAGCAACAACTACGGCCCCTTCCAGTTCCCGGAGAAGCTCATCCCGCTGATCATCCAGCGCGCGGTGGCCGGCGAGGACCTGCCGGTCTACGGTGACGGCCGCAACGTGCGCGACTGGCTCTATGTCGGCGACCACTGCCGCGCGATCGCGCGCGTGCTCGAAGCCGGCCGCGTCGGCGAGGTCTACAACGTCGGCGGCGATGCCGAGCGCCAGAACATCGAGGTCGTGCACACCATCTGCCGCCTGCTGGACGCGCGTCGCCCGCGCGCCGACGGACAGCCGCGCGAATCGCAGATCCGCTTCGTCAAAGACCGCCCCGGCCACGACCGTCGCTACGCCATCGACGCCAGCAAGCTGAAGTCCGAGCTCGGCTGGGCGCCCTCGCGCAGCTTCGAGCAGGGCATCGAGGAAACCGTCGACTGGTACCTGCAGCACCAGGACTGGGTGCAGCGCGTGCTCGACGGCAGCTATCGGCTTGAGCGCATCGGAACCGGCAAAGAAGCCTGAGGAAACCCGACCATGAAAGGCATCATCCTCGCCGGCGGCTCCGGCACCCGGCTGTATCCGATCACCCAGGCGATCAGCAAGCAACTGCTGCCGGTGTACGACAAGCCGATGATCTACTACCCGCTCAGCACCCTGATGCTGGCGGGTATCCGCGAAGTGCTGGTGATCAACACCCCGCATGAGCAGGCCCTGTTCAAGCAGCTGCTGGGCGACGGCAGCCAGTGGGGCATGCGCATCGACTACGCCGTGCAGCCCAGCCCCGACGGCCTGGCGCAGGCCTATCTGATCGGCCGCGAGTTCGTCGCCGGCCAGCCCAGCTGTCTGGTTCTGGGCGACAACATCTTCTACGGCCACGGCTTCTCGGAGCAGCTACGCCGCGCCTCGACCCTGCAGAACGGCGCGGTGGTGTTCGGCTACTGGGTGCGCGATCCCGAGCGCTACGGCGTCGCCGAGTTCGATGCCAGCGGCACCGTCATTGGCCTGGAGGAAAAGCCGAAGACGCCGAAGTCGAACTACGCCGTCACCGGCCTGTACTTCTACGATGGCCGCGCGCCCGAGTTCGCCGCCGAGCTGAAACCTTCTCCGCGCGGCGAGCTCGAGATCACCGACCTCAACCGGCGCTACCTCGAAGACGGCAGCCTGAAGCTCGAGAAGCTCGGCCGCGGCTATGCCTGGCTGGACACCGGCACGCATGAATCCCTGCTGCAGGCCGGCACCTTCGTCGAGACCATCGAAGCGCGGCAGGGTCTCAAGATCTGCTGCCCGGAAGAAATCGCCTACATGAACGGCTGGATCGATGCTGCCCAGCTCGAGGCCCTGGCGCAGCCGCTGCTGAAGAATGGCTACGGCCAGTACCTGATGAGCCTGCTCAAGCTGGGGCTGGCCAAGTGAAAGTCATCGAGACCGATCTGCCCGGCTGCCTGGTGATCGAGCCGCGCGTGTTCGGCGACGCCCGCGGCTTCTTCTTCGAGCAGTGGAACCGTGAGCGCTATGCGCAGCACGGCATCTTCATGGACGCGGTGCAGGCCAATGTTTCGCGCTCCGCGCGCGGCGTGCTGCGCGGCCTGCACTACCAGCTGCCCAACCCGCAGGGCAAGCTGGTCTCGGTGCTCGAGGGCGAGGTCTTTGATGTCGCCGTCGACATCCGCCGCGGCTCGCCAACCTTCGGCAAGTGGGCGGCGGTCGTGCTCAGCGCCGACAACCAGCGCCAGTTCTGGATTCCGCCCGGCTTCGCCCACGGCTTCGCGGTGACCTCCGAGCACGCCCTGTTCCACTACTTCTGCAGCGCGCCCTACGACGCTGCGGCCGACAAGGGCATCCGCTGGGATGACCCTGCAGTGGCGATCGACTGGCCGGTGGCGGCCCCCGAGCTGTCGGCCAAGGACCGCGCAGCTCCGCTGCTGGGCGAGGTCGCCCAAGAGCGCCTGCCGGTCTACTGAGAGCACGTGGAAAAACCATCCGGCTTCTGCAGCCACCTCCGGCCGCCTTCGCTAAGACGTCTGAGCCTACTCACACGCTCTGAGCAGAGACTCACGGTTCGGCGCAGGCTCGGCCCGGAAGCTTCTGCGACGTGCGCGCTGCGCGGCGACAATGACCTTGCCCCCGTTCACGCAGCGACCGCTTGCATCGCTCTGGATCCCATGGCAACGGCCTCGCGACTGCCGCCTGCGCTACCCTTCCCGCCTCTCTGACCGATCTCGCCCATGGCCATGCAGGACATCCTTCCCGTCATCCTCTCCGGGGGCTCCGGCACCCGTCTGTGGCCGCTCTCGCGCGAGTCCTATCCCAAGCAGTTCCTGCCGCTCACGGGCGAGGACAGCTTGCTGCAGGCGACCTGGAAGCGTGTGGCCACGCTCACCACCTGCCGCCCCATCGTGGTGGGCAACGTCGACCACCGCTTCATGATCGCCGAGCAGCTGCGCGAGGCCGGGGTGACGCCAGCGTCGATCCTGCTCGAACCAGTGGGCCGCAACACTGCTCCCGCCATTGCGGTTGCGGCTCTGGAAGCCACCCGCAGCGGTGAGGATGCGCTGCTGCTGGTGCTGCCTTCGGATCATCTGATCCAGCAGGTCGAGGCCTTCCACGCGGCGGTGCATGCAGCCACGGCGGCGGCCGCAGCCGGCCAGCTGGTGACCTTCGGTGTGGTGCCGACCTCGCCCGAGACCGGCTACGGCTACATCAAGGCGACCGAGGGCAGCGGTGCGCGCGCGGTCGAACGCTTTGTGGAGAAGCCCGATCTCGCCACTGCGCAGGACTACGTCGCCTCCGGCCAGTACTACTGGAACAGCGGCATGTTCCTGATCCGCGCCAGTCGCTACCTGGAAGAACTCGAACGTCTCGCGCCGGACATGCTGGCCGCCTGCCGGGATGCGCTGACGAAAGCGCGCCGGGATGAGGACTTCGTACGCCTGGATACCGAAGCGTTCGCAGGCTGCCCCGCGGACTCCATCGATTACGCGGTGATGGAGCACACCCCGCATGCCGCCGTCGTGCCTCTGGACGCGGGCTGGAGTGATGTCGGTTCGTGGGGCGCCCTGTGGGAAGTCAGCCCAAAGGACGACCAGGGCAATGCGCATCGCGGCGACGTCATCGCCATCGACTGCCGCAACACCTATGCCCACGGCCAGCGCCTGATCACGCTGATTGGCCTCGAAGACGTGGTGGTCGTGGAAACCGATGACGCCCTCCTTGTCGGCCGCCGCGACCAGCTGCAGAAGGTCAAGGATCTGGTCGGGACGCTGAAGTCCGACGGCCGCAGCCACGCGGTCTGGCATCGCAAGGTCTATCGCCCCTGGGGCGCCTACGACAGCATCGACTCGGGCGAGCGTTTCCAGGTCAAGCGCATCACCGTCAAGCCGGGCGGCAGTCTCAGCCTGCAGATGCACCACCACCGCGCCGAGCACTGGATCGTGGTCAGCGGCACGGCCCGCGTGACGCGCGGCGAGGAGGTGCTGCTGCTCACCGAGAACCAGAGCACCTACATCCCGCTCGGCGTAATGCATCGACTGGAGAACCCCGGCAAGCTGCCGCTGGAGATGATCGAAGTGCAGTCAGGCAGCTATCTGGGCGAGGACGACATCGTCCGCTTCGAGGACGTCTACGGCCGCATGGCGTGAGCCGAGCGCTGCGACGCCAACAACCGGAGTCAAGTGGCGAGCACCACAACAAGATACGCCCCGGCCAAGACCGGGGCGTTTGCTTTTGAGGCAGTTCTCAAGTCATCAGTTTCCGCGGCCGCCGCAGCAAGAGCGCAGACCCGCCCGCGAATCCCTAATCCCCAATCCCGAATCCCGGCCTCTCAGTGCCCGCCGTCGAGCGCCTTCAGCTCGGCGACCAGCTGATTGACCATGCTGGCGCCGTCGCCGAACAGCATGCGGGTGTTGTCGGCGTAGAACAGGGCGTTCTCGATGCCAGCGAAGCCGGTGCCGCGGCCGCGCTTGATGACGATGGTGTTCTTCGAGTTCACCACGTCGAGGATGGGCATGCCGTAGATCGGGCTGGCCGGGTCGGTCTTGGCCACCGGGTTGACCACGTCATTGGCGCCGATCACCAGCGAGACGTCGGTGATCGCGAACTCCGGGTTGATGTCGTCCATGTCGGCGATCAGGTCGTAGGGCACGCCGGCCTCGGCGAGCAGCACATTCATGTGGCCCGGCATGCGGCCGGCGACCGGATGGATCGCGAACTTGACCTTGACGTCGCGCTTCATCAGCTGCTGGGTCAGCTCCCACACCTTGTGCTGGGCCTGGGCAACCGCGAGGCCGTAACCCGGCACGATCACCACCCGCTCGGCGTAGGCCATCATCGCGGCGACGTCGGACGCCTCGATGGGCTTCTGGCTGCCGGTGATCGCCTGTGCTTCGCCCGAGCTGCCGCCAAAGTTCGAGAACAGCACGTTGCTGATCGGCCGGTTCATGGCCTTGGCCATCAGCTGGGTCAGCAGCATGCCAGCCGCACCAACCACGGTGCCCGCGATGATCAGCGACTCGCTCTGCAGCACATAGCCCTTGAAGGCCACGGCAAGGCCGGTGAACGCGTTGTACAGCGAGATCACGACGGGCATGTCGGCGCCGCCGATCGGCAGGGTCATCAGCACGCCGAAGATGAGCGTGAGCACGAAGAAGGCGATGATCACCCGCACGTCGAGCTCGAACACCAGCCAGGCGCCGAGGCCCAGGCAGGCGACGAACACCAGCAGGTTGACCATCTGCTGGCCGCTGAAGCTGAAGCGCTTGTCGAGGCGCCCGTCGAGCTTGGCCCAGGCGATGACCGAGCCCGAGAACGAGACCGCGCCGATCAGCGAGCCGAGCACGGCGAGCACGAGTTTGGTGGTGTCCATGCAGGCATGCGCGGCCATGTCGACCGGCGTGCAGGCGCCGGTGTGCGCGGCCGAGTTGATCAGCGCATAGGCGCCGATCGCCGCCGCCGAGCCGCCGCCCATGCCGTTGAAGATGGCGACCATCTGCGGCATGTCGGTGATCGGTACACGCTTGCCCCAGACCCAGAACACGAAGGACAGCACGATCGCCACGACCATCAGGCCGAGATTGAGCGGATCGATGCCGTGCGTGCCCCAGGTGCTGGGCGCGAAGAAGGTGACCACGGTGGCAATGACCATGCCGACGCCGGCCCACTTGATGCCGCGCTTGGCGGTCACCGGCGAGCCCATCTGCATCAGGCCGATGATGAAGAGCAGGGCCGCGGCGAAGTAGCTGGACTTGGCCAGCAGGTCGAGCAGTTCGGGAAGGCTCATCGATCAGCCCTCCTTCTTCTTGCTGGACTTGAACATCTCCAGCATGCGCTCGGTGACGACATAGCCACCCACCGCATTGCCCGCACCCAGCAGCACCGCGAGGAAGCCGATGGTGCGCTCCAGGGTGGTGTCGGCATGGGCCAGCGAGATCATCGCGCCCACCACCACGATGCCGTGCACGAAGTTCGAGCCGGACATGAGCGGGGTGTGCAGGATCACCGGCACGCGCGAGATGATGACGTGGCCGCAGATCGCGGCCAGCATGAAGATATACAGCGCAACAAAGCCGTCCATCAGGCCGCTCCTCCCTCGATCCGCTGCTTGCTGGGGCCGTGCTTGATCTCGCCGGCATGGGTGAGGCAGGTCTGCGCGACCAGTTCGTCGCTCCAGTCGGAGCTGATCGCACCGTCCTTGATCGACAGCACCAGGAAGTTGTAGAGATTGCGCGCGTACATTTCGCTGGCGTGGATGCAGCCCATCGAGGCCAGATGGGTCGGCCCGACCACGTCGACGCCGTTGGCGGTACGCACCGTCTCACCGGCCTTCGTCAGCTCGCAGTTGCCGCCGGTTTCAGCCGCGAGGTCGACGATCACGCTGCCCGCCTTCATGCCCTCGACCATGGCGGCGGTGATGATCTTCGGCGCTGGGCGACCCGGCACGGCGGCGGTGGTGACGATGACGTCGATGCCCTTCAGATGCTCTGCCAGCTTGCGCTGCTGCTCGGCACGCTCTTCCGCCGTCAGCTCGCGCGCATAACCACCCGAACCTGCCGCGCTGACGCCGAGGTCGAGGAACTTCGCGCCCAGCGATTCGATCTGCTCGCGCGTCTCGGGGCGCACGTCGAAGCCTTCGACCTGGGCACCGAGCCGACGGGCCGTCGCAATCGCCTGCAGGCCGGCCACGCCGGCGCCGACGATCAGCACCTTGCTCGGGCGGATGGTGCCGGCGGCGGTGGTCAGCATCGGGAAGAACTTGCCGCTGGTCTGCGCCGCGATCAGCACCGCCTTGTAGCCGGCCATGCCGGCCTGCGAGCTGAGCACGTCCATGGCCTGGGCGCGGGTGGTGCGCGGCAGCAGCTCCATGGCGAAGCTGGTGAGCTTGCGGTCGCGAAGCGCCCGCACGCGGTCGTCACCGGTGTGCGGCTGCAGGTAGCCGATCACGATCGCGCCTTCCTTCAGTGCGGCGATCTCGTCGGCTTCGGGCGGCTGCACCTTCAGCAGCACGTCGGCGCGAGACAGGACTTCGGCCGCGGTGTCGACGAACTCGACGTCGGCATAGGCGCTGTCGGGAAAGGCTGCAGAGACGCCCGCCCCCTTCTGCATCAGCACGGACACGCCGGCGGCGCGTAGCTTCTTTGCGACTTCCGGCGTCAGCGCTACGCGGCGTTCACCCGCGACGCGCTCGACGACGGCACTGACGGTACCCGCCATGTGCACACCTCCCCTTTGCTGAAACCCCGGGGGATGCTAGCCGAAAGTCGTAGGGCGCGCGCAGCGCAGTCGCGGCCATCGCGGCACAGGCATATGCGGATCGGTCACTGGCGAACCGCCCAAGCGCAAGAAGACGCATCGCGACGACAGGGCGTGGCGCGGCGCACTCCCACTCCCGCTGGATGCGCGCCAGGCTCAGCCGGCGCTGTCGCCCTCGGCACCCTTGCCGCCAGCGCGCAGCCGGCCGAGCACCTGGTTCATGGCGTGCTCGAAGGCCGCATCGTTCTGGCGGATGACGAGGCGCTTGGCGCCGATCATCGCCGCCAGCTCTTCCGCCGAGGCCACGCAGTAGCGCAGGCCGCGGCGATTGACGAACAGCAGGCGGTTCGAGATCGGACTCTGCCAGCTCAGCTTCGCCGGCTGGGCGTTGCCTTCCTCGTCGATGAACTGCACCCAGGTGCCAACCGGCAGCTTGCGGATGCGCTCGACATCGTCGGCGTTGAATTCAAGGCCCGCCAGCGGATCGGGCTCGGCTTCGATCTCCTCGCTGCTGCTGGCTGTCGCCAGGGTTGGCGAGTCCATCGGCGGTGCATTGCGCTCGACTGCACCGGCCAGCTGCTGCTGGATCTCCGGAGAAGCCGCTCGCGGGCTCAGCGCCGCCAGCAGGGACTGCAGCACCTCGTCCGCCGCCGCGCCCACGCAGCCTGCGCTCTGCAGCACCGGCTCCAGCTGCGGACGCAGCGCGGAAAACGCGGTCTCGGAAAACGCGCGGCGCTCGCGCGACTCCGACCACGCGCCCAGCAGGGAGTCACCGGCAGCCAGCGCCGCCTGGTACTTGGGTGCGTCGTGCCCCTCGCGCAGGCCCATCAGGGTGACGTGGTGGACCCAGTAGCGGCGCAGGAAGGAATCCACCGCCGGCGCCAGTTCGGGGTGCAGCTCAAGGCGGCGGTTGAGCTCGGCCGTGGCCGCGGCGCGCGCGAACTCAAGACGCTCCTTGCCGCGCTGGGCTTCGGCCGCGCGTCGTTCGGCCAGCGCGATGCGCCGGCGATGCTGCTCAATGAATTCGCGGAACTCCTGCTCCAGCGTCTCGAAGATCGCGACGTCCTCGTTGAACTCGACCGCGAGCCTGTCCACCGTGCGGCGCACGCGATCCAGCAGCTCGCGATCCTGCGGCGCCTCACCGGTATTGCCTTCGCAGGCCTCGGCCAGCGAGTTCAGCAGGCGGCGCGCCGGATGCGACTTCTGCAGGAACATCCGGCGGTCCAGCAGCGCGACCTTGATGAAGGGCACGATCATGCGGCTGATCGTCTTGCGCGTGTCCGAATGGAAATCGCGCTCCTCCAGCAGCACCTCGAACAGCATGCCGACCAGGTCGATCGCGTCCTCGTCGGCCGCGCTCATGCGCGAGGTGTTGGGGTCCAGACCCAGGCGCTCGGCGCCGGTCAGCAGCTCCTGCTTGAGCCGCTGCGCCAAGCTCTGCTCGGGGTCGTCAAGGGCGTCGCTGACCGAATCGGGCAGCTCGTTCTGGTAGAGCGATAGCACCGAGAGCATTTCATTGGGCGAGAGCGGGCGCAACGGCTCGGTGTCGCCGACCCCCGAGCGATCGCCGTGGGCCGCATGGCCGGCAGGCACCGAAAAAGCGCCGCGACCGCCGCGCGCGCCGCGGTAGGACTCGAGCAGCTCGTGCAGGGTAGAGAACAGCGCCTGCTCGGCGGCCGGGCTGACCGGGGCCTGTTCGGCGTACTCGCGCGGCGGCGGCGCGTAGCCGCCTTCGGCTTCCGCCTCGCGCATCGGATCCACGGGCCGCGGCGGGGCGCCCGGTCGGCGAGCGACGCTGTGACGCACTTCGGGTAGCACGCCAGACTCGACCAGGGCCTTGTTGAGGTCCACGTAGAACGCGGGCAGCAGGCGCTGGAATTCGCGCTCGTACAGCTTGAACAGCAGGACCTTGACCCGCACCGAAATGTCGAGGCCGGCGAGCGCGCCGCGGAAGGCCTGCGCGATGTGGGCGGGGCCAACAGGGCTGTTGTCGTCGTCGATCTCGACGCCGCCGATCAGCGCACCCAGGCGCCGATTGATCTGGTGCAGGGCCGGGCCCAGCCCGCGCGAGATCGCCACGGCGACCATGCGCGCGCTCAGCTGCTCCTCGAGCTCCTCTTCGGACACCAGCGAAAGCTCGCCCGGCTGCGCGCTGCGCACGCCCTGCTCCAGATCGACCTTGAGTGGCGCCCGCCGCTCGTAGGCGGCGAACGCAGTCAGCAGGTGCTCGACGAAGCGCTGCTCGATCACCGGACGCTGCTTGCGCAGTTCGCGCATCGCGTCGAAGTACTCCTGGTGGTTCAGGGAGCCGTCGGCGCGCTGGACGAAATCGAACAGTGTGTTGTCCGCCTTCTCCAGAGTCTCCCCGAGGAAGGCGGGTAGGCGCTTGACGGCGCGCGCGCGCAGGCCGGAGACCAGCGACGAGATGTCGAAACCCGGCTTCATCGCGAGGCGACCGTTGATGTCCAGTACATTGTCGGGGGTAGACTTGCTGACCATGTCATGTGTCCTCAGGCGCGATGCTCGCCCCCTCACGGGCTGCGAGTCTACGGGTCGCAATTGTGGCGAAACGTGAGAGCCCTCGCGCTTCGCCGCCCCTGGGACGCGGCCCTGCCAACACCAAGGTCGCAAGTGTGACAGAGCTGGCGCGCCAGCGACCTGTTTCGTCACTTGTCCTTCGCTCACCGGAACTCCGATTGATGAACCCGTTCGCGCTCGACCAGCGCCGCTCGACGCCCTCCCGCCTGCTCGGCGAGCCCGCGCCGGATTCCGGACAGCTGCTGGACCTGCTGCGCGTCGCCTCGCGCGTACCCGATCACGGCGCGCTGGCGCCCTGGCGCTTCCTGACCGTCCGCGGCGATGCGCGAGCAGAACTGGGCGCGGCCCTGGCCACCCGCGCGCTGGCGCTGAATCCGGACATCGAGGCCGCCGCCCTGGACAAGGAGCGCAAGCGCTTCCTGCAGGCGCCGCTGGTGGTGGCGGTGATCGGCTGCTACATCCGGCCGCACAAGATTCCGCTGGTCGAACAGCAGCTCACCGCCGGCTGCGTCTGCTTCGGCCTGCTGCAGGCCGCCCAGGCCGCCGGCTTCGGCGCCCAGTGGCTGACCGGCTGGGCCGCCTACGATCCAGAAATCCGCGCCCGCCTCGGCCTTGAGGAAAACGAAGCGGTGGTGGGATTCATCCATATCGGCACGCCGCGCGACAGCCTGCCCGAGCGCCCGCGACCGGATCCGGGAGCACGCCTGCAGGACTGGACGCCTTGAGCGCGAGCCCGGTCCTGCTGGTCGACGCCAGTCTTTACGTGTTCCGCGCCTGGCATTCGATCCCCGATGAGTTCACTGATCGCGAAGGGCGCCCGGTCAACGCCGTGCAGGGCTTCCTGCGTTTCGTGCTTGAGCTGCTGGAGAACGCGCGCCCGGAGCGCATCGCCATCGCCTTCGATGAATCGCTCGAAACCTCGTTCCGCAATCGCCTGTACCCCGCCTACAAGGCCAACCGCGAGCCGGCGCCAGAGTCGCTGAAGTACCAGTTCCAGCAGTGCCGCGCCCTGTGCGAAGCGCTGGGCCTGTGCACGCTGGCGGACCCCGAGTTCGAAGCGGACGACCTGATCGGCAGCCTGCTCGCCGGGATTCGCGCCCAGGGCCTGCGCGGTCTCATCGTGTCGGCGGACAAGGACCTCTCGCAGCTGCTCGAAGCGGGCGACAGCCAGTGGGACTACGCGCGCAACCAGCGCTGGGACATGGCGGGCGTGCGTGAGCGCTACGGCGTGCTGGCCCGGCAGATCCCGGATTTCCTCGGCTTGGCCGGAGATGCCGTCGACAACATTCCGGGCGTGCCGGGCGTCGGCGCGAAGACGGCCGCTGCCCTGCTGGAGCATTTCGACAGCCTCGACGCCCTGCTCGCGCGCCTCGGCGAACTGCCCTTCCTGCGGATCCGCGGCGCGGCCTCGCACGCGCAGCGCATCGACGCGCATCGCGACATGGCGCTGCTGTGCCGCGAGCTCGCCACCATCCGCTGCGATCTAGACCTGGGAGACGCAGCCGAGCGCTGTCGCCGCGCTGCACCCGATCAGGCGCGGCTCGACGCGCTTGCCGAACAGCTCAGGCTGGGGCCGATGACGCGGCGACGCATCGCCTCGCTCGGCAGTACGCAGGCTTGATCCGGTGAAGCGAGGGGCGGCGGGCGCAGGCGCGCGCCGCCGGCCCGGGATCAGCGCACGAACTGGGTCGGACGCGCTTCCTGGCGATCCATCGCGAAGTCCGCCTGCAGTCGATAGATGCGTGCGCCTTCGATGCGCTCGCGATTGCGCGGCAGACCGAAGCGGTCGTAGCCATTGCGCTGACTGTTGCCGATCAGATAGACCGCAGCGTTCTCGCCGATGGCCGCGCCCACCTGCAGCGGCAAGGCCTGCTGGTTGGCCTCCAACGGATGGCCCAGGGCGATCTGGCGGCCGTCGGCCGACAGCTTGAGCCGCATGATGCGATTGGGCGGCAGGCCGTTCTGCACGACGATCAGGTGGTCGTTCCACCAGGCCATGGATTCGATGCCGGCCAGTGCGAGGTTACGCGGCACCGCGATGTCGAAGGGCTTGCCGGTATCCAGGTCGAGGCCGAACACGCCACGCTCGACGTCGCTGAAGTACAGGCGCTTGGAGTCACCCGACACCGTGAGGCCACGCAGGCCCGACAGGTGCGGCGCCTGCAGCAGGCGCCGGAAGCTGTCGTCGCGCACCTGGTAGATCACGTTGTTGACGCCGTCGAGGGCATACACGCTGCCGTCACCGGCGACCGCGATGTTGGAGAGCACGAAGCTCTGGCCCGGCACTACCGGCGACAGGAAGCTCTTGATGAACTTGCCGCTGGCCAGCTCGAACTTGAAGATGCCGGCCTTGCCCAGATCGCGTTCGGCGCTGTAGCCCTTGTAGTGCGGCACCGCGCTCGAGGCCACCCACAGGACGCCGCGCTGGGCATCAACCGCCACGCCAAACACGCCCCACATGCCGTTGGTCTCGTCGGCTGCGGCCAGCGCCTTCAGGCTGCCGTCCTCCTCGACCACATAGACCTTGCCCTCGCGTACGCCGCCGGCCAGCAGGCGGCCGCGGGTCGCGTCGAAGGCCAGGCTCTCGATCAGCAGGTCCTCGCGCGGCAGGGTGTAGGCCACCTTGCCCTCACCGAAGCTGTCGCGGTTGCGCTGGAAGCCCTGCACGACGTATTGCCAGACCTCGGTGGTGCTGACCTTCTCGAAGCGCGGGTCGTTCTCGACTTCGTACGCAAAGCCCGCCGCCTGCAGCTCCAGCAGGGCGTTGTAGGCCTCGCTCTTCATGTCCTGCTGCGCGTAGCCGGCCGCCATCTCGAAACGCATGGCGCCGACGTGCGGACGCAGCGCGGCGAGGCGCTTCCAGACCAGGGTCTCCTTGACGATCTCACCGGCTTCGCGCAGCTGCGCGGCCAGCTGCAGCAGGCTGTCGGTGTCGTCGACGGCGGCCAGGGCCTGCTCGATCTGCTCCGGCGTTTCGAGGGTCTTGCCCTCGGCCGGCGGCGCCTCCTGGGCCAGCAGAAAGGCGGGCGACGTCAGCAGCAGGGTGCACAGCAGGAAACGCTTGAACGACATGAGTGGGGTTTTCCGTGGAAGGCAAGGTGAGAGCGGACCTCAAGACCAGCGCCGGGGCCGCGGGTTCCCCAGGGTCCGGTGGCCGGCCCCGGCAAGGGCTGCGTACACACCGAGGGGTGCGCGGCGCTGGCTAAGATGGCGCCCATTCTAGCCAAGGCCTATCCGATGAGCCCGACCCCCGAGCCCGCAGCCGTCGAAACCCTGCACGAAGCCCGCTTCCTGCGCCTGTGCCGGCGCGGCCGCTGGGAGTACGCCGAGCGCACCAATGCCGGCAGCGCGGTGATCGTGGTGGCGGTGACGCCCGAGGACCGCATCCTCTTCGTCGAACAGTTCCGCGAGCCGATCCAGCAGCGCAGCATCGAGATGCCGGCCGGTCTGGTCGGCGACATCGATGGCGAGGAGTCGATCGAACTGGCCGCCCAGCGCGAGCTGGAAGAGGAAACCGGCTGGCGGGCCGAGCGTGTCGAGTTCCTGATGATGGGGCCGTCCTCCTCGGGCATGAGCACCGAACAGATCGCCTTCGTCCGCGCCCACGGCCTGACCCGCGTTGGCGCCGGTGGCGGCGATGTCACCGAGAACATCACCGTCCACGAGATCCCTCGCACGCAAGCGCCCGCATGGCTGGATGCAAAGCGGCGCGAGGGCTACTCGATCGATCCCAAGCTCTATGCAGGGCTGTACTTCGTCGAGCGCAATCCCGATGGCAGCGCGGCTTGAGCCCCTCTCCCATTGGGAGAGGGGTTGGGGTGAGGGCGGGGTGTCCTCAGATTTGAATCGAGCGAGCGCTTGGCCGATGTAGCCGAGGCTCACCCTCGTTGCGCGCTTGGGGCAGTCGCGTTGCCCGGCCCTCTCCCCAACCCCTCTCCCTCGGGGAGAGGGGCCAAGAACGAATCCCGAATCCCGAATCCCTAATCCCGGGCCTTCAACACCTCACGCGCCGCGTTGTGCCCCGGCAGCCCACTGACGCCGCCACCCGGGTGCGCGCCGGAGCCGCACAGGTACAGGCCCTTGAGCGGCATCCGGTAGTTGCCGTGTCCCAGCACCGGCCTCGCGGAGAACAATTGGTTCAAGCTCAGCACGCCGTGGAAGATGTCGCCGCCGATGAGGCCGAACTCCTGTTCGAGGTCGAAGGGCGAGAGCGCGCGGTAGCCCAGCACCGAGGCCTTGAAGTTCGGCGCATACGCGTTGACGGTGTCGATCATCAGCTGCGCCACCGCGTCGCGATGGTCGGGCCACTGCTTGCCATCGGGCAGCTCGGGCGCGACGTGCTGGCAGAACAGGCTGGCGACGTGCGCGCCCTTGGGCGCCAAGCTGTCGTCCAGGGTCGACGGAATCAGCATCTCGACGATGGGCTGCTTCGACCAGCCGTGCTGGCGCGCATCGAAATAGGCCTGCTCCATGTAGCGCAGGCTGGGCGCGAGGATGATGCCGGCGGTGTGGTGCTCGGCGCGCGCGCGACCCGGCAGGCAGCTGAAGTCGGGCAGTTCGGACAGGGCCACGTTCATGCGAAAGGTGCCCGAGCCGCAGCGGTAGCCGCGCATGCGCTCGGCGAAGTCGGCGGGCAGCTCGGCCTGCGGCACCAGCCGGGTGAACAGCAGCTTGGGATTGACGTTGGCGACCACGCGCGCCGCGCGATGCACGCGACCGTCCTCGGTACGCACGCCGACCGCCCTGCCCTGCTCGACCAGCACCTCGGCCACGCCGGCATTGAGCTCGATCTGCACGCCGGCGACCTCCGCTGCGCGCGCCATCGCCTGGGTGATCGCGCCCATGCCGCCAATGGCATGGCCCCACACGCCGGCCTTGCCGTTGACCTCGCCGAACACGTGATGCAGCAGCACATAGGCGCTGCCGGCGGCATAGGGGCTGGCGTAGTTGCCGACCACGCCGTCGAAGCCGAACAGCGCCTGGATCGGCTCGGACTCGAACCAGCGCTCCAGATAGGCGCCCGCGGAATCGGTGAACAGATCGAGCAGATCGCGCTGGCCTTCGATGCCCAGCGCCGCGGCGCGCCGGCCCAGTCCGGCCGCGCGGATCAGCTCGGGCAGCGCGGCCAGCCAACCGCCCTCCGGCGGCACATTGGGCGGGGTCTGCACGGCCAGCTCGCGCAGCAGGCCGGCGATGCGATCGAGGTGCTGGCCGTAGGCCGGCAGCCGCTCGGCATCGCGGGCGCTGAACTTGGCCACCTCGGCCTGGGTCCGTCCTTCGCCCGCCTTGAGATAGCGGCCATCCGGCAGCGGCAGGAAATTGCCCAGCTCGCGCTCCACGATGCGCAGGCCGTGGCCGTGCAGGTCGAGCTCGCGGATCACCTTGGGGTGCAGCAGCGAGACCGTGTAGCTCGCGGTGGAGTTGCGGAAGCCCGGGTGGAATTCCTCGGTCACTGCCGCGCCGCCGACCACGCTTCTTCGTTCCAGCACGCGCACCGACAGGCCGGCCTTGGCCAGATAGGTGGCGCAGACCAGGCCGTTGTGGCCAGCGCCGATCACCAGCACATCGCTGCGCATGTCGCTCATCTCAGCGCTCCGTCATCTCGACGCTGACCTGGCCGATGCCCTCGACGCGCGCGGTGAGCCGATCCCCGACCACGCAGGGGCCGACGCCAGCGGGCGTGCCGGTGAACACCAGATCGCCTGGCTCCAGCCGCACGAAGGTCGAGAGATTCGCCAGCAGTTCCGGCACCGACCAGATCAGATCGGCGATGTCCGCCGACTGCCGCGTCTCGCCGTTCTGGATCAGCTCGATGCGCGCCGCTTTCGGATGGCCGATCCGCGCCGCCGGCGCGATCGCGCTGCAGGGGGCGGAGCGGTCGAAGCCCTTGGCCATGTCCCAGGGCTTGCCGCCCTTCTTGAACTGCGCCTGCAGGTCGCGGCGGGTGAAGTCGATGCCGACGCCGTAGCCGAACACGAGGGCCTGCGCCTGCTCGGGCGTGAGATTCGCGCCGCTGCCGCCGATCGCCACTACCAGCTCGGCCTCGTAGTGGAAATCTGCGGTCTGGCCCGGATACGGAATCCGCGCGCCGTCGGAGACCACCGCATCGGCCGGCTTCATGAAGAAGAACGGCGCCTCGCGGGTCGGGTCCGCACCCATCTCGCGGGCGTGCTCGGCGTAGTTGCGGCCCACGCAGTAGATGCGGCGCACCGGGAAGTACTGCGGGCTTTCAGCCACAGCGACGCAGGGCTGGGCGGGCGGCGGCAGGACGTAGACGCTGGACTGGGGCATGGGGTTCGTCTCTCGGGATTGGGGATTGGGGATTGGGGATTGGGGATTCGGGATTGGGGATTCGCAAGAGCCGGAGCAGAGCGACTCCCCTCTCCCTTCGTGTGAAGCGGAGAAGAACGCCTGTCGGCTGCCGGTGGCAGCCGACGTTCTCCGGAGCCCGCGCGAAGCGACGGCAGACCAAGGGAGGAGGCGAGTCTCGCGCGAGGTTCGCCCCCTCTCCCCAACCCCTCTCCCACCAGGGGAGAGGGGCTCCACATCAGGGGTCGAGAGACTGAGTCGCGCTCGCCCCCTCGCGCGTCCTGCGAACAGCCTGCAAAGCATAGCCGCGTGCACGTGGTTCGCACCCCTGCGTAAAGGCGCAGCACAGGCTTGACGCCGGCCCAAGCGCGAAACTTGCATGCCGCGAGTCAACACACCCCGCGCGGAGGCCCCCATGCTGCCCCAGGACGACGAAGACGCACTGCTGAAGCGGCACCGCTATGCGCTGCAGGAGATCGAGCGCGAGATCCGCAAGATCAACCGCGAGGTGATCCACCGCGACATCCCGAAGATCGAGCGCAAGCACGTGGTCGAACTGGCCAAGGTGGTGGCCGAGCACCGCGCCCGCTATCTCACCGCCGGCATGCGCCTGTCGTCCGCCAAGATCGGCACGCCGGAAGAGCAGGAGCTGATCCGCATCCTGCCCGGTCTGCGCCGCGAGTTCGAAACCGCCCGCGACGTGTTCGCTGCACTGGAGCGCGCCATCGAGCAGGCCTACGTCGACGTCGATCTGCGCTGAAGGCAACCGCGGCAGCTCACGTGGCCGCAGCAAGCCTCGCTACTGCGCTCGATCCCGTCGCCCCCGCGACGGCGGGGGCCCAGCCCGGCGCGCGCCGGTCGCTGAATCCCGGGACTCCCGCCCCTACGTTCAAGCGCACAGGTTCTGCGTGCGCGTGACTCATCCCAGCCTGCTGACCGGCATCCGCACGACGCACCGAGCCCAGTCACCCCAAGCGCTGCGCCCTGCCTTCTGGCACCCGCGCCGAAGCGCCGCAGGCGGCACCTTTGCAGCCCTGTCCAACGACCGGGCCCGCCGCTCATGACCCTGCTGTCCCCCCTCCCGCGCCGCCTGCGGCTCGCCGCACTGGCGGCCTTCAGCCTCGGTTTCGCCCTGCCCGCCTTAGCCGCTGAGCGCATCGAAGTCGGCAACCGCGTGACCGAAGGCGTGCCCGAGCTGCCGGCCGATCTGATCGAGCGCCTCGACCGCTACCAGAACACACGGCCGTCCAACTTTGCCGGCTGGGCCAGCGATGGCGAGCTGCTGATCGGCACCCGCTTCGGCGAGACCAGCCAGGTACACCGCGTGCGCGCGCCGCTGGGCATGCGTGAGCAGCTGACCTTCCACAAGGAGCCGGTGTCCTCGGTGCGCGCCCAGCCGGGCAGCAACGGCCGCGGCTTCGTGTTCGGCAAGGATGTCGGCGGCTCGGAGTTCTGGCAGCTCTACCACTACGACCTCGAGAGCCGCAGCACGCGCCTGCTCACCGACGGCGGCCGCAGCCGCAACGAGCAGCCAATCTGGTCACCCGACGGCCGCCTCATCGCCTGGTCGAGCACGGCCCGCAACGGCCGCGACAGCGACATCTGGGTGCGCTCGCTCGACGGCGAGGCGCGCGCCGTGCTGACCGAGGGCGGCAACTGGTTCGCCAACGACTTCTCGGCCGATGGCAAGCGCCTGCTGGTGCAGCGCTACATTTCGATCAACGAGAGCCAGCCGGGCGAGGTGGATCTCGCCACCGGCACGCTCGAGCGCTTCCCGGTCGAGGGCGGCAAGGCGGCCTTCGGCGGCCTGCGCTACGCGCCCGATGGCGAGGGCATCTACTTCATCTCCGACGAGAACAGCGAGTTCCGGCGCCTGCGCTACCACCGCCCCGGCCAACCGGTGCAGGTGCTCACGGCCGATCTCGACTGGAACGTGGTGGCCTTCGACATCGCCTCGGACGGCCGCCATCTGGCGTATGCGAGCAACGAGGACGGCATCTTCCGCCTGCACGTGCTGTCCCTGCCCGATCATCGTCCCGTGCCCCTGCCCGAGCTGCCGGTCGGCGTGATCGGCGGCATGGGCTTCTCGCCCGACGGCCAGCGCATCGCGCTGACGCTGAACAGCGCGATCACGCCCAGCGATGTCTATGTGGTGGATCTCGCCGCGCGCAGCCTGACCCGCTGGACCGAAGGCGAAGTCGGCGGCCTCGACGCCTCGCGCTTCGTTGCGCCCACGCTGATCCGCTACGAGAGCTTCGACGGCCTGTCGATTCCGGCCTTCTACTACCGCCCGGCTGGCGTGCCGGCCGACCGCAAGCTGCCGGTGGTGATCAACATCCACGGCGGCCCCGAGGCCCAGGCCCTGCCGGTGTTCAGCCCGGCCGTGCAGTTCATGCTCGACGAACTGCAGGTGGCCGTGCTGGTGCCGAACGTGCGCGGCTCGGCGGGCTACGGCAAGACCTTTCTCGACCTCGACAACGGGTTGAAGCGCAAGGACTCGGTCAAGGACATCGGCGCCCTGCTCGACTGGATCGCCCAGCAGCCGGGTCTCGATGCCGACAAGGTCGGCGTGTCGGGCGGCAGCTACGGTGGCTACATGGTGCTGGCAACCCTGGTCGACTACGCCGACCGCCTCGCCGCCGGCATCAACGTGGTCGGCATCTCGCACTTCAGCACCTTCCTGAAGAACACCGAGAGCTACCGCCGCGACCTGCGCCGCGCCGAGTACGGCGACGAGCGCGACCCGGAGATCGCCAAGTTCTTCGAGGAGATCGCGCCGCTCAACAACGCCGCGCAGATCCGCTCGCCGCTGTTCGTGGCCCAGGGCGCCAACGACCCTCGCGTGCCGCTGTCCGAAGCCGACCAGATCGTCGACGCGGTGCAGGGTAACGGCGGCGATGTCTGGTACCTGGTGTTCAAGGACGAGGGCCACGGCTTCGCCAAGAAGACCAACAGCGACTACTTCAGCGCCGCCAGCATGCTGTTCTGGCAGAAGCACCTGCTGGGCGAGTAGCTCAAGGCGCCACGCCCGCGGTCGATCCCGCGGGCGTGACTTGGGCTTTGCGAACCGCATTGCGTGGTCGCGGCCTTCGAAGCTGCAAGCCTGCTCGCGATACGGTCGGCGTGGCGAAGCGAAGGCCGTGGTCGCCTGCGAGCAGGCTCCTACACAGAGCGAGAGCGCGGCGCCCATCCTGACGGGATCTTCCCGGTTACCGATGCCCGGCTCCTGTAGGAGCGAGCTTGCTCGCGACCGCAGCGCGCCGGACTTGTCCATCGAAACGCTCTTGCCGCACCTGCCACGGCGCGGTTCCCGCGACACTGGGCGATCTTGAGGGAACGCGGTCCGCTGCGAGCAGGCTCCAATCAAGAGTGGAAGTGCGCCCCCAGCGCTGCGACGACGGCGCGCCAGGCTTTACCCGAATCCCGAATCCCGACGCAAGCATCATCGCACCGCGAACACCCGCCCCGCGGCAATCGTGGTGTCCAGCGCCAGCGAATCGGCGTCGAGCAACAGCAGATCGGCATCCGCCCCCACCTCAATGCGGCCCTTGCGCGGCAGGCCCCAGACCGAGGCCGCGCTGGAGGTGATCGGCCGAAGGGCATGCTCCAGCGCGAGGCCATGCGAGAGCACCAGCTCGCGCAGGCCCTCCAGCAGGCTGTGCATGGGCGCGAACTCGATCGACAGCAGGCGCCCCTGCGCATCGAAGCGAGGCAGGCTGGCCTGGCCATCCGTACTGAGGGTGATGCGCTCGATCGGGGCACCGTCTTCCAGCAAGGCCAGCAAGGCGCGCAGCGGCGGCACCTCGCCGGCTTCGAGCAGTTCGGCACTGGTGCTCGCGGTAATGTCGATGCTGCCGCCGGCATGCAGCCAGCGGCGCCCCTGCTCGAACAGGCGCGCGTTACGGCTCATGTGGGTCGGGTGCCACTGACCGCGCGGCAGCGGCGTCCGCGCGCCCAGCTGCTCCAGTAGATCGATGCCGTCGGCGCCGTCGCCGACGTGGATCAGCACGGTGCCGCGCTTGCCAGCCAGCATGCCGCCGACGCGCGCATCGGCGCCGATCCGCGCCAGCTCGTCGAAGCTGGGCTGCGAACCGCGGTGATCGGCGATCGCAATCTCGCCGACGCCCTGCATCTCGGGGATCAGCACCAGATCGGAGCGAACGCTGCCGGTCAGCGTCGCCACCGGCACTCGATAGCTGCCCGAGAGAACAAAGGCCGAAAGACCTTCGGCGTTCAGCGCGCGCGCGCAGGCCAGCAGGTCGGCGTGGCTGCGGGTGACTTCATCGGTGCCCAGCGCACCGATCAGCGTGGTGACGCCGGCGCGCAGCGCATCTTCGGCGCGCAGCGGATGCGCGCGGGTGGCAAAGCCGCCCTCGCCGCCACCGCCGCCGATGTGCACCAGGCTGTCGACGAAGCCCGGCACCAGCGGGCGACGGCGCGCATCGATGCGCCGCAGCGGCAGCGCGCTGCCCGGCTGCAGATCGCGCCCGATCGCCAGCACGCGGCCGGCAGCAATCAGCACATCCTGGCGACCGAGCGGCGCAGGGGCGAACACCTCGGCATCGGTGATCAGCAGCGGCGTGTCGCGTTCTTCGAGCAGCATCATTGGTATCCCGTCAGTACGCCAAGCGCGACGAAGCCCGCCGCCATGGCCAGCAGAAGAAGTTCGAAGCGCCAGACGATGCGCAGCCACTCCGCCCATGAGAGGCCGGCCACGCCGGTGGCGCCGATGAGCAGGGCCGAGGTCGGCACGACCAGGTTGGTGAGCCCGTCGCCGAGCTGGAAGGCGAGCACCGACACCTGCCGCGTCACGCCGACCAGATCGCCGAGGCCGGCCATCAGCGGCATGGTGATGGCCGCCTGCGCCGAGCCCGAGGTCACGAAGAAGTTGAAGCCCGACTGCAGGCCGAGCATGCCCAGCGCCGCCAGCATCGGCGGCGCGCCTTCGAACACCCAGGCCATCGCGTAGAGGAAGGTGTTGAGCACCGAAGGCGTGTGCGGATCGGTGCCGCCCAGCAGCCACAGCAGACCCTTGGCGGCGGCGATGACGAGCGCCACCGGCACCATCGAACGCACGCCGTCGGTGAACACCTCGGCGATGCGGTTGGCGCCGAGGCGACGGTCGATGAAGCAGATCAGACCGCTGACGAGGCCGAGGGTGAAGAACTGCGCGGCGATCTCGGGCAGGTAGTACCGGCGCTGGCTCACGCCCCAGACGATCCACACGACCGTCGCCAGCACCGCCAGCAGAATCGCGCGATCGGCCCAGCGCAGCGGCTCGGCGCGGATCAGTTCGGCCACGTCGCCCGCGTCCACCCGCTGCGCGCTGCGATGGCGCAGCGCAAAGCGCAGGGTGAAGGCGATGCCGACCGCGGTGAAGCAGGCCCACATGGCCATGCGGAAGTCGGCGCCCGACAGCGGATCCAGCCCGGCGATGCCCTGCGCCACCAGCACGCTGAACGGGTTGGTCCAGGAGGTCGCGAAGCCGATCTGGCTGGCCATGTAGGTGCACATCACCGCCGAGGCGCGCGGCAGGCCGAGGCGATCGGTCAGCGGCAGCAGCAGGGCGATGAAGGCGATGGTCTCCTCGCCCATGCCGAAGATCGCGCCGCCCAGCGAGAAGGCGATGAACAGCACGCTGAGCAGCAGCCAGTCGCGACTGCCGGTGATGGCGACCAGACGGAGCAGGCCGCGGTCGATCGCGCCCGAGGCCTGCACCACGGCGAAGCTGCCGCCGATGATGAAGACCAGGGCGATGACGCCGATCGCTGCGCCCGTGCGGCTGCCCGAGGCGAAGCCTTCGAACAGGAAATTGAGGAAGCCCGGCCCCTGCCCTTCCGAGAACAGGCTCAGGCCATGCTCGGGCTGGACCAGGCTGAAGCTGTCCAGCGACAGCGGCTGCCCCGGCGCGAATTGCCCGGCCGGCACCAGCAGGCTCACCGCGCTGAAGCCGAGCGCCACCAGGAACAGCAGCAGCAGGGTGTTGAGGCCCTTGGGTTCGGGGCTCGCGTTCAAGCGGTTCTCCAGACAGGCGAGGAAACAGAAAGCGGTGGACAGGAACACAGGCAGCAAGGACACCGCAAGACCGAAGTGACACGCAGAACTCGTCCGGGATCGCGCCCGGCCAACTCACGCAACATCGCGGGCACCTAGGGTGGGCCCTGGCCCACCGCAAGCCATGCTCCCGCCACGCTCGGGGATCCCGCGAAACGCACTCCGCGCGCGAGCACCCGCGCTACAGACCACAGACCGGGGCAGGCCAAAGGCCACGGTGGGCCAGGGCCCACCCTATAGCTGGACGGGGCTCATCGCCAAAGCAGTCGCGGGAGCCGGGCGTGGGGGGCGCCGGCTCCCGACGAACGACGGCCTGCATTGCCGAAGCGCAGACCATCGGGCCGAAGACGCGGGGAGGGAATCTTCGGCACCTGCGCCGCGGTACTCAGAACCGGTAGACGTAGTCCAGCGTCCAGAACCGGCCGAGGGTGTTGTGGTTGTAGAGGTCCACGTTGGTGGCCGAACCCAGCGCGATCGGCGGGTCGCGGTCGGCCAGGTTGCGGATGTTCAGGCTCATCGACTGGTGCTCGCCGAAGTCGCGGCCCACGGTGAGGTTGAGCGTGGTCCACGAACCGACGCGACGCTCCGCCGGCACCTCGGCGCGCTGGTCGTCGTCGAAGTACCCATCGACGTAGTTGGCGAAGAAGCGGGCGAAGCTGTCGCCGCGCACCCAGCGCAGGCCGGCGTTGGCGGTCCACTCCGGATAGCGGAACTCGCCAACGCGCTCGATCAGGCGCTGGCCGTCGCTGCAGGGGCCGGCGCCGCGTCGACTGTCGCTGCCGCCGCAGGATTCGCTGCGCTCGAAGCTGTTCACCCAGGTCGCATCCACCAGCAGGGTGAGTCGACCCCAGGCCTGCTCCTCGAAGCGGTGCTCAAAGCGCAGGTCGATACCGTCGGTGCGCTGGCGGCCGATGTTGATCAGCTGCAGATTGACCTGGTCGACGTTGCCGCCGATGCGGCCGTTGCGGATGCCGATGCCGAGCTGGCCGGGCGGCAGATCGGCCGTGCGGAAGACGAGACTGGGGTCGTTGAGCGCGCGCCGGAACAGCTCCAGGTCATCGATGTCGACGAGGTCGCGCTGGTCGAAGTTCCAATAGTCGAGGCTCAGCGTGGTGGCATCGCCCAGGCTGAACACGCTGCCCAGATACCAGGCTTCCGAAGTCTCGGCCTTCAGATCCGGATTGCCGTAGACCTCGGACAGATAGCCGTCGTCACCGCTGAAGCCGCCGCAGAAGCTGTCGAAGAACTCACTGCCCGGCGAACACGGCACCGCACCCGAGCTGAGCGTGGTGCCGGCACCGACCTGGGCCAGCGAGGGCGCGCGGAAGGAGGTGTTCCAGCCGGCGCGCAGCACCACGTCGTCGTGGGGCTGCCAGCGCAGGCCCAGGGCCGGGTTGAAGTCGCCGCCGAAGTCGCTGTAGTGGTCGTAGCGCGCCGCCAGGCGCAGGTCGAAGTTCGCGTGGAAGGGCAGGAAAGCTTCGGCATACAGCGCCTGCTGGCGGCGGTCGGCCTGCACTGCGGTCGAGCCGAAGCCGTAGACCGGCACTTCGCCGGTGGCGGGGTCGAGCGTCGCCAGCGGCGAAGGCGCATCGACGATGTCCTCGCGGCGCGCCTCGACACCCAGCGCCCAGCCGATGTCACCGCCGGCCAGCTGGCCCCACAGGCGCGACAGCCGCGCATCGACGCTGAGCAGTTCTGACTCCCCCTCGCGCGGCACCCTCTCGCGCAGCAGGTCCAGCACCTGCGCACTGTTGTTCAGCTGCCCACCAAAGGGGTTGTAGTACAGCCCGCCGCTTCCCGGCGCGCAGTTGGTGGCGCCCGAGCCGCAGAGCTCGCCCAGCAGGCTGGCGCGGAAACGCTCGACGTTGTAGATGCCGGCCACCGCCTCCTGGGTCGAGCGGCTGCGCGAATAGCTGGCTGTGGTCTCCCAGTCCCAGTCGCCGGCGCTGCCGCGCAGGCCGTTCAGCCAGCGCAGGTTGCGGGTTTCGACCTCGATCTCGCGGGCATCCGGAAAGCGGCCCCAGCCGAACACGGTGAAATCCGGATCGGCGCCGGCTGCAAGCAGGCGCGCGCGCAGTTCGGCCGGCATGCCGGGGTGGTTGAAATCGATCTCTTCCTCGCTCCAGGGCGCCGGCGCGCTCGCTGCGCGCGAGCGGTTCTGCTGCAGGGCCAACTCGGTGAAATACTCGGTGGCGTCCGACAGCTGCAGCTGCCAGGTGGCGTACAGGCCGTAGCGCTCGGTTTCCGGATCGGTCGGCGTGAACGCGTTGCGGTTGAGCGTGCAGTAGGCGCCGAAGCGGCTGTTGGGAAAGCCAGGGCGACCGTCGAAGCGCTGGTCGTCGGGACAGCCGGCTTCGACCAGATCGAGGTCCATCTCGGCGAGGTCGTTGATGCTCGGGTAGATACCCTGCTGCGAAGGCCGCGGCTCCACCGCGCTGATTGCGCGATCGCGGTCGTAGAGCGCGTTGCGCTGGAAGGCGTCGAACACCAGCATGCCGCGCGAGCGCTCGCCGACGTAGCCCGACACCAGGTTGAAGTTGGCCCGACTCTCGTCGGTGTCGGCCTCGGAATCGCCGTAGCTCGCCGACAGGCGCAGGCCGTCAAAATCGTCGCGCAGGATGAAGTTCACCACGCCAGCCACGGCGTCGGCACCGTAGATCGCCGAGGCGCCGGTGGTCAGCACTTCGACGCGTTCGATCGCCGCCAGCGGAATGGCATTGATGTCGACGAAGTTCTCCGAGCCCGAGGCGAAGGACGAGGCCGCGATGCGGCGGCCGTTGACCAGGGTGAGGGTCGACGCGGTGCCCAGTCCGCGCAGCGAGACCGCGGCCGAGCCGGCCGGCGCATCGGCCTGCAGCGCGCCGGAATTGGCGGTGCTGAAGCTGCCGGTACCGCCGCGCGCGGCAGCGATCTGGGTGACGAGATCACCGACCGTGATCGCGCCGAACTGGCGGATGTCCTCGGCGTCGATGACGGTGATCGGCTGCGCTTCCTGCAGGTCGATGCCGCGGATGTTGCTGCCGGTGACCAGGATCTGGTCGAGCGTCTCGGTCTCGTCTTCGACAGTCGGCGGCGCCGGCTGCTGGGCAACGGCAGTCGACACGAAGGACAGGCTGCACAGGGCCGCGACGATGGCGGCCGACAGGGCTCGGGTCTTGCGCATGCTGGATTTCCCCACGGATGCCCGATGGCGCCACAGGCGCGACGAGGGCAAGGATTCGGTCGCCCGGCGCATGCCCAAGGCGGGCCTTCGAGGGCCCGGGACATCACCGGTCAGGAGCTACCGCAGGGAAACGCCTACTCGTCCCACCACTCGCTCAAGTAGTAGGTGCGCGCGATGTGCCGGATGTGGTTCCGCGGCTTGAACATGGGCGCAGGCAGGAAGGACGACGCGGCGAAGCATTACGCCGCTGTTCGCGCGGCGTCAAGTCGACCGCCAGCGCCCGCGGCGACCGGCACCGCGGCGCCGCTTGCGTGATCGCCCGGCTGCTGACTACCGTGGAATGCATGAACCTTCGTTCGCGCATCGCCCTCGCCCTCCTGCCGCTCTGCGTAATGGCGAGCGGGTCAAGCCGCGCCGCGGATGGCGCCGTCGGTTCCACGCCTGAACACTCCGAACGGACACTCATCCTCGCCGGCGGCGCCCTGCCGGTGTGCTCGGATCTCGCTCCGCGCGCCTGTATCTCGGCGCCTGAACCAAGACACGACTCGCGGACGGCTCCGCTGTACCGGACCGATCCGGAAGCCTTTTCCGAACAGCACTTCGCGACTTCGCTTGCCGCGGTCCGCGATCAACTTCCGCAGCCGCTCGCGCAGATGCTGAACCACGCCGCCGAACAGGCCGGAGGCCTACCGGTCAAGGCCGACGCACTTGAGGAGATACTGTTCACCTACTGCGCGGATGCAGGAACCGGCAAGGCCTGCCCGCACGCACAGCGCAGCCCCTGGCTGCGACTCACCGATGCCGAGCGCGCCGGCCTGCTGTCGACGCTCGAGCTGCCGCAGATCGACGCTGCCGGCGAGCGCAGGCGTGAACGCGCGTACCCGGCGCAGTCGCGCGAAGCGCACGGCAGCGCCGTGCTCGCCAGCGTGGTCGAGGCGGCTTCCGCGCGCAGTGCGGGCGATGCGCCGCGCATCCTGATCGTCACCGCCTCGGCGCTGGACCCGATGGAAGCCGTCGACTTCTATCGCTCCGCCTTTACCGAACTCGGCGCTCGCGCCGAATGGCTGCCGCTGGATGCCGCTGTCGCGCGCGCAATCGAGACGGGCGACTGCGATCTGATCGGGCATCGCCGCGCGGTGCTCGGCCTGCACCGGCGCGAGCAGGTCTATCCTGATCTGCACGCCGAGCAGCAGCAGGCCTGCGCGCAGCCGGACGCGCTCAGCGCGCGAATCGCATCCGCCCAGGCGCTGTTCTTCGCCGGGGGCGACCAGTGGCGGCTGCGCCAGGCCTTTGTCCGCGCCGACGGCGGCGCCCTGCCCTGGCTCGATGCCCTGCGCGCTGCGCACGCGCGCGGCGACCTCGTGGTCGGCGGCACCAGCGCGGGCGCGGCCGTGCAGTCGGCGGCCGCCATGCTCACCAACGGCAGCCCGGCCTCGGCCCTGCGCGAGCCGGGTCGGCCTGCGGCTCCGCCTGAACCCGGCTGCGCGCGGGCGGGGCTGTGCAGCGACGCGGACGAGCAGCGGCTGAGCTTCTGGGCCGAGGGCGGCCTCGGGCTCGCCGCGGACGCGATCGTCGACACCCATTTCTCCGAACGCGCACGCGAACCGCGACTGCTGCGCCTGCTCGCGCAGACCGGCGCGCGCATCGGCTATGGCGCGGACGAGGCCAGCGCATTGCGCATCGACAGCCGGGGCGAGAGGCGCAGCGTGCAGGCCATCGGTCGCGAGGGCGGCTGGGTATTCCTGCGCGACACCGACACCGGCAACGACGCGCTGGAGGCGCAGGTGTTCCATCTCGGCCCGGGCGCGCGACTGCGCATCGATGCCGGTTCGGCAGCGCTGTCGGACCCTGCCGGCGCGCCCTGCCTGGGTGCTGACGCCGATTCCGCTGGAGCACCAGGCAGCGCTGATGCAGACCCGAAGCGCGCGGCTCGCCACCTCAGAGATGTAGTCGCCCGCGACGCCAGCTCGGAGGCCGCCGCCAAAGCGCAGAGCGCACTGGACCCGGGCGCCAGCCGAGCCGCCGCGCGCGCGCTGGCCCGCTGCGGAATCGATGCGGTCGAACTGCCCGGCCCCGCGGGGCGGCTGGTGATCGAGCGCACACCGCAGACGCGCATCAGCGCGGGTTCTGCAGGGCTCGGCATCGGTCCACTGCGCATGCGCTGGCTGCCTGACTGAGCGCGGCCCTACAGGACCACAGACGTCGTTCGGCGCTGCGCATCCTCGGGACTCGCTGGCGGATGCGCTGCGCTTATCCGCCCTACGACTCGAGTGACGCATTGAGCCTATCGAAGTCATGAGCCGCTGTGCGCGTAGGGTACATAAGCGCAGCGCATGTACCTACGACTCGAGCGACGCCTTGCATCCGTCGGAGCCGCAGACGGCTGTGCGCGTAGGGTTCCCAAGGACCTCGCCTCGGCCCTGAGCACCTCGCCCCTGCCCGAGCATCCGGCCCCACGCCTTCGATTCACTCCGAGCAATGCGTCCTTCGCCCTCGCTGGCGGATGCGCTGCGCTTATCCGCCCTGCGGCCCGAGTGACGCGCTGTGCCTATCGAAGTCATGAGTCGCTGTGCGCGTAGGGTACATAAGCGCAGCGCATGTACCTACGACTCGAGCGACGCCTTGCATCCGTCGGAGCCGCAGACGGCTGTGCGCGTAGGGTTCCCAAGGACCTCGCCTCGGCCCTGAGCACCTCGCCCCTGCCCGAGCATCCGGCCCCACGCCTTCGATTCACTCCGAGCAATGCGTCCTTCGCCCTCGCTGGCGGATGCGCTGCGCTTATCCGCCCTACCACTGCCCGCAAATCGCCAGAACCCGTCGCTGCGAACACCGCCCCGGGGCGTCCACTGTGCCTGCCGCGCGCCCACTGCCGCGGTGATCCCCGCAGAGGACTGCCTCATGTTCAAGCGAGAAACCCGAAAGCCCCGTCTGCCCGTGTTGGTGCCGCTCGGAACTCCGGTGCCGCGGGCTCCACTGAATTCCGCAGCCACTCCGCGAACCGCCCTGCCCGCTGCAGCCTTGCATGCGCGCGCGCCTCGGGAGCAGGGACCATGGACCTGACCTTGCCTCCGCACCTGCGCGAACCCGGGCATCTGGTGCCGCGCGATGACCCGCCCCACGACAGTCGTCCCATCCCCGCCGCAGCAGCACCAGCAAGGCTGCCCCCGGACGCTGCGGCCCTGCCGCGCAGCACCGTGTGCCAGCGCCGCCCGGTCTGCGGGCTGATCGACTGGCGCCGCACAGAGCCGATGCCGGCTGCGACGCGCCACATTGCCCGGCCATCGAGCACCGCACCGACCGCTGCCACGGACGTCCGCTAGACCGCCCCAAGCGCTGGCCCCACGCCCCATAGGGTGGGCCCTGGCCCACCACGGGCACGACGCTCGCCGCAGCTACGTCCGCCGACCGCGGCCCTGCGATCCGCTTCGTCACCCGTTCCCCGCGGAAGGCGCCCGGCAGGCGTCCGCGCAAGCGGCTACGAGCTAAGGCGCATCGAGCCCGAACCCTGAGGCCCCCTGCCGGACTTCGCGCAGCAGCGGCGCCTCGGACACCAGCGCGGTCTGCAGCACCTGCAGGGCCCGCTCATGCTCGGCGCGCGCATCCGGCCCCTGCGCCAGCGCTTGCGCACGCCGCACCACCAGCTCGGCCCAGCGTGGATGGTCCGGTGGCAAGGCCTCGCGGGCCAGTGCGATCGCGGCATCGAGCGCCACGCGGGCGCCCTCCGGATCGCCGAAGGCCAGCGCCAGCTCGGCCTCGGACTCCAGCAACCGCACCCGCAGCAGCGGATCGCGCGGCGCCAAGGCCTCGAACTGGGCCTTCGCCGAGTCGAACTGCTGCGTGGCCGCCGCGCGGCTGCCGCTGCGCGCTTCGAGTCGCGCCAGCAGCAGGCGATTGCCCATCAGCTCGACATGCGGCTCGGCCAGCGCGCGCCCACGCAGATCCAGCGCGCGCTCAAGCTCGACCCGCGCGGCCGCGAGATCGCCGCGCAGCATCAGCAGGCGCCCCAGGTTGTTGTGGGCGCGCGCTGTGGCCAGATGCTCAGGGCCCAGCGCGGCGCTGCGGATGCGCAGCGAATCGCGCAGCAGCGGCTCGGCGCCGCCGAAATCGCCGCGATCCTCCAGCAGGCTGGCGAGGTTGTTGATCACCACGGCCGTGTCCGGCGAATCCGCCCCGCGACGCAGCAGGTTGATGCGCAGGGCCTCGCGATACGCCCCTTCGGCTTCGACATAGCGGCCGAGGTCGTGCAGGCCGGTCGCGAGTTCGTTGGTGACGCTGGCCACCCGCACGCTGTCGGCGCCGTGCGCACGCACGCGCAGCGCGCGCTGGTGCTCGAAGCTCTCGACCGCACGCGCCAGTTCGCCGCGATCGCGATACACGTTGGCCAGCACTTCGAGGCTGGTCAGCACCCGCGGATGACCCTCTGGCACCAGCGCCCGCTTGGCCGCCAGCGAGCGCTGCAGCCAATCTTCCGCCTCGTCGAAACGGCCGAGGCGACGCGCCGCGAGCCCCAGGTTGTGCAGGGTGGCGGCGGTTTCGATGCTCTGCTCGCCGAAGGCGGCGAGGCGGATCTCCAGCGCGCGCTGCAGCAGCGGCAGGGCTTCGGCGCTGCGGCGTTCGGCGTCCAGCAGCAGGCCCTGCATGTTCAGCGCGTTCGCCAGCGCCGGATGCTCCGGCGGCAGGCCCGCCTCGGCCAGCGCGCTGGCGGACTCGGCGATCGCCAGCGCCTCGGGGCGCCGGCTGAGCGAGTTCAGCGCATGCGCCAGCGAGTCCATCAGCAGCAGGCGCTCGCCCAGCTCAAGATCCGGCGGCGCCAGGCTCTCGGCCATGCGCAGCAGGGCCAGCGCTTCGGTGGGCAGTCCGATGCGCTCGTAAATCAGCCCGAGGGTGACGCCCAGCCGCAGCTTCAGCCGCGGCTGGCGGTCCAGGCTCTGCTCCAGCTCGGAGCGCGCGGCGTCGATCAGCTCGCGCGCGGTGGTGTCGGCGCGTTCGCCGGCCTCGGGGTCGGCGTGCTCGAACACGGCCAGCAGGAAGTCGACGGTCTCGCGATTGCTTTCGGCTTCCAGCCGCGCGGCACGCTCCGCCGCCTGCGCGCGCTGCAGCTGCTGCTGCAGGCTGAAGGTGAAGCCCAGCGCCATCGCCAGCAGCACGCCACCCACGGCGAACGCGGGCCAGCGCCGCTGCAGCAGGCGCCGCAGGCGATAGCCGCGCCGATGCGCCAGCGGCGACACCGGCCGGCGCTCGAAGTAGCGCTCGATGTCCTCGGCCAGGGCTTCGGCGCTGGCGTGCCGCTGTTCCGGCGCGGCCGCGCAGGCTCGCATCACGATCGCATCCAGATCACCGCGCAGTCGCCCCGCCCAGGGCAGACCGCTGCGGCGGGCGCGCCCGCTGGGCGGCTGGGTCGGCGGCGTCGCCGTCGACGGATCGCCCTGCGGGTCCTCGGCGCTGGGCGCGACCAGCTCGGACAGGATCAGGCCGAGGCTGTAGATGTCGCTGGCGGCAGACAGTGCTTCGCCGCGCTTCTGTTCCGGGCTGGCGTAGCGCGGCGTCATGTAGCCCTGGCCCTGCAGGTCGTGACTGTCGGCCAGCCGGGCGATGCCGAAATCGAGCAGCACCGGCGAGCCGTCGGCGCGCACCAGGATGTTCGAAGGCTTCAGATCGCAGTGCAGGATGAGATGCCGATGGGCGTGGCCCACGGCCCGACAGACCTGCTGGAACAGCCGCAGCCGCGCCGGCAGGTCCAGCGCCTGCGCGCGGCACCAGCGGTCGATGCGCTCGCCCTCGATGTACTCCATCACCAGATGCGGCTGGCCGTTCGGGCTGGTGCCGCCGTCCAGCAGACGGGCGATGTGCGGATGCGCGAGGTCCGCGAGGATCTGCCGCTCGCGTTCGAGCATGCGGTTCTCGCCCGGCTGGCCCAGCGCACGCAGGCGCTTGATCGCGACCTTGAGCTGGTACTGGCCGTCGGCGCGCTCAGCCAGGTAGACCCGACCCATACCGCCTTCAGCCAGCGTCGAGAGGATGCGCCAAGGCCCCAGCCGCGTGCCCGGCGCCAGCTCGGGGTCGAGGTTCGCGAGCAGGGCCGCCACCGGCTGCGGCAGGCCAATGCCGCGGGTCTGCGCATCGCAGAGCGCAAGCACTTCCTCGGCCACCGCCGCGCTGGCGCCGGCCGCGCGCAGGGCTTGGCGCCACTGCTCCGGCGGCAGCTCGCAGACTGCGTCGAACAGGCGCCGCACCTCGGCCCAGTCGAGCGCGCTCATGGCGGCGTCCGCGCGAACTGCAGCACGGCCTCGGCGACCGCCTCGGGCAGCTCCATCATCGGCATGTGCGCGCAGTCCTGCAGCTCGACCCGGCGCGCGCCGGCGATGCGCGCCGCGTACTGTTCAGCGGCGCTTGCATCGACCACGGGATCGATCGCACAGCCGAGCACCAGGGTCGGCAGGCGGATGGCCGCGGCGGACTCGCCGGGCAGGAAGGCGTCCTCGCCGCGCAGCGCGCCCAGCGCTTCGATCTCGAAGCCGCGGTCGGCGCGGCGCCGCTCCACCAGGGCCGTCTTCAGCGGCCAGGGCAGCAGCGGTGGCTCGCGGAACACGAGGCCCAGATAGGCGTCGAGCTCGGCCACGCTGTCGACGCCGAACGGATGCTCGCCGCGGAGCACGGCGAGGCCGAAGGCGTTGTCGCGATAGCGCACGCCGGCGGCACTCATCAGCACCAGCGAACGCAGGCGCTGCGGATGGCGCGCCGCGGTCAGCGCGGCGATGCCGCCGCCCATCGAATGGCCGACCAGTCGCACCTGCTGCAGCTCCAACTGCGCGATCAGGGCCGCGACGCGCTCGGCCTGCGCAGCGTAGCCGTAGTCGGCCTGCGCGCGGCGCTCGGACTCGCCCCAGCCCGGCAGGTCGGGCATCAGCACCGGCACATCGTCGGGCAGCGCGCGCAGCAGCGGCAGCCAGTTCTCCTTGCTGCCGGTGAAGCCGTGCAGCAGCAGCCAGACCGGCTGCGCGGGATCGACCACGCCGCGCTGCAGCAGCACCCAGCGCTCGCCGCCGACCTGCAGCTCGATGCGCGCAGCACCGCTGCGCCAGGCCTCCAGGCGCAGGGCCTGGCGCAGCAGCCAGTCCGGCGCGAGCAGGCCCAGCGCGAGATAGACCAGCAGGGGCAGCGCCAGCAGCGCCAGCCACGGCGCCCAGCGGCGGCGTCGACGGCTGAAGCGGCGGCGCCGGCTCATCGGCTTACTTCAGTGCGGCTTCGACCGAAGCCGAGGTGATCGGGTGGTAGCCCGGGCGCGCTTCGGCGAACACCGCGCGGGCGAACTCCAGGCCCTCGGGCGTCGCCGCCAGGGCGGTGTACAGCGGCATGATCAGCTTGCGGCGGCCGATGCGCTTCAGGAACTCGGCCATCGCCGGACGCGCCTCGAAGTAGCCGCTGCGCTCGGCCAGCGGATACCAGCGCATCGCGAACTCGCCGTTGGCGGTGCCGGTGAAGCGGAAGGCCTCGTCGAGCGCGATCAACTGGGCGCTTTCCAGCACTTCCGGCATGCCCTCCAGGAAATGCAGCCACTCCTGCGTGCTCCAGTCGCTGCTGCCAAGCTCGGCGGCGGCCTTCTCGCCGTCCAGAAAACTCTTGCGCGCGGCGTCGACCGCGGTGAAGCGGGGCGAGCTGGCCGGCACCGCGAACTCAGGCACGCCGGGCTCGAACAGCCAGGCCTGCAGCTCGGTCTCGCTGACCACGTCGGGCTGCGCGGCCATCAGGGTTTCGCGCAGATGACCCAGGAACGTGCCGCTGTCGATGCTCTGGAACGCGTAGCGATCGAAGTAGCCGCGCAGGAAGGCATCGAAGGCCTCGCGGCCGTAGCGCTGCTCGAGGAAGCTCAGGAACCAGGCACCCTTGATATAGGCCACCGGCGACAGCGCGTCATCGGGATCGCGGCCTTCCAGCGGCGGCAGCACCAGCACCTGGTCCTTGGCGTCAAGCTCGGCCAGCGCGCGGCGCAGGCTGGTCTGCTCGATCACGATTTCCATCTGCGCGCGCTCGATGCCGTACAGGGCCTCGATGATCCGCGTCTCGACGTAGCTGGTGAAACCCTCGTTGAGCCAGATGTCCTTCCAGCTCGCATTGGTGACGAGGTTGCCCGACCACGAATGCGCCAGCTCGTGCGCGATCAGGCTCACCAGCGACTTGTCACCCACCATCACGGTCGGCGTGATGAAGGACAGGCGCGGGTTCTCCATGCCGCCGAAGGGGAAGCTCGGCGGCAGGATCAAGAGGTCGTAGCGCTCCCAGCGGTAGGGGCCGTACAGCGACTCGGTGACTTCGATCATGCGCTCGGTGTCGGCGAACTCCTCGACCGCGGCGTCCAGCGTCTGCGGCTCCGCCCAGACGCCGGCGCGCGCCGAGATCGGCTTGAAGGCCAGGTCGCCCACCGCGATCGCCATCAGATAGGAGGGAATCGGCTGCGACATGCGGAACACGTAGCGGCCGTTGCGCACCGGGCTGACCGGGTTGTCGGCGCTCATCAGCGCGACCAGGTTGGGCGGCGTATGCACGACCGCGCTGTAGGTGTAGCGCACGCTCGGCGTGTCCTGCAGCGGCACCCAGCTGCGCGCGTGGATGGCCTGCGACTGGCTGAACAGGAAGGGCTGCTTGCCGCCGGCGGTCATCGAGGGCTCCAGCCACTGCAGGCCCGAGGCCGACTGCGAAGTGCGGTAGCGCACGCGCACCACCTCGTACTGCCGGCGCATCTCGATGCGCAGGGCCGAGCCGAACACCGGATCGGGTGCGTCGAGCTTGAAGTCCAGCCGCCGCCACAGGCCATCGGCACGTCGGCCCAGCACCTTGTCGATGCTCAGGTCGCGGGTATCGAGCACCAGCTCGCGGGCCTTGTCGTCCTGCCAGTCCAGCGCGTAGTCGGCCGCACCGCGCAGGCTGCGGGTGTCAAAGTCGACGTGCAGGTTCAGCGCCAGATCGCGGATGCGGACCTTGTCCGGCTCGGCATAGCTGTGCTCGTCGCGGGCGCGATCGGCGAGCGCCGGATCGATCTCGACAGCCGGCTCGGCGGGGGCTGCCTGCACGGTGGCGACGACGCCTAGGGCGAGCAGCCCGATCAGGCCGAGAAGAACGGAACGCGAGGCGGAGCGCAGGGCCATGGGCGGAACTCGCAGGGCAAAGTGAAAACCGCACGAGTCTAGCAGCCGACCGCATTTCACACCCGCCGTCGGTGAGGGGTGCCAGGCGGAGTCACGGTGAGGGTTCAAGCCTGCGGCGAGGTTCCGAGCCACCCCATTGCCAGACCGGGGCCGAGCCAGCGGTGGGCCAGGGCCCACCCTATGCAGGGTCGAGCTCTTGCGAATCCCGAATCCCGAATCCCGGCTCCTGATCGTAGGGCGGATAAGCGCAGCGCATCCGCCAGCGAGAGCGAAAGACGCATTGTGGGGATCGAAGCGAAAGCGTGGGGCCGGCTCAGGGCCAGGGCGAGGTTCTCACGGCGGGGGTTCAAGCCTGCGGCGAGGTTCCGGTGCATGCGCTGCGCTTATGCACCCTACGCGCTCGGCGCCCTTCGGCTTCGCTGAAGGCAAAGCGTCACTCGCGGTCGTAGGGCGGATAAGCGCAGCGCATCCGCCAGCGAGAGCGAAAGACGCATTGCGGGGATCGAAGCGAAAGCGTGGGGCTGGCTCAGGGCCGGGGCGAGGCTCGGAGCCATCCCATTTCGAGACCGATGCGGCGCCGGCGGTGGGCCAGGGCCCACCCTATGCAGGGTCGAGCTCTTGCGAATCCCGAATCCCGAATCCCGAATCCACAATCCCGAATCCCGAATCCCCAATCCCGGCTCTTCAGAGCTTATGCCCCGAGTGGATCGCACAGATCCCGCCGGTGAGGTTGCGGTAGTCGCAGCGCTCCAGGCCGGCGGCCTCCATCATCGCCTTCAGCTCCTGCTGCGGCGGATGCTGGCGGATCGACTCGGCGAGGTACTGGTAGCTGTCGGCGTCACCGGCGAACAGCTTGCCCAGCCGCGGCAGCACCTGGAAGGAGTGGATGTCGTACAGCGGCTTCAGCCACTGCGGCTGCACTTCCGAGAACTCCAGCACCAGCGCGCGGCCGCCGACCTTCAACACGCGCTGCATTTCGTTCAGCGCCTTCTGCTTGTCGGTGACGTTGCGCAGGCCAAAGGCAATCGTGACCAGATCGAAGCTGGCGTCGGGAAACGGCAGCGCCTCGGCATTGAGCTGGGCGTAGCGCAGGCCGCGCACCAGGCCGCGATCGGTCAGGCGGTCACGGCCCACGCGCAGCATGTCGCCGTTGATGTCGCCGATGATGACCTCGCCACTCTCGCCCACCCGCTCCAGCAGCAGGCGCGCGATGTCGCCGGTGCCGCCGGCCAGGTCGAGCACGCGATCGCCGCGGCGCACGCTGCTGGTGGCGACGAAGTAGCGCTTCCAGATCCGGTGGATGCCGAAGCTCATGAGGTCGTTCATGAGGTCGTACTTCGCGGCCACCGAGCTGAAGACCTGGCCGACCAGGCGCTTCTTGTCGGCGGTCGGCACTTCGCGGAAACCGAAGTGGGTGGTGTCGCCGGGCGCGCTCTGCGCGCGGGCGGAATCCTTGGCGTCGCGGGTCGTATTCATGGGGCTGGATTATCGCAGCATCGGGTGGGTGGGGTGGCGATGTCTGGCGGGCTTTGGCGGCGTTCGCCGGGAACGGGGTGAGGCGGGTGCGGAGCTCATGGTGGGCCAGGGCCCACCCTATGAGTCGCAGCGCTTGCGCCTGTCCGCAGGTCGCGCCCATCCCCCTACACTGCGCGCCTCGCTCCTGCGCCCTGCCCCATGACCGCCTTCGTCGTCTCCGTCTTCGTCCTCGTCTACCTCGGCATGGCGCTGGGTCGCCTGCCCGGGCTGGCGCTGGATCGCAGCGGCATCGCGCTGTGCGGCGCGGCCCTGCTGCTGGCCACGGGCGCCCTGCCCTACGACGAGTGGGCGCAGGCGCTGGACCTGCCGACCCTGGTGCTGCTGTTCGCACTGATGCTGATCGGCGGCCACTTCGCCGAGGCCGGCGCCTTCGATGCAGTGGCGCGCGCGCTTTCGCGCAGCCCGCTGTCGCCGCTGGCCCTGCTCGGCCTGGTGGTCGCCACCAGCGGCCTGCTGTCGGCGCTGCTGGTCAACGACATCGTGGTGTTCGCCTTGACACCGCTGCTGGTGCACGGCCTCGCCGCGCGCGCTCTCGACCCGCGGCCCTACCTGCTGGGGCTGGCCCTGGCCAGCAATGCCGGCTCGGCGGCGACCCTGGTCGGCAATCCGCAGAACCTGCTGATCGGCGAGCTCGGCCAGCTCGACTTCCTGGGCTATCTGGCGGTCGCCGCCCTGCCCTCGGCGCTGGCCCTGCTCTGCGTGTTCGCGGTCGTCGCCTGGACCTGGCGCGGGCGTCTGGCGGTGGAATGGCGCGCCGAACCCCTCGCCGAACTGCCGCTGCAGCGCTGGCTGCTGCTGAAGAGTCTGCTCGCCGTGCTGGCAGTGGTGGTGGCGATGCTGCTGCTCGATCGACACCGCGAGATCGCCGCGCTGGCGATTGCCGCCGTCCTGCTGGCGGGCCGCGGGATCGGCACCGCCGCCCTGCTGAAGCGCGTCGACTGGAGCCTGCTGGTGCTGATCGCCAGCCTGTTCGTGGTCACCGCCGCCTTCGCCCAGCTGCCCATCGCCAGCACCTCAGTGGCGGCGCTGGATGCCGCCGGCCTCAGCTTCGAGCGGCTCGGCCTGCTGGTGCCGGCGGCGCTGATCGGCAGCAACACCATCGGCAACGTGCCCCTGGTGATGCTGCTGGTGGAAACCCTGGGCGGGCTGTCGCAGCCGGCGCTGACCGCGCTGGCGATCTTCTCGACCCTGGCCGGCAACCTGCTGCTGCTCGGCAGCCTGGCCAACATCATCACCGCCGAGCGCGCGGCCCAGGCCGGCGTGCGGCTCGGCTTCGCCGACTTCGCCCGGGTCGGCATCCCCGTCACCCTGATCTCGACCGCGCTGGCCCTTGCCTGGCTGCTGCTGCGCGGCTGGAGCCTCTGATGTCCGCACCTTCCGTCGCCTGGTCCTGCCTGCCCTTCGAGGCGCTCGACGTGCATCGCCTGTATGCGCTGATGCGCCTGCGCGTCGATGTGTTCATCGTCGAGCAGACCTGCCCCTATCCCGACCTCGACGGCCGCGATGCACAGGCCGGCGTCTGGCATCTGCTGGGCGAGCGCGCAGGCCAACTGCAGGCCTACGCGCGCCTGCTGCCGCCTGGGCTCGGCTTCGACACGCCGGCAATCGGCCGGGTCATCGTGAGCGCTTCAGCGCGCGGTTCGGGTCTTGCGCATGCCCTGATGAAGGAAGCTATTTCCCATTGCGAAGCGCGCTGGCCCGGCCAGCCGATCACCCTGGGCGCACAAGCGCACCTGCAGGGCTTCTACGCCGCGCACGGCTTCGAGGTGTGCTCGGAGGGCTATCTCGAAGATGGCATCCCGCATGTGGATATGCGGCGGGCGGGGTCACTTTGAGACTGTATTCGAGGTCGCAGGCCTGAGGTGCGGCGCTGCGACTGGGGCGGGGTTCTGGTACATGCGCTGCGCTTATGTACCCTACTCGCACAGCCGTCTTCGGCATCGCTCAATGCAAGGCGTCGCTCGAGTCGTAGGGCGGATAAGCGCAGCGCATCCGCCAGCGAGTGCGAGGGAGGCCATGCCTCGAACGAAGCGATAGCTGGGACAAATTTCCGGGCTCGGGTGCGGCGCTGCGACTGGGGCGGGGTTCTGGTACATGCGCTGCGCTTATGTACCCTACGCGCAACCGCCGTCTTCGGCTTCGATCATTGCAAAGCGTCGCTCGAGTCGTAGGGCGGATAAGCGCAGCGCATCCGCCAGCGAGTGCGAAGGAGGCCATGCCTCGAACGAAGCGATAGCTGGGACAAATTTCCGGGCTCAGGTGCGGCGCTGCGACTGGGGCGGGGTTCTGGTACATGCGCTGCGCTTATGTACCCTACGCGCAACCGCCGTCTTCGGCTTCGATCATTGCAAAGCGTCGCTCGAGTCGTAGGGCGGATAAGCGCAGCGCATCCGCCAGCGAGGGCGAATGACGCCATGTCTTGAACGGAGCGGCCGGCCGGCAGGGGGCCGCCAAGAGCGCCGCCGCGCGCCCAGCATCAGCGCACGCGCAAGCCCCCGCCTCACGCATCTGCCAACCACGCCTCGCCAGCGTTGATCCTCAACGCGACAGGCCTCAGCGCCTGCCCCTTGCACGGCCCCGCCACGCAGCGGCCGCCGGGCAGTTCGAAGCTGGCCCCATGCGCCGCGCAGATCAGCCGTCCGCCTTCCATCAGGAACTTGCCGGGCGCCCAGTCAAGGCGCCGTCCCGCGTGCGGACAGACATTGAGGAAGCCCTCGACGCCATCGCCGATGCGCACCAGCAGCAGCGATTCCTCGCTGCCCTCGACGCGGGCCTCGAAGGCAACAGGCTGGCCCTCGGGCAGATCGGACAGCAGGCAGAGGCGCTGGCTCATGGGGCGGATCGCATGGGGACGGCCGCTCAGCATACGCAGCCGGCGCGATGCACGGAACGTGACGGCGACCCGCACGACACGGGCGCGCCGTGCGCAGGACATGACGCAGCCGCGTTCAGCCGCGGATCGGGTTCAGCCTTGAGGTGTGGGCCGGCCGGCTCAATACTCCGACGACGCCTGCGCACCGCCGGCGCCCACAGGACTCCCCATGCGCCCCGCCTTCGTCCAGCTCCGCCTGCCCCGCAATCCGCTGCTGCGCCTGCTGCTGGCGGTGGTCGGCATAGCCGTGCTCTCGTTCTTCGCGCTGGCGGGCGCGGCGATTGCCGCGGTGGTCCTACTGGGCTTCGGCCTGCGCAGCCTGTGGTGGAAGCTGCGCGGCGGCGCCAATGCCCCGCGCGAACGGGCCAGCGACGTGATCGAAGGCGATTACACCGTGGTCGAGAAGGTGCGCATGCCGCTGCCGAAGCGGCGCGAGGGGTGAGGCCTCGGGCGAAGGCTTGATATCAGGCTGGGGCGAGGCCTTGATGCGAGCGCGAGGCGAGGTTCTGGTACATGCGCTGCGCTTATGTACCCTACGCGCACAGCAGCGTTCGGCTGTGTTGCCTGCAAGGCGTCGCTCGAGTCGTAGAGCGGATAAGCGCAGCGCATCCGGCGCCGAAGGCGAGGGATGCCTGGGCTCGAACGAGGCGAAAGCCTGCGGCGATGGGCGCGAGCCCGGCATCGAGCGATGCGCGAGGCGAGGTTCTGGTACATGCGCTGCGCTTATGTACCCTACGCGCACAGCAGCTTTCGGCTGTGTTGCCTGCAAGGCGTCGCTCGAGTCGTAGGGCGGATAAGCGCAGCGCATCCGCCGGCTGGCGCGAGGGATGCCGTGCATCTATCGAAGTCCGCGCGTTCGCCAGGCGATGCACGAAGCCGGACACGCAAGTGACGCCTACTCCGCATCCAAGCCGCGCAGGTTCAATGGCTCGGATTCGCCCCAACCCGGTTCATACCAGCCGCGCGCCACGCATGCCTTGAAGCTCGACCACGCCCAATCGCCCGGTCGCGCCACATGGCCATGCTTCACCGGGTTGTAGTGGATGTAGTCCAGATGCCGGCGCCAGTCGGCTTCGTCGCGGATGGCGTGCTCCCAGAAGCGCAGTTGCCAGACCCGTTCGGAGGCCGGCAGCGCCAGCCCGCGGGTGAAGCGCTTCTTGATTTCGCGCCAGCGCCCGGCGAAGTCGGCATCGCCTTCGGGCAGGCGCCACAGACAGTGCAGATGCTCGGGCAGCACCACGAAGCCATCGATGGTGAAGGGCCGCTCGGCGCGGGTTCGCCGAACCGCCTCGCGCAGTAGCGCCACCCTCGCCTCGCTGTCGAACAGCGGGCGCCGCTGTTCGAGCACCACGGTGAAGAAATACACCCCGCCAGGAATCCACGCGCGCCGGTAGTCAGGCATGGTCGAAGCCGTTCAGCGCCATGGCATGTTCAGTGATGGAGCAGCGGGCAGGTTAGCGTGTTGTGGGGCATGTGCGCGAGGCGAGCCTGCTGCGAGGTTCTCGTGTGGAGTCGAAGCCTGGGGCGGGGTTCTGGTACATGCGCTGCGCTTATGTACCCTACGCGCACAACCGTCTGCGGCTCTGATCGATGCGAGGCGTCGCCTGCGGTCGTAGGGCGGATAAGCGGAGCGCATCCGCCAGCGGGGGGCCAGGGATGCATTGGCTCGAACGAAGCGAAAGCCTCGGAATAAGTTCTGGCTTCGGGCGAGGTTCTGGTACATGCGCTGCGCTTTGAGTGCCCTACGCGCACAACCGTCTGCGGCTCCAAAGGATGCAAGGCGTCGCCTGCGGTCGTAGGGCGGATAAGCGCAGCGCATCCGCCGGCAAGAACAAGAGACGCCTTGTCTCGAACGGAGCGCATGCGCGCGCCTCGGCGTTCCGCTTCGCCCTCAGCCCGCCAGCCCCGAATAGCTCAGATAGGCGGCGATGATCTGCTCGCCCCAGAGGAACTGGATCCAGCCGGCGGCGGCGAGGTAGGGGCCGAAGGGGATGGGCGTGGCCTTGTCGCGGCCTCTGACCGCCAGCCAGACGCTGCCGAACACCGCGCCGACCACGGCCGAGATCAGCACGATCGGCAGGATGCCGCTCACGCCGCACCAGGCGCCCAGCGCGGCGAGCAGCTTGAAGTCGCCGTAGCCCATGCCCTCCTTGCCGGTCAGCAGCTTGAAGCCCCAGTACACGGTCCACAGCGCGAGATAGCCCACCACCGCGCCGTATATGGCCTGATCCATGCCCACGAACAGCCCCTGCGTGCTCAGCAGCAGGCCGATCCACAGCAGGGGCAAGGTCAGGCTGTCGGGCAGCAGGGTGGTGCGGGCGTCGATGCCGCTCATGGCGATCAGCAGGCCGGTGAACACCAGCCCGGCCAGGGCCTCCCAGCCGACGCCGAACTGCCAGACCACCGCCGCGAAGGCCAGGCCGGTCAGCAGTTCGACCAGCGGGTACTGCAGGCTGATCGCCGTGCCGCAGCCGGCGCAGCGCCCGCGCAGCGCCACCCAGCTCAGCAGCGGGATGTTGTGCCAGGGCTTGAGGGTGTAGCCGCACTTCGGGCAGTGCGAGGCGCGCACCACGATGCCCGGCGGCTCGGGCTCATCGCCCGGCGGCAGCTCCAGGGTTTCGCGGCAGTCGCGCCGCCACTGCCACTCCATGCGCGCAGGGACGCGCAGGATCACCACGTTCAGAAAGCTGCCGATGATCAAGCCGAAGACGCCGGCGAGGGCCGCGGCCAGCGCCGGCATCTGCTGCAGGAACTCGATCACCCGACGGTCGCCGCGATCTTGAAGATGGGCAGGTACATGGCGATCACCAGGCCGCCGACAATCACGCCGATCACCACCATCACCAGCGGCTCGATCAGGGTGCTCAGGTTATCGACGGCGTTGTTGACTTCGGCCTCGTAGAACTCGGCGATCTTGAACAGCATGGTGTCCAGCGCACCGGCTTCCTCACCGATGGCGGTCATCTGCAGCACCATGTGCGGAAACAGGTTGACCTGCTTCATCGCCGTGTTCAGCGGGTAGCCGACGGCGACATCCTGGCGCACCTTGTTGACGGCTTCTGTATACACAATGTTGCCGGTGGCGCCGGCCACGGTTTCCATGGCTTCGACCAGGGGCACGCCGGCCTTGAAGGTGGTGGCCAGGGTGCGCGCGAAGCGCGCAATCGCCGCGTTATGCATGATCGGGCCGATGATCGGCAGGCGCAGCAGCATGCGGTCCTTGAAGCGGGCGAAGGCATAGCTGCGCTTGTTGGCCTGCACCAGGGCCACGCCCGAGCCCACCACGACAATCAGTACCAGCCACCAGTAGCTGACCATCCAGCGCGACATGCCCATGACCAGCTGGGTGAAGGCCGGCAGGTCGGCGCCGAAGCTCTTGAACACCTGTTCGAACTGCGGCACCACGAACATCAGCAGCAGGGCCGAGACCAGGCCAGCGACGAAGATGACGATGCTGGGATACAGCAGGGCCTTCTTGATCTTCGACTTCAGCGCTTCAGTGCTTTCCTTGTAGCTGGCGATGGTGTCGAGCACGGTGTCCAGAACGCCGGCGCCCTCGCCAGCGCGCACCAGATTGCAGTAAAGCTCGTCGAACTGGGCCGGATGCTTGCTCAGCGCCTCGTACAGGGTGCTGCCGCTCTCGATATTGGATTTGATGTCCTCCAGCATCGCCTTCATGCGCGGGTTGGTCTGGCCGCCGGCGATGATCTCGAAGCTCTGCACCACCGGCACGCCCGACTTCATCATGGTCGCGATCTGGCGGCTGAAGATCGCGATGTCTTTGGCCGTGATGGTGGCACCGCTCTTGCCGAACAACGGTTTGGGCCGCGGCTTGACCACGCTGGGCACGATGCCCTGGCGGCGCAGCTCGGCCTTGAGCAGGTTGGCGTTCTTGGCCAGCTGCTCGCCCTTCATCACGGTGCCGCGCTTGTCCTTGCCAACCCAGACAAAGGTCTGCAGTTCGCTGCCCTGACGCTTGGGCAGGGCGCGGGCGGCGGGGCGCGCGGCGGTCTTGGTGGCTACGGCCATGGCTTAGTCCTTGGTGACGCGGTTGATTTCGGCAAGGCTGGTGACGCCGTTGCGGGCCTTGAGCAGGGCCGACTTGCGCAGGTCATTGATGCCCGAGCGGATCGCCGCATCGGCGATCTGCATGGCGTTGCCGCCCTGCAGGATGATGGCCTGGATCTCCTCGGTCAGCGGCATGACCTGGTAGATGCCGGTGCGGCCTTTGTAGCCCTCGTTGCATTCGTCGCAGCCGACCGCCTCGTACAGATTGATGCCGGCGGCAATATCGGCGTCGGTGAAGCCCTCGGCCAGCAGGGCCGGCTTGGGCAACTCGATGCGGCGCTTGCAGTCGTGCAGGCGGCGAGCCAGACGCTGGGCGATCACCAGGGTCACCGAGCTGATGATGTTGTAGGGCGCGATGCCCATGTTCATCAGGCGGCTGACGGTCTGCGGGGCGTCGTTGGTGTGCAGGGTGCTGAGCACCATATGGCCCGTTTGTGCCGCCTTTACCGCGATCTCTGCGGTTTCCAGGTCGCGGATCTCGCCGACCATGATCACGTCCGGGTCCTGGCGCAGAAAGCTGCGCAGGGCGGCGGCAAAGGTCATGCCGCGCTTGTTGTTCTGCTGCACCTGGTTGATGCCGGCCACGCGAATTTCGACCGGATCTTCGACCGTGCTGATATTGCGGCCTTCGGTGTTGAGGATATTCAGCGCCGTATACAGCGACACGGTCTTGCCCGAGCCGGTGGGGCCGGTCACCAGCACCATGCCGTAGGGCTTCTCGATGGCCTCCAGAAACAGCTTCTTCTGGTCGTCCTCGTAGCCCAGCTTGTCGATGCCGAGCTTGGCCGCCGAGCCGTCGAGGATACGCAGCACGATCTTCTCGCCGAACAGGGTCGGGCAGGTGCTGACGCGGAAGTCCATGGACTTGGTCTTGGACAGGTTGAGCTTGATGCGGCCGTCCTGCGGCACCCGTCTTTCTGCGATGTCCAGAGCCGACATCACCTTCAGGCGCGAGGCGATGCGCGGGCTCAGCTTGACAGGCGGCTTGGCCACCGACTTGAGAATGCCGTCCATGCGGAAGCGCACGCGGTACTCGGTTTCGTAGGGCTCGAAGTGGATATCGGAGGCGCCGCGCTTGATCGCGTCCACCAGCATCTTGTTGACGAAGCGCACCACCGGGGTGTCGTCGCCCTTGGCATCGACACCGCCGCCGGTGTCTCCCTCATCACCAGTCTCACCGAGCTCGAGGTTCTCCAGGCCCTCGTCTTCTTCCATGCCGCCCACGGCAGAGTCCGCAGCGCTGAGCGCCGCGTCGATGGCCTTCTCCAGCTGGTCCACCGCCACCAGGATGGGCTCGACCACGAGGTTGGCGGCGAACTTGATCTCGTCCAGGCCGCGCGTATTGGTAGGGTCGGCGATGCCGACAAACAGGCGGCTGCCGCGCTTGAACAGCGGCAAGGCCCGATGGCCGGTGATCAGCTTCTCGTCGATCAGCTTGACCGGCATCTGCGCCGGGTCCATGGCGGCGACGTCGATCATCGGCATGCCGAACTCGACGGCCTGGGCCTGGGCGATATGGCTGCCGCTGACCAGGCCGCGGCTGAGCAGCCACTGGGTGATCGGCGATTTGTCCTTGCCGGTCTCGTCCAAGGCCTTGCGGGCGTCGGCCTCGCCCAGGTGGCCGTCCTGCACCAGGCGGCGGGCAATGCCGGTGATGCCCACCAGGTTGACGGTGGCTGGGCCGTTCATGGGTGCTGCTCCGCTAAAGCCTGTCTGAACGGGACTTTACCGCATGCTTCTGCGGAAGCACAGCAAGTGCGGACGGGCGGAAAGGCCGTTTCGCGAGAACTGTCACGAAATGCAAAGCGACCGGACTTTGAATGCTGCTCTCTGGCAACAGCTCTTGCCCCCTCCCCACGGCAATTGCCTTGCACAGCCTCCGTTTGAGCAAGGGTCCGCGGAACAGCGACTACACGACTAGCAAAAAAAAGGCCCCGGAAAACCCGAGGCCTTTCGAGAGCGTAGCGAGCCGCCCCTCAGAGCAAAGCTCGCTTCATCCCACCCTTACGGCACCAAGGTGCAGGTGCCGGTGCCGGCGTTGCAATCGACGTTCTGCAGGATCGCCGCATTGCCGCGGACCTGCGGAATGTAGCGAAGCACGGCGCCGTTGTTCCAATCAGCCTGGGTCAGACTCGGCGCGGTCGCGCAAGCCTGGGCAAGCGGGTCCCACGCGGGAATCGGAAAGTTGACCGGATCGTTCTGCGCAGCGGCGGCGATGGCGCTACCGACATACGCCTTGGCCTCAGCCTGGCAGGCGCCGTTCGCCGAACGCTGGGTGTAGTCACGGTAGGCCGGCAGGGCGATGGCGGCCAGGATGCCGATGATTGCGACAACGATCATCAGCTCGATCAGGGTGAAACCGGCTTGCTTCTTCATGGTGTGTCTCCCGGAGAACAGTAGGTTGGATGCTGCCTTTGCACGGTGCGGAACTGGCTGCTTCGCCTTGTCCCTGGCCCTTCGAGCCAGCGCTACACCGTGTGCACAGGGTCTAGCAGCAAGCATGCCAAGTCCGTGCGCGGCTGCGCAGATTCGCGCAGAGCCCTTGTTTTGCTGCACTTTGCGGCGCTGGCTCACGCTTCTCGATAGCACCCTTGTTATGCCGCGCAGCGGTCTGTGTTCGGCCTCACGCCCTGCCCCACTGCCCTGGCACCGGTAGCCGACCGCGCAGGCCAAAGCTGACGTTTTTTGTCAGTGTGCGCACCGGCCGGCGGCGCGGCGGGTCTTCACAGGCGGGCGTTTGCGGCCTTGTCGTAGGTTGCGCCAAGCGCAGCGCGGCCCAACGCAATCGATGCGCGCGGACGCAGGGACACGCCCAGTGCGCGGTGGCTTTGTTCAATTCGTGGCGTCACCCGAGTCGTAGGGCGGATAAGCGCAGCGCATCCGCCAGCGGGTGCGAGGGAAGCCTCGGCTTGAACGGAGCGACAGGCCCGCACGATTCCCACGACTACGGCGTGCGCTTGGGCTTTGGGCGAGGTGGCGGAGCCTGGGGCGAGGTTCTGGTACATGCGCTGCGCTTATGTACCCTACGCGCACGGGAGTCTGGGGCGAGGTTCCGGTACATGCGCTGCGCTTATGTACCCTACGCGCACGGCAGCCTGGGGCGAGGTTCCGGTACATGCGCTGCGCTTATGTACCCTACGAGCACGGGAGCCTGGGGCGAGGTTCTGGCACGTGCGCTGCGCCTTGAGTACCTGCGCGCCCAGTGCGCTGTGGCTTTGTTGGATGCTCGGCGTCACTCGAGTCGTAGGGCGGATAAGCGCAGCGCATCCGCCAGCAAGCGCGAGGGAAGCCACTTCGTGATCGGAGACCAGGCGCGCGGACGCTACAGGCAGTGAGGCGTCGGGCCGGGTCTGTCGCGGAGCTTGGCGATTGGGGCGAGATCTCTTTAGAAGCGACATCTCTTGGCAGCGGCAGCTTCGGGAGCGGGAGCTCCTGGGGCGACATCCCTCGGCGCATGCGCTGCGCTTACGCGCCCTACGCGGACCGCGCTCTTCTGCTCCGTTCGATGCAAGGCGTCGCTTTCCTGGATCGCGGCTGACGGAGAGCGTGACGACGCGATGCGCGGTTCAAAGCGCCGCTGCGCGCGCGATGAGCGCCAAACGCGGCCAAAAAAAACCCGCACCGGGCTGGCAGCTCGGCACGGGTAGATGGTTCCAGCTTGGCAGCGCAGCCGCGCTTGCGCTACCAGCAGCTGCCGCCGCCCTGGGCCGTCTTGGCACCGGCCTGGTTCAAGCCCAGCAGGCCGCAGGGGTCGCTGGACTGACCACCCGTGGGCTGGGCGGTGACGGTGAAGGTGTTGCGGGCGATGTTCGCGTAATTCAGGTTGTAGAAATCGTTGGGCGGAAGCGGGCAGCGCGCCTGGCCTCCGACGAAGGTCTGGTTGGAGGTGTTGAAGCGCTCCATGCACTGCGCCGCCGCCTGCAGGGCCGACTTTGCCTCGGCGCGCCGCGAGGTCCGCACATGCTCGACATAGCTCGGCCAGGCGATCGAGGCGAGGATGCCGAGAACCGCGACCACGATCATCAGCTCGATCAAGGAAAAGCCGGCGCGGCGACGCTGCGTAGGTGTGTTCATGGCCCCCCCTGGGGTGCTGTGGAGCATTGGGTGAAAGCGGCGCCGGCCGCAGCCGGCGCCACCGCTTATTGGAGCTGGCGCCACGACTGGCGACCGCAGTTCAACACACCGATGTCGACCGCACCTTCGGAGCCGACGATGGCGGCAAGGCGCGAGGTGCAGTTCGGACCTTCCCCAGGCTCGATCAGATTGCCATCGGCGTCGCGCGGATCTTCCTGGCGCGGGCCGGAGCCCGGCGGCGAGATGATGCCGATCGGCGGCTCGAACACCGGAGCGCCCTGGCTGATCACTACTGCACCGGTGTTGCTGTTGCCATTGTTGAGGTTCAGTGCGGGCGCTCCAGTCAGCAGGCGGGTCAGGTAGAGGCGATTCAGGGCACCCGGGCTGCACTCGTCGCCCTGCGGCTCCAGCGTGGTGAATGCAACGCTGCCCAGGAAGATGCGCGGACGGCCGACCGAGCGCTCACCTTCGGCAGAGCCGACGCTGAGGTCGAGGTACCAGCCGCGCTGGTTGTCCCAGTCGACGGTATTGCTGGAGAGCTGACGCGACTCGCGACCGTTGCTGGTGTTCGAGCTGGTGATCTGCTGGGGCTGCAGGTTGCTGCGCGCGCCCACGGTAGAGCCATCATTCTTGTCCCAGATGCCGTACAGGGTCTGGATCTGGGTGGTGGCCTGCGCGGTCGGCAGGTTGTCACCCACCTCGACGTACTTGCCCGTACCGAACACCACCATCTGGCCCTCAATATGGTGCGGGGCAGAGTCGAGCGCACCGGTGATCGGCTGACGCGTGCCGCCAGAGTCGGTGGCGGTAAACAGCAGGCTGCCGGCGCTGAACGAGCCGGAGGCGCTAACGGTGAACTTCCAGACGTTGCCGTGCATGTCGCCGCCGTAGACGGTGTCGACCTTGCCGTTGAAGTCGGTGTCCATGGGCACGGCCGAGGTCAGACCATTGGGGTTGGAGGCTGATCCGGCTCCGACGACGATACTTTCGCGCAGGCCACCGTTTGCGGCGTCCAGCACCATCAGGCGGGCGCGGTTGTCGCTGCTGTTCAGACCATTGCCGGCGAACACGGCCCAGTCGCCGCTCTCCAACAGACCAACGGTTGGCGGATTGAGGACATGGCCGAGGTTGGGATGGCGGAACTCCCACATGAAGTTATCGGTGCCGAAGCCCGAGGCGGCATTGGTGACGTCGAGGGCCATGATCGACTTGCCGCCGGCGCCGTTGTAGCTGAGCAGCATGGTGCGCCAGGCGCTGCCGAGGCGCACATCGTGCTGGGTCGGCGAACCGTCGACGTAGTAGAGGTGCTGGTAGCCCTGCTTGGGCAGCTCCTTCATGTAGCCGAGCACGGAGTTCGGAATGACGCTGAACTTCACGTCGCCGCCGGCGGGGCCGGAGCTGACGGCATGCAGCATGCCGTCATTGGAGCCCACAAAGACCAGCGGTGGCCGCGAGCGCTTGGCTGCCACATAGGCGCCATAGCTGCCGGGGCCGCTGGCGCCGCCGCCTTCCGAGGGCGGGAGCAGTGCGTAGCCGAAGTTGACGGCGTTGTTGAGTGCCGGCTGCGAGTTAAGGATGTCGCCGATCGCAGCACTGCGGGTGCGCAACGGGCCGCCATTGATCACTTCGCTGCTGCGATCGCCGCGCAGGTAGGCGACGATCTGGTCGATGGTCGCATTGCCCATCTCGGCGATGTCGGTGGGCGTGATGCCCAGCGCGTCCTGGGCACCGGTGGCGCCGCCCAGGCCGCTCACGCTGAAGGGCACCAGGCTGAAGCTGCCCGCCAGGTCGCGCACCGCAAAGATGTTGCGGGAACCGGCCGGCACCGAGGCAAGCTTCTCTGCAGCACTCCAGGTGGGCGTGGCCGCCAGCTGGCCGTCGCTCTGCAAGGCGTAGGCCTTGAGGTCGCCGGTCCAGTCGTCACCGGAATACTCGGGGATGTAGGCGAGGAAGCCGGCGTCGATGCGCGAGCTGGAGCCCGCCACGCCGCCCGCACGACGCGAGCGGTCGAGCACGTCCTGGATGATCTCGGTGAGCGCCGAGGCGATGTCCTCCGGCTGGTTGGCCTGGATCATGCGGCCGCGGGTGTTGACGGTGGCATGCCAGAGGTCGTCGATGGTGCTGCGCTGACCCGACTCGAAGGGTGGCCATGTTACAGGCGTGACGAAGGGATCGACCGGGTTGGCCGGATTGAAGATGCGACCGCGGGCGCCGAAGGTGATGGCGTGGAAGTTCATGTGCGGGAAGTTCTGGCAATCCAGCCGCGGATCCGGGTTCGACGCATTGCAGGCAGCGGGCACGGGCACGATGCCGGCCGGGAAGGCCGGGCCGGTGCGTAGCGGGTTCAGATAGAACTGGGTCGCCGTATCGGCCATGGTGTTGCTGTGGTCGTCGGCGAAGGGAACGCCCATGCCGCCATCGACATTGCCCACGCCGGAGATCGCGAGGTTGGCGTAGCCATCCGTGAACAACATGCCGGCATTGATCTGGCAGGCGAGGCGAATGGGCGCACCGGCATCGCTGCGCTTGAACTGGTTACCGATATGGTTGACCGCGCGCAGGTTGGGCGTGCTGCCGGTGGTGTTCAGGGCATGAAAGTCGGTGTAGAGCGCCTCTTTGCCCGTCGTGGTTTCCATGTCGCGCATGGTCAGGGTCGGCGTGCCGTCGTTGATGCGGAAGTAGCCGATGCGCATGAAGTCGACGTCGCGGAAGGACTCGCTCATGGCGTAGCTCATCGCCAGCGCGCGGTTGCGGTGGTACTGGAACCAGTTGGCGAAGTTCTGGATCGCGGTGTTGTAGGCCGAGGCGCTGGTGTAGTTGGCCGAGCGGATCTCGTAACGGAACATGTTGCAGCCGATGCCGCAGGCGTCCAGGGCCAGAACGCGATTCAGGGGGTTGAAGCCGGGCGGCACCGGTGAAGTCAGCCCCAGATAGAAGGTGGCCGGGTAGTAGCTGAAATACAGATCGCAGTTGGCGTCGACGATGGCGTCGTTCTGCAGGGTCAGCCAGCTCGTGCCGGTGTCGCGCAGGCGGGTACAGGTGCCGCGGTACCGTGTGCCCGCCTGCAGGCGCGTGCCGCGGAAGACGCGGTAGCGCATGGTGTCCTCGGAGGTCACCTCGCGCTGTGTGGTCAGGTTGAAGGCGTTGCCGGTCTGGTCGGGGTGGACGCGTGCCGCGGTGATGCTGGCCGGCGCACGGCGGGTGGTGCCGTCATAGTTCAACCAGGGCTCGTAGGTGCGCGTCGGATTGAAGTACAGCGGATTGAACTCGGGCGAGCGCGCGAAGCCGTGCGCGTCAATGGGCGCGAGACCGAAGGAGCCGCCAAAGCCGGTGAATTTGCCCGGGTACAGGAACAGATGCGGGGCCGCCTGCAGGCTGCCGCCGGTGCCGCCGGTCGCAGCGGTTTCGCCGTCCTGCAGCTGGCCGGCGGCGTTGAAGAAATCGTTGCGCTGGATATTGCTGGTGGCCCAGTTGGTGCACAGACCGCTGCTGTTGAAGGCCGTGCAGTGCAGGGTGCTCTGGGAGAAACCGCGGGTGGCCGGGAAGCCGTCACGGCCCGCCAGGTTGGTTTCGGCGGTCATCGAGCCCGAATTGTCGACCGCCATGATGAAGGCAGGCTTGATCGGCTGCTGGATGAACAGCGGGTACTGGGCGATGTTGAACTCGGCCTGCGCCGGAGCGGAGAAGCCGGCCAGCAGCACGATGGCTGCGGCGGCGCTGGCCAGGGAGGATCGGAGGGCGTTCATGGCAAGGGGCTCCGGAATCTCAGGGCACGAAGATGGACTGGACCACGGCCCAGGCGTTGGCGTCGCCCGCGTCGCGGGTGTCGGTATCGGACGCACTGAGCAGGAAGTACGAACAGTCGAAGGCGAGACGCGGGCCGACACGGCTGCTTGACTCCACCCCGCTGCCGCGCGCCCACTCGCCGCGACCGAGGGTGGCCGAGTGGTTTCCGATGGCCGTGGGTCGCTGGTTCGGATTGATCCAGCTGGGGGCCGGGCCCGAATCCTCCAGCACAGGGCACTCCTCGGCCTGGGAGATCTCTCGCAGGGTGCGCTCGCGGGCCCTGAGGCGCTCTTCCGCCGCTTCGAAGGCACGAACATCCGACCAGTAGGCCTGCACCATCTTCTCCTGCAGGGAAGTCACCTGCGAGGCGGAGATCGCCAGCAGACTCAACATGATCAGAATGATCAGCGAGACCAGCAGTGCGGCACCATGCTGGCGGTGCATCGGGGGGCTCGGGCGCAGGCGGCGTGACTGACGAGTGTTCATGGCTCAGTTCCTGACGCGGTTACGCATGGTGATGGAGGTTTCGAACGCCTGACGCACGCGGCGATCGTCAGCGACCCTGAAAACGGTGTCGGCCACGCGGATTGGCGGCGACGTATCGTCGCGAAGAGCACCCGCGGTATTGGTGCTGCGCATCAGCAAGCCCACCCGGACGCTCAGCGCTCGACTCCAGGCATCGCGCGGGTTCGGCGCCAGGCCGGGCACACCCGCAGCAGTGAAGTAACGATCAACCACATCGTCGCGTGCAGCGCCGACGTCAGTACCGAACACGAGCTGCATCGACTCTACGCCCTCTACAACCGACTGCGGACCAGAAACCAGATTGGCGCGACTCGCGTCCAGTCGGCGCATGATGAGAGAAGGCTCACCGCTGGCGGCATCGATGCCAACGTAGTAGACGACATATTCGTAGCGGTGAACCGAGGTGCCTGGCGGTGCATAACCATCTTCCTCGGCAATCCAGTTGACCGCATTCACACCGCCGCTGCCGACAGCGACGAGAGGCCCGTCGGACAGCGCCTGAACGAGCGAAAGGCTCTTGCAGTTGGAGACCCCATAGACGTCGCCGCGCCGGAAGAACGCGACGTCCAGGGGGTTCTGCACGGTCATGGTGTTGGCGGCGACGTTGGGCAGCACGCTGCGCACGTTCTCGCTGCTCAGATAGCGCAGCACGATGATGTCGCTGCCGCGTATCGCATCACCGGTGACATCGGCAAGGGCGGCCGGCAGGGGCGGAGTGAAGCTGCCGGCACCGACACCGGCCGAAACGCCGCCGCTCAGGTCAACCACCTCGCCTGGGCCACTGCCTGCGAACTCGAAGGCTTCCATCGCCATATCGACCCGCAGGGCGAAGGGTGCGGCTGCGAAGTTCGTGGAGGGGTTGGCAGCGTGGTTGAACAGCGCTTCATTGGCAGAGGAGTAATGACGCTCGCTGCGGCAACCCACATGCGCCGACATTCGCACATCATTGCGCAGCATGTCGAACGCAAAGCGCGCGTTCTCCTGGACGCGCGAGGCGCCCTCTGCAGTCGAGAAGGCGAGCTGGGTGGAGCCGAAGATCTGCATGATGCCGGTCAGCAGCACGACACCAATGACCAGGGCGATCATGACTTCGATCAGTGAGAGGCCGGTGCTGCGGCGGCGGTTGTAATAGTTGGCGTGCACGGGCCGTCCTCAGATCTCAGTGACCAGGCGGAACATGGATTCGCTGTCCGACGAACAGTTGGCGGTCTGCTGGGCGGTCTGACTGCGATCGTCGCTCCAGCAGATATCCACGGTGAGGGCCAAACGGTTGCCACCACCGGCAACGGGAGCGAAGTTGGCGCGGATCCGGCCGTCGGGCAACGCGCGACAGACGCGCTCATCAACGCGCTCGATATCGCAGGCCAGTGCGTTCGAATCGTTGCCGCAGTTGTAGCCCGGCGCTGCGGCGATATTGCAGTTCGGGGCGCTGAAAGCGTTGCGGCGGAGCAGCTGGGCCTTGCTGTTGGCGCCGTCAGCGATATAGGCCCGCGCGATATCGGTGAACTCGTAGGCGATATCGGCAGCCTGTGTGCGGTAGCCGGCGCTCTGCGTATTGCGCAGGGACACCGCCATCAGGGTGCCCACGCCCAAGAGGCCGATGGACAGCACGACCACCGCGATCATCACCTCGATCAGGGACACGCCCGCCTGGCGTCGACTCTTGACGCGGCTCATGGGCAGGTCCTCTTGCCGGTACTGACCGAACCCACGGGGCTCACCGTGAGCGTGCGCACAAAGCCCTTGCCACTCGGGCAGTACACCGCACTGAGCTGCAGGGTTGCATTGCCGGCACCCGCGGCAGGCTCCACGCGACGACCGCGGCCGTCGAAACGGATCTCAGGCAGCCCGGCGAGCACGTCCCTCTGGTTGATGGTGCCGACGGACAACACCTCGTCGGCATCGGGGTTCCCGTTGCCATTGGCGTCCGCCCAGGCCACCCAGCCGTTCTGCCAGCCGCCGCCACAGCCGGTCAGGGTCGCATTGGCGGGACAGAGACCGCCACCGGAGTTGGTCTCGATGGCGGCGGTGCGCGCCAGACTGGCGCCCGCGACGAGTTCGTTGGCCTGCGAGCTCAGGCGGTTCTGCACGATCAGCTCGTTGAAACTGGGCAGTGCGATGGTCGCGACAATGGCGACGATCGCGACGATGATCATCAGTTCAACAACGCTGAACCCCGTGTGGCGGGGTCGTTCGAGCGGGGTCATGGCTGCCTCCGGTTTGCTCCGAGGCGAACAGTATCGCGGACTTGGCGACAGTTCTTCAGGTGCCGGACAGCCGGTAGACCGCCACCGACCAGCGTTTCCGGGGGTGGGCCGCAGCGCGATGGGGTTCGCAGAGTGGAACCTTGGGTGGGGCAGCGGAGGCAGGAGACGTTGCGGTTCTGAGGCATGGTGGTTCGGGAGTTCGGCGGCGTGGGGCCTGGCGGCGCGGGACCGTGGTGGCCGTGGTGTCGCTCGGACGGGGTGAGCCCCTGGCCCAGTGAGGAGCGCTCGCACGGGGTCGGCCTTGGTCAGCAGGGCGACCTAGGCATAGGGCGTGCCCGGGCCACCCAGCGACCTTGCATAGGTTGGGCCCTGGCCCACCCGTCGGGTTGGCGCTGGCCGATCTCCGCCGGCAGCTTGGCCTGTGCACTTCTGGGCGACGCGTGGCGAGGTGGGCGCTCTCGGATGAACGCGGGGTTTGTCATCCCCGCGAAGCGCCTGTCCTCGCGAAGGCGGAGGCGGAGATCCAGGGTTCTCGAGGGTGAGGCCAGTGTCTGCTGGGCCCCCGCCTTCGCGGGGGCGACGACGAACGGGGTCGCGAGCACGCTAGTTCTACAAACCGCCGGTCTTGGCGGAGCGACGATGTATCGCGGGAGCTCTGCTTCTCGAAGGCGCCGCGTCGGCCTGCCCTGCGCCGGCTCAGCGTCGCGGCGGCAGCAGCGCCTTCAGGCTCGCCTCCGACAGCTCGCCGCTGCGTCGATGCAGCAGGCGGCCTTCGCCGTCGACGATCAGCGTCGTCGGGTAGCCGCGGACCTGCAGGCGCTCGGGCACGCTACCGGCCGGATCGCGCCAGATCGGCGCCAGCGGCAGGGCCAGAGTGCGGGTGAAGGCAGCGATCTCGGCGGGGCTTTCGCCAATGTTGAGGTAGACGAAGTCGACGTCGGGGCGCAGCGCCTGGACGCGGGCGAAGGCCGGCATTTCACGTCGGCAGGGCGCGCACCAGCTGGCCCAGAGGTTGATGACTTGAGCCCTGCCCTGCCCCGCCGGCAGGCGCTGCGGGCGACCTTCAAGGTCGAGCACCTGCATCGACGGCAGCGGCGTGGCGCCGGCGCGGGCGTGCAGGCCGAGCAGGATCTGGCCGACAAGCAGGACGCTGAGGCCGACGGCGGCGGGGATCAGCAGGAGGCGCTGCCAGGGGTTGAGGCGTGCGGCTGCCGCGGGGCGGAGAGTTGCTTCCTCGCGCATGGGCGGTGGCGCAAGGTGCGGCTGCGCTGTGCCAGCGGCTTCAGCGGCACTCGCTGGCGGATGCGCTGCGCTTATCCGCCCTACGAGTTCGAACGACGCTTTGCCTCCGTCGAAGTCGGAAGCTCGCTCCGTCTCAGGCCCGGCCTCATCGGGACCCGCTGGCGGATGCGCTGCGCTTATCCGCCCTACGAGTTCGAACGACGCTTTGCCTTCATCGAAGTCGGAAGATCGCTCCGTCTCAGGCCCGGCCTCCGCGGGACCCGCTGGCGGATGCGCTGCGCTTATCCGCCCTACCGGAGCTGGGCTTCGCTCAAGTCGCGGCGTCGCTCGCTTTCGTAGGGCGGATAAGCGCCAGCGCATCCGCCAGCGGCTTGCCTCTGGCGAGGCTTGTGCGAGGTTTGCCGCAGGCGCGGCTGCAGCGCGTCGCTCACCGGGCTGCCGAACCGCCATGACCAGAACGGCGACGGCGCCCACGACGAGGCCGATCCATGGGTCATAGCCGCCATCGCGGAAGGCCAGCAGCGCGCCAGGGCTGTCGGCGTAGGCCTGCCAGTGGCGCAGGATCCATCCAATGCGGGCGCCCAGAAGGCCCAGGACCAGCGCGATGAACAGGCGTGCCTCGGCACGGGCGCGCAGCGGCGGCTCCGCGTCGCGCAGCAGACTGAGCACGCCCAGCGCAGCAGCCGTCGCGATGAGCAGAAGCAGGGCCTGGGTGGGCAGCAGCAGGGGGCCTAGGGCGATCGAATCGGGCATGGGGGGCTTGGAGCAGGGGAAGCCGAGCTGGGCGGGGGCGTCAAGAGGGGCAGCGGTCGCTTCGCCCGGCCCTCTCCCCAACCCCTCTCCCACGGGGAGAGGGGCTTTGCGGCGGGGCATGAGGCGAACGGCAATGCTGTCGGGCGCTGAGCTGGGGCCCCAGGGCGGGTAGCACTCGCTTCGCCCGGCCCTGCCCCCAAGCTGCCCTCGCGTTGCTCGGACTGCGAGAGCTTAGGCTGCCACCGGCAGCCGATAAGCAATCCCGAACCGCTCCGGCGGGAGAGGGGCTCTGGGACGGGCTTGACGCGACGCATAGCTCTGACTCCCGGGAGCATCGGCTGCCCGGCAACCGCATTGCGCTCCCGCACCGCCTCCAGCGGGAGAGGGGCGCGTTCAGCCGCGCAGCGCGTCTATCGCCGGCTGTACCTGTGGCTGCCGCTGCAGCACCTGCCCGGCCCGCTCCAGCGCATCGGCCAGCTGGGCGGCGCTGTCGGCGCGCAGGGTGGCGTGGCCGACCTTGCGGCCGGCGCGCGCGCTCTTGCCGTAGTCGTGCCAGTGCAGGCCGGGCACGGTGAGTGCGGCGGCGCAGTCGGGCAGCGCGCCGATCCAGTTGAGCATGGCGCTGTGGCCGCGCGTGGCGGTGTCGCCCAGCGGCAGGCCGAGCACGGCGCGCAGGTGGTTCTCGAACTGGCTGCTGACCGCGCCTTCGATGGTCCAGTGGCCGCTGTTGTGGACGCGCGGGGCCATCTCGTTGGCCAGCAGCGCGCCGCCCTGCTCGAACAGCTCCAGCGCGAACACGCCGACGTAGTCGAGCGCGTCGGCCAGGGCCTGCGCATGCGCCACGGCGCGCGCGGCGATGTCGTCCGAGACTTCGGCGGGCGCGAGGCTGAGCGAGAGGATGCCCTCGTGGTGCCAGTTGCGGGTCAGCGGATAGCTGCGGAACTCGCCGTCGCGGCCGCGCACGCCGACCACCGACAGCTCGCTGTCGAAGGGCACGAAGGCTTCCAGGATCAGGCTGGCCTGCGGCTGGCCATGCGCGAGCGCGGCCCAGGCGGCCTCGACGTCGGCCGGCTGGCGCAGGCGGAACTGGCCCTTGCCGTCGTAGCCCAGACGACGCGTCTTGAGGATGCTCGGCAGGCCGATCTGTTCGACCGCTGCACGAAGCTGGTCGAGCGTGTCGACCGCGGCGAACGCTGGAGTGCCGATGCCGAGCCCGCGGAACAGCGACTTCTCGGCCATGCGGTCCTGGGCCACGCCCAAGGCACGCGGGTTGGGGAACACCGGCACGCGCTCGGCCAGCCAGGCAGCGCTGTCGGCGGGCACGTTCTCGAAGTCGAAGGTGGCGATGTCGATCTGCGCGGCGAAGCGGCCGAGCGCATCGAGGTCGCGGTAGTCGGCCTGCATCAGCGCGGCGACCTGGCCGCCGCAGGCGTTGGCGTCGGTGTCGAGCATCAGGAACTTCGTGCCCAGCGGCGCACCGGCCAGGGCCAGCATGCGCGCGAGCTGGCCGCCGCCGAGCACGCCGACGCGGATCAAGCTGCGCTCGCTCATGCCTGCCTCGGGTCGGGATGGGCCAGCACGTCCTCGGTCTGTTTGGCGCGGAACGCGGCCAGCGCCTCACGGATCGCGGGGTGGTCCGCGGCCAGCAGGCTGGCGGCGAACAGGCCGGCATTGGCGGCGCCGGCGACGCCGATGGCGAAGGTGGCTACGGGAATGCCGGCCGGCATCTGCACGATCGACAGCAGCGAGTCCAAGCCGTTGAGCGCCTTCGACTGCACCGGCACGCCGAGCACGGGGACCGCGGTCTTGGCGGCCAGCATGCCAGGCAGATGGGCAGCGCCGCCGGCGCCGGCGATGATCGCGCGCAGGCCGCGCGATTCCGCGGCATCGGCGTACTGGAACAGCAGGTCGGGCGTGCGATGTGCGCTGACCACCTGCACTTCGTGCGGCACGCCCAGGGCCTCAAGGCGCTGCACGGCGTGCTGCATGGTGTCCCAGTCGGAACGCGAGCCCATCACCACGCCAACCAGCGGCGCGGAGGTGTGGGCGGCGGGCGTGTGCTGCGTCATCGGCTGCGGCCTCCGCATGGCGATAGCAAGGCCGGCGCGGGCACCCTGCCCCGCCGGAAGCCGCACAGTGTAGACGGGCCGTGCGACGCGCGCTTTGCAGCGCCTGGCCCCATGGCCGACAATCGCGGGCTTGTCATCCCTCACGGCGACCTTCCATGGCCCTTGATCCGCGCCTGCTTGAAATCCTGTGCTGCCCGCTGACCCGCCAGCCGCTGCAGATGCTGGACGCGCAGCGCCTGGCCGCGCTCAACGCGGCGATTGCGGCCGGCAGCGTGAAGCAGGCGGATGGGCAGGTGCTCGCGCAGGCCTGGAAGGAAGGCCTGATCACCGCCAACGGCAGCCGCGCCTACCGCATCGACGACGGCATCCCGGTGCTGCTGGCCGATGAAGCGGTGGAGTGGTCGCAGCTGGGATAGAAACGCGAAACGCCCTGCCCCGGGCCACGCAAGCGTGCAGGCGCGCTGTCGGACCGGGGCGAGGTTCTGGTGGATGCGCTGCGCTTATCCACCCTACAACCGCGAGAGACGCCGCGCCGGCATCGGAGCCACAGCCGCTGTGCGCGTAGGGTGCGCCTGCGGCGCACCGGAGCTCGCGAACTCGCACCCATCGGGGCCATCGGATGGGCCTGGTGCGCGACACGCGCACCCTACGGCAGCCGGACCCGGGCGAGATTCTGCGCCGCGCCTCGCCCGCGTGCCCGCGGGCTGCCGGACCGGGGCGAGGTTCTGGTGGATGCGCTGCGCTTATCCACCCTACAGCCGCGAGGGACGCCGCGCCGGCATCGGAGCCACAGCCGCTGTGCGCGTAGGGTGCGCCTGCGGCGCACCGGAGCTCGCGAACTCGCACCCATCGGGGCCATCGGATGGGCCTGGTGCGCGACACGCGCACCCTACGGCAGCCGGACCGGGGCGAGGTTCTGCGCCGCACCTCGCCCGCGTGCATTCGGGCTGTCGGACCGGGGCAAGGTTCTGGTGGATGCGCTGCGCTTGTCCACCCTACGACCGCGAGAGACGCCGCGCTGGCATCAGCATTCGGATCGAGCTAGACGCCCAGTCCCAACAGCGCCCGCAGAAACGGCACGGTGACCCTGCGCTGGGCCGCCAGGCTTTCGCGATCCAGCCGGTCGAGCAGGCGGGTCAGGGTCTGCAGGTCGCGCGAGTGGCGGCGGAACAGGTAGTCGAGCACCGGTTCGTCCAGCTCCAGCCCGCGCGCATGTGCGCGGCGCTTCAGCACGCGACGGCGGGCCTCGTCGTCGAGCGCGCCCAGCGAGAGGCGGCTGCACTGCTGCAGGCGCGAGCGCAGGTCGGGCAGCACCAGCGGCAGGCCCTGCGGGCTGGCATCGGCGGCATAGATGAGCTGTCCGCCGCGATCGTGGGCGCGGTTGTGCAGGGCGAACAGGGCGATCTCGTGCTCACGCTCGCCCAGTACCGCCTGCAGATCGTCGAGCGCGATCAGGCCCGTGCCCTCGATCGCCTGCAGGGCGTCGACGGCCCGCGCGCCCAGCGTCGCCAGCGGGACGTAGTGAACTTCGCGCCCTGCGCGCCGCGCCTCTGCCACCGTAGCCAGCAGCAGGTGGCTGCGACCGCTGCCGGTGGGGCCGTCCAGGAACACCGAACCCGACGCTTCACCCAGCGCGCTGGCGCGCAGCAGCGCCACCGCTTCGGCGCTGCCTTCGAAATCATCGAAACCCGCCGCCTGCGCCGCGCGCAGGTTCAGCGGCAGCTGCGGCACGCTCACGCCGGCTGTTCTCCGCCGCCGCGCGGGCCACGCCGACGGCGGCGGCGCTTGCCGCTGCCCTCGCGTGGGGTCGTCGAAGCGTCGAGGGGCTCGCCGGCGGCGTCATGCGTCGCCGCAGCAGCCAGTGGCTCCTGCGCGGCGCTGGCCTTCGCGCCGGTCGCAGGCTCGGCCTGGATGCGGGCGTCGGCGCCTTCGGCGCGCCGCGCCGATGCGCGACTCTCGCGTCGGCTCTGCCGGTGCGCGCTGTCGCCCTCGCCGCCATACAGCGAGCTCTCGGTGTAGCGCGCATGCAGCCAGCGCAGCACCACCATCACCACTGCCGCCACCGGCAGGGCCAGCAGCACGCCGAGGAAGCCGAACAGCTGGCCGCCGGCCATGATCGCGAAGATCACCGCGACCGGATGCATGCCGATCTTGTCGCCGACCAGCCAGGGTGTGAGCAGGAAGCTCTCGATCATCTGGCCGGCGCCGAACACCGCGCAGACCAGCACGATGTGGAACAGATCGCCGTGCTGCACGAGGGTCGCGATCAACGCGGCGCCCAAGCCGATGATCATGCCGAGATAGGGCACGAAGCTGACCAGACCGGCCAGCATGCCGATCAGCAGGGCGAGGTCGACGCCGACCAGCCACAGACCGATCGAATAGATCGCGCCCAGCGAGAGCATCACGCTCAGCTGGCCGCGCAGGAAGCTGCCGAGCACCGCGTCGGCTTCACCTGCCAGCTTGACCACGGTCGGCTCGACCGAGCGCGGCAGCAGCTCGCGAACACGACCCATCAGCACGTCCCAGTCGCGCAGCAGATAGAAGGTGACCACCGGGATCAGGGCGAGGTTGGCGAGGAAGCCCAGCACCGCGAGGCTCGACCTCGACAGGTGGGCGAAGACCTGGCCGGCAGCGGTGCCGGCCTCCTGCCAGTAGTCCTTGGCCAGCGCCACCAGATTCTCGGTCTTCAGGTGATCCAGGCCGAAGCCGGTCTGCGTCTCGACCCAGGGCAGCGCGGTGTTCTGCACCCATTCGGCGAACACCGGCAGCTTGTCGCCAAAGGCCGCCGCCTGGTTGCGCAGCATCGGGATCAGCAGCAGCACGGCGCCGACCACGACCAGGGTCATCAGCAGGAAGACGATGCCGACCGCGGCACTGCGCGACAGCCGGCGCGCCTCCAGGCGGTCGACCAGCGGGTCGCCGAGATAGGCGAACAGCGCGGCGGCGGCGAAGGGCGTGAGCACGGGCGCCAACAGGTACAGCAGGGCCCCCAGCAGCACGGTGAGCGCCAGCAGCTGCCATTTGTGGGTATCAGTCATGCGGTGCTCCAAGGGTGGCGCGGGCGCGGCGCCCGTAGCGCCAGACGTAGTCGATGCCGCTCAGCAGGGTGAGCGCGGCGGTGAGCAGGGCCAGCGGCGGCAGGACGGCGCCGAACTCGGCGCGTGACCCGAGGTGGACCAGGCAGGCCAGCAGGAACAGCAGCTGCAGGAAGGTGGTGAGCTTGCCGAGCAGGCTGGGCGCCGGCTGCAGGCGGGCGACGCGGCGATGCCAGACGGTGGCGCCGCCGACGATGATCAGATCGCGCAGGGCGACCAGCGCCGCCAGCCAGTCGGGTATGACGTCCTGCCACCACAGGCAGGCGTAGCCGGTGACCAGCAGCAGCTTGTCGGCCAGCGGATCGAGCACCCCGCCCAGCCAGCTCTGCCAGCGGAACAGCCGGGCCAGCGCGCCGTCCAGCGCATCGGTCAGGCCGGCGATGGCGGCCACCCACAGCGCGGCTTCGTAGTCGCCGCGCAGCAGCAGCACCGCCAGCGGCGGCACCAGCAGCAGGCGCAGGATCGTCAGCGCGTTCGGCAGGTGGCGCAGGACCGTCATCGGCGGCGGCCGGCCATCAGGGTTCCAGCTGGAACTCGGCCGCACCGCTGGGGCTGCTGCCCATCGGCCGCAGCACCTGGCCGAAGCCGGCCAGCCGCTGCAGGGCCTCGACGCCGGCGCCGAGATCGAGCATCAGCACGAGAGCTTCGCCCTGCGCCGAACGCACTTCGAGGCCGCGCACGAGGTTCAGCGAACGCAGATAGGCGACCGCGCGCGCATAGTCGGCGCCGGAGCGCACGCCCTGGATGCGCACCGCATAGCGGCCGGGCTCGCCCAGCGCCGCCAGCCCGGCATAGCGCTGGGTCAGCGCGGCCACCGCCTGGCTGGCGCCATTGGCCAGCAGGGCCTGGGCGTCGCCGCCGGCATCGCTCCAACGCCGCAGCACCTCACCGCCGTCGATCACCACCCAGTTCACCCGCCAGCCGCCGCCAGCGCGCTCCAGGCGCCCCGACAGCACGCTCTGGCTGGCGTAGCGCTGGCTGCCGGCCATGATCGCGGCGACGTTCTCGCCCCACACGGCCTGCACGTCGACGGCAGCCTGGTCTTCGAGATCGAGCAGCGGGAAGATCATGCCGACGCCTTCGGCAGCGGCGCGCGTGCTGAGTGCCGCCACCGCCTGCGCCTGCGCCTCGCTGACCAGGCGCGGGCCGCGCCCGTCGTCGATGCCCAGCCACAGCATCAGCGGCGGCCGCGGGCCGGGCCAGAAGGCGATGCCGGCACCGGCCAGCAGGGCATCGACCTTGCTGCGCTCGAAGCGCGCCACCAGCACCGCGCGCTGCACGGGCTGGCCATCGACCACGGCGATGTCGCTGCGATAGCGGTAGTGCTGCAGCATGCCCTGCGCCGCATCGAGCTGCTCGCGAACGCCCGGATGGTTCGGCGCATCGGCATTGCCGCTGAGCTTGACCAGCACGCCCGCAAGCGCCTGCGGCAGGGCCGCGGCGCGAGCCTCTTCGGACTGGTCGGCGACCACGGCTTCACCCTCGTAGAGCGCGGCGGGATCGATCGCCTGGGCGCCTGCGGCGGACGACAGGGCGAACAGTCCGAGCAGGGTCAGGCACAGCAGGCGGAACGGGACGGGCAGGCGCACGGTGAAGCCCCGGAGGTCGGCAGGTGAACAGGCGCGCATGGTAACCGAGGGCCGCAGCCCTGCCCGCCGGCACCGGCCTGCGGGGGCCGGCTGCTATCATGCGCGGCTTTCCTGCCCGCCCCAGGACACCCTTGTGAGCACCCCGCAGCAGCCCCTCACCTACCGCGATGCGGGCGTCGACATCGACGCCGGCAACACCGTCGTCGAACGCATCAAACCGCTGGTCAAGCGCACCTTCCGGCCCGAGGTGATGGGCGGCCTGGGCGGCTTCGGCGCGCTGTTCAACCTGTCCGGCAAGTACCGTGAGCCGGTGCTGGTCTCGGGCACCGATGGCGTGGGCACCAAGCTCAAGCTGGCGCAGCAGCTGAACCGCCACGACACGATCGGCATCGATCTCGTCGGCATGTGCGTCAACGATGTCCTCGTGCAGGGCGCGGAATCGCTGTTCTTCCTCGACTATTTCGCCACCGGCAAGCTCGATGTCGAGACTACGGTCAGCGTCGTCGGCGGCATCGCCCGCGGCTGCGAGCTGGCGGGCTGCGCGCTGATCGGTGGCGAGACCGCCGAGATGCCGGACATGTACCCGCCCGGCGAGTACGACCTCGCCGGCTTCTGCGTCGGTGCAGTCGAGAAGTCGGCCCTGCTGGACGGCGCAGCGGTCAAGGCCGGCGATCTGATCATCGGCATCGCGTCGAGCGGCGCGCACTCCAACGGCTACTCGCTGATCCGCCGCATCGTCGATCGCGCCGGCCGGCCGTTCGAGATGGACCTGGGCGGCGTCACGCTGATGGATGCGCTGATGGCACCGACCGAGATCTACGTGAAGCCGGTGCTGGAGCTGCTCGGCACGCACAACCCCGGCGCGCGCCCCGAGGCCATCCATGCGATGGCCCACATCACCGGCGGCGGGCTGGAGGAAAACATCATCCGTGTGGTGCCCGAGGGCCTGGGCCTGCACATCGACAGCAGCAGCTGGCGGCTTCCGGCCCTGTTCGACTGGCTGCAGCGCGAAGGCGCGGTGCCGCAGCGCGAGATGTGGCGCACCTTCAACTGCGGCATCGGCTACACCCTGCTGGTCGACCTTGTCGCCGCCAGCGCGATCGAGGCCGATCTCGACCGCCTCGGACTCAAGCATTGGCGCATCGGCGAAGTGGTGGCCGCCAGCGGCGAACACCGCGTCACGATCGTCTAGGCCGATGACCCTGCGCGTGGCCGTGCTGGCCTCGGGCGAGGGCAGCACCCTGCAGGCGATGATCGAGGCCCGCGATGCGGGCCAGCTCGACGTCGCCTTCGTGGGCCTGTTCTCGGACAAGCCCGGCGCGCGCGCGCTGGAACGCGCGCTGGCCGCCGGCATGCCGGTCTGCGCGCTCAGCCCCAAGGGCTTCGAATCGCGCGTCGAACATGACCGCGCGCTGTTCGCGCGGGTGGAGCAGGTTCAGCCCGAACTCATCGTCTGTGCCGGATACATGCGCATCATCAGCGCCGAGGTGGCGCAGCGGTTCGAGCGCCGGATGATCAACCTGCACCCTTCCCTGCTGCCGAAGTTCCGCGGCCTGCGCACGCATCGGCAGTGTCTGGATGCCGGCGATCCCGTGCACGGCGCCAGCGTGCACTGGGTCACCGCCGAACTCGATGGCGGGCCGGTGATCGCGCAGGCGCGGGTGCCAGTGCATGCCAGCGACGACGAGCAGACGCTGGAAGCGCGGGTGCGCCAGGTCGAGCGTCCGCTGCTGCTGGCGACCGTGCGCGCGCTGGCCGCAGGCCGCATCCGTCATGGCGATGGCCTGCGCTACCTCGACACTCGATTCGAACTGAGCGACAGCGAGGTCTTTGCATGCGCCTGAACATTGTCCGATTCACCGCCCTCGCCGCGCTCGCGCTCGGCGCCTCCGCCGGGCATGCGCAGGCCAGCGCGCTGGAGCCCTTCACCGCGCGCTACGAAGTGCTGCGCGACGGCAAGTCCCAGGGTGAGGCGGTGATGCGCCTGGAACGCATCGAGGGCGAACGCTGGAGGTTCTCCAGCGATGTGCGCGGCACCTCGGGCATGGCGCGGCTGTCCGGCTTCGAGATGCGCGAAAGCACCGAGTTCGAGGCCCTGGCCGATGGACGGCTCAAGCCCCTGTCGGCCCAGGCCAGCGGCGGCGTCAGCCTGCGCCGGCGCAGCATCGGCACCGAGTTCGACTGGAGCGCGAACCAGGTCCGCTGGAACGGCGACGCCAAGCCCGAGCATCGCGGCCCCGCGCCGCTGGGCGCCGACACGGTCAACCCGCAGATCCTCAACCTCGCCCTCGCCCAGCGCCTGCGCGCCGGCGCCGAGGGCGTGATCCGGCTGGACCTGGTCAATCGCGGCGACAGCGACCCGGTCGAGTACCGCGTGCGCGGCAGCGAGCAGGTCAAGGTGCCGATGGGCGAGCGCGAGGCGATCGCCCTGCACCACCGCCGCACCGACAAGGACCGCGAGATCACCCTGTGGATCGATCCCAGCCTGCCGCCGGCACCGCTGCGCGTGCTGCAGCGTGAGGATGGTGCGGATGCCTACGAGCTGCGGCTGATCGAGCTGCGTTGAGAGGTCGCTGGGAGGTCGCTTAGAGCGGCGCACATTCAGGCTGGCTTCGTTACAGGCAATGCGTCGTTCGTGGTCGTAGGGCGGATAAGCGCAGCGCATCCGCCGGCGTGTCCGGCAGAAGCCGAGCCACGAACGAAGCCCGCGCCTTCGACAGGACTTGCGGATGCCGCGTCCGCATCAGAGCTCGCGCATCTGGCCCATGGCTTGCCTCCAAGCCTCGCCCCAGGCGTGCGCCGCATATGCATTTCGCCCGCTCCCTGCGTCTTTGGCGAGCCCTGCGCGTCTACGTGGCTCGCTGGCGGATGCGCTGCGCTTATCCGCCCTGCCAGAGCGGCGTGGCGCAGGTCTTGGCCGATCCGGCAGTAGTCGAGCCCCGAAGGAAACCCACCCCGCCGAGCCAGGATGCTCGGGCTGCACCTCGCCCGGAGCTGGGCTGCGTTCGCCGCGATGCACTCTCGGCCTTGAGCTTCGTCGAGCCCCACGCGTGCATGCGACTCGCTGGCGGATGTGCTGCGCTTGTCCGCCATACAACTGCTCGCAGCGCCGCGCAGCGCCTCGACAGCGCCTGAGCGCCTGCGTGCGTTGAATCCGCTGCCTTGCCTGTCCCAAAAGCAGGCTCAGGCGCTACCGGAAGGATTGCGCACGGTGATCGTGTCGAGGCCACGCCCGTTCGGGCCGCCTTCGGCGCGCCACAGCTTCCAGGCGAAGAACAGCCCGAGTGCGCAGAGTGCGCTGTAGAACCACATGCTGCCGGCGTAGCCTGCGGGATTGTCGGGGCCTGCCCCCCCGCGATCGTTGAGGAAACCCACCACCGGCGGCACCGCGGCCCAGCCGAGCTGCTGGCACAGGGTCATCATCGCGTAGGCAGAGCCCAGCCGCCGCTGGTCGACGATGTAGGCCACCGAGGGCCACATCACCGCCGGGATCAGCGAGAACACGCCACCCAGCACCAGCATCACCACCAGCAGGGTCAGCGGCACTTCACCGCTGCCGATGAAGGGAATCGCGATGGCGACCGCCGGCCCCGGCGGCAGGTAGGTCACGGCGAGGAACAGCGGCAGCATCACCAGGCTGCCGGCGACCATGAACAGCGAGCGTCGCCCCACCCGATCCACCCACAGGCCGAACAGCGGCGTGGCGAAGATCGCCGCCACCGGCAGCAGGCTGCTGAGCAGGCCCGCGGCCTCGCGCTGCAGGCCATGGGCCTGCTGGAAGTAGTCGATGGCGAAGGTGCGGAACGGAAACACCGTCGAGTAGAACACCACGCAGAGGGCGACGATGAACCAGTAGCTGCGGCCGAAGGCGAACAGGCGCTTGAAGTCGAGCCGCTCGCTGTCGCCGCCCGGGCCGAGGTCGATACGCCCTTCGGCGCGCTTCTCCAGCACCCAGTACAGCATCGCTGCGGCCACCGACACGCCGGCCACGCCGGTCGCCAGCCACAGCGGGTCCTGCCAGTTGGCATACAGCGGAGCGGCGAAGCCGGTCGACCAGTCCGCCGAGGCCGAGCCCAGGCGCGAGATCGACAGGTTCATGCCGAAGGCGAGGCTGAGCTCCTTGCCCTTGAACCACTTGGCCAGCACGGTGGTGGCGGCGACGATCAGCGGTTCGGCGCCGAGGCCGAGCATGAACCGCCCGGCGAGGATCATCTCGAAGTGCGGCGTGAGCGCGGTGAGCGCGCCGCCGGCCAGACACACCAGGGCGAACACGGTGATCGCGACCTTGGTGCCGAAGCGATCGATGATCACGCCACCGGCCAGCAGCACCAGGATCGCCGCCCAGTTGTAGGCCGAGGACAGCATGCCGATCTGCTGGTAGCTGAAACCCAGCTGGTTGCGCATCAGATCGATGACCGGGCCCAGCGCGTCGTACAGGTAGTAGTTGCCGAACATCGCCAGGCTGACGAACAGCAGCACCGACCAGCGCTGGAAGGGCGTGGGGCGGGGCAATGCGGAATACGTGTGCGAGGTCATGGTCGGGCGGCGGTCCTGGCGCGTGGGCCTGCACTCTAACCGCTGGCGACGCGCTCACAAACCCGCTGCAGATCATCGGCGTTCGCGGGTTAGCATGCGGGCCCTCGCCGCAGCCCCGTGCACGCTCATGACCACGCGCTTCCGCGTTCCCGACACCCTCGTCCTGCTGTTCCTGATCATGGTGCTGGCCCTGGTCGCCACCTGGGTGCTGCCGCAGGGCAGCTACCAGACCGCACCCAACGAGCAGGGCCGGATGATGGTGGTGCCAGGCACCTACAGCGAACACGCCGATCGGGTGTGGCTGTCGCCGGTCAGCCTGTTCACCGCGATCCCGCGCTCGCTGGCGTTCGCCCAGGACATCATCTTCTTCCTGCTGATCGTCGGCGGCGCGATCTCGGTGCTGCGCGCCACCGGCATGATCGACGCGGTGCTGGGTCGCCTGCTGCAGTGGATCGGCCATTCGCCCGCGCTGCTGATCGTCTTCGGCACCGGCATCTTCGCGGCCGGCTCGGCCAGCCTGGGCGTGTCGACCGAGTACATCCCCTTCGCGCTGGTGCTGGTGTCGCTGTGCGCGGCCATGCGCCTCGATGCCATGACCGCGATGGGCGTGATGATCTGCGGCTATGGCGTCGGCTTCGGCATCGCCTGGACCAACCCCTACACGGTGATGGTGGCGCAGAACATCGCGGAGCTGCCGCCCACCTCGGGCTGGGAATACCGGCTCGCCCTGTTCCTGCCCTTCGTGGCGGTGACCGCGCACCACGTCTGGCGCTATGCCAGCCGCGTCAAGGCCGATCCGCAGGCCAGCCTGCTGGCGGATATCCAGGACGATCGCCACCGCGCCGTCCAGCACTACCCGCCGCTCGACGGCCGTCGTCTCGCCGTGCTGGGCATCACCGTGTTCGCCCTGGTCGCCATGGTCTGGGGCATCTCGCAGTACCGCTGGTATCTGACCGAGCTTGGCGCGATCTGGCTGGGCGTGGCCCTGCTGGCCGGGCTGATCGGTGGCCTCGGCGCCGACGGCACCGCCAAGCGCTTCGGCGCCGGTGCCGCCGAGCTCGCGATCGTCGCCCTGCTGGTGGGCTTCGCGCGTTCGATCGCGCTGATCCTCGAAGACGGCCAGGTGCTGCACACCATCGTGCATGCCGCCTCGATTCCGCTGAGCCAGGTCGGAGCCGAGCTGTCCGCGGTCGGCATGCTGCTGATGCAGACGGGAATGAACTTCTTCATCCCCTCGGGCTCGGGCCAGGCCTTCGCCACGATGCCGATCATGGCGCCGCTGGCGGACGTGGTCGGCATCGAGCGCCAGGTGGCGGTGCTGGCCTTCCAGTTCGGCGACGGCCTGTCGAACATCATCGTGCCGACCAACATCGTGCTGATGGCCATCCTCGGCGTGGCCGGCATTCCCTACGACCGCTGGTTCCGCTTCGTCTGGCCGCTGATGCTGAAGCTGATGGCGCTGGCCGCGCTGGCGCTGGTGGCTGCGGTGATGTTCGGCTACCAGTGAGCCGATGGCGCTCCGCCGCCGGATGATGCGCGGCAGGCCGGGCGCCGTTCGCGCCTCGGGCCTGCCGCGTCGATCGGTAGCTACTTGACCCCGTGCATCAGGCGGTTGATCAGGGGCGCGATCAGGAACAGCAGCACGCCGGCACCGGCGAGCGACCAGAACCCGAAGGTATAGCCGGTCAAGGCCGAGGAGGTGGTCATGCCGCCCTCGCCGCTGACGAAACCGGCGAAGATGCCGGACAGGTTGTTGCCAATCGCGATCGACAGGAACCAGCAGCCCATCGCCATGCCGGCCAGGCGCGCAGGCGCGAGTTTGGTGGTCATCGACAGGCCGATCGGCGACAGGCAGAGCTCACCGATCGACTGGATGACGTAAACCATGAACAGAGTCCAGAACGGGATCTTGCCGGCGTCGTCGACCATGCTCGACAGCGCCACCATCAGCAGCAGGAACGCCAGCCCGTTGAAGATCAGACCAAGGCCGAACTTGCGCGGGATCGATGGATTGATGCGACCCAGCCGCACCCACAGCCAGGCCATGATCGGCGCAAAGGTGATGATGGCGACCGAGTTCACCGACTGGAACCAGGCCACCGGGAACTCCCAGCCGCCAAGATCGCGATCCACGATGCGATCGGCCAGGAAGTTGAACGAGCTGCCCGCCTGCTCGAAGAACATCCAGAACATCACATTGAAGAAGAAGATCAGCAGCATCGCCACGACCTTGTCGCGGGCGACCTTGCCCTCGCGCGCGCCCTCCACCACGAGCATGCCCGCGGGAATCAGGAACAGCGCCATCAGCACCGCCTGCAGCGCGCTGGCCGAGATGGTCAGCAGGAAGTAGAACATCGGGATGCCGATCAACAGGCCGCCCAGGGCGACCATTGCCGTGCGGCCCATGCCCTGGGCGTCTTCCGGCGGCAGGCCCACGCCCTGCAGCTGCGAGCGCCCGAACCAGAACCAGAACAGGCTGAGCACCATGCCGACGCCGGCGGAGATGAAGACGACCTGGTAGGAGGGCATGCCCGAGCTGCCGAACACGCGTTCGGCGAGGATCTGGGTCACCACAGGCGCGATCATCGCGCCGAGGTTGATGCCCATGTAGAAGATGGTGAAGCCGGAATCGCGGCGCTCATCGGCCTGCGAGTACAGCTTGCCGACCATGGTCGAGATGATCGGCTTGAACATGCCGTTGCCCACGATGATCGTGGCAAGGCCCAGGCGGAAAAGCGTCTCGCTGGGCAAGGCCAGCATGAATAGTCCGGCCGCCATGATCACCGCGCCAAGCAGGATCGATCGTTGGAAGCCGATCAGCTTGTCGGCGATGTATCCACCGAAGATCGCACCTGCATACACCAGCGCCAGATAAGCACCGTAGAGCTCACTGGCCGGACGCTCACCAGCGGCATCGCCGCCATGGAACTGCGCGACCACATACAAGACCATTGCCCAGCGGATGCCGTAAAACGCGAAGCGTTCCCAGAACTCCGACATGAAGAGCATCCACAAGGGGCGTGGATGCCCCATGAGCTGCGGAAACTCGGGTACAGCCTCGGTACGAGACGATGCGGACATTCGATCCCCCTGTGGGCGTGGCGCGTGTGCCTGGAGCGGCTTCAAAGGGCCTGCGGATCGCGACAGCGTTCGCAAGCGGCCGCGAAGCTTCTGCGCTCCGATCGACAGATGTCAAATTCGCGTGAGGAGACGGCGGGTTCGCCGGGTCCTGGATTCAGAGGGTGTTGACAAATTAGGTGGTCAGGCGTCGAAGCAGCATCCGCGCCTCG